>JAVHXO010000004.1 GCA_031119525.1 Spiroplasma sp.
GTTTGGTGATGCATTGTCGTAATTTTGGTTTTTTCTGGTTCTGATAGTTGGCTTGAATTACCCAATAAGAATTGATCTAATTTTTGGTAGGTAAAACCTAAATCTGCTTCATCAGTTTGTCCTTCTCATAAACTAGCAGTCGGTTTTCGATCAATTATTTCTTTCGTAACATTCAACATTTTAGCTGCTTGAAAGATATCTTGTTTCAATAAATTAACAAGTGGCAGTAAATCAGCACCACTATCACCATATTTGGTGAAATAACCAGTGTATCACTCATCAGCATTACCTGTGCCAATAACTAAATAATTATAAGATTGACCATAAGCATACAAAGTACTCATTCTCAATCTAGCTTTAGCATTACCTAAAACTGTTCTTTGTTTAATTTCAGGTAAATTTAGTGGTAAATTTCTTTTAAAAGTAAGAAAAACATCATCTAAATTAACTAATTTAGCCGTCAGTTTATGTTTATTAACTAAATTATTAGCATAATCTAAATCAATTTTTGGTGATAAACAAGGCATCAACAAAACTAAATGGTTGTTGGGGAAGGCTTTTTGCATTAATAAAGCAGCAACAGCCGAATCAACACCACCACTTAAACCAACAATTAATCCTTTAGCATTAGCTTTTTTTACTTCATCTTGGAGAAATTTAACAATTTCATCTAAATATTGTTTTAAATTCATAATTATTCACTTTCTTTTGCATCATCTGTTATTGTTTCTGACAATAAAATATTATTATACTGATTAGCAAGTTTATTATGGGTTTTATCAAGATTATTAATTGCTGTATTAGTTGTGTTAAAACCTTTTTTAACTGCTTCTCACCGATCAATTCAACGATCAAACTCAGTCTTAATTTTCAATAAATTAGTACGAATTTTTTCAATATTACGATTAAATTGGATATCTTTCATATTTTTATCAATCGCAAATAAGATTGCTGCTAAAGTTGTTGGTGAGGTAATTCATACTCGTTTATTAAAAGCATAATCAACCACCTCTTCTTGATAATTAGCATAAATAAAAGCAAAAATTTCTTCTGATGGCACAAACATAACAGCACTAGAAATATCATTTTTCGGGTTAATATACTTTGCTACTTCATTAATCCGATTTTTAATATCAGTACGAAAAGTTTTTAAATAAGTATTTTTAATATTAGCATCTTCAGTAGCAAAATATTTTTGATAATTATCAGTTGAAAACTTTGAATCAACAGCAATTCCCTGTTTTGTCTCCTCAGTTTTAATATAAGCATCAACAATTTTACCATCAGCAGTTTTATATTGTTTTTCCCATAACTTTTGATTATTACCTAACATATTAGTTAAAATTTTTTCTAATAAATATTCGCCAACATTACCACGTTTTTTAGTATTAACAAATACTTGCTGCAAACTTTGAATATTATCATTAATTGTTCCTAAAACATTTGATGATTCTTTTAACGTTGCTAAATCAGTAATTACAGCACCAACTTGTTTTTTAATTTCTTCAGCATTTAATTTATAATCTGCTTCTTTTTTATTTAAAGAACCTTGAAAACCTTGTAATGCAGTAATTAACGTAGTAATTTTTTGATTATTATCACGATCATTAACATTTCAATTTTCTTTAAAAGTATTAATAATTGTATTTTGTACTTCCAATTGTTCTTTTAAATTTTTAACCTGATTTTCTAAAATCTCTTTTGAGTGGTTAATATCTTTTTGGATTGGTTCAATATTAATTGTTGATTGATTATTTCTTTTTAGAAAATAAATAAATCACCCAATAAAACTAATAATTACTACACCAATAATTGATACAATAAGAATAATTACTGTCATATCATTCATAATTTTCACCCACCTTTAAATTATCTTTTAATTAATTTATTTTTTAATCTTCTTCTCAAATCATATCATAATTATAAATCTTAACACTATCACCTTTTTTAACGCCTTTTTTTCTTAATTGCTCAAAAACACCCAAATCTTGAAGTTTAATTCTAAATAACAAAATATTTTGGTAAGTATTTAAAGGATTTCTTTCCGCAATCTTAGCAACAGCAGAACCCGTAACTTGCCAATCATGTTCTTTAAGCTTTTTAACAATTACTTCTGACTCAATAACTTTTGATTGATATTTATATAATACATGGTCTTCTTTGATTATTTCTGGTTCTTGGGTTTGCACTTTTTTAACAATATTAGCAATCTCAGTAATTAATGGTTGTAAACTAGTTTTTTTTAATGCAGAAATAGCAAAGATTGGTTTTTTAATTGCTTTTTCTAGTTTTTTAACTGCTGATAAATCATCAAGCAGATCAATTTTATTAGCAACAACAATTTCAGGTTTATCTAAAATCTTTTTATTATACTTACTTAATTCTTGTTTGATTAATTGATAAGTTAAAAAGTGATCGCTTTTTTTATCACTAATATCAACGATATGAACTAAAACTTGACAACGTTCAATATGTTTTAAAAATTGTAATCCTAATCCTTTACCATCACTAGCACCAGCAATCAAACCTGGTAAATCAGCAATGACAAAACTGTCATTATTATTTTTCACTACCGCCAAATGTGGATCTAAAGTTGTAAATGGATAATCAGCAATTAATGGTTTAGCAGCTGAAATTGAATTAATTAAAGTTGATTTACCAGCGTTAGGTAACCCAATTAGTCCAGCATTAGCTAATAATTTTAATTCACAAATTATTTCTAATTCATGACCTGCTGTACCATTTTCTGAAATTTTTGGTACTCGATTAGTTGACGAAGCAAATTTAGCATTACCACGACCACCAATACCACCTTTAGCAATGACTGCCGTTTGTTTGTTTTTTGTAATATCAGCAATAATTTCACCTGATTTAGCATCTTTAATAATTGTCCCTAATGGTACTCGCACAGTTGTGCTAACACCATTTTTACCATGCATATTTTTTGGTTTACCATTTTCCCCTGGTCAAGCTTTGATTTCACGATTTTTCCTTAAATCTAATAAGGTATTTAATCCTTCATCACCAACAAAAATAACACTACCACCATTGCCACCATCGCCACCACTTGGCCCACCTTTAGGAACATATAATTCACGACGAAAAGCGATGATACCATCACCGCCTTTACCTGCTTTAACTTTTAATTTAATCAAATCAATAAACTTCATCGTAATTTTTTCCTAAACTTTAATATTTAACATTTGATTTTTCCTAAACAAAATAAGAAAAAATCGTTCTTCACAATAAATAATACCTTGAAAATCACAATAAATAAATATATATCATTATTAATTCTAATATTCTGAAAAATCTAATTCACGAATTTCTAAATTAGGATTTTCTAAATCTACAATAACTAAAGGATAATCATCAGTTGTTACTTCTTGGTTTTCAGTTGTTAACTTTTCTAAATCTTGCGGTGCATTAGGAGTTAATGACGCAATATTTGGCTTTAATGCCATTGAAGTTTCTTGTTTTAATTCACTAACTACTTGATGATCGCCTTGGAAATCTTTTGGTAAAGTTTCAAAATTTTTAAATAATTGATTCAAAGGTTCAAATAAAATATCTACTTCTTGTTGATAATTTTTCATTGAGATTGTAAAATAATCTTTTACTTTTGAAAAATTTTCAACTTCTGTTGTTTTAATTTCAAAATTTTCATAATAAAGATCAAGATTTCTACTTAAAGGCATAATTTTTTTAAATAAAAAATCAGCTTGATTTTTGAAATCAATATTTTTTGGATTAAAAGATGCCGGTTGATTAATTAAAAAATCAATTTTTAATTTTAATAATAAACTTTGCTGATATAAATTTTCTTGATCAATTAATTTAGGTAATTCCTTAAGTAAGGAGATTTGATTATTATAATCTAATTTAGTTTTAAAATTAATTCAATTTTTACCTCAATGACTACTTGTTTTTTTAATTCCTGATAAATAAAAATAAAAATTATCATTATCTAATTGTAAAACTAAACGAGATTCATTCGTTGTTTTATGTTCTTTATTTGTTCCAAATCAAATTAAAGGACGATTATCATGATATTTTAATAAAATTACTTTAGTTTTTTTATTCTTTTTTGCAAGTAATAATTGTTTTTGTTCTAACTTTGATAATTTACCTTTTTTTATGATATTTTTTTTAACGTTTGGCATGTTTGCCCCCTCTCTTCAAAGTTCCCAAACACCCACTAACAGACTTTTATTATTATAATATAAAATAATAAAATGAAATAAATTATTTGTTAACAACTTTCAATAAAAAATCCCTATCCATTAAAATAGGGATTTTTTATCTTGTTAATTGTTAAGGAACTAAAAAAAGAATAAAATTATTAATTTGAATAGTATTACTTTTAATATATTTTATAATCTAAATTTTAAGAAAATGTTACTTTTGAACCAATTGATATTGCAGAAAATGCTGTACTAAAAGAATTATAAGCATTTGATTCTAATAATAATAATCATTGGACATAAAACATACCATCTTGCTGATAATAAGTGAAACCATCAAAAAAAGCAACCGCAGCTTTTGCTAAACCAGATGATTCTCGTTCAACCATTAAAGTGTTGACATTTTGTCTTATTTCACTAGTAGTTGTTATTTTAGCATGTTGAACAATATTAATACGTCTTTTATTATCTTGAAATAATTTATTATTATAATTATATGTGTCACTACCTCATTGCATTAAAAACATATTACTTGAAGTATAATCATTTTTTATATAATTAAAATCTCATGGATTAGTAAATCAAAAATTAAAAGTTATAATAAAACCTCTATCAGAATTTTCTGCTGTTAATTTTATATCACTCAGATCATTATTAAGATTGAAACTAAGGTCTTGCGGACTAACTTTGTCAATATTTTGAGTTGAAAAATCTTTCGATAATTCAGGATTAGGAATTAAATTTAATCCTAATCCAGTTGATAATACTGTTATTGCTATTGTTGTGATAATTTTTTTAAGCATATTAAACCCCCTTTATTCTTTTACCCTCAATTTTAAATTTTATTCTTTATTGTTATTCTAAAGTTAAATTTTAAAAAAATCTATAAAATATTATAAATAAAAAAAGATTAGAGCAATTAAAAAAATATATCTGAAGATATTAAATTGCTAATTAATATCAAAAGAATATATAAAAAATCCCTATTCATTAAAAAATTAGGGATTTATATTAATTAATTATTAATTATATTATTTTTTTGCTTCTAAAATATTAACTTTAGTTTTATTTTTTGCAAATTTAACATACTTAACAATACCAGTTTTTAAAGCAAACAAAGTATCATCACCACCACGACCAACATTTACTCCTGGGTGAACTTTAGTTCCTCTTTGACGGTAAATAATTGTTCCTTCGTGGATTAATTGTCCATCACTTGCCTTGGCTCCTAAACGCTTAGAATGTGAATCTCTTCCATTACGAGTTGACCCAACTCCTTTTTTAGAAGCAAAGAATTGTAAATTTAATTGAAAACGCATTTTAGTAAACCTCCTTAATGATAATGTTTTTAGTGTATTGACTACTAATTGTCTTTAATTGTCAGAACATTGTTTGTAAAATCATTTGATTATCATCTGTTACTTTTAAAATATCAATCGTAATTTTATTTTTTGCTTCAATAATTTTAACTTCATTTTTTGAAATTAGATTATCAAGAGCATTCAAAGTACCAAAGATAACGGCAGAAATTCCTGCACAAACAATATCTTTACCAACCTGATCAAAATTAGCATGACCACTAACTTCTAGTTTAACAATCTTATCTTGTTGATAATATAAATTAACTTTTACCATAATAACTATTTTTTAGTAGGATTGTTTACTTCTGCTTTTTTCGCAGTTGATGGTTTTTTAGGATCAGTTTTAACTACTTTTTTTTCACCGGTTGCTACTTTAACACTAGGTTTTTTAGTTGCAGCAACTTTTGTAGTTGGTTCTTTAACTATTTTAGTTACTTTTTTTGTAGTTTCTTGTTCTGTTGTTTTTGGTTTTTTACTTGTTGTAGCTTCGGTTGTTGTTTTTTTTACTGTTGATTTAGTTGCTGGTTTTGGTTTACCACTCAACAAAATATCAGTAATTTTAACCTTAGTATATGGCTGACGATGACCATATTTAGTCTTTGAATTTTTCTTTGGTTTATATTTAAAAACAACAATTTTTTTTGCTTTATCTTGTTTGATAATGATTCCGTGAACACTAGCACCTTTAATTATCGGGTTACCAACCGTTCCGTCAATCATTAATACTTGGTCAAAAACCACTTTATCTTCAGCATCACCTGCTAATTTTTCGATAAAATATTCTTTCCCAACTTCAACATTAATTTGTTTGCCACCGGTTTTAATTATTGCAAACATCTTGCACCTCCAGCTTAGACTCGCCTTATGAGGTGGTTTTGATAAAAACGCTTAAATACCTAAAAAGTGCGGTTGCAACTGTTTTCACAGCATTAATAATTATAATTATATTTATTAATAAAATCAAGATAAACTATAAGAATTAATGATTTTTGTCTAGGAAATAACGGATAAATGACATCCTTAAACCATTAAAAATTAAAAAGAATGCCATTATGGTTAATATTAACAAAATTGCCCTTAGTTAAAATTGAACTAATTTCTCAAATTTTATTATTCTTGATCTTTTTTTTGTTCAATATTGAGAACAAGATAAAAGAAGATTCTTAAGAAAATTATCTTTCCAATTTAATATCATCAGTATTTATTTCAATAATTTGATCTGGTTTAATTTCAGCTACTGTTATAGTAATTGGTTGTAATACTTCGGCATTCTCTGCATTAACAAAAAAAACTGATGTTTCATTTTCCATTGCTGTATCTTTTACTTTAATATACAATGATTTCTTTAATTCATCGATTCCATAAATAAAATCGTCTCTACCACTATTTCAAGAAAAATTTATATTTACTAAATCATCGTAATTAAGAACTTTTATATATAATTTTTGATTTCTAAATCCAATTAAGTTGTTCTTTTCTAAATTAACTCTAATGTTAGCATATTCTACAATAATTTTAATTTTAACCTCTTCTTTGGCATTTACTGCTGAAATTATTAATTCTGTTTCGCCATTCTTATTTTTTGCTTTAACAATAACTTCATCTTCTTCTAATGTTGCTGTAACTAATTCTTCATCTAAAACTTCTAATGATACATCTTTTAGTTCTTGAAAATTAGTAATTTGTCGTCTTACTTCGGTATTTGCAAATAATTTAATCATTATTCTCCTCCTATTTTTAATCATTTATTGTCACTTAATTAATATTTCTGTTTTCTTTCTTTGTTAGCCATAATTTTTTCCAAGTACTTGTATACAAAGTATAACTAAGCAAAAATAAATTGTCATAGTTTCGCAATTCACTTATCCAAGGAAAATTTTATTTAAATCAAGAATTGATAATGATTTAAAATTTTTAACAAAACTACTAAAAAAGACAAAGATATATTACGTATATAAAATATATATCGTAAGAAAGGAGGGATACTTTTCTTTAAAATATTTTATTAAAAAAATTATGAAATTTAAAATAATAAGATGAAACTAACTAAAGAGAAAGAAGGAAAAAAAATGTCTATAAGAGAAAAAACAATTTATGTAAATCAAGATAATATCGGTCCCCAAATTAATCTAGGAAAAGAATATCGATTTTTTAACATCAGTAATACTTCTACAAACTTAAATGATATATGTGTAATTGAAGGAAGAGCTGGAGATACATTAGTTACTATGTTAAATGAAGAAGTTTCATATGGTAAAGACTTTTTTGAAACTCTTAAAAATGATTTAAAAGATGATAAACAATTTTTTAGAAACTATTTTCATATTTTAAATTTAGAGTTTCTTGAAAGAGCTGGGCTTCAAGGCGAAGAAACTATTTTTATTTTCAATAAAGGTCTTTCAGGGACATTTCAAATAAAATTAGGCAAAAGCGCTTGAGATGAATTTAATAAACATCTTGACAAATAGGAAATTGAAAAATAATTTCAAACTAAGATTATTTCTATCATACAAAAGAAAGAAGGAAAAAAAATGTCTGCAAGAGAAAAAACAATTTATGTAAATCAAGATAATATCGGTCCCCAAATTAATCTAGGAAGAGGATTTAGATTTTTAAAAAACTATAATGTTTCTGTAAATTTAAATGATATACGTGCAATTGAACTTAGATCTGGCGATACATTAGTTACTTTTATGAATGAAGAAGAAGTCTCATATGGTAAAGAATTCTTCGACACTACTGTAGACGCAGTAAAAAATGATAAACAATTTTTTAGAAATGATAATCATATTATAAACTTAGATTTTCTTGCAAGAGTTGTAGCTGAAGGAGACAAAACTCTTTTTATCCTTGATAAAGGTCTTTCAGGGACATATACAGCAAAATTAGGTAAAGGTGCTTGAGAAGAATTCAAAAAACATCTTAATAAATAATAACGATAAATCAAACCCTAAAAAATGAAAAAAACAACTTAAAAAGTTTTGCAAAATTTTGCAAAACTTTTTTTCTCTAATATGACAATAAAAAAATGCTCATAAAATCAATTTTAACTTTAATTTTATTACATTTTATCCTTCAAATTTTTTTTCTTCACCACCAATAACAAAACCAAACTCGCAATGAAAATCCCAATAATCGCCAACACAAAACCAATAATAAAACGAACTAGAAAATAATCACCAGCCAATCAATAACTAGATAAATACAAACCAACAATTAAAAAAACAAATGGTACCACATAAGTAAATTGATCCAATTGATGCAGTTTGCATTTATAAGTTATTAAAGTAACAATAATCGCAAATAAGATTAACGCAAATGATAAAACAAACATCAACCATAACGGCAGATGGAAACTAAAAGTAAAATCATTTGATGTTAAAAAATATAAAATTAAACCAGGAATTAAAACTTGAATAATTAAATAAGCAAAACTAATAATAAATCTAGTTCGTTTTAATGGCGAACCTACAACATTTTGATTTGTTTGATTATTCAAATTTAATTCATCATTATTAGTCATAATTATTTCTTTCTCTAAATTTTTTTAATTAACTATCAACATTATATAACAAAGACCCAAAAATAAAAAAAAGATGTTCAAAAAACATCAATAAATAAATGGAAAATGGAGCGGGTAATGGGAATTGAACCCATATCGCTAGTTTGGAAGACTAGAATAATAACCGTTATACTACACCCGCAAGTCCACTAGTTAGTTATACCAGTTATTGCCAAGAAAGTCAATATTTAATTCCAGTTTGATTAATTAGCTTTGGTTATGTAAATGAACCACACTAATTAATGTAAAAATAATTACTGAACAACTAATAATATTAACTAACAATCAAACAAATCAAGAAATTGTAATCAGCAAAAAAGCTAGAAAAACAAAAGTTAAGATAAAAATTAAAAAAGAAAGAATTAAAAAAGTAAGTAAAAACTTTAAACTAGTTGATGATCAAATCGGCATAATAAAAACAAAAAGAGCAAGAAAAGTAATTGGTCAAATTGCTGCTTCAACTGGAACACTCAACAATTTAGCGGCAATATTATCTTCATTTCGTGGATAAAAATTGTTGGTACTAAATATTAATCAAATTAAGAAAAAACTAATACCAACAAGCGTTAACAAAATTCGATTAAGCAACAAAAGCTTTTTAGTACCAAGTTTATTTAAATTTGTCTCAATCAAATTTTCCTTTTTTGTTGTATTATTCTTTTTAATTGAACTTTTTGTTTCCTTCATTTCTTTCATTCTTGTTTGCCTCTTTTAAGGTTTTCCAACCTTTTAAACTACAAGTAAAATTTCTAATTAATGATCATTATTTTTACTTTTACTTTTTGATTTTTTATGATTCTTTAAATCCATAATAATAAAGAAAATAAAACCACCAATTAAAATTCCTAATAAAACTACTAAATAAATAATTGCAGCAACTGACATAATTTTATTTTACCCTACTTTCTTCTTTTTATGGAATCAAAGGCGAATCTCTTTTTGATAAGTAAAAATTAAAGCTAAGATTACTGGGATTGCAATCCCGACAATTAAAGCAACTAGCGCATTAGTGAAAGCATTTTTTTGAATCCCTAAACCAACATCATAAATTCCAGCACCAATATTAATTAAGATAATAATTGGCGCCAACGCTAAAATAAAGACTGTATAAACTTTTGTTCATTTAATTCAAGAATATTGATCATTATATTTTTTTAATGATGGGAATAGTTTTCAACCTCAAGGACCAAGGCCAATCAATAAAATTAAACCAAAAATTAATAATCATATTTGAGCAATTCAAGTACCAACAGCATTAATTAAAGCTGGTGAATTATCAAAAGTAAATAAAATTGAAATAATCATAGCAAAGAATGCTGAAAATAGTAAAGCAGCAATTCTTGGCATCTTAACATCATATTCCAAAGCATTAACCATCGATTCTACTTGACCAATTAATGATGAAATACCAGCAAATGCTAACGTTAAAAAGAAAATAACAGCAACAACATTACCAAAACCATATAATGATTGATTAATAATTGCAAATAATTGGGGAAAAACTTGGAAGATCAATGCTGGCCCACCACTTCCAAATACTTCATCAAATGATTTGTTTGGAGTTTGAGCAGCAATATTACCAATCGCACTAAAAACAATCATCGCGGTAAAAAAACCAACTAAACTAGTTCCTAACCCAACAACAAAAGCATGATTAGTATTATCTTGATTCTTTGGAGCATGAGCTGAATAAATATAAATTGTCCCAGTACCAGTTGATAACATAAAGAATGCTTGACCAAACGCATCCTTCCATAAAGTTGGACTCAATAATTCTTTACCATTAAATTCCAGCATAACATTTAAACCATTACCAGCGCCTGTCAAAGTACTAGTATAAATTACTAAGAAAATAATCATTACAAATAACGATGGAATAAAGACCTGATTAACTTTATTAATCCCTTTATCAACACCACCAATTAAAATAATAATTAAAATAACTCAAACAACTAAAGTTGCCACCAAAACTTTTCAGTTTAAATTACCTAAAGCACCAAAACTGGTTGGATCATCATTAGTAATATTCAAAATATTATCATAAAAAAAGTTGGGTTGATTTAAACTTGATGTAAACCCAATAATAATATTAATTAACGTTCAACCAATTAAAACACTATAATAACTACTCAAAATTAAAACAATACTTGATTGTAATCAACCAAAAATTGCCCCTTTTTTACCTGCATTCTCAGTAAAAAATTCAATATGATTTTGCCGTGATTTATTACCAATTGTCATCTCCAAAAATAATACTGGAATCGCACAAATTACCATACAAATAATAAATGGAATAAAAAAAGCCCCACGATGTAAATACATCTGAGTTGGAAACCCTCAAATTCCGCCAAGGCCAACCGTTGATCCAATTACTGATAAAAGAAAACCAAATTTCCCAATTGTCTTCCTCTTTTTAACTGCCATAAAATTTGTCTCCTAATCATCTATTTTTTAATAATACTATACTTTAATCAATTTTGTCTAATAAAAATACTTTAATAAAAAAACATACTATATAAAGAATAGTATGTTTGATAAAAAACTAATATTTTAAATGGTACCCAGAGTGGGACTTGAACCCACACGATTTCTCGGCAGATTTTGAATCTGCTGCGTCTACCATTCCGCCATCTGGGTATTAATATTTAGAAAAAAAAGAAAGAGTTAAATCTTTCTTAATTATTAAATTAACATAAAATATGGTGCCCAGAGCGAGACTCGAACTCGCACGACCGTTAAAGGCCACCGAATCTTAAGCCCGACGTGTCTACCGATTCCACCACCTGGGCAGGTAAATATTTTATATTAATGGTAATGGTGCCCCCGGCAAGGCTCGAACTTGCGACCCCCCGATTAAAAGTCGGATGCTCTGCCACTGAGCTACGAAGGCAAAAAATAACCATATGGCTGGGATGGATGGATTCGAACCATCGCATGCAGATATCAAAAACCTGTGCCTTAACCAAACTTGGCGACATCCCAATAACTACTGGTGGAAGGGGAGGGATTCGAACCCCCGAACTCATTGAGATCTAATCTACAGGCAGACGCGTTTAACCACTTCGCTACCCTTCCATGAAAATATGAAAATATAATGAATGTAATAAATACATTAATGGTGCTAGCGACAGGAATCGAACCTGCAACCCCTTGATTACAAATCAAGTGCTCTACCTGTTGAGCTACGCCAGCAATTAAAATTAAATGGTGGAGCATAGCGGAATCGAACCACTGTGACTTGGTTGTAAGCCAAGTATTTTACCATTAAATCAATGCTCCATATAATATATATATCATAGATAATTCTAAAAATCTAAAAATGTTTTTTACTTTCACAGTTTAAAAACCTTAATTATTATAATAGATAATTGCGTTATTTACAATTATTTTTTAATGAATTTTAAAAAAAATGAAACTTCCTTAAAAAGTAAATGACAATATCTTATAATGATATAATTAATATATGACAAAACAAGTACCATTAAAAAATAAATGACAAAAATTACCAATTGGTGAAAAAACGATTATTATTTTGTTTTTAATAGCTTTATTTTGTTTAATCGCAGGGATTATCATTTTATTAACAGTAAAAGTTAATCATGGTCTTTTTAATGGCTTTAATATGGTAAGGAATGTTGGAGTAATTCCAAGCTTAAAATATTATGAACCAAATAATCTTGTTAATTTAATTTTTCTAAAAATTGGAATTATTATGACAATTTTCCTAATGCCAATTTGTGCTGGTATTAGCATATCGTGATTTGCAATTAATCGTTTATTTTTTTAATCATTGAAGGATTTTATTATGGCAGTTAAAATTGAACAATTTTATCAATCAATTACCGAAACTTTAAAAGAAAAACAAACTACTTTAGATTTGAAAACTTTATTAGGAAAAACAGTTATTTTTGTGATTGATATGGTTAACGGTTTTTGTAATCAAGGCAATCTTGCATCACCAATGATTAAAGCATTAATTCCAAAAATTGAAAGTTTAATTAAAAAAGCAAATAATACCAAAATTAAAGTTATCGCATTAAATGATCATCATCAAGCAAATAATCCCGAATTTAACAGTTACCCATCTCATTGTTTAGAAAATTCAATTGAATCAGAATTAGTACCAGAATTAAAACTTGCTAAAATTAAAGTTATTAAAAAAAATAGTACTAATGGTTTTTTTGTTGTTAAACAAAAAAAGTTACTACACTACCAAAATATTATTATTATTGGTTGCTGCACTGATATTTGTATTTTACAATTTGCTTTAAATTGTAAAACTTGGGCTAACCAAAATAATAAAGATTGCAACATTATTGTGCCAATGTTTCTAACAACAACCTTTGATAATCTTAACCACCCCAATAAAATTATCAATGATCTAGCATGATATACAATGTTAAAAAATGGTATTAACATTGTTGCAGATATTAAATAATTGTGAATAATAATTAAAAAAGTTCTTATTAGAAAAATAAGAACTCGCATAAAATAAATATTTTTAATCTTTTCATAAATATAATTTGATATTACAACGTTTGCCACAACCACAAACTTCTGGATAAACACCTTCTGAAGCTATGGCAATATTTGCTTGAAAATAATCTGAATAACCTTTTGTTAATGATGCTTTAACTATTGGTCCTTTATGTGCTGATAGAAGTAAAGTTTTACCCTTATTTAATAACTCAGTAATTTCATCTTTTGATGTATCTTCAGTAATTACAATAACATCATCTAAATTTTTCGCCACGTTATTTTCTCCTTATTTTTTTATAATTTTGATTTTTTTATCTTAACTTTTTATCAATAAAAATCAATCAACAATAAGTGGTAATTTTAATAGTAAAAAACAACTTTTAAATCGTTATTTTTTACCTAATAGTTGAAACATATTTTTTTTGTAAACTTCAACTCCGGGTTGATTAAAAGGATTTACTTGTAATAAACTAGCACTCATAGCACAAGCACGCATGAAGAAATAAGAAGCAAAACCAAACATCTCACTATCCATTTTTTCTCACTCAAGAACAATATTAGGAATATTACCTGTTTGATACCCACTATGGGCAGCAATTGTTGCTTGGCAAGCTTTATTATTAATATCATTTAATGAATATTTGGTTAGATAGTTTAATTGATCATCATCATTTTCTGAACTAGGAATACTAACATCAAGATTTGGTTCTTTAATTGTAATAACTGTTTCAAAGAAAATTTTTGATCCTTCTTGAATAAATTGACCCAGAGAATGTAAATCAGTTGTGAAAAGCACACTTGCAGGAAATAATCCTTTATTTTCTTTACCCTCTGATTCACCAAATAATTGTTTTCATCATTCAGCAAACATTTGCAATTGTAATTCATAAGTTACTAAAATTTCAATACTTTTATTTTTTTCTTGGTATAAATGATAACGACTAACAGCATATTTATATGCAGGGTTAGCTAAAATTTTATCAGTTTTACATTCTTGATAAGCTTTTTGGGCGCCAATCATTACCCTTTCAACATCGATTCCCGCAACTAACATCGGAAAAATTCCAACTGGTGTTAAAACCGAATAACGACCACCAATATCATTAGGAACAACAAAAGTTTGGTAACCTTCTTCTTTTGCTAAATTATGTAAAACTCCGGTTTCTTTATCAGTTGTTACAACAATCCGATTTTTAACAACCTCACTTGATTTCTTTTGTTCATTAACCATCAAGTCACGAAATAAACGAAAAGCAATTGCTGGTTCAGTCGTTGTGCCAGATTTTGAAATAACATTAATAGCAAATTCTTTATCAGCTAAATAATCTAATAATTGGGCATTATAAGTTGAACTTAAAGTATTACCACAATAAATAACTTTAACTGGAGCTTTTTTATTATAAAAACCTTGAATCATTTCAACTGCTGCTCTTGCACCTAAATATGAACCACCAATACCAATTACTAATAAAATGTCAACTTCTTCTTGTAATTTTAAGGCTAAAGTATTCATTTTTTGTCAAGCAGCTTGATAAGTTAAATCTTGCTGATAACGTAATGGCATATCAATTCAACCGCAAAACTCATCTTCATTTAAAATGTTAGTATCTAATTTTTGGTGAATTATTGATACTTGATCTTGATATTTTAATAGTTCTTCAATTTTAATTTGAGCATTTTTTAAATCAACATTTATCATTTTTTCCCCCTATTAATTACCTGAACAAGAAACAGCAACCGATTAAAGTTGCTGTTTACCTATTAAAGAATTTAACTTTTTCAATATTTTTATTAAATAATTCGATAATTTATATTAAGTTATGCTCTTTTTGATTCTAAGTTAAATGCTAAAGTACTTAAACTCAACTTTTTAGTTTCTTCATGAACTTCTTTAATTTTAGCAGTAAATGGCTGACCAATAGTAAAATAATCAGAAACGTTACGCACAAACTTTGAAGTAATGCTGCTAATATGTAATAACCCTGTATAACCATTGCCACAGTCACAAAAAACGCCATATTCTTTAAAACCAGTTGGTGTTACTTGAATTTCTTGATCAACTACAAAAAGTGGCTTCTTTGATGTTTCATCAATTACTTGATTATCTGTTGTACTATTATGTTCAACAGATTTATCATTTTTTATAATCATAATAATTACTTTCCTCTTTCTTTAATAAAAATTACTTTTATTAATATATTTTATTTATTATACAAAAGTAATTATACCATTATATTAATTTTATCAATGCCTAATTTAAGAAATATTTATTATTTTTGATAATCTTTCAATAATTTGATTATTTAATTAATAACATAATTAATTAGTAATTAAAATATCAAAAGAAATATCTCAATTATCATTAAAATTCAGTTTTTCAGTGATTTTTTGCACTTTATAAGCTAAAACTAATTTTACAGCACTAAAATCAGAATTACCTAAAAAACGATCATAATAACCTTGACCATGACCAATCCGATTATAATTACTATTATAAGCAACTAAAGGAAGAATAATAAGATCAATTTTTGTAAGATCAGCAATCTGACTATCAATTTTTGGCTGATAAATCTTTCATTGATTATCAACAATTAAATCAGAAAGACTATTAATATAAAAGAATTCCAGATTATTATCTTTCATTCGTGGTAAAACAACCTTTTTCTGTGCGTTTAATAAAGCAGTAATAATTTTAGTTGTATTAACTTCATAAGGTAATGAATAATATAAAGCAAAAATTTGATTATTAGCAAAATATTTACTATTAATAAATGTTTGATAAATTGCTTCATCTCATTGTTTTTTTTGACCAGGAGTAATATTTTTTAAAATTTGCAAATATTTCTTTCGCAATTGTTGCTTAATATCTTGACTCATTAGTTTTACCTTTATTATCTTTAATTCCCTTTGATTGCATTAAAAAAATTTCATTAATTGCTTCAGCAACAATTAAAGCACACTTAATACGGTTTGGTTGTTTTATAACATTTTTAAATGCTACTAAATCCTGCAAGGATTTTTCATGATATTTTTGACCCTGCAACATTGCTTGATAATGATGATTAATATTTTTTACTTGCTTGATTGTTTGATTAATAATTAAAGTGGCAAAAATATCAATTGCAGCAGTTGAAATTGCACAACCAATCCCTTCAAATCGAGCATTAATAATTGTATCGTGATCAAAAGTTAATTCAAAATAAAAATCGTCAACACAAGAATTATGATCATGATGAAAAACTAAACTATTTTTTGTCTTCAACAATCCTTTATTAACTGGATTACTATAATGGTTAATAATTAATTGGCGATAATATTGATTTTCTTTATTTGAAGAAGTCATTTAAAAAATCACCACCATCTTTAAAACCTTGTTGTAATGCTAAAACTAACTTATCAATATCTGTTTCATTATTATAAACAAAAAAACTAACTCGTAAACTTGAGGCACATTTAATTACTGTTGATAATAATTTGGCACAAAAATTGCCACTCCTTAAACAAATATTTTTATGTCCTAAATAGTTAGCAACATCTTCAGCAAAAACATTATTAACATTAAATAATAAAGTCCCTGTTGCTTGGTTTTCATTATAAATGATAATTTGATTAGGAAAATGTTTTTTAAATTCTCGAACAGCATACTGTTTTAATTGAATTTGATGTTGAGCAATATTAGTAACACCTATCTTTAATAAATATTCAATTGCTGCTTGCAAACCAAATACACCAGCAATGTTTGGACTACCGCCTTCAAAAACATCAGGAGGATTTAAGAAAGTAAAATTACCATCTTGATAAATTCGACCATTCATCCCACCACCTAAAATTAATGGTTTTAATAATCGTAATCATTGTTTTTTGCCTCATCAGACAGCAATACCTGTTGGACCAAAAATCTTATGACCAGAAAAAGCTAAAAAATCAACTGCTCAATCTTGAACATTAGTTTTAATATGACTAATACTTTGAGCAGCATCAATTAAAACCAAAATTTTTTTAAATGGTCAAACAGCATCGGATAAATTTTTTAACGAATAGTGATTAATGACTTTCGTTAATTGTTTAACATCATTAACTGTACCTAAAGAATTATTAACATTAGCAAATGCAACAATTCGAGTTTTATTAGTTAAAACTTTGGTTAAATTCTCAACAGTAATTAAACCATCAGAAGCTACTTCAATAAATTTTAAAACAATCTTCTTTTCTTGTGCTAAACGATAAAAAGGTAGTAATAGTGAACTATGTTCACAAGCTGTTAAAATTACTTCATCGCCAGGTTTTAAATAAAATCCTAGACTATAAGCAATTTGGTTCAAAGCAAATGTTGCTGAAGGGCAAAAAACTATTTCATCTGCCTGACAATTAAGTAATTGTGCAACAATTTTGCGAGTATCTTGATAAATTGTATTTGTATCAAGGGCAACGGGAAAATCAATACTATGAGTATTAGTACTATATTTTTGATAATAATTACTGATGGCATTAATTACTACTTGTGGTTTTAAAGTTGTTGCAGCACTATCAAAAAAAACTAAATCACGATGATTTTTAAATCAGGGGAAATCATTTTTTAGATTTTTTAGTTTTGAAAAATTAGAATTTTTATTAGCCATTATTACTCCATTTAAAATTACTTCAAGTTTATCTATATAAGATATATATACTATATATAATCAAATTATAAAGCATTCTAACTGATATATTTGAAAAAACTAATAAAACTGTGCTTTTTAATTTATTAAAAGTAATTAATTAAACAAGAAAATTTGGCTGAACAAGGTTTATTAATTAAAACTTTATGATAATATAATTTAGTAAACTTATTTGTAAATATTTACTTTATGAACGGAAGTGAAAAAATGCGCAGTATGCTGGGATTGCTTGCAGCTTTTACATTATCGACTTCTGCTGCAGCAACGGCCGTTGCTTGTGGTAGTACATCAAATCAAACAACACCAGATGTTTTTAAATGAAATGATGTTATTAATGGTGAAAATGGTAAAACAGCAAGTGATTTTTTTGAATATTTATTAAAAAATCCTGATTTAGGTATTGGCCAAACCTTATATAAAGATATTGTTGATTATATTAGTCTTTCAATTTTAAAAACTAATGCAATTTTTGATAGTGACTACCAATTTGCTAAATTATCCGTTGAAAATCAAATTGCTAATATTGAAAATTCATTAAAAGCAAAATATGGCCGCAGTTGAGAAAAACATTGACAAGACTTTTTAAAAGATCCAGCACAAGGTGGCGATGGTAAAACTGGTAGTTACCAACGTTATTTTGATATTTTATTAAAAAGTAAAGCTAACACAATTGTTAGCCAATATTATGTTGGTGATAATTATCATAATTATCAATACTATAACAGTACTGAAATTAGTATTTGATTGAATGATATTTATAATTATCAAATTAGAAATAAGCACCAAAGTTTGGTAAATTATCGTTTGGATGGAGTTTATGGTAATAAGTTATGAATTGTTGCTAAAAGTGTGAAAGACGATGATGTTGATGATACCACTGACCCTTTTCCAAACCTTCGTGCAACAATTGAAAAGGCGCCAAGTGCTAGCAGTATTTCATTAAATTATAAAGTAGCAAAAACTAAAGATGACACACCATTAGAAGATGGTGATAATTATTTAATTGATCCTTCAAATACAATTAAAGGATTACTAAGTAATCAACAAACAAAAATTGCCCAAGTATGAATGAAAAATCAGGGTCCAATTTGAACACGACAAATTGTTATCCCTTTTAATGATAATGATAAAAATAATGCCTTAAAAACTTCAATTACCGCAGAAAAGTTTTCTGATCGTAAAACAACATTAGTAAATGTTATTAATACCATTAAAACTGATGGATTTGAAGCAGCATTAAAAAGTCAAGGTGATATTAAAAATATTACTAGTTCAGCAGAAACTGGTGATTTAGGGTTAGTAACATTAAATAGTGATACTAATAATGTTAAAGCTTCATTTTTATATTATTTATATCGTTATATAACAAGTAACCAAGGCGTTGGGCAAAATAATAATACAACGATTCCTTATCAATTATCAGAATATAAACCAGATGGTGGTTCTGATATTAACTTAACAGCATTAATTAATACAATAAATCGCACAAGAACGACTGATGGTTCACAACAAACAAGCGATTATCATGATTTAGTTTGAATGACTGATAAAGATTCAAAGAAAAAATATAGTGGTACCGATAATAATGGTAAATCTGATAATAAAGTCGCAATCTTCATTGATGCTGATGGTATTCACTTTATCCAAACTCCAGGCATTACTTATACTTCAACAGTAAGTACTGAACCAATTCAAACAACAATTACTAACTATACGCAATTAATTTCAGACTCATCAAAAACAGCAACCTGGGATGATGTTAAAAACCTAAGTGACCGACCAGGAGGATTAACCAATACTCCTTACCTTAATTTTTTACAAACTCAATATCTATTATGAAATACTAATAATGAAACAACTTATTTTGATTTAAATAGTAGTTTAAAAAATTTTACTAGTGGTTCAAATGATATTGCTAGCAATGCTTGATGAGACTATATTTTATATTTCAATAAAAATATTGATAATATTCATTGAAATTTGCCTACTGTGTTAAATACTAATGTCTCAGCATCACAAGGAAAAATTGATACATTCATCTTGTTAATGAAAAACTGATTCACAACAACATTTGACACACGATGAAATACTCTCCAAGGTACTAACCTTGATACTTTAATAACAAATATTAATCAATTAAATACCACCTGAGATAATGATCCAGATATGAAAGAAAATGGTCCACCAGCAAGATTAAATGCTGAGGATATTAAAATTTATTTAGACCAAGTTGCTGGACAAACTATTTGATGATATGATCCAAATAGTATTCAAAATTAGAAAAGAAAGGATTAATTAACATGAAAAAAAAGAAAAAATTACTACCATTAATTAGTTCTTTAACTTTACTATCAGCACCAATTGTTTTAGTAACTGCTTGTAGTTATGAAATTAATCGTTACCAAGCAGCCCTACCAAATGATTTACAAAATCGAATTCTATTTGATTTTATTGGCGTTAATTATAGTGTTGATGCTAAATCGCACTTTAGTTCAATTTATAAACAAGGAATGGAATTTATTAAAAAAGAAGTTGAAGGAATTATGGCGCAACAAGAATTTTTTAATTTTTTCACTAAAAAATTAGGTTATTCTGATGATTTAGCTAATGCCACCTTCACTGAAATTAAAGATACTCTTGGACTTAATATTCTAGCAGCTGATTATTTTAATACCATTAATAGTGGTAAAAGTTTTGATAGCAAAGATACAACAAAATTAATTTTCCAAACTGATAACTGACATCAATTTGGAACAACACGATTTGATTATCAAAATACTGAATTTTATCGCAAAAATAATCCTAACGAAATTTTTACAGCTTCATATTTATATAGTGATTTAACTGATCAAACAAAAGACGATACTATTAAAGAAGTTGCTAAACATGCTGATGATCAATATCATAATGAAATTAGTAAACTAACAGAAAACAAACTAAAATGGGATAGTCCAACAACTCCTGTGCAAACAGTGCCAGACTTTGATTCAACAGCACCTAATGGTGTTCAAGAATATCAAAAAAAATTAGAACGTTTTAAATGATGATTACGTTTTCGTTATCAACAATACTACTACTCAGTTATTTTGCCAGAATTAAATCAAACATTATTTTCAATGGCAAACATTTTAGACACAATTTTAAGAATTAATGTTGATGGTAATAAGCGCACAGTGCAAATTGACAATAGTAAGTATGCTGGGCAATTACAAAAATGAGGGCCTAATGAAACTTGAACTTCAAACTATCGTTTTGTTTGAGATTATACAACTAATAAAAATACTGCCTTAGCAATCAATAAAGACTGAAGTAACCCTGATGAAACAAAAAATACAGCGCTACCTGATTTAATGTTAGATGAAAAAACTTTAAATCCTAAATTTTTAAATCGTTTAGCAGCAACTGATAAAACATTAAAAACTACTGTTGACCCAGTCTTTGGTATTAATGGGTTTGTTAGTGATCCTAGTTCAAAACCTTACAGTACTAACGTTCAAGAGCGAATTACTAGTGGGTGACCAAATAATACCGATGGTACTCACTTCTGAATTAAAGATAATAAAGGAAGTTTCGCCTATGCTGCACCAATTTACTGAATTGATGTCGTACAAAATCTTAACTTTAACTTTTATCAAAAACAATCAACTGAAAATCAATTAATTGTTAATACAGCAGATGATTATAAAGGGCTAATTTCTCGTTGAAAACTTCCTGAAAATAGTTCAACATCTAATTCTAAATTCTCGCAATACCTTCGTGCTGATTATTTATCTTCAACAACACCAAGTGATCAGTATATAACTACCCAAAAAATGAAATGAAATCTTTTCTGACAAATGATTTACTCACTTGCAGCACAAGTTGATAGTAATGCTAATAAAAAAGTAGCTGAAGAAAACTTCACTGCAGCAGCTAAAGTATTATTTCCAAAATATATTAAAAAAGAAAACATTTACAATATTGACTTTTGAAATGCCGTAAGTTCATATTACTAGTCAATAAAATAAAAAACCATGATGAAATTCATGGTTTTTTATTGCATTATATGATATTTTACTTTACTTTTATTATATAAGATATAATTAAATTATGAATGAGGTGGAAAAGTGTTAGAAAAACCTGATTGTCTTTTTTGTCAAATTATTAAAGATAAAGAAAATCTGATTTATCAAGATAAAAATACAGCAGCATTTTTAGATATATTCCCAGTTGAAAAAGCTCATATCTTAGTTGTTCCCAAAAAACATTCCGATACTTGACTTGCAACTGATGAAGGAGATTTGATTGCAACAAATATTACCGCACAAAAATTAGCTAAGAAGTTGTTGAAAGTTTTTCCCAATAAAATTCAAGGTTTTAATATCGTGATTAATAACGGAAAAATCGCCAACCAAGTGGTCTTCCATTTTCATATTCATGTTATTCCAAAATTTAATGCTAACCAAGGATTTGAAATTATTCATAAAGAAAATGATGCAGAAATGAAAGAACTTGAAATAACAAGAAAAATATTAAAAGAAAATTTAAATGAAAGAGGGAATTAGTATATGAAAAAAGCTATCAAAAATCAATTAACAGTTGGTAAAATTCTAATTATCCTGGGTGGTTTATGAATTATTATTTACAGCATCCTTTCTGCTGCTAATGTTTATAAACCAGATCATTATGGCTGATTACTTTCTTGACAAATAATGTTGGTTATGGGAATTATTTATTTTATTACACCATACTCAGTTAAACCAGATATTTGAACAAGACTTTGAGCAATTGCCATTTGTGCTTTATCAGTGTACATCATCGTTTATTGTTTCACACGCCCTGAGCTTGATTACAATTTAGTTTGAACTTATTTGAATCCATTACCACATTTTGTTGTTGTGATTGGTACTGTGTTCTGATTTATTCAAGGTAAATAAAATAAATATTGTTGGGGTAATAAAAAATGAGTAATTGATTACTCATTTTTTATTTTATTAAATTATTTTGGTTGTTTTTTGGGTGGTTTATAAAAATTCCGACCCTCCAAAACTACTAAACGACTTGTCATCTCACCAGGGTTAATTTCTTTTAAGTTTTCATCAATGATTGTTATTTTGGCATCCAAATTATCAATTTGATGGACAAGCTCAGCTTCCATTGTTTTTGGTAGGACGGGTGAACCAAAATCATGTTTACCATGACTTGCTAAAATCATATGTTGTAATAAAATAACACTAGAATCCTGATCATTAATTTTTAAGTCATGGCAGGCAACTTTAATTTGCTCACTACCAATAACAATATGACCAACCATCGCCCCTTGGAAGGTAAAACTAGTTACTAATTGCGGACCTAATTCTCAAATTTTACCAAAATCATGCATAATAATTCCAGCATAAAGTAAATCTTGGTTGATATCACGATCATGATAAATCTTAACAAGTTCTTTAGCAACTTTTAACATTGTTGCTGTATGCCATAATAATCCACTGCGAACACTATGATGAACACGAACGGCTGCTGGGCGAATAGTAAATTCTTCTTGATATTTTTTTAATAAATATAAAACAATTTTTTTTAGGATTGGATCAGCAAAACTTTCAACGGTGTGAATAATATCTTTCCATTCTTTTTCAATTTTAATTGGCGCACTTAAAATTAAATCTTGATAATATTGTTCAGCTTCTTTATCTGATAAAACTTGATAATGATTAATTTTTAATTGTAAGTCATTATTATAACGCAAACTATTAACTTCAAATTTAACTACTTTACCCAACTTCAATGCTTGAATATCTTCTTCTTTAGCATCCCATAATCGAGCATTAATCATCCCAGAGTTATCTTGTAAGAATAAATTAAGATAAGTATTATTGTTGTTAGCAACACCTTGTCAAACACGTTTAACCAAAGTCACTAACTCATACTTATTATTTTCAACAATATCTTTAATTTTAATCATCTTTTAAATGCTCCTTATTTACTGGAATTTTTAGATATTTTTTTGCTAATTCAAAATACATATTATTCATTTTTGTTTTTGCTGCGTCAATACTTTTATCAATACAAACAAAATAAAACTTAATTTTCGGTTCAGTACCACTTGGTCGAACAGCAAATCAAGAACCATCAGCAAAATAAAACTTTAATAAATTTTGCCCTGGCATCTGATAAAGACCATGAAGATAATCTTCTTTTTTTGTTAAAGTAATATTTGCCAAACTAGGAATTTGTGTTGTTCTTAAAGTATCAATCATATTACTAATTTGTTTTTGCCCCTGTTGTCCCTTTAAAATAATATTAACCGTATAGCAATAATAATAGCCAAATTTTTGATAAATGCAAGTTAAAACATCAACCAAGGTTTTTTGTTGTTGTAAATAATATCAAGTAGCTTCAGCTAAAACCATCGCTGCTTGAATTCCATCTTTATCTCGGGTAATATCTTTAATAACATAACCATAAGCTTCTTCAAAACCAAATACAAAATTAAGATCACGAGTTTGTTCTTTTGCGATTTCACCACCAATTCATTTAAAACCAGTTAAGGTTTTAATTACTTGACAACCATAACTCTCAGCCACTTGATCTGATAAAGTACCAGTAACAAAAGTGTTATACATAACAGGATTTTTGGGGATAATTTTTCGCGTTTGATAATGACTTAAAAGATATTCTAACAAAATTGGTGCTGTTTCATTACCATTCAATAAAACATAATCACCTTGATGACGAACTGCAATTCCAATCCGATCAGCATCGGGATCATTCAAAATTACTAAATCAGCATGATGTTTTTTAGCATACTTAATTGCTAAATTGAAAGTTGCTTTAACTTCAGGATTCGGCGAAACAACACCTTTAAAATCAGGATCATAATCTGCTTGTTCTTTTACAATAATTACTCGATAACCCGCTTGTTCTAAAATTGGCACAACTCATTGTCTTGAAGTACCATGCAAGTTTGAAAAAATAATTTTAATATTCCGTTTTTTATTAGGATAAAATTGTAAATTTTTAATATCAGTGCGATATTGATTTTCAATTGTAATTGGAACTTCTTTAATTAAGTTTTTATTATATTGAAAATTAAAATCAAATTGTTCTGGTAATGTTTTCATATTTTTAGCAATAATATTAGTTACATTGGGTAAAAATTGACACCCATTTTCATCATAAATTTTATAACCATTATATTCTGGAGGATTATGACTAGCAGTAATGACAATTCCTGCTAAAGCATTAAGTTTTCTAATACTATAAGATAATACTGGCGTTGGACGTAATTCATTATCTTTAAACAAATAAGCATTAATATTATGATAGGCTAAAACTTTAGCTGTTAATAAAGCAAATTCTGCTGAGAAATGACGATTATCATGAGCAACAACAACCCCACGATTTGCTAATTCTTGTTGGGAAAAAACAGCAAGCAAATATTTAATAACTGCAGTTGTTGCTTTAATAATTGTTACTTCATTAATTTTACTTGTTCCTGGACCTACTGTTGCTCGTAATCCAGCAGTACCAAATTCTAAATCATCACTGAAAGCTTCAATAATTTCTTTTTTATTCATCTTATTTAATTGATCTTGCAAATGTTTTGGCAAAACTTGTTGTTTTCAAATTTGAAAATTTTCAGGTAAACTCATATGGTTCCTTTCTTAAAATACTTTACTATTTTAATTATATAATAATTCAATTAGCTAAAAGTGTTTAATTTTAATTCTCATTGTTAATAAAAATGTGTTTTATGATAAAAATAAAACACATCGGCAATTATTTAAATTATTGGCAATTTAGGCAAGTATTTTTGTAGCTGTTTAACTTTATCCAATTTTTCCCATGGTAAATTTAAATCATCACGACCAAAGTGACCAAAAACTGCTAATGGTTGATATTTTTGATTTAATAAGTTCAATTGATTAATAATGCCACTAATACTTAAATCAAAATTTTGATAAATAATTTCAATTAACTGTGGTTCAGTTAATCCTGTTGCCACAGTATCATAAGTGTTAACAAAGACTGAAATTGGTTTAGGTAGTCCAATCGCATAAGCAATTTGAATTTGACAAACATCTGCTAAACGAGCAGCAACAATATTTTTGGCAATATAGCGAGCAAAATAAGCACCACTACGATCAACCTTCGTTGGATCTTTACCAGAAAAAGCCCCACCACCATGTGCTGTTTTACCACCATAAGTATCAACAATAATTTTTCTGCCAGTTAATCCTGTATCACTCGCTGGACCACCAATGACAAAATTTCCTGCTGGGTTAATTAAAGTTTCAAAATCTGTGTTTAACTTATATTTATTAACAACAAATAAAATAATTTCTTTTTTAATAAATTCTTCAAATTTCTTTTTATGATAATTTTCTGTATGTTGAATACTCATTAAAATAGTATTAATCTTTAAATGATTTGGATTTTCTTGATCAATTGTTACTTGTGCCTTCATATCTGGTCTTGCATCTTTGAATAAACCCTTTTTTCTTAAATCATTGGCTCTAATTAATAATTGATGAGCTAAAACAATTGGTAGTGGCATATAATCTTTTGTTTCTAAACAAGCAAAACCAAACATCATACCTTGATCACCAGCTCCAATTTCTCGATCTTTTTTTTCTACTGCATGCAAAATATCTGGTGATTGTTCATGAATTAAAACTTTAATTTCACAAGTATTAACATTAAAACCTATGTCATCAGCCACATAACCTAAATCAGTTAAAATTTTAATGGCAGTTTTCTTTGCTAACTCCCGCACATTAAGCATTTGCAATTTAACACTATGAACTTCACCACCAATTAAAAGAAAATTCTTGGTGATAAAAGTTTCACAAGCAACTTTAGCATTTTTAT
Source organism: Spiroplasma sp. (assembly GCA_031119525.1). Lineage (GTDB taxonomy): Bacteria > Bacillota_I > Bacilli_A > Mycoplasmatales > VBWQ01 > Spiroplasma_D. The sequence continues at coordinate 27,095 of JAVHXO010000004.1, forward strand.
CAACGGCCAAAATTGCATCCAAAATCCCATCAGAAATTTGATCACAAATTTTATCTGGATGACCTGGGGCGACTGATTCACTTGTGAATAAATGGTGATTTGAATAAGTTTTACTTGTCATAATAGTTCCTCTTTCTTAAATTTCTTAATCTTCTTAGGTTCTTACTTTCCTTTGTTGGCCTTACTAATTTAATTTTAAACAACATTAACTACCCAAGGTTGAATTTCAGTTTTAAAAATATCTTTGATTTCTGGCTCATTAATTAATGCATGTTTACCAGTAAAAATAAAATGATATTTCTGATGTGGTTTTCATTTTTTATTTAAAACTCGCAATTGATGAAAATCGCTAAAAACATCATCACCACTTTGCAAGATTAAAGTTGGTTGGGTTAAATTACGAATAATCTTCGGAGTTTTTTTATTCAATTGTTTAAATTGTCATAAAAAATTTAAACTTCAAACTTGTTTTAAAGTATATCTTTGTTTCATATTAGTAATGTAAGCATTATTATTAGAAATATCTTCAGGTTCAATATAAATTGGTAATTTAACATTCCGATTAAAGAAAAAGGCAATAATAACTTTAAAAAATAATAATAAAGAAAACGGATAAAGATTATTTTTCGTAATTAAATTACTAATAATTAATCCATCAACTTGTTGATTATCTTGGCAAGCAGAACTAGCAATGCAAGCACCAATTGCTTCACCAAATAAAATAATTTTATGATTAGGATATTTAGTTTTAATTGCTTTAACAACATCCTTAGTATCATTAATATCAGTATTTAATGATTGAAATTTTCAATCAGTAAGATTTTTACCAACACCACGGCGATCATAAGCAATTAACGATCACTGTTCTTGGTAACAAAGATTACTTAAAAATTTGAAATCATCTTTTTGTCCTTGCAAATCATGAATTCCAACAATAATAACATTACTTTTTTGATTAATTTGCTGATAAATTTTTAATTGATACTGATCTCTTGTCAAAATAAATTTGTCACGGAATTCTGGAGCTTGATTAATACTAACCTTATCTTTAGGAATTTTTTTAAGTTTGATTATTCGTAAAATAATCAAAAATAAAACTAATAAAATTAATGCAATAATGCCATATAATTCATGATTAGCAAGAAAGAAATTAAAAAAACCTTTCATTTTTAGTTCTTCACCACCTAGTTTTTAAAATAAAATTAATTGTTGTTTTTCTGGAGTAATAAAAATTCGCTCTAACTTAATTGGTAAGTTAGTTTGATCATCAACTGTTAGAAGGACAGCACAAAATTGCCCTTGACCAGTTGCTGGTTGAAATTTAGCTGGTAATAATGTTTTTTCTCGATAAATAACTTCATCGGGATTAGCACCAATAATTGAATCATAAACACCAGTCATACCAATATCACTAATATAAGCAGTTTTTTTGGGAAGTAATCGATTATCAGCAGTCTGAACATGAGTGTGAGTACCAACAAGAGCAGTAATTTTACCATCAAAATATCAAGCTAAAGCTAACTTCTCAGCCGTTGCTTCAGCATGAAAATCAATAATATGAATATCACTCCGCTCTTTTTTGTTTTTTGCTTCAAATTGTAATAAAGTTTCTAAAGCAAAATAAGGGTTATCAGATTTATCCATGAAGGTACGACCAATTAAATTAGTTACACGAACTTTTTTCTTGTTTTTTGTTGTTACTAAAATCGTACCGTTACCTGGATGATAAGGATTAAAGTTTAATGGACGCAACAAATCTTTGTGGTCTTTAATATAATTAATAACATTAGTTGTTGGAGCAAAAATATGATTACCTGAAGTAATAACATCAACGCCAATTTTTTTTAATTCTTGATAATGTTGGAGTGAAATTGATTTACCATGAGTAACATTTTCACCATTAGCAATAATAAAATCAAGGTTTTCATTACAATCTTGTAAATAATTTTTAATCTTGGGAATTCATTCTTGCGTTACTTTTCTTCCCTCTTGACCATAAATATCGCCAATTATTAAAAATTTCATTATTTTTACTCCTTATTTTAATTTTTGCCACTTAGTTATATTTTATCAATTTCTTGTAATTTTAAAACAAATTGTTCTTCTTTATGTTGATCATAAATACTTTTTCTTGCTTGATACTTTTTAAATAATTGTAATTTTACTTCATAATCATCTAATATTTTAATTGTTTTAATTAAACTATCATAAACAGCATTACGAGATACACCTAGTAATTTAGCAATTTCTTGTAAAGAATGGTTTTTAAAAACATACTGGTGAAAATATTCTTGTTGTTTTGCTGTTAATAAATTTTTATAAAGTAAAAATAAACTATAATAACGCTCAATTTTTGTTAAATCCAAATTACTCATTTTCTACTCCAACACTTGTTTGACTAAATAAATCACGAGTTAAATTATATAAGTACTCTTCTAAATTGAACTCTTCTAAATCAGTAACTTTTTCTCCTAAACCAACTAGTTTAACTGGAATATCCAAATATTCTTTAATTGCTAAAATAATACCACCTTTTGCTGTACCATCCATTTTTGTTAAAGCAATCGCTGAAACGGGAACAATTTTTTCAAATTCTTGTGCTTGAATTATCCCATTTTGTCCGGTTGTTGCATCCAAAACTAAAATTACTTCATCTGGTTGATGTCCTAATTTTTGGTTAATAATTTTATTAATTTTATTTAATTCCTGCATTAAATTAGCTTTGTTTTCTAATCTACCCGCTGTATCTATTAAAACAACATCATAATCATTTTTTAAAGCTTGATCAAGACCTTGATAAACAACACTAGCTGGATCTTGTTTAGAATTTGCTGGTTCTTGAATTGCTACATCAATTTTTTGCGCTCAAAGTTTTAATTGTTGCACAGCCCCAGCACGAAAAGTATCAGCAGCAATCAATAACGGCTTCTTACCTTGAATTTTTAATTTTGCTGCTAACTTTGCGATTGTTGTTGTTTTACCATTACCATTAACACCAACAACTAAAAAACATGATAAAGATTGCTGATTGAAATTAAGTTTTGTTGAAAGTACTTCACCATCAGTATAAATTGTAAACATTTTATCTAAAATAATATCGTTAATATCTGAAGAATTAGTAATTTTAAGAATTCTCGTTTCATCAGCAATTTCTTTAACAATCTTAGCAGAAACCTTTGGTCCAACATCAGCACCAATTAAAATTTCTTCCAATTCATCAAAATATGCTTGGTTAATTGTTCGATGCCTACTTGCTAATAATTTTAATTTTGTTGTAAACGATGAACGAGATTTTTTTAATCCTTGTTGATAATTATTATCTTGTGCTTTTTGATTTTTATCACGAAATAATTTTGCTTTTAACTTTGCAAAAAATGCCATTTGTAATCACCTTATATTTTTAATATCACATAACAATAATTATACAATAAAGCAAAGTAATTAATAAAGATATCAAATTAAGTTTATTGTTTATTAAATTGAAAAGTAATATCATTATAATTATCTAAGTTCAACATTTAACAAACAAAAAAATTAAAGGAGGTTATTAATGAAAGAAAAAAATTCGTTGTTAGCAACTTTTGAAAAAATTGTTCGTGCCAGAAGATCAATTAGAAAATTTACTAATCAAAAAATTGATGACAAAACATTAAATTCAATTTTAACTTCAGCTAATTATTGCCCAAGTTCTTTTGGTTTAGAACCATGAAAAGTTTTAGTAATTAAAAATCAAACATTAAAGGCAGAATTACAAAAATTTTGCTTTAATCAAATACAAGTTACTAGTTGTTCACACTTTCTTGTAATTTTAACATGTAAGAAAAAAATGTTTGCTCAAGATCATCCGTGATTTTTAAAACGTATGAAAGACAAAAGAAGTATGACTAATGTCAATGAAATAAATGATTTCTACCAAAATCGCTTCATGATTTATATGAAAGAAATTAGTGATTGAGATCAATGAGCAATTCGGCAAAGTTATATTCTATTGCAAACAATCTTATTGGCAACAACAGCACATAATATTGCAACTAGTCCCATGGAAGTAACTGATACTCAGGGACTAATTAATTATTTAGAAGAGAATGTTCTTCACCCAAATGAAAAAGGAAATTATAATAGCCCAGTAACAATCGCCTTGGGTTATCGTGATCCTGATTATCAGCCTAGGAAGAAAATAATTAATCCGTTAAATGAAACTTTTACTATTATTGAATAAAAAAGAGTAAGTTAACTTACTCTTTTTTATTTAATTTGTTTGCAATAGTGAAATTAAATTCATTTTGTTTAATTGGATTGTATTTATGATAAAGGTTGAGAAATAAATTAAAGCAATAATTGCAAAACTAACTGGAATTATTCATCAAATAAAGGTGAAGGGTAAAGCTAAACCAGTTAATGAAGTAACAAGTTTAATAAACCCAAAAACAATTAAGTATCCTAACCCATAACCAGCAGCATAACCTAAGAAAACTCAAGGAGTAAATATGCCTAAGGTGAAGGAATTAATTTCTTGATTAGTATATCCTTCAGCTTTCATTTGACTCATAAACTTGCGAAACTGTTCTAAGAACGCATCAGTAATCATCACAACTATTAAAATTGAACATAAAATTGTTGTCACAATAAATAAAGTACTAGCAAGAAAAGCAATATCAGCCATTTTATTTAACATTTCTTGCTTTCTTGTTAATAAGTCATTATTAGCAATTAGAGGTTCTTCAACATTACCATTTAAACTAGACATTGCATACATCGTGTAATCATCAGCACTTCGTTTAAAACTCATTCGACCAATAATATCATAAATATCATTGGCAGCACTAAGTTTACCACTAAATCATTGATTAATTCCGTTATTATATACTGGGTCTTTTAATGGTCCACGGTCATTATAATAACTATAACCAGCAACTAAATTAGCTCATTTTTGATCAATATAAGCGCGTGGTGTATCATAAGAATCCTGAATACCAATAATTTTATACTTAGTAATTGGGCTATAAGTGCCCACAATATTTTCTCATCATGTTGGGAAATTATTAGTAAATTCTTTTTTTAAAGAACCAAGGTGGAAAGATTGATCAGATAATAAAATTCCTTGATCAAGCATTGCACCATACCACTCAGGATTTTTAGCTGTTAATAATCCGGTTGGATTAATGATTGCATCTTTGTAATCATCAGCAACCTGATAAGAAAATGGTTTAATTCAATTACTATCACTTTTAGAAGCAATATTAGCAGTATCAAAAGTTAAATTACCACTAGCATCAGCAGTTCGTAATGAACCTTTTTTTGATTTTGCATCAATATCTTCAGGTAATTTTAATCAAATTTGATTAACATCAGTTCAAGCTTCTGGTTCATCATTGACAATTTGATTGCCATCACGATCATAAAATCCTTCATAGGTATAACCAAAAGAATCATAAAAACTTGTATTTTCAATTGCTTGTTGACCACGATAATTTCATCTGCTAACATGATTATTTCAAATCTTTTTTTTATCTTCCTGACCTGTTGTCGGATTTGAACCATAATATCAACTACTCTTTGGGATTGGTTGATAATCGCCTTCTTTAGTTCGATAAAGTAATGTTTTAACATTCGGTGCCCCGTTGATTGTTCCACCAATCGATAATTTATATTTAGCAGCAAAAGATTGATTTATTACCATTGGAATAACTGCTGAAGAACTATCATACCTTAAATTTTGGGTTAATTCTGGCTTGATAACTAACATTTTAGTATTAGGATCAATTCCTTGCACCTCAAGAAAATCTTTATCTAAACCACTATCAGTTGAAGCTAATTGTAATTGTGTTACTAATTCTTCTTGTGCGCCACCAACTAAACTATCATATAGTGGATTATAAGCGACAGTATTGTGGCCAATACTAAAATAATCATAAGCATTAGGTCCTTGACGATCTAAAATTTGGCGAATAAATCCTGGTAAAGTTAATTTTAAAATCTCAGTAATTGCATCAGGACCAGGGTCAACACCTGGATCAGCAACATTAAGTAAACTTGGTAATAATTTACTAGCAAAAGTTATTAAACCAGTAGAAAAATTTTTATCAAGCGTATTATCTAACCGCGCTAAATCTTTTAATAAAGCATTACTAAATCCTCGCCCACCTAATCAACTATAAGATCAAGTTAAAAAAGTCATATCCAATGGACCATTAGGCAATGATGGAGAAACTAAACGATTACCTACTTGTTCAATAATTGCTTGCCGTTGTGCTTCACCAGCAGGAGAAAAAGTAAGAATTGATTCAAAATTATTACTATTGTTAGTTTTTTGATAATCTAGCGGGTTATATCAAGCTAACTTTTGACCATTATCATCATTAATAATAATCGTATCTGGTCAAGGCATAATTGATGCAACTGGATAATAATTTTGATTCTGAGAATTATCTAAATTATTTCACGCATACAAGCCATATTTGCTTAGTGGCATATTGGGAATTGGTGTTTGATATTGATAATAATTTTTATATTTTTGGGTTTTAAAATAATTATCCTTCATTCCCGTAATTGTTGCAGGAATTGAAATTGTAGCAGTAATTGCTAAAGTAGCAATTGAAATTACTACAGCAGTCATTGTAATTTTTTTCCAATTAGTTTTTGATAACGATAAAAGAAAACGTCCTTTAAAACCTAATTTTGATTTTGAATTAGCAGTTTTATGATGGATTTGCCCAAGAGCAATATCGCTATCATTTTTAATTAACGATAAAGGTTCTTTTTGCAATAAACGGAAACCAGCAACTAAAGTAGTTAATAAAACAAAACCACCAATAAGTGCTAAAGCAATGAATAACGGAATAATATTAAAACTTAAAACATTATAAGGTAAGATGAAAATTGTATTAAAAAGTTCCGTAAAGTAAACTTGGATTGCCAAACCGATAATTCAGCCAATTGGTATCGCCAATAAAACAACTAAAATTGGGTACGCTAAATAACCACGCAGAATTTTTGCCGTTGAATAACCAGCAGATTTTAAAATTCCCAACGATACTTGATCTTTTTGAATTGCTTTTTTAATAATTAAATAAGTAATAAAAATTACAATTGTCACTAAAAAGACAACTCCACCAATTCCAGCATATTTAAATCCAGCTAAAGTAGAAGCAAGAATTGTTCGCCCTTTATTATAAACTGAAAATTGACTATCATCTTTAGTAATAACTAAATTTGTATCAAGTTGATATTTGCTTTGATAATCAGGATTATCATTGAAGTATTTTTCAATTAAATAATTATTATAATCATACTGATTACGATCACTGATTTTATTATTATTAAAAAGCGTTTTTTGAAAATAATCATTAAAATAATCATGATCAAAACTAGTAACAGGCACATTAGCTCAAGGCAGAAAATAAATGACACTAATATCAGTTTTATCATTACTATTAAACCAATCCCAAGAATGGAAAACATCTGGATAAACATAAGCAATAAATTCTGTTCTTGTATTAGGCACTGGATCAAGTTGGTTAATCGTTGGATAAATATTGTATGCATCACCACCAATCCCAGACACAAGAAAATCTTTATTACTAATATTGATTGTATCACCTGGTTTAATTCTCTTTTTTCTAGCATACTGTGGTGAAATAGCAATTTCATTTTTACTTGTCGGAGCAATTCCTTCAAAGATTTTTAAATTAACATTATTATGATTCCTTGCAACTCCTAAATCAACAACTTTAACACTAACTGATTGGCCAGTTTCATTATCATAACCAGCTGCACCAACAAATTGATTAATAACATTAATTGTTCGATTTTGTAAGGCAGCGGCTGCTTGAGCAAAACTATAAGAGTATATATTTGGTTCGCTACCATCAGTAACATTGTTATATTCGCTTGGTGACAAATAATTTTTTGAAAAATTACTTAATACATCTTTTGTAGGTACTGGTGTAAGATCAAAAGTACGATTAATAGTCATTCATTGGCCATTCATCCCAAAATTATCGCTCCTACTTGAAGTTAATCGTGGATTAACATCGTCAACTTTAACTAGTTTTGTTGCTAAAATACCATTTGATTGTTTAATATCTTCAGCAATATTAACATCATCAGAAATTGTTAAATCATTAGGACCAGAACCACGATAAATAACTTTATTATTAATTAATCAATTAGTAAAATCATCATCAGTTTCATTTAACATTGGATCATCATTATTTGCTTCAATTCAATCCTTAAAATAAGTGTTTAAAGCGTTCAAAATTTGATTAGCAGAAAAATTAACAAATAAGCTTTGATATAATTGCCTTGCTGCTGTGCGATAATTATTTGCCAATAATGGATTAGTTGTTTGCCTTGCTTTTAATAATAATTGACCATAAACACTAGATTGCACAAAACGATTACTTAAATTAAAAGTTAAGGGTTCACTAGGATTTCTTCACTCAAAATGAGAAAGTTTTGTAATTGTATTACCAGTTCTTTGATACTTAACAATTAAGTCATTACTACTCAAATTAATTTCACGGCCAAGAAATGAATTATCAAAGTAAACTGCTGTTGAAGAATCAGAATTTGAATTTTCTGGATAATAAAGTCGACCAAGCCTTAAACTAAAAGCTTGATTAGCAATTTGTGTTGCCCCACCTTTGGGTGGACTATATGGTAAAACAGCATCAAAATTAGCTTTATCTAACTCCAAAAATATTTCGCCTTGGTGAATTCTTTGATAAGAAATTCATAATCCAGTAACTAATGAAGTTGAAAAAGTAGTTAGTAATAATAAAATTACTAATTGTAATTTAGTTTTTCATGCTGATATTAAAGTTTGCTTTAATAATAAAGCATGATTTAAAAAAGCAAGTTTTGCTTTTTTTTTGCGTTTTGGTTTTTCTTGTTCTTGGTTAAGAAGTAAAATTTCTTGTTGACCTTTTTTTGATTTACGCATAATCTTACCTAGCCTATCAAAATATTACATAAATAAGTTATTTAAATGATAACATAATTTAACTTTAAAGCATTATTGAATTATTTTTGCTTTTTAATAATATCAAATTATTAAATAATCATCATTTTAGATTAATGTTATAATTAACAAAACATTAAAATACAAGAATTTATTTACCTTGCTTTTATTAGTTCAATTAAGTAAAATAGTTCTAATTGTATAATTAAAAAATTGAAAAATTATTTAATTAATGTGGTGAAATAATGAAAAAATGATTAATCAACATAACAGGAATTTTAACTATTAGTAGTAGTGCTCTACCATTAACTGGCTGTACCTTTAATTTTTATGTTAATAATGTTAAAGCAAAAGTCGCAAAAAATTTAGCAATCCAATCAAGTAATGTTATTAAATCATTAATCGCCTCAAAGCATCTTAATTCTGATACTCAAACAACAATTAATGATGCTTTTAGTGGTGCTGGTGATACAATAATTAAAAACCAAACTAACTCAGCAACAATTAATGATTGAGGTGAATTTCGCAATAACTGAGGATTTAACCAAGAAATTAAGATTAAAGGATTTGATCAAGATAGCTTCATTGTTCCCAATGGTCAAGGCAGTTTAACAAAACAAATTAACAGTTTAAAAAATACTAATTCAACCTTGCAATATCTTAATTATATTAATACCTTAAATGTCATTGATAATCAAACACTTCATGGTGTTGTGCTTGGAAAAAATGCAATTGCTAAACCGATAATTAGCGATTTTCTTAAAAGTTTGAAAAATAAAACTTTGCCAGAACCATATTTATCATTAGTTGAAAATTTAATTCTTAATTATCAAACAAATTTTTTAACACCAATTACTGATTTATTAAACGAATTAACTAATGGCTGAAATGATGTTAGTGATCCAAAAAATAATTTAAAACCATATATGGAAGCTTACAAAGATGCTGATGGCCAAACATACAGTGAATGAACTGAAAACGGTCAATGAGAATTGGCGAGCACTTATTTTGAAGATTGAAAACCAAATGACCTTAATCTTTATCATGGTGGGGTATTAATTAATTATCTTTTTAAAAAAATTGGCATTGATAATCCCGATAAAATTCCAAATCCCCAATACTTGGGGGCAATTATTACTGATAATATTAATGCTGAAAAACCAGATGAAGCAATTTTAGCAGCACTACAACCTTACCTTGATTTATTACTAACTAATCCAAAATATCTTTTATTGTTAATTAATGGCGTAATCCCATTAATTAAACAAGTAATTTTTAATGCCGATGATTTAACGCAAGGAATTAAAAATTTAACATTAGGCAATCACTATCCAACTGACAAAACAACAAATAGTTATAATTTAAAAGAAGTTCTTACTGACTTAAAAAATCTTTTAACTGATAAAGATAAAACGGCAAAAACAATTGAAAACATTTTAACCTCACCATTACTTTTTGATGTTAAAATTAAATATTCATTTTTTACATTACCTTTGGGGTTAGCATTAAAACTACCAATTGAACCAGTTCCAACAATAAAAAAACAACTAATTGAAACAATAACTGGGTTTTTAACTGGTGATCAATTTACTAATATTTTTAACGATGTTTATAATATTGTAAGGACATTAAATGATCAATTTCAAAATTCAGATGGCATTAATTTAAGTTTAGACAATTTAAAAAATCTTTTACTTAATGAAAAAAATGGTCTTTTAGTATTATTAAAAGAGGTTGCAACAACAATCGCCAATATTATTAGACCTACTGAATTTTATGCAGATGACGATCAAGATGAAATTACCGATCAAGATTTAGAGAAGTTATATCAAAGTATTGGTGGTCAACTAGCAAAAGATGGCATAATACCAATTGGATTTAAAGAAAATTCAATTCTTTGAGTTTTAAAAAATGAATCATCAAACAGCTCATCAGATTTAAGTAACGTAATTAAAATTATTACAAGGGATGATCAATATCAAGGTGTAGCTAATATTATAGTTAAACAAAATGAAGATTGAATTAAAACCAATTATACGAATTATTTACTTCCAAATTATGTAAAATCAAAAATAACTAATATTAAATATGAAAGAACAGAAAATAGTACGGAACAAATTATTAAACTAAGTTATGATTTCTTCTATGAAATTAAGGGAGTTGAATATAATTTCTTAATTAAAGGAATTATCATCAACAATAAAGATAGTTTCCTTGGTACTCATAACTTTAAATTCACGGACATTAACCGTCTATAAGTTTAAAAAATAATTCTTTTCCCTAATTTATTTAATCTAAAGTTTGAATTTATTAGATAAAACGGAAAAATATATTTATTTTAAAAAAAATAATAAAAAATTTCCTTGATTTTTTATTATTATTTGTTAAAATTTTTATAAGGATTTAAGAAATCTTGAATCCTTTTTAATAAGGTAATATGTAACTTTTTAAGAATACTTGAATATATAAACAATATATAATAATTTAAATTAAAAATTAATCTAAAACCCCTAATTTAAACTCTATACCCCAATAACCTTAAGTTTTATTTATAAAATAAATTAATCCCCCTTTTTTTATAATTCATATTGCCTTAGATATTCTTGTATCACAAGACTCACCAGAGTCTTGTTTTTTTTATTTTAATTTTTAAATATTTTAAAGGCATTCAAACTTGAATGCCTTTTATTTAATATTCATATTCTTCTTTTTTTTGTTGAAATTTCTTGTTGTTCAATTTGTTCAACTTTCTTAACTCTTTTTGTTCTTTCTTTAACTTTTTCTTCAAAATTAAATAAAGTAATATTTGATCCTAAAGATTTTAATTTTGAATGCAAATTTTTAAAGTGTTTTTCAGTAAATATTTTATTAATAAAATGATTATGTTCTTTAAACTTTTCTTTTAAATCTCTATCACTACAATCCAAAATTTTTAAATGATGCCATCTATAAAAAGTTTCAAAATTTCATCGTTCCGGCAATAATCAAATTTTAAAGTTTTCTTTTTTGATTTTGTTTTCAGATAAGTATTTTTTCAAATCTTCAAAAAGTTCATTCTCAATTGCTAGCATCTGTTCATTTTCTTTTTTAATACTAATTTGTTCATCATTATCTTTTCAAATAGCAATAAAAGCATACTTTGAAAGTTTTGTTCCTGTTCTTTTTAAATATTTAACTAATTTGTCAATGGTTAAAATTTGATTAATATCTCTTTTAATAAATGTAATCTCAGTAAATTTAATAAATTTAGGTTTATTTTGTTTAATATAATTATTCAATTGTTGAAAATATTTTTCTTCTGCTAAATGTTTTGTTTTTCCCTCACAACAAATTAATAATAAAGCTATTGACTCTATACCCCCTTTTCTGCATTACATTAAATTCGATTCATCTTTTTTATTACTAAAATTTTCATAAATTTGATAAATATTATTAGATTCTGGATGTGAATTGATTATTTCTAATATATAATTTTTTGAAAATAATTTATCATTTCTTTTATAATCATTAAAATTACTTAACTTCGCAAAGTTTTCATCAGAATTATATAAACTAATATTAATACAACTATTGTGAAGTTCTATCTGATCAAAAATATAAGGATTATGTGTTGTGAAAAATAATTGTGAATTATTAAGATTAGTATCATTAAAATAAAATAATCTTAAAATTGTATCAATAAGTGTTGGGTGTAAAGAATTTTCTATTTCATCAATTAAATAGAAATTTGTTTCATTTTTTCTTAAAATAATAGGTAACATAATAAAAATAAATCTTTTTGTTCCCACAGAAATATTATCTAACAAAACTTTAACAACTTTATCATTTTCTTGAACAAGAACAATAATTTCATCTCTTAATTGATCGTATTCAAAATCAATAATATTAGGATCAACAGCAGAAATTAAATCTTTAATTAAATCAAATCGATTTTGAGTTTCTGAATTTTTATTAAGAAAAAAATATTTTAAATCTTGTACTAATAAAGGTAACAACATATTATTTTCAAAAATACCTAAATTATTATTAAAAAATACAATATGTTTAATAAATTCAAAAAGTTTTTTAATTAAACTAATTTGCACTGAATTTAAATTAAACGATTCATCTTTTTCATATTGAGAAATTTCATTAAGTCGTCACAATAATGAATATTTGTAGTTATTTTGAAAAATAAGACTTCAAGAATTATCTTTTTTTGCTTTATTTAAAATTGATAATTTTTCACAAGTAATTTGAAAATTTTCATTTAAATTAACTTCATGTTTTAAAACATTATCATCAATTAAGTATTCAAAATTAAATTGTTTTGGTTTTTTTTCTAATTCAAAAAAAAATCTAAATTCTGGTTTATTAATATCAAAGTAGTGATTAAGTACAATAGTCTTATAAATAAGAATTGCCTCCAAAAATGAAGATTTACCTGTAGCATTAGCACCAATAAGCCCTGCAAGATTAAAAGTATAAGCAAAACCACCGTTAAGTAATTGATGCTTTCTAGTAACATCCTTATTTTTATCAGCAATATTTTTCTTAGTATAAAATTCAACTTCAGCATTTTTTAAAGATTTAAAACCTTTAATATTAATTTTTGTAATCATATTACACCCCCTTATTTAACTTTGTATTACGAAAATATTGTAGCACAAATTTTAAAATAATCATGCAAAAAATTAATTATTATTAATAGATTTTTTTATTTTAAAAAAAGATTTAAAAACTAATTTCAATGCCATAGTTCCCAAGATTGTTTGTTATAATTAAAAAGAAAAATATCGTACTTGGTGGAAAAATGAAGAATAATAAAAAAGCATTAATAATTGATGGTAATAATTTAATTTACAAAGCATATTATGCAACAGCATATCAAGGTGCTAATTTACATTCATTCAGTGGTGTACCAACTAATGCTTTATATGCCTTCATTAGAATGATTAATAAGTTTATAACAGCAAATCATTATGATGCAATATTTGTTGCTTTTGATGCTGGTAAAACTACTTTTCGTAATGAAGTTTATCAAGGTTATAAAGCAACTCGGAAAGGAACACCAAATGAATTATTAGTGCAAATTGATTTAGTAAAACAATTCTTAAATTTAGCAGAAATTCCCTGAGCACAAGAACCAAATTATGAAGCTGATGATTTAATTGGCACAATTAGTAAAAATCCAGACGCTAAAAATTATCATATCCATATTATTAGTAGTGATAAAGATTTATATCAATTATTAGATGATAATATTGAAATTTTATTGCCACAAAAAGGTTTAAGTGATTTAAAAACATTTAATCAAGATGGTTTAAAACAAGAATACACACTAGAACCAAAACAAATTCCTGATTATAAAGGATTAATTGGTGATAGTTCTGATAATCTGCCAGGAATTAAGGGGATTGGGCCAAAAACAGCAGAAAAATTATTAGAAAAGTATCAAAGTTTAGAAAATATTATTGTTCATGTTGATGAGTTAACAAAAAAAGAAAGTACTTTAATTAAAGCTAATAGCGAGAATGGTCGATTAACAAAGAAACTTGCAACAATTCAATTAGATGCACCAATCAAAAAAACCTTAAAAACTTGCCATTATGATATTAATTTATTAAAAAAACAAGAATTACAAAACTTTTATCAAAAATACGATATGAAAAGTTTAATTAACTCTGATAACAACGTTAAAAAAGTTAAAGCAAAACAGAATAGTAAAATTAAAATCATTGATAAATGAGACCCAAAATGAAATGATCAAATTAACTACTTATGAACTGAAATTTTTGACAATAATTATCATCGTGATCCGTTATTAGCAATTGCCATTAAAAATCAATTTGGTATTTTTTATTGCCCCAAAAATATTATTGGTCAAGACCAAGCCCTACAAGATTTTTTAGCTAATAAAAAATATCAAAAAATTACTTGAGATATTAAAAAAACTGTTGTTGCCATTAAAAAGAATTTTAATCTTCCTGTTGCTGGGTTTACTTTTGATCATATGTTGGCTAGTTATTTATTATATGCTAATGAAAATATTACATTAGATAATACTGTAGGAATGTTACAAATAAAAAATAATGATAATTTAAATGATGATGATTTTTATGGTAAAGGAAGTAAAAAAAAGCTACCGGATTCAGAAATTGCAATTGCCCAACATTTAGAAGCAAAATTAGATTTTTTAGTTACATCATATCCAATTTTAGTTGAAAAATTAAAAACCAATAATAATTGAAAATTATATCAAGAAATTGAGTTACCAACCGTTTATCCATTAATTACTATGGAGGTTAATGGCATTGCAGTTGATCGTCAACAATTAAAAACTTTGACAGAACAAACAAAAATTAGCTTAGAAAAAAATGAAGGTGAAATTAATAAAATTGCCAAACAAAAAATCAATTTAAATTCACCAAAACAAGTTAGTAATTATTTATTCAATCAACTAAAATTACCTAATGTCAAAAAAGGTAGTACTGCTTTTGATGTTTTAATCACCTTAAAAAATCAACATCCAGTGATTAAAATTTTATTAGAGCACCGTAAATTACAAAAACTTTATGCTACTTATCTTAATGGTTTAGAAAAATACATTTATCCAGATAATAAAATTCATACAATTTATAATCAAGTTCAAACAAGTACTGGCCGTTTATCTTCAATTGACCCTAATATGCAAAATATTAGCGTTCGAGATAGTGAGCAAAGGGTGGTTAGAAAAATTTTTGTTGCTAGTAATAAAGATTCAAAAATTCTTTCCTGTGATTATTCACAAATTGAATTAAGAATTCTCGCCCATATTAGTAATGATGAAAATTTAATTAAGGCATTTAGACAAAATCATGATATTCATGCTGAAACAGCAAGTAAAATTTTTAATGTGCCATTAAAGCAAGTAACGAAAGAGCAAAGAAATCGTGCTAAAACTGTTAACTTTGGTATTGTTTATGGGATTTCTAGTTTTGGGTTAGCACAACAATTAAAAATTTCGCAAAAAGAAGCGAAAGAATTTATTAATAAATATTTTGCAGTTTATCCTAAAATTAAAGCGTATATGAATGAAAAAATTAAGTTTTGTCAAACATATGGTTATGTTGAAACACTTGCTCATCGTCGTAGAGAAGTACCTGAAATTAATAATCAAAATTCTCTAATTCGCGAATTTGGCCAAAGAATTGCAATTAACACACCAATCCAAGGAACAGCGGCAGATATTATTAAAATTGCGATGGTAAAAATTAATAATGACATTAATGAGAGTAAAATTAAAGCAAAACTAATTGCCCAAATTCATGATGAATTAATCTTTGAAGTTAATGAAAAAAATGTTGTTAGTGAAACCAAAAAAATTATCGCAATTATGAGTGATGTAATTAAACTAAAAGTACCATTAGTTGTTAATAATGTTTGTGGTAATAATTGATACGATTTAAAATAAAATAAAGGAAATTAAATAATGCCAGAATTACCAGAAGTTGAAACGGTTCGCAAAACTTTAGAACCATTATTAATTAATCATAAAATTATTGGAGTACGAATCTTACTTAACAAAGTTATTAAAGATCCTGATATTTTAATTTTTAAAAAAAGAATTTTAAATCAAACAATTAGGCAAGTACAAAGAAAAGCAAAACTGTTAATCTTTGTTTTGGATGATGATGTCTTATTAAGTCACCTGCGAATGGAAGGAAAATATTATTACCAAAAACAAGATGATTTAATTAATTGAAAGCATGTCCTTTTAGTTTTAGATTTAGATAATGGCTATCAATTACGTTATCATGATACAAGAAGATTTGGTACTTTTCATTTACAAACAAAAACAACATATCAATCACTAAAACCCTATATTAACATTGGTCCAGAACCATGAAGTCAAGAAGTAACAAGTGATTATTTAAAAAATAAATGAAAAAATAAAAAACAAAAAGTAAAAACAGCTTTATTAGATCAAACAACAATTAGCGGCCTTGGTAATATTTATGTCGATGAAGTTTTATTTGCTGCCAAAATTCACCCCGAAACAACAGTTAATAAATTAAATAATCAAAATTTAACAGCAATTATTAGTAATGCTAGTAAAATTTTAAAATTATCAATTGAACTTGGTGGTTCAACAATTGCAACTTACACTTCAAGTTTAGGTGTTAGAGGCAGCTTCCAAGACTATTTACAAGTTCATATGAGAGTAAATCAACAATGTTTTACCTGCAAAAATATTATTCAAAAAAGTAAAGTCAATAATCGCGGAACTTACTTTTGCAATCATTGTCAAGTTAAAAAATAATTTAATTATTGTGGAAAAAAATATAATAATTATTAATTATAGATTATTAGCGTAATTTATTGGGGATAAAATGTGAATAAAGGTGTGAACTTATGTTATTTCTTTATTTATCTTTTATTATTAATATAATTAGTGGTAGGTCTAATATTAAAACAAATTTTTAGTGACGAAGGAAGAAAAAAATGCAAAGAATAATTAATGAAACTGATACCTTTCAGGTAATCCTAAAAGAAAATATTGATCATGCCGACTATCAATATCTTTTTATGTTATATCAACCAATAATTGGTGTTAATGCGATAAATTTATATTTAACTTTAGTGCAAGAAAAAAATTTAACTAATCGAATTAATCTGGAATTTAATCATAAAAGATTAATGTTATTACTAAATCTTAACGAAATTGAATTATTAGAGGCATTCCAAAAGTTGGAAGTTTATAAATTACTTATTAGTTATTACTATCAATTGAAATCTACTTACATTTATCAATTACAAAAACCAATTATGCCAAAACATTTTTTTGCAAATCCTGAATTTGAAAATAATTTAATTAATAAACTAGGAAGCTTACAATTTGAAAGACAAAAATATTATTTTTTAAAGTCCCAACCAGAAGTCACAGAAGATTTTACTAATATTAGTCATAGTATCGACGAAAAAATTAGCCCTTCAAGAGTTAATTTACAACAATTAATTAATAAATTAAACCAAACTAAATCGGAAATTATTATCAAACAATCTAGGGTAAAAACAAAACCTCATCAATTAAGAGCAAATTCACAAGTTGCAACACAAAATCTTAATATTAATAGCAAAAATATTTTAAATGAAATGTTAAATTTAATGCAAGAAAAAAATCCTGAAGAATATTTAACTCATTTAACAAAAAAACCAATTGACAATAAATTAAAAAATACTCTAAAACAATTAAGTTTAACTTATCATCTTAACAATGAAGTAATTAATTGTTTAATTGAATACGCTTGATTTAAAAATGATAAACGGATTGAACCTAATTATATTTTTAAAATTGCGCAAACCTTTCAAGAAAACAAAATTGACAATATTAATGATGCTTGAAAACATTTAAAATTAGCTTATTTAAAAAGTAAAAAAAATTCTTTCAGTTATGGTAAAACTTATCATCAGGATGTTTTGTGAACTAATGATCAAATTGATTTTGATTTTAATAACGAGACGATAAACGATAATCAAACAAAAAATGACCAAAAAAATTTAATGACTGAAAAAGAAATTACAAAAATTTTAGAGGAATTTGATAAACATTAATTATAATTATTAATAGTAAATAATTATTTTTAACTAGGAGTTTAGACTATGGCAGAAAATCTAAGCCAAATAATAAAAACAAACGAGAATAATAAAGAATTAACAGAATTTATTGCAACAAATAAAATTACTAATAAATTGTTTAATAACTATTATCAGTTATTCCAAGATTATTTGACGAGTTATAATTTATGTAAAAAAAGAGAAAATCTTAATAAATGCCAGCAAGAAATTCCTGGATATCGCCTAAAATTAATTATTAATAATCAAAAAATTACAACAGTTTTAACTGATTGTTTACATCGGATTAATAATTTAGATCAAAAACAAGTAATGAATAAATTTTTAATTCGCCATTATGATGACTCATTATTATCACTTTCTTGAAGTAAAGATTTTCTTGTTGTTGGTCAAGAACGACAAGAAATTGTTAATTACTTGAAACAAACACTAAAATTAAAAAGTTATCCTGGCTTATATTTATATGGTGAATCACAAGTTGGCAAAACTTTTATTTTTATTTTATTCGCTAATAAATTAATTCAAAAAAAGCATACAGTTTGTTTTATTTCATGGCCAGAATTTATTATTGAAATTAAAAAAAATTTTAGTAATAAAACTGAAAATGATAATAATAGCAAAATGGAACAAATGAAAAATTGTGATTTTCTTTTCATTGATGATTTGGGTGGCGAATCAATTACTGCTTGAGAACGGGATGAATTATTATTTCCAATTCTTAATGCTCGAGTTTTACCTTTAAAAACAACATTCATTAATTCCAGTTATAACATTAATGAATTAATGCAATGTTATCGTTTACAAGCAAATAAAATTGAAACAATTAAAGTTAAAAGATTAATTGAAAGAATTAAAAAATTAACAAAACCAATCGAATTAACAAAACAAAATTTAATTGCACAATAAAATTCAGAATAGAAACTGAATTTTTTTATTAAAAACCTAATAAAATCTCATCAAAACTAAAAAATATTAACAAACTCCCTTATATTAGTTATGAGATTTTGCTATAATAAATTATTGTAAGATTTATAGAAGGAGATATTATTAATATGGCAGTTAAAATTGCTATTAATGGATTTGGAAGAATCGGTAGACTAGCCTTCCGTCAATTATTTAATCAAAAAGATATTGAAATTGTTGCAATTAATGATTTAGGAAAAGTTGATGCATTAGCTTATCTTTTAAAATATGACTCAGCACATCGTTCATGAAATGCTGATAAAATTCAAGCAGATGTAAGCAAAAATATCATTACCGTTGCTGGTAAAACAATTAAAGTATGTAAAGAAACAGACCCAAAATTATTACCTTGAAAAGAACTAGGAATCGATGTTGTAATTGAAGCAACAGGAAGATTTACTGAAAAAGATAAAGCACAAGCTCATATTGATGCTGGAGCAAAGAAAGTTGTAATTTCTGCCCCAGCTAAAGGTGATTTAAAAACTATTGTTTATAATGTTAATCATAAAGCATTAAATAAAAACGATACTATTATTTCAGCAGCATCTTGTACCACAAATTGCTTAGCACCCGTAATAAATGTTTTAGAAAAAGAATATGGCATTGTTAAAGGATGAATGACAACAGTCCATGCCGCAACTAATGATCAACGATTATTAGATCTTGAACATTCTGATTTTCGAAGAGGTAGAAGTGCTTTAGCTAATATTGTCCCTGCTTCAACTGGAGCAGCAGCAGCAATTGGTTTAGTTATTCCAAGTGTTAACGGAAAACTAGATGGTACAGCAATGCGTGTACCATTAATTACTGGATCAATTATTGACTTAACTGTAGAATTAAAAAGCCAAACAACAGCAGAAGCTATTAATGGTTTAATGAACAAAAATAAAAATGAATCATTTGGATACACTCAAGACCCAATTGTTTCAACAGATATTATTGGTTCAAGTTTTGGTTCAATCTTTGATAGTACTTTAACTAAAGTGATGACCGTTAACGGTAAACAAATTGTTAAAGTATTTGCTTGATATGATAATGAAATGTCATATGTTTCACAACTTATCAGAACTGTTTTATATTTTGCTAAACTAAAGTAAAAAAATAAAACTTATAATGCATCTTGAAAAGATGCATTTTTATTAACCAATATTGCAAATTTAAGAATAAATTATAAAATATAATAGTTAGTATAAAAGGAGAAAAAGAATGAATAAAAAAACTTTAAAAGATATTAATTTTGAAAATAAAAAAGTAATTGTTCGCTTAGATTTAAATGTACCAATTGCCAATAATCAAATTACTGATGATACAAGAATTAAAGCAGCATTAGCAACAATTAAATATTTGCAAAGTCAAAATGCAAAAATTATTATGTTATCTCATTTGGGGCGAATTAAAACACCAGCAGATAAAAAAACTCATAGTTTGGTGTTAGTAGCAAAAAAATTGCAAGAATTAATTAACCACCCAGTTGTTTTTATTAATGAAACTCGCGGTAAAACTTTAGAAACAGCAATTAATAAACTAAAACCACAAGATTTATTGTTAGTTGAAAATACTCGTTTTGAAGATTTGGAGGGCAAAAAAGAAAGCGGTAATAACCCTGAATTAGGTCAGTATTGAGCTAACCTTGGTGATGTTTTTGTTAATGATGCTTTTGGTACCGCCCATCGTGCTCACGCATCTAATGTTGGCATTGCAACGTATATTAAAGATAGTTGTATTGGTTTACTAATTGAAAAAGAACTACAAATGTTAAATAAAGTTGTTATTAACCCCGCTAAACCATTTGTTGCTGTGATTGGTGGTGCTAAAGTTTCTGATAAAATTGATGTTATCAAACAATTATTAACTAAAGCCGATACAGTTTTAATTGGTGGGGGTATGGCATTTACTTTTATGAAAGCTTTAGGATATAAGATTGGTAAATCATTAGTTGAAAACGACAAAGTTGATTTAGCCAAAGAATTAATTAATCTTGGTAAAAACAAATTAGTGCTACCAGTTGATTATATTACTAGTCCAGAATTTAAAGATATTAAAGGGACAAATACCAAAGATCAAAATATTGCTGACAATCAAATGGGCTTAGATATTGGGATTAAAACCGAAAAACTATTCCAAGAAAAATTAAGAGCAGCAAAAACAATTATTTGAAATGGACCAATGGGAGTTTTTGAAATGAATAATTTTGCTCATGGTACAAAAGCAATTTGTGAAGCAATTGTTAATTTAAAAAATGCTTTCAGTTTAATTGGTGGTGGCGATAGTGCTGCTGCGGTAACTAAATTTCACTATCAAGATAAAGTTAGTTTTATTTCAACTGGCGGCGGCGCTTCATTAGAGTATCTTGAAGGTAAACCATTACCAGGAATTACAGCAATCAAAGATAAAGAAACTAAAGAATAAAAACTGATGACAACAAAACCTGAAACTGATAATATCTTCATCATTGTAAGTTTATTTTTATTAACTGTAATTGCTGTTATGGCAATCATCCAATTAATTATCTGAGCAATTACTATTGGCAGAGCAAAAAAATCTAAAGTTAAATTAACAACTAAGTCATATCAAACTTTATTGGCAAATCAAGAAGTTCAAGATATGCCAGTTAAAGTTAAACAAGTGAAAACAACAATAAAATTTGCAAATTATAATCAGAAAAAGAATTGTTTAAAATTATCAAAACGTAATTTTGAAGAAAAAACAGTTTGAAATATTTACCAAAATTTAATTAATATTGTTTTAATTAAATGAAAGCAAGGTAATCGCAAAACTAATATTACTTTAATTGTTAGCACGATAATTTTTTACTTAAGTGCTTTTGGCACAATTGTTGTAACTTTAATTTATTATTTTTATTGCACAACGGGAAAAATTAATCAAATTGATATTAATATCTTAAGTATTTTAAGTTTTATCATTTTATTCTTTTTAGTTTTAAGTTGATTGCTTTGAACAATGACCTATGAAAAATTAAGAAAAGATGTTATTGATTTAGCAAAAACTTTGAATAATCAGAATTTAGTAAAAATTGTCAGAAGAATTAGCGGATACAAAACTTTGTTCCCAAGTTCAGAACTATTGTTTTTATAAAAAAAGAGTTGTTAGTTAACAACTCTTTTTTTATCTTATTTTTTTTCACCCTCAATCAAAATTAAAATCTGCAAGATAAATCTTAATACTTCATAAATCATGCGAATTAAATAATAAATAAATTTAATTTGGAAGATTCAACTAATTGCTTTAATTTCTTTTGGTTGTAAGAATCCCTTTAAATTTTCAGTAATTTCTTTCCGTGATTTACTATAAAAAACTAACTGTGATATTGAAAAACCAATTAAAAAGACCGCTCCTAAAACTGATAAAATAATTGCCATAACATTAGAATTAACACCAACAAAACCAGATCAATTAAAGTAAGGTGCTAAAGCAAAAATTGCTGCAAATATTAATGGTATCAAAACCAAAAGCAAAGAAATTTTTCGCGCAAAATCTCATCAAAAACTATTAAATCGGGTACTTTTTGAACTACTAACTGCCCAAGTATTCTCCATTGCCATTGCCAAACTATAAATTGAACTACGATGATAAGTTCATGGTAGTAATCTTAATGTTAAACTATTTTCATGAACAATGTACGGACTCAAATAAAAGAATTTTGATTCAACATTTACTTGATTAATTGATCCATCACCTTTCGTTTTCAAGCGAACTCTTTTCGCATTAACACCATATCTTTGTAAATATTTTTGTGATAACTCACCACCAGTTAAATTAGCACTATTAGTTCGTTGGACCCATGAATATTTAATTCAAGTAATAAATCAAATTATTGTTACAATAAATAAAATTAACCCAATAAAACCAACAACTGATGCAAAAGCAATTAAACCAGTACTTCATGTTTCAGGATTACTAGGATTACCAGAATTACCAGGATCAAAACTAGCATTCAAATGATTCATATTAATATCCTTTCTTAATTTAATAAATTCATTAATTTTGTTAAATTATCAATTAATAACTCAATTATATAATATAGAACGGTAAAAGAAAAACAACTTTTTAATATTGCAAAAAATATTAATAATTAGTAAATCAAATAAAAATAAAAAAATAGCTAAATAATTAGCTATTTTTATTATCAAAAAGTAAACAATCAACAACCATTGTATGATACTCACCAGCTTCACCAGATAAATCAATTGGCAATTTTTGCATCTTAGCAATTAAATCCTCATCAATAATTTTGCCAACTAAAAGATCTTGATACTCTTGCTTATCACTTCAAGTAATTAATGCTTTAATTTGATATTTGAATAATAATGCCATTAATTCAAACCGATCTTTTTTTCACAATGGCTGAATAAATTCTAAGTTATTAGTTTGACAAGCAGTTTCAACAAGATTACAACAATAATTAATATACTCAATATCACCAGTATAAACAGTCTTAACTTGATATTGATCTTTTAATTGCAAAAATCCTTGGTTATAACCTTGATCATAAGGCTGATTTATTTCAATAAACACTAATGGTAACAATAATTTTCTCGCTTGTTCTTTCATTAAAGGGATTTTATGTGCTTTAAATGAATCATCAGTAAAATTTTTTGGTACTAAAGTTACTAAATAATCTACTTGCTTTTCAAGTAAATGTAAAACTAAACAACAATCTTTGCCCCCAGTTCATAATAAGGCAATTTTATTTGACTGATCTTTTTTTATCATTAAATTCTTTATTCAACAACAAATAAAAAGTTATAAACATTTTGTTGGCCGTCAACAAATTCATACTCAATATCATAATTATCTTCAAGCATTTTAGTCAATTCAGCAACCTCGTTATCAGTAGCAGTTCTACCTTTAAAAATTGTAATAATTTCTGCTGAATTTCATAAAATTTTAGCTAATAATTTTTTTAGCGGGATGTTTAAATCTTTATTAGAGGCAAGAATTTTTAATTTTGGATGATTTTTAAAAGTTCCTGCTGTAATATAATTATCTTTTTTAATGTTGACATCATCAATCTCAACATCACGATCAGCAATCGATAAATAACCATAATTAACATTTTTAATTTCATTACTCATAATGCGATTATTTTCTTTACTGCTCAAACTAGAATTAAAACTTAAAGCAGAACGCATGCCTTGAGCAATATTAACAGTTGGAATAATAAATACTTTTGATTTCTTTTCTAATTTTTTAGCTTGCTCCGCTGTCAACAATAAATTACTATCATTAGGAAGAATATAAACCACTTTTGCATCCACTTTAGCAATTGTTCTTAAAATATCATCCGTTGATGGATTTACTTTATTAGAATAAAAAATTGTTTCAGTAACATTTAATTGTTCTCTAAAAAATACATCAATTCCTTTCCCTGGAACAAAGGCAATCAAAGCAGATTGATTTTTTAATTTTCTTGGACCAGTAATTGATGGTTGATGTGCTTTAGCTTGTTCAGTCATATTTTCAATTTTTACTGTTAGAAAATCACCAAATTTTTGTAAATAATTTAAAATATCACCTGGCTGTAAAGTGTGAATATGAACTTTAAGTAAATTTTGATCTTCAACAACAACTAATGATTGACCATTCATACCTTCCAAATCAGTTCGTGTTTTACCTAAATCAAAATCAGGATTATTCATTTGATTTAATTTAACAATTAGTTCCGTACAATATCCAAACTCTTCTTCATTATTAATTGAAAAGTTAAATTTATTATTTTCTGGTGATAATTTTTTGTTAACTGTCATTGGTTTATTATGTTTTAACCCATAAACCATCCCTTCAATAACATAAACTAACCCAGCACCACCTGAATCAACAACACCAACTTTCCTTAAAATTGGTAATAAAGCTGGAGTTAAAGTCAATGATTCTTGCATTGCTTTTAATAACGTTTGGAAAACAATTAATGGATCTTTCTCATCAATACACTCTTCATTAACTTTATTGGCGCCATCTTTAATAACTGTCAAAATAGTGCCTTCAACTGGTTTCATAACCGCCTTATAAGCAAAATCTTTTGCTTGGATTAAAGCTTTTAAAATATCTGCTGGTTTAAGAATCTTCATATCAGCATAATCTTTATTATGAACAAACTCATGAAAGAAACCACGAAAAATTTGCGATAAAATTACCCCAGAATTACCTCGAGCACCCATAATTAAACCACGAGAAAACTCTTTACCAAATTCTTTAAAAGTTTTAAATTCTTTACTTTCTAATGCTTTAATACCATTCATCATTGTTAAATTCATATTAGTTCCAGTATCACCATCAGGGACTGGGAAAACATTTAATTTGTCAACTTCATAATGATGATTATATAAATTGTTAGCCCCACTAATTAACATTACTTTTAAGATCTTTAGATCAATTTTTTTCATTCTATTATCACCTATTCATATACTAATAAATTTCTAATTAATAAAATTTAAAAATATTTTTTTCTCCAATATTTAGTAATAATATTTTTTTGTTTGTTTTAAGTTAATTAATTTCTTTTTAAAAAGTGCTGAAAAAAAGAAATTAACTTTTGATATATTATTATTGAAAATTATTTTTAATTTAAGAAATTTTTATAACTTTTAATGCTAAATTTTATTAGAAATAAATTATATCTTTTAAAATTATGCTCTTACTAATTGAAATATTTAGACTTTTTAAGTCATTTATTATTATACATTAAACTATTTAATATTAATACAATAACTATTTAAAATGTTATCAATTAATGATTAATTAAAATTTGAAAAAACCTACTAAAAATAGTAGGTTTTAAATTTAATTAGCAAAATTTTCTGTCTGATCATTTTGTCAAGCATCTTGATCATCATTGTCAAAATCATCTAACTCTTCAACTTGCGAACCAAAATTTGAATCTTGCATTTTTTCTAAAATTGCTGTCCCAGTCTTAATGGTATTTTTACTTTCCGTTTGAGTTTTAATGTAACTCAATTGTTGGGTTAAAGGATTAACAATTTGTTTAATTGCCAAATACAAATCATCATGTTTAACTTGACACTGTAAATGTTTATTAAAAGGGATATTAATGCTAACAGTAATTCGATAAAGTTTTTCAGGATAACTACGAATTTCTACTTTAGCGCGTGTATTAGGATGAATATATTTTTTATATTTTTCTAAGCGACTTAAACTTGCCTCAACTGACTTACTAATTGCTGGAGTAATTTCCATATTCTTACCATGGATAGTTATAATCATAATTTTCTCCCACTTTCTTTACAGAGTTGTATATTATTATTTTCCCATGAAAAAAATATTTTTGAAAAAAAATAATTATTAAGTAAAATCACGACGATTAAAAATATATCAGCTTGTCGTAAGCAATCCAAGACCAATAACTAAATAAACACCAAGTAAAACTGGAAAATTAAGAATTTTATTTTTACCTGAATTAAGATCAACTTGATATTTTTTAACTGGTTCACCTGCATCAACTTCTTTGAAAGAAATTAAATATGGATCATTCTGCGATTGATAATCAGAAACATATAATGAATTATTATCTCCCCAAGCACCGGTTCATAAATAATAAAAATGATAAAAAATATTGAAATAACGTAACATTTGCTTTTGAAAAACTTTAGTATTAATTTCTTCAATTTCTTGTTGTGAGAAATTATAATTAAGTTCTTTATGAACATCAAAAAAACTATAATTAGCACGATCACTAGGAAAAACACCACCAACTGAAAAATGAGTCATTAAAACAGAATAACTTTGTGTTTGTCATTGACGGAAAACATTAGAAATATTAACAATATGAGTAATTAAATTAACTTCTTCAGTACTATAATTTTTGGTAATCTGATGATTTTTAATCTTGTTTAAAACTTCTTGTTCTTTGATTGGATCAAAACTTTCTGGATATGATGGTACATCAGGAATATCTTGTTGGTAAACTTTAGTCAAAATATCAGTAATATCTTTTTCATAAGCATCACTAGTTCTTACTAATTGTGTTTTAATTCAATCAATATCACTGCCATCTACTTTGCGTTCAAGATCATGAAACACAGCTACGGCTTGAGATACCGAGAAATAACTTCCTGGGATGACAATTAAAAATTCAAGTGTTTGGGAAAAAATATTAATTAAAGCAGCAAAACCAATTGATATTGCAATGGTTGCCTTACTATTAAGTACTAAAGATAATAATAAAACAATTGAGGAAATAATTAAGTCAAAAAGTAAAGCAATGCCAAACAAAAGCCCCATATAAGGTAAAAAAGTTAAATAAATTGTTGAATTACCAATCTTAGGAATTATTAAAAATAAACCACCAAATAAAATTGTTATAAAAACATACAAAATTAAAGTAAATTGAAAAGATAATCATTTTTCTAACCAAATACGATTACGACTAATTGGTTTTGAAACTAAAATTAATAAAGTTCCATCCTCAATTTCGTCACGAAAAATTTGGGTTGCTTTAACACCAATGAAAACAATTAACATGAAACTAATAAAACCAGAAAAAGCAAACATTTTTCAACTACTTAAAAATAATGATAAAACTAAATCTTTAGTCCATGGAATTACAATCTTACTTTCAGCATTAATAATAAGAAAAGGTAAACCTCAACTTAACCCTAAAATTAAAATACTAAGGATTAAAATCACTCAAGTTGAAGGCGAAATAAAAATTTTCTTAGTTGTATAACGAAATATTGGCATTTCTTATTTCCTCAACTTTCCTGGTTTTTCAATTTGTTCAGGTTTGTTAGCCATAACAATTTTTTCATACATTTCTTGTAAATCAAGAATATAAGGTTTTAAAAATGTAATAGTAATTTTTTCTTTCAAAGCTAAAGCAAGAATTATATTAAGGTCTGTTGTAACTTTTTGTGAAACTTCAACTAATAAATATTCTTGATCAACTTCAACATGATATTTGTTAGCTAACAATAACTTGAGAAATTTCTTATTATTAGTAGTATTAATTTGGTATTTTTGACCAGTTTGATTTACTGTACCCTGAAAGACAACCTTACTATAATTTAAAATTGTAATTTCATCGGCCAATGTTTGTAATTCTGACAAAATATGGGAAGAAATAAATACTGTTTTACCTTGTTCCCGCAATTTTTTTAACTCATTAAATAATTCAGTTCTTGCTGTTGGATCTAAATTTGCGGCTGGTTCATCCAAAATTAAAACATCAGGATTATTTAATAATGATTCTGCTAATAATAGTTTCTTTTTCATACCCGATGAGTAATTATTAGGGTTAACCTTACGTTTATCTCATAATTTTAAATCCATTAGGATTTGTTGTGCTTTACTCCGCGCTTCTTTTGCTTTAACACCACTAACTTGTGCCATTGAAACTAAATAATCATAAGCTGAAATCTTTCTTGGAAATCTTGCTGCTTCTGGAATATAACCAACATGCTTTTTTGCTGCAACAGTGCCAGAGTTTTGACCATGAATTAATAATTCACCACTACTTGGTACCATAGCACTAATTAAACACTTAATAGTTGTTGTTTTACCAGAGCCATTAGGACCAATAAACCCATGAATTGTGCCCTTCTTTACTTTAATTGTTGCATTATCAACCGCTTTGAATTTTTTAAATTTCTTAGTAAAAGCTTTAATATAAATTGCATAATCATCATATTTTTGATTAACTTGTTTTTCCTTACGTGATTTAAAAATCCCCTTAAATTTTGCCTTAAAGGAAGTTTTATTTTGCTCATTTGATTGATCAATTTCATCAGGTGTATCTTGATCAACACTTTTAAAAATTTGATTTTGTGCGGTAAGATTAATTTTTTGAACCATTAATTTAATCCTTTCTGATATTTTTGCACGAATGATATTTATATAATATTGTACCTTGCTTTTATATAAAAAAAATAAACTTTTAATAAAGTTTATTTTAAGAAAATATTTATTTCAATGGTGGGACTGATTGGACTTGAACCAACGACCTCACGCTTATCAAGCGTGCGCTCTAACCAGCTGAGCTACAATCCCAGAAAAAGCAACAAAATAATTATATCTGTTCTGATTTGTGAATGCAATAAATAATTAAAATAAAAAAAGAGTTTTTGGATTAAAACTCTTTTTTAACGTTTTGAGAATTGTGGTGCTTTTCTAGCTGCTTTTAAACCATATTTCTTACGTTCTTTAATTCTAGCATCTCTAGTTAATAATCCATTATCACGTAATAAATCTTTATATTCTTTCGATACTTTGATTAAAGTTTTAGCAATTGCTAAACGTGCTGCGCCTGCTTGACCTGATTTTCCGCCACCATCAACATTAATTCGAACATCAAATTTAGTTAAAGTATTAGTTACATTTAAAGGTAATAACATATCCTTAACTAATAATTCTTGCGTAAAGAACTTCATTGGCTCAATGCCATTAACTAAAACACTACCTTGATTGTTAGTATTTGTCATATGAACACGAGCAATTGAACTTTTTCTTCCACCAGAACTACTGTAAGTAGTAATTTTATTAGTCATTTTTTATTACTCCCCGATTAATTTTTTAATACTCAAACGTCAGGATTTTGAGCTTGATGTTGATGTTGATCAGAATTATAAACATGTAAATGAGTAAGTTGTTTACGTCCTAAAGTTGTGTTTGGTAACATCCCTTTAATCGCAAGTTCAACTACTTCAGCAGCATTTTTATTTAACATGTCTCCAGCTTTACGAACTCTTAACCCACCTGGATATTGTGAGTGGTTGTAATACTTTTTGTCTTGCAGTTTTTTACCTGTTAATTTGATTTTGTTAGCATTAATAATAATAACAAAATCACCACAGTCAATATATGGTGTAAAGATTGCTTTATCTTTACCACGTAATTTTTTAGCAACTTCAGTTGCTAAACGTCCCAAAACAAGTCCACTTGCATCAATAACATATCATTTTTTTTCAATGTTATCAAATTTCATCGTTGTTTGACGCATATTTGTTTCTCCTTGCATTTGTAACTTTACCGGGGCTACAATTGCTTAAAGCACTAGTAAATTATATATAATATTACTAATTTAAGCAAGCATTAGTTAACAAATAAGTTTAAATTATAAATTTTTAAAGATTAGTATTAATTGATTTTTTTATTTTTAAATATTCACTCAAATTTTTTTATCGTAATTCAACATAAGGGTAAATAATGTGTATGATTTTGACATACTTTTATGCTTTCCACACAAAAAAACTTTTTTTCATTTACTTTATTAAATAAAAAATCTAAATTTTGCTTTAAAACTTCAATATCATTGTTAATAAATGGCGGAAGAAATTCATTTAAATCAACAATTATTTTTTTAAAATTATTCGGATATTTTGATAATATCGTATTTAAATCTTTTTTATCAATATTTATTTCTATTAATAATTTAACTATATTATTAATTTCTTGATCGCTTGCTCCTAAATTTTTTGCTTTTTTAACACATTTATTAATTTTATTTAAATTTTCTTTATAAATTTTAATAAAAATATTTAAATTTTTGTAAACAGAATTTGACATTTTTCATTTTTCCATAAAAATTAAATCTACTTCTTGTGCTTCAAATTTCTGAATAAAAAATTTTATAAATTGAATTATATATTGATATTGATAAATAAACTCTTCTTTAAATTTATTAATAATTTTTTTGTAAATTTTTTTGCGTTATTTTAATATCTTTAATATAAAATCTAATTCTTTCATTTTTTTCTCTTTTTAAAGAAGCAAAATTTCCTCAATAATAAGCAACAGCAAGAGAAAGAAAAGAAATAAAAACACCAGTTATTGCATTAAATATTTCTGGATTTGGTCATTGAATTGAATTTCAAATTATTACTAAAAGAGCCAAAAATATTCAAACAAATAACGTTACATAAAACATTTTATTTAAAAGAAAACAACTAATAAAATTACTATTTTCTAATTTTTGTTTTAATATTTTCATTTAAATGTTTTTTAATATTTAATTTGTTATTACTTGGTTCAAATTCATCTAAACCATTTCTTGCTTTTTGTCAAATAAAATGCTCATGAGATATTTTAACTAATTCAAATGCTCCTTTATTGTCATATTCTTTAATAACTTCATTTAATACATCTTTAATGTTTTTATCTTTAATATTTTGATCATCTTTATTATCTTCAATCAAAAATAATCTATAAAATGAATAATATAAATCAGGTAATACAGGACCATATACTCAGGCTTCAAATTCATCATCAAATAATTCTTCGCCATATTTTTCATAATATTTAATATATGCAAAAAACATCATTTTTTGTAATTTTAAATTACTCATATTATTATTTGTATTCTGATACAAATATTTTGCTACATCCATGTAATTTAACTTTGCCATGATGCCACCTCTTCTGCCTTTCTATCTAAATAGTAACATGAAATCAAACTAGTAAAAAATAAAATTTATATCTTTAATAACTATTTTATTTTAAAAGTTATTATATTAATTGACATACACTTAAAATTTGGTAAAGATAAATTTAAGTTATTAAGAACAATAAGCTACAACCCTCCATTTATAAGTAAAATTTGACAAATAAACCTGAATTTCATATAATAAAAAAAGCAAATCACAAAAGCAGCAAATAAATATTATTAAGTTTAAAATAGTTTTTCCCTTTAGATAAATCATATGATTTATCATATTAATTCTCATAAGTAATCTGAGCTGTTCAGACGAAAGAAAAACTCTCTTAATAAGGATTTATTAACTCTCTTTGTGTTTGTTCACTTATTTCATACATACATAAGGAGGTTTTTTTATGGCAAGATATACAGGACCAATGTTTAAGAAATCAAGAAGATTAAGTTTTTCTGTTTTAGAATCAGGTAAGGAATTTACTAAAGGTAAAAAACGTAGTTATCCGCCTGGACAACACGGAACAAAAAAAATTAAACTTTCAACTTATGGGCAACAATTACAAGAAAAACAAAAAATTCGTTTTGCATATGGAATTAATGCCCGTCAATTAAAAAACTTATTCAATAAAGCAAAGTTACAACATGGTGTTACTGGGACAAACTTATTAATTCTTTTAGAATCAAGATTAGATAATATTATTTTCCGTTTTGGTTTAGCAACAACAAGAAATGCTGCTCGTCAATTAGTAAATCATGATCACGTATTAGTTAATGGGAAAAAAATTAATATCCCTTCATACTTGGTAAAAGTTGGAGATACAATTACAATTGATGAAAAATCAAAGAAAAATGTTAAGATTTTAGAATCACTACAAATTAATGCAACAACATTACCCTTCGTTGAATTCGACAAAAAAACATTCACTGGTAAATACTTGAGAGCACCATTAAGAGAAGAATTAAATTCTGATCTTCATGAAGCTTTAGTAATTGAATCATATGGTCGAGCTTAAACCTTTTAAAAAACTTTAAAAGATTGAATTATAAAAAACTAAAAAACTCATAGCAATTAAATTACTATGAGTTTTTTTATTATAAAAATTGAAGCCATTATTGATGGAAAACCAAATAATAATTTCTTTTACCCTTCCTAATCAAGGTAATTTGTTTATTGATAGCAGTTTTTTTACTAATAATAAAGTTTTCATCATTAATTTTTTGACCATTAACACTAATTGCTTGGTCTTGAATTAACTCACGAACTTGCCTTTTTGAATTACAAATTTTATGATCAACCAAAATTGTCATTAAAGTTTGATCACTATTTTGTTTAATTGTTGGAACATCTTTAAAAATTGATAAAATTTCTGATGTTGTTAATTGATTAATTTCATTATTAAATAAGGCGTTAGTAATCTTCAAAGCTTTAAAATATCCTGGTAATTGATGAATAAAAATTGTTAAAGTTGCTGCCAACACTTTTTGACCAATCCTTAATGTTGGATTTTTTTTATGTAATTGACTAATAAAAGCAATTTGTTTTTGATTAAAAAAAGTTAAACTAGCAAACAATTTTTCTAAGTCTTTATCTTCTTGATTAAATAAAAACTGATACAATTCGTAAGTTGAAGTTTTTGTTTGTGATAAAAAGATTGCACCTTTCTCACTTTTACCAAATTTTTCACCATTAGCTTTTGTTAATAAATTAATTGTTAACCCAGCAGCATTTGATTCTGGACCAACTTTTTTGTGAATTAAATCAAGACCAGCAGTAATATTACCTCATTGATCAGAACCACCTGATTGTAAGTAACAATTTTCTTTGTTATATAAATGATAAAAATCAAATCCCTGCAAAATCATATAAGAAAATTCGGTGTAAGAAATACCAGTTTCCAACCGTTTAGCAACCATTTCTTTGCCCAGCATTTGATTAATATTAAAATCTTTACCGACATCACGCAAAAAATCGAAAAGTTTAAAATTTGATAATCAATCAGCATTATTTAAAATTTTAATCGCTTTAATCTTCGTTGCCTTATTATGTTGCCCCCAAGTTAATTGACAAAATTCTTTTCAAGCTGCAATTCAAAAATTTAAATACTTTAATAGTTGCTGAAAAGTTAAATTTGCTAAATTTGCTTGTTGTTGCAAATAATTAACATCTAAACTTAAAATTTGATAAAGACTATGCAACTCTGATGCTGATAAATTTAATTCTTGTAGTGGCAATGGCAATTTTTTTAAAATTACTACTAAAGAATCTTTATATTGCGCGTTAGGATTAATACTTTTAAAAACCATATCCAAAATTTGAAAATCATGATTATTTAAAATTTTAAAATCACGAATTAAATCTAACGGATTAAAATCACTAAACTCTTGTTGATTAATTAAATCAGTTAATTGTTTAGCAATAGCTTTCATATTAGTTCTTAATTGTTCTTGTGATAGTAAATTTCGTTCTTGACTTTTACCACTTGGATCGCCAATCATCGCAGTCGCACCACCAATTAACGCAATTGATTGAAAACCAAACAAGGCAAATCTTCGCAATAAAATAACTTGAATTAAATTACCTAAATGTAAAGAATCATTAGTTGGGTCAAAGCCACAATAAATTGCTTTTTGCAATTTTTGAGCAAGCAAAACTTTATCAGTGTTGCTAATATCTTTAATTAACTTCCGTCAATTTAATTCATCAATAATATTATTTATCATTATTACTCCAGTTCTTCCAGCTTTACTATTTTTTATTAATATTTAATAAATATATAATAAACCTAATCAGAAAAAATATCATCAACAATTTCTGAAATTGAATTGCTAATAATTTCAGTAGTTGCATCAAAATCAGAAATAATCGATAAATCATCAGTGTTTTTTTCTAAACTATCGCGAAAATTTAAATAATTGGATGGTAACGCAGCTTGAAGTTCTTTTGCTTCTTTTTCTTTGTGATATTGCTTTAACACATCAGTATTTGATTTAAAACTTTCTTGATATTCTTTTTCTTTAGCAATTTTATTTTTTGCTTCCAATTCTTCTTCAATTTGTTTTTCTAAATAATTAGTGTCTTGGGAATTATTCACATGATCAGAAACTAAATTTTTATTCTCAACAATCCGATTTTTATACTCATGACCAAAAATTGGTGAAATAATTTCATCTAAAAGAAAATTATTTTTTTTATTATCATAATTATGATTATTCACTTTCATCACCTCATAAAAACTAAATCAATTTATTTAAATTATAACACTTTTAACAATGATTTCATTTAGTGAGAATTAACAATTAATAAAAAAGAGTTTCTTAAATTAAGAAACTCTTATGAAAATAAAAATAATTATCTTTTATTTGTTTTCGTTGTCAAATCCTTCAGCAAAAAAATCTGCCATAGAAATATCTAAACTTTCAATAATTTTAAGCATCGCCACCAAAGAAACATTTCTTGTGCCTCTCTCAACATCAGAAATGTAATTACGATGCAGCCCACTTATTTCACTCAATTTTTCTTGAGAAAATTTTTTGCCCTTACTATGACGTAATGTTTTCATCCGTTTGCCAAAAGCATCTAATAATGCTTTTCTTTCTTCTGCTTCTTGTTCGTTAATTTCAGTAATTTCCTTATTCTTATTAACCTTAATCATTTTTTCACCTCTATATTAAAAAACTAAAAATTTACATTGATAACAATTCACGATATGTTTTTTTTAGTTCTCGCATTAAGTGATTAACACCTGACTTAGTAATCATTTCACCAGTTTTTTCATAATAAAAGATACTTAATTCAGTTAAAGAAGCATCTTGGTTGATTAATCTTAAATCAGCCAAAATTTGGCATTTATCAGATAATTGATTAAAACCATTCAATTCTTTAATCTTAGTAATCATTTTTACTTGTTCTAAACTTGCAACAAGTGTTTTTTGCTGGTTGGAAATGTCAATGTTATTAAATCGATTAATCGTATTTAATAATTCTCGCTTAATTCTTTGATCTTCAAAACTGAATACCGCTTGTGGGCAATCTAATAATTTTAAAAACTCAGAAATATCATTTGATTTCTTTAAATAAAGAATAAATTTATTTCTGCGAATAATAATTTTAAAATCTAAATTAAAATTATCTAACAATAACTTTTGGATTGTCTTCACAAATTGATAATCATTAAATTGTAATTCTAGATGATAGTTTGAAGTCGTTGGTGAATTAATGCTCCCTGAAACCAAAAAAATTCCAGCAATATATGCCCTAAGACAATGCTTTTTAACATTTTTATTGGTAATGTCAAAATCTTTGCTTTTTAATCAAATACCATTACTTAAATTATTAACTTCAATTAGATATCTATTAGCTTTTTTATATTTTTTTGTTAATATTTCAGAATAATTTTCTCAGCCTTGATTTTTTAATAATTGAAAAATTAAATTAATTGTTGGTTCATGAAAACTATATAATTTAATTTCTTGATTTTCTTTGTTGTTATTAGTTAATTTATTTAATCTAACAAAAGCAGATAGTAACGATTTTTGGCAGCAATCTTCAAAAGATTTTTGACAAATTTCATCTTTTATCATCATTGTAAATGATGACATTGTTATCACCTCTTTATTTTACCGATATTAGTTAATATTATCAATATAATTAATAATATATTGTGCTGCAATAGCTCCATCATTAGTAGCAGTAACAATTTGTCGTAATTTTTTTCTTACAACATCACCTGCAGCAAATAAGCCAGGAATTTTTGTTTGACAAATTTCATCAACTAAAATGTAACCTTCTTGATCACAAATACCTAAGTCTTTAACAAACTCAGTAATTGGTTCACTACCAATATAAGGAAACAAAGCATCGGTTTTAATTTCTTTAATTTCTTTAGTTTTATTATTAAACAATTTTACAGCAACTACTTTATCAAGATTTTTATCACCAATAACTTCTTTTACTTCTCAATTAAGGTGTAATTTAATATTAGGATTATTTTTTACTCGATCAGAAGTTCGATCATCAGCACGAAAAGCATCACGACGATGAACTAAATTTAAATTGTTTGTCATTCTAGTTAAAAAGATTGATTCTTCACAAGCAGCATAACCACCGCCAACAACAGTAATGACTTTGTTTTTATATAAAAAACCATCACAAACACCACAATAAGAAACACCCTTACCATAGTATTCGTCTTCGCCTGGAATACCAATTCGTTTTTCAACACAACCAGTAGCAATAATAACTGCTTTAGCAGTAATTGTTTTACCACTAAGTAACTTAACTGTTTTACTTAGATGTTTGAACCCATCATTAATTTTCACAACTTGATCATAAATAAATTCAACTTGTAACTTTTCAACTTGTTCTTGCATTTTCAAAGCTAATTCTTGACCCATAATAAAATCAATGCCAGGATAGTTTTCAACTTCAGATGTTTTAGTCATCTTACCACCAGCAATTTCTTTTTCAATAATTACTGTTTTTAAACTAGCTCTTTGAGCATAAATAGCAGCAGTCATTCCCGCTGGTCCAGATCCAACAATGATTAAATCATAATCGTATTTAATTGCTTTAGTATTGGCGCTCATACAATCATTCCTTTTTTCTAAATTTTTTTCTTGCGATAAATTGAGCAAACACTATTAAAACCACTCCAAAAATTAATCATAGAGCAGAAACAATCATTGAAGTTGGAACATTACCAATCATCATGATATCTCGCGCATCACGGAAAGGTTCTAAGATTAATCTAATCATACCATAAAAAACAAAGTATAAAGAGCCAGAACAACCAGCAGCAGTAACTCGATAATGATGAGGATTGTAACTATTATTCAATAAAGTAGCGTCAGCACTAAACTTATGTTTTAGTTTCTGATGCAAATTTTTATGCCTTAGAACAAATTTTGTTGAAAATTTCATATTCGGAGTAATTTTATTAAGTTTTAAAGGTTTAACAATAACATCTTTAATTGTTGCTTTATCTGGTTCAAAATCATAATAAGCTTGATTTCAACATGCTTTTTTTCAACGCGAATAACGATAACACTTACTAATTAATTTTCATGGTTGATAATAATCACTTTTTTTAATTGGCTCAGTAATTCATAATGGTTGAAATTTTTCTGATTCAACTTTCCATGGTTTCTTACTAAATCAAAGTCCAACCTTAGGAGTAATGAATGTTAAAATAATTCACCCTAAAATAGAAGTAATTGATTCATATAAAAATAATGGCTGACGATAAACACCAGAACCTTCATTAGGATAATGAAGATGATCATTAATTCAACTTGGCAACCAAGGAAAAGGAAAACCAATATTTGAACCTAAAATTTCTTGATTAAAAAAATTACCTCAACGACCAATTGCTTGACCTAATAAAATGTTAGGAATAATACAATCTAAATAAACTCAAATTGAAATCTGATATTTTAATGATGCTCGATAAAAGATAATTAATCCAACAATTAATCCAGTCGTAACTCCACCTTCAATTGCAAGACCACCTTGTCAAACAGCAATAACATCAATAAAACTCTTCATCAAATCAAGATTATTTAAAACAAATCATAACCGAGCACCAACTAAACCAATTGGAACAATAATTAAAATTGCTGCTTCAAGAGTTCTAGTAGGGATATTTCTACGACGCATTTTAAATCATGATGCAAAAAAAACTACTAAAATTGCGATACCCATCAAAATTGAATAAATATGAATTGAAGTGCCGGGAATATTAGCAATTGAATCATAATAACTAAATAAAGAATTCATTATTAATTAACACCTTGTTTTAAAAAAAATTATTTTTTCAAATTTTTAATCAAATCTGCTTGAAATGTGATTGCACTATCTTGACCTGCAGCTTTTAATTTCAAACTAATAACAGCTGATTCAATTAAATCTGCTAAGTTTCGCCCTGAAGTAACTGGTAATTGAATTAAAGGAACTTTGACACTCAAAACATTAACATATTTTAAACTATCACCAATGCGATCAATCTTACTTCAAGAACTACTACTAGGAGTTATTAATTTAATAACTAAATGAACTTGACTTTCGGGTAAAATGATATGATAACCATACATTTTTGTAACGTCTAAAATTCCAATTCCACGAATTTCAATGAAGTTTTTAATAATTTTATTAGTTTTACCAATAATTTTATTATTAATTTTTAACAAATTAATTCGATCATCACCAATAAAAAGATGTCCATTACGAATTAAATCCAAAGTTGTTTCTGATTTACCAATGCCACTAGGACCAGTAATCAAAACACCATAACCAAAAATATTAACAAAACTACCATGAATTTCAGTAGTTGGCGCTAAACGTTCAGTAATATATAAATCAATCGTACTTGCAAAATCAAAAGTATTACCAGAAAACTGAATAACTGGCACTTCACTATTTAATTTCTTGGCAATCTGACATAATTCCTTTTGATATTTAAATTTAGTAGTAACAAAAATAGCGGGAATATGTTCTTCTAAAATATTAATAAAATGCTCTTGATAACTACTAGATTTTAAGGTATCAATATATTCGCTTTCTTTACTACTTAATAACATAATTCTTCTTGCTAAAGCTATTCGTTTGCTTGTAAAACCACTTAATTCTAAACCACCACGGTTAATCCCGAAAGTAGTAATCAATCTTTTATCTAAATCAACATTTGAATTACAATATAAAACTTCTAAGTTAAATTGTTTAATAATTTCTGCAATTGTAAAATTTGGCATTATTTCACCTATCGACTATTATTAATTAATTATACTTTAATTAATACATAATCTAGATTTTAATTATAACATAAATTATTACTATTTAATTAACATTTTTCATATTAAAAGTGTGGCATTCTTTTAAATAACTTTTGTTTTTTAACCTTCGTTGTTGAAACTGCTTTTTTATCAAAATGATCAGGAACATCAACCAATTTATCTTTATATTTATATCAACTATAAATTAACATCGGAATTAAAACTAATGAACAAGCTAAATCAATTAAACCAAAAAATAAAAAATAAAAGATTGGGTTACCACTTAAATTTGCCACTAAAAAACCTAAGCCCATCATTGGTAAAGCAACAGTAAAAGCTCGTAAACTATTAGCAATTGAAGCTAACATTGACTTATTAATCCCTTGGTATAATGTAAAAGCAATTAAAGTAATTGATGCTAAAGGATAAGAACTAAATGCTAAAACTAATCATCAACGATATTGTTGAACATATTCTTTCGGAAAAGCAAAAGCTAGCATCATTTTGTCAGCAAAAGCAATTAAAATAATTAAAATAAAAATAAATCAAGCAAAAAATAAAATACTACTACGTTTTAAAATTTCTCAAATGCGATGGTATTTTTCAGCACTATAATTATATGCTAAAATTGCTCGTGAACCTTGGGAAATTCCAATTCCTGCTGAATAAATTAAAGCAGTTCATGGTGAAATCGAAGACATTAATTCTTGTAATAACGAAACACCAGTACCAGTTTCTGGTTGATTTGGTAACTGGACGACGAGCATTGTTGAAAGATAGGAAATAACAACAAAAGAAACACCTGAAATGAAGTTTGGAAATCCTGCTTTAAGAAAATTTCAAATGTTATTTCATTTTAAATAAAGAACATCATGTCAACCAAAACGTGAGTAACTACTTTTAAAACGAAAAACAATAATAAATCCTCAAATAATTTGTACTAATCAAGAAAACACTGTGCCTAACATTGCTCCTTGCATTTTTAAATGGCAAACTTTCATAAAGAAAACTGCTGCTGCACAATTGATTAGTAACGAACTAATCATAATAATAATGACTCAATTTACTCGCCCTTCATTACGTAATAAAGAAGTAAAATAAAAACTAACAAACATCAATGGTGTTGCTGCCAACATTGGATAAGAATATTCTCATGCTAAATAATTAGTAATTGCATTATACCTATTACCCATCTGACTAGTAATTAAGACGGAATTAAAACCAGGAAAAATTAAACAAAAAACTAAAAAACCAATTAAAATTGAGAAAAGAATTGTAAAAGAAAAACCATTACCAGTAAGCTCATGCATTTTTTTAATATCCCTTTTACCAAAAGCAAAAGAAAAATTCATTGCACAACCCATACCAGCCATAGCAGCAAAAGCAAATACTAAATTATAAGTTTGCGTTGCATATTGGGTTGCAATGTTAATATAGCCCTTCATTATATCAAGGGGGATACTTGTTGCAGCTCCGCCAACAATTTTATTATATTCAGCAAGATACCATGGATCAGTACTTAAATCACCAGCAGCAAATTGTAAAGCTAAAGTTTTATCAATAACATTATAAAAACCTTGAATTACCATAATTAAAACTGTTGGAATACAAAAATAAGCAATTGTTTTTCACGGTTTGCCATAACGTAATCTTTTTTCACGTTCTGTCAGCATTGTTGCCATATTG
Source organism: Spiroplasma sp. (assembly GCA_031119525.1). Taxonomy (GTDB): domain Bacteria; phylum Bacillota_I; class Bacilli_A; order Mycoplasmatales; family VBWQ01; genus Spiroplasma_D. Next base: position 68,467 of record JAVHXO010000004.1, read on the forward strand.
AATTCCTCTCATTTACTTTTAAATCTCTAACACAACAATAAAAAAACATTTATCCCACTTTATTCAAGCTAAGATAAATAAAATACTTTTTTTGATTAAATGCTAATTTTTACAAAAAAATTAAATTAGAGAATAAATGCTAATTTATTTATAGCAGAAAAAAAAATATTAAGCAACGGAAAAGTTTTATTAAAAAAATATTTTAGAAAAAATATTTCCAATTAAATATTTGGCAAAAAATCAAAATGCTTTACAAACAAATCAAATTATAATAATATCAAAGCAAACTAAATTAATGAAAACTTAGATGTTCGGGAAGAAGATGCAAATTCTTCGCTGTCCCAGCAACTGTGATGTTGATGAACGTTGATTTATCCATTGAGGGATTATTTTTAATTCTTTGAGAAGGGCAACTAGTAAAATGAAACTAAGCCAGTAGACCGGTCTATTTTTCGAAAATGATTATTATTCCTGGGTGTGAATATTTAAATTATTATCTTTTATCCATCCAAAATGTTTAAAAAATAATTTTAAATTATGTCCAGGTTAGATTGGACATTTTTTAGTTTAAAAATGAAAAAGGAGATTTTAATAATGAAAAAAATAATAAATTGATTTAAAAATTATAAAAAACCTTGAAAATTATTAATCATTAATTTACTAGTAATTATTGCTGGCGCCTCAATAATTATTAATATTGCATATTTACCAAAATATTTTGGTTTAAAAATTCATAATGAAACTTCAGTAAACATTAATGTTACTGCTAAAGATGATAAAAATAAAAATTTGTTCACACTTCAATATCAATCTTCAATGAAAACTTTGGGTGATTTAATGGCTTTACATAGCACAGTTTATGATTTGCAAATGACTGGCTTTGGAAGATTTTTACTTGGAATTACTTACATAAATATTGAAGGAAAAAAAGATTATCTCGGGGGGGATCCAAATACTGCTTATTGAGCAATTAAAAAAAATAATGAAATGGCCATGGTCGGAATTGATCAATTATACTTACATACGAATGATACCTTTGAACTAGTGTATACGAAATTATAAATAATGATATAATAATTTGAAAAAAATACTTAATACTAATCATTATTTGCAAAAAAGAATTTCTTATTATTATAATTTATTTAGTTAGTAGCGTATAATCCGCAAAGGAGTATTAATGAAAAATACTAAAATTAATTTTTTCAAATTAAAACGACGAGTTGACATTGATTCAATTGAAATGTTTCATGCTTGTTTAAAATATAATACTAAATTAACACCAATGGTTGAATTTGAACTAAATAAATGACCAATATATCTTGAATACTGAAATCAATTAGTCGCAAATAAAAATATTCATTCATTTAAAGTTCAATCAAGCATTGACAAAATAACCTTGGTTGGCGATTACATCACAACACCAGTAAAAAATAATAATAATAACCGAACAATTTTTTTATTGCACGGAATTACTAATACAAGATATTGAATTTTTAAACAAGTTTATACTTTTTTGCAAGCAGGATATAATGTTGTTTGATATGACGCCAGAAACCATGGTGAAAGTGATGAAGCACCAACAACATTTGGCAAAAACGAAGCTTGAGATCTGCAAGATATTATTGATTATATTGTCAAAAATTATCAGCCTAAAAATATGATTGTCTATGGTTTTTCTTTAGGCGCTGCATCAGTTGTTATGTGAAGTGATGTTTACCATCAAAAACCAAATAAAAATAACAATAATATTCGTTTATTAATTGCTGATTCTACTTTTGCCCAACTAGAACAAAGTTATATTGAACAAATTAATAATTATAGTTTTATCCCAACCAACTTAGCAATGAAACTTTTTCACCATCAAATAAAAAAAATGACTGGCTTTGCTGATTTATCAACCTTGCAACCAATTAAATATTTAAAATATATCCCAAAAATCCCGATTTTATTTTTACATGGTCAAAGTGATTACTTTATTAGTTATACCAATACGCAAGAATTATACAACGAAAAAATTCGTTATGAAGAACCAATTAAAACTAAGGTTTATTTAGTCAAAGAAGCAATTCATGGGCAGTGTTTTTTAATTGGTGATAATCCACAAGCAACAATTTTTGATGAATATAATCAACCACAAGATAAAAAAATATCTGAATTAGTCTTAGACTATATTGACCAAATAATAAATTAATTAAACTTAAGAAAGATTGCAAAATATAATAGTTAAGTTGTAAGATTAACTCAACTATTTTTATTTTTTTTTATTACAATTAAAATAACAAAAAACTATTAGAAAGGTTTTAGGAAATCTTATGAAAATAGTAATAATTGGTGCTGGCGCCATGGGGATGGGAGTAGCGAGCAAGTTAGCGCGCGAAAACAATAACTTAAAAATTCATGTCTTTCAAGAACATAATTATATTTCTTTGGGTGCTTGTGGAATTCCATATTTTATTGGTAACGATTTTAGAAATAAAACCTTATTAAATGCTAGAACAACAAAAGATTTTAACAATGAAAAACTATATCAAAGTAAAATTAAGTTTCATTTGAATCATATTGTTAAAAATATTAATCCTGAAAAAAATGAAATCACTTATCACAATAAAAAAAATAATCATAGGAAAAAAATTAAATATCAATCTTTGGTAATTGCAACTGGTGCAAAACCAAATATTTTTCCACCATTCAATCAAAAAACACAACCAAAAAATTTATTTAATGTTATGACAAAAGAAGATGCAATTAATATAAAAAAAATGATTAAAAATGCTCAAAAAATTGCCATCATTGGTGGTAGTTTTATTGGTTTAGAAATGGCTGAAACTTGTTTAAAATTAAAAAAAGATGTAACAATTATTGAAATTAAAGATCGGTTGATGGCAAACGTATTTGATTCAGAATTTAGTCAATTAATTTATGATGAAATTACTGGTAAAAATCTTAATAATCAAAAACCAACGAAAAGAAAACCAGAAAAACATGCTGAAGTATTATTTAATACTGCAGTTGAAAAATTAAATCTTAAAGATCAATTTATTGTTAGTTTAAAAACTAATAAAGGTAAGATAATTGATTGTGATTTAGTATTATTAGCAACTGGTTTTCTACCTAATACTGAGTTTCTAAGTAAAAATAATATTAAATTTGCCAAAAATAAAGCAATTGTTATTAACCAATATGGTCAAGTATTATTTGATAAACCAAAAAATAATCTTGATAATTATGACAATATTTTTAGTGGCGGTGATTGTGCGACAATTTTTAACCAAACAAATCAAACTATCAATTATCTACCACTAGCAACTAGCGCTAATAAAATTGCACGAATTATTGCTCACAACATTATCAACCAAAATAATAAAACATCTTGACCTGGAACCCTTGGTTCTAGCGTTGTTAGAATTAAAAACTTAGAAATTGCCCGAACTGGCATTAAAGATGATACTTGAACAAAAGAAAAAATTAATTCAGTGTTTGTTAAAAGTAATGACATTCCAAGTTACTTTAAAACATCAAAAGCAATATATTTAAAATTATCTTATGATAAAACTACTTACCAATTACTTGGCGCTCAAATGGCTGGTTATAATAAGGCAGTATTAAGAATCGATGCTTTAGCAACAGCAATTTGAAATAAGATGGATGTAAGAGATCTACAAAACTTAGATTTAGTTTATGCGCCACCTTTTGCAACAACAAGTGATATTATTCATATTGCTGCAAGAAAGATAAAATAATATCAAGGAGGAAAAAATGACTCTTTTAGAAGAAAATAATATTGATTTATTACGAGATTTTGTGGGAATTTCCCATTGACAAAGCTTAGTTGCCGTAATAATTTTCTTTGCAATTATTACTGCATTATCAATTTTTATTAAAAAGACCAGAATCAAATTTCCTTATCGAATTTTTATTGGTATGGGGTTAGGTTTAATTTTTGGATTATCAATTCAAGGTATTACTGGTTTTCAAGAATTTAATATTACTAATCCATTGTTACCACCAGATGATACTCCTAATGAGCATTATCTTGAATGAGCTGGTCAAACTGCTCGTTGGGTAGAATTAATTAAAAATATCTTCATTACTGGGATTACAATGTTAACAATCCCAATTGTCTTCTTAGCAATTGCTAGAATTAGTGCCAAAAAAATTGCTCAAACTAATCAATTATTGAAGATTTCAATCACAGGGGTTGTAATTCTATTAATTAACGTTGCGATTGCATTTTGTATTGCTTTTGGTTTGGGTATGGCTTTTAAAATTGGTGCTAACTTCCACTTAAGTGAGAGTGGTAGTTATGATAAAGAAAGTACTAAAGGATTACCGGCTTTAATTGCTGGTTATATTCCTAGTAGTTTCATTGGTGTTTTTGCCCAATTTCTAATTGTGCCAGTAATTATTTTAGGATTTTTGGTTGGTTATGCCATTAAAAAATTAACAAAACGTAATGAACAACAAATGGATAAAGCACGAAATACATTAGATACAATGTGAAAAATTATTACTTCAATCTTAACAATGTTTGTTAAAATTATGCCGTTTGCTGTTATGAGTATGTTGGCTAGTGCGATCATGAATCAACCAATCGCAAGATTAGGTGATATTGGCATTATTATTGGCGTTGCTTATTTAGCATTACTTCTTACTTTTGCCTGACATTTATTATCACTATTCTTATTTGGTGTTAATCCATGACGATGATTGAAAAAATCTCAAAGACCGCTTATTACTGGATTTACATCACAATCATCAAGTGCAACATTACCAATTGCCCTTGATGCCTTAAAAAATGATTTAAAAATTAAAGAAGAATCGGTTGATACTGTTATGCCGTTATCAACAACAATTGGACTTAGTGGTTGTGCTGGTGTTCAATCAGGAATTATTCTTTCTTTCTTATGGTTTGCTGTTATTCAACCAGGCGGTTTTGCAGATTGAACAATTGCTCTATTATTTATTAATGGTTTAATTGTGACGCTAATTGCTTCTTTGGGAATTGCTGGGGTGCCTGGTACTGCCAGTGTTGTTACAGCTGGTGTTCTAGGTGGTTTAGGATTTGGTAGTTACTACCTATCAGTTTATAGTATCATTGGTGCTTTGGATGGATTATTTGATATGGGCAGAACCGCCGTCAATATTTCTGGTGGTCTGCAAGCAACAGCGATTGCTAGTAGGAATAATGGTATGATTGACGATGAAAAATTAAAATTAAAAACTTATCCCTTCAAACCATTTCATATTTTAAACCAAAAAATTGGTAAAAAAATTGCTATTAGAAAAGCAAAAGAAATGCAGATTGATAATATTAGAAAAGAATATCAAACAAAGATTGAAGAAGTAAAAAAAGCAAAAAATGAAGCAGCAAGAATAAAAATTAAAGCATTACGGACAGAAATGAAATCTAAGATCAAAGATTTTAAAACAAGTAATAAAAAAAATAAAGGTAATGATGACCAAGATAATTAAAGTATTAAAGAAAATAAAAAAGGAGTTTTATTAATGGAATTAAATGATCGAACTTTAAAAGCTTGAAATAAAAGTGATAATTGTAATTGTGTTGATCAAGATTGTATTGAGAATCATAAATTATGTGGAATTTGTCAAGGAACAATAGTTTTTACTGCTCATGTGAGCAACCAGCCAAATAGTAAATATGCTTGAAATATAGATCATAAACAAGAAAAAAGCCAAGGTGGTAAAACTATACTAAAGAACTTACAAGCTGTGCATGTAAGCTGTAATCAAAAAAAGAGCAATAAACGATAAAAAAACTAAATAAAAATTAATTTTCATTACTTTTATAACTTTGTAATATTTGTATTACAAAGTTATATAAATATTGACATGATGGTACTATAATGATAATATTGTATTACCTTAGTATACCGAGTTATATATGAGGTATGCCTAGTCTCTAGGATTATGTAAAACTGATTCTTTTGAAATCAGATGTCTTAACGAAAGTTAAGAAGTTTTAAAAAAAATGATTTAGTAATATTACTAAATCATTTTTTTTAATCCCTAAAGATAACTGAATAAATAACTAATTTAATTTTCTTTATTAATTAATCACCAGTTTTTTCAAGAATTTTATCAATCACTTTATGTGATTTTTTACCTTGTTTGCCCTGCAATTTTTTTAAACCCTTCAAGAAAAATTTAAAGACTTCCAAACAAGCGGTTGGGATTACAGCAATGGCAATACAAATAATTCACTCAACAAAACTCACTTGAATTTTAACACCAAAGACATCATTTAAACCTGGAACAAAAATAATTAAAACATTCAAAACAAACGAAATTAAAACTGAAACATAGAAGGCACGATTTTCAAAAATCTTTGAGGTAAAAATTGTTTCATGACGCCCCAAAGAAAAAGCAATTGAATAAAATACTGGGGCATTAACCATAATAATAAAAGCATAAATAAAACCATGATCATTAGCATAACCTAGTTGTTCTGGTAAAAATTTAAATGAAACTAATAATAAAGCTGCTAAAATGACACCAACAAAAATAATGAACTTCCAACTACCCTTGAGGATGCTCTCCCGACCATTTATTGGCTTTTGACGCATTAATTTGGGACTATTTGGCCCCATTGACATCGTAATTGATAAAACTGATTCAACAATTAAGTTAATCCATAAAATTTGCAGTGGCGTTAATAAATTACCCCATCGCAATAATGAAGCAATAATAATTGCTAAAACTTGTGATAAGTTAGTAATAATAATAAAACAAATAATTCGCTTCAATTTATTATAAATATTTCTACCTTCTTCAATTGCATCAACAATTGTTGAAAAGTTATCATCAGTTAAAACTACTTGTGCTGCTTCTTTAGCAACATCAGTGCCAGTAATCCCCATCGCAACACCAATATTTGCTGCTTTTAAACTTGGTGCATCATTAACACCATCACCTGTCATTGAAACAATATCTTTATGTGCTTGGAGGGCTTTAATAATTCGCACTTTATGTTCTGGTGAAACTCTAGCAAATACTTGATATTTATGAATTGATTGTTGCAACTTCTTATCAGTTAATCGCTCAATCTTTTCACCACTAATTGCTTGGTCTTTATTTTTTAATAAATTCAACTCTTTACCAATCGCTACAGCAGTATTTAAATGATCACCAGTAATCATCTTCGTAGTAATCCCTGCCCCCTGGGTTGTAATTAAAGCAGATTTAACTTCTTTTCGTGGTGGATCAATCATACCAACCAAACCTAAAAAAATTAAACTTCTTTCCATATAGGCAACATCATTAAAATCGTGTTCTTTAATGATAACACGATACCCAGCGCCTAAAACTCGCAAAGCTTGATCAGATAAAGTCGCAATTTTTCTTGTAATTGTTGACTTTAATTCTTTAGTAAGTTTTATTTTTTTGTTATCAATTAAAATGTGAGTACAAACTTTAATTAATTTATCGGGAGCACCCTTAATGAATAAATACTTCTGACCATCATAATTATTAATTGTTGACATTAATTTTCGATCTGAATCAAATGGTAATTCATGAATTCGACGATATTTTTTTTGAATTTGCCGAGAATTAATTTTTAAATCTTCAGCTCATTTCAATAAAGCAGCCTCAGTTGGATCACCAGTAATTTTTTGATCAGCAACTGAACTATTATTATCTAAAACTAAACTTTGGATAAATAATTTTTCTTGTTGTGTTTCTTGGTCAAAATTAACAGCATCTTGCACTTCATCATGCAATCAATATTTTTGAACTGTCATCCGGTTTTCTGTTAATGTACCTGTTTTATCAGAACAAATAACATTAACTTGTCCTAAAGTTTCAACAGCATTTAAACGTTTAACGATGGCATTCTTTTTCGCCATCCGTCTACTACCCAAAGATAAAGAAACAGTAACAATAACATTCAACCCTTCAGGAATAATTGCAATTGCCAAAGCAACAGCAAAAATTAATGATTCTGCTCAATATTCTTTATTAACAAAGTATTGAATACAAAAAATAATAACACCCAAAAGGATTGCCAAAATACAAATTATTGTAATTAATCAAGTAATTTGTTTACTCAACGGTGATTTTTTTTCTTTTTCTTCTTGGAGTAATTTAGTAATTTTACCAATCTCAGTATTTTTCCCTGTTGCGACAACAATTGCTAAACCACTACCTGTAGCAACCATTGTTGACATAAACCCCATATTAGTACGATCACCAATCCCTAAACTATCATTATTAAGTGGCGCAATAGTTTTAATAACCAAATTTGATTCACCAGTTAATATTGATTCATTAATTCTTAAATTAAATGATTGAATAATTCGCACATCAGCTGGTAAAAACATACCCGCTTCTAAATAAAGTAAATCACCAACAACTAATTCTTTAGCATCAACAGTAAATTTTTTGCCCTCCCTAATAACGACAGCATGATTTTTAACTAATTTTTTTAAAGAATCTAATGAGTTAGCAGCCTTTTTTTCTTGATAAACCCCCAAGAAAATTTCAACAATAACAATTAAGACAATAACAACAACTTCAGCATAACGACCTAATACTGCTGCAATAACTAAAAGTACTAATAAAACCAAATTAAATGGTTCAATTATGTATTCTAAAATCATTTTAAATACTGATTTCTGTTTTGTCGTTGGTAATTGATTAAAACCATCTTTTTTTAAAGTATTAGCAGCTTGATTAGCTGTTAAACCTTTTTCTAAATCAGTATTCAAATCCAAAGCTACCTTGTTAATATCGTCTTTTCAAAACATCAATAATGTCCTCTCATACTTTGATAACCATACTTTGATAACCATACTTTGATAACCATACTTTGATAACCATACTTTGATAACCATACTTGATAATATTTAATTAATTAATCAATAAAATCTTTTCAAACTTCTTTATCATCTGGATCTGGACCCAATCTTTTTTGGGGCAAATTATTAATTGCTGCCATTTCTTGGTCTGTTAAAGTAAAATTACCAATATTAGGGTTCTCCACAATTCGCTTGGGAGTAACAGATTTGGGAATAATAATTTCATTTAATTGTCAGGCCCACTTTAAGGCAATTTGGGTAGTACTTGTTTGATATTTATCTGCTAAATCAACTAACAATGGAATATCATTAGTTTTGCCTGCCATCATTGTTCTTCATGATGTAACAGCAATATCATTTTTTTGGCAAAATTTAACAACATCCAATTGATTAAAACCTGGGTGAGTTTCAATTTGATTAACCATTGGTTTAACTTTGGCTTTTTTTAAAAGTTCTTCCAAATGATGAACTTTAAAATTAGAAACACCAATTGCTTTTACTTTACCTTGCTGATAAACTTCTTCTAAAAATTTTCAGCATTCAAAACGATTTTTTGTTGGTCAATGAATTAAACATAAATCTAAATAATCAACTTGTAGGCGTTTTAAAATACCAAAAAAAGCTGTTTTAGCTTTATGATACTCATGATCAGAATTTCAAATTTTTGATGTAATAAAGATATCTGATCTTTTGACATCAGGATGTTTTTGCAAAAAATCTTTAACAGCCCGCCCAATCTCAACTTCATTATTATAATATTGCGCTGTATCAATTAACCGATAACCACTTTCTAAAGCAACAAAAACAGCATGATAAGCTTGATTTTCATTTTCCATCAAATAAGTGCCTAAACCAAACTGGGGCATTAAAACACCATTATTTAATTTAATCTTCTTTGTTAAAATTTGTTCTTTCGTTACATTTTTAACCATAATATACAATACCTCTTTCTAAGTCTTTCTAAAAACTTCCTCATGATTGAACTTAGTTTACTACAAAATTAAAAAATTTTTTACTACATTTTAGTAATAATTAATTTTAAAAATTAACCTTTAAGATTTTATTCAACTCTTAATAATCTTATTATACTAAATTAATCTTGCTAATTTCGTAATTACTATCAGAATTAATTAACAATAGCGATAAAGAAAGGACAAAATTGTTGCGCCAATTAAAACATCATTCAGATTATGATCAGCAACATAACGTAAAAAATTATCGAGCAAACAATTACGATTAATAAAGTATTGGTCAATTGTTCGACCAATATCATTATTTGAAATTACTGATTTAGGATTTAAAACTTTTAAATAATCATGATTATTACTAATTAATAATAAAGTCTTCTTCGTTGCACCAATTTTATTAGTTGTTAGATTTTTATCTTTATACTCTGGCAGGTTAATAACTTGATCATTATTTCATACATCATACAAATCAAAAATCTTATTTTGCTCAAAAAAATAATTAACTTTAGTTTTAAGCTTTTTTTCACCAGCAAAATATTTTAAATAAGTTCGCAATAAATTAACTTCAGTATGACGATCAAGGGTAACCAATGATTTAATGCGATATTTCAATAATTTTTTAATTAAAAAATTAAAAAACAATTTTTGGTATGGCGTAATTGTTGTTAAATTATCCAAGTTTTTTTCTTTTGGTAATTCAGTTTTTGAAAAAAGTCGTAACTTTTTATTATTCAAACTCATTAAACTTAATTCACTAGGTTTATTAAAAATAACAACAGCAACAGAGAAAATTTTTTCAAATAAATCATCTTTTGCTTCGGGCGGTAAAGAATTTTTTTTAAAGATGCGAAAAGTTTCAAAATCAATAATTGCAATTGGATAAACAATTTGATTAAGAAATTTTTTTGTTTTTAAACTATCAACCTCTAATTTAATTTCATTTACTGTTAATTCTTTCATTAATTTTTCTTTCTACTTAATATTCTTACAATAATTATAATATATTTCAGGGTTATTATTATTAATTTAAAATTTCAGGGTTTGAACTAATAAAAAAAAGATGAATTTAATAATTCATCTTTTTAGTTAGTAAGCTATTAAGCAAGAATTTTTGTGATAGTTCCTGCACCAACAGTTTTACCACCTTCACGGATTGAGAATTCTGTACCATCTTCAAGGGCAATATTTTTTAATAATCCTACCTTGATTGTTACAGTATCCCCTGGTTGAACCATTTCCACTTTATCTTTATCATTCATGTCAGTAATTGCACTAACTTCACCTGTTACATCAGTTGTACGAATATAAAATTGTGGACGGTATTTAGGGAAGAATGGAGTATGTCTTCCACCTTCATCTTTTTTAAGAACATAAATCGTTGCTTTAAATTCAACGTGTGGTTTTACACTGCCTGGTTCAGCAATTGTTTGTCCACGTTCAATTTCTTCACGTTTAACTCCTCTTAATAATAATCCAACGTTATCACCAGCTTGCGCATTTGGTAATAATTTTTTGAACATTTCAATACCTGTAACTGTTGTTTTCATTGGTTTTTTACCTAACCCAACGATTTCAACTTCATCACCAACTTTTAGTCTTCCTCTTTCAACTCTACCAGTAGCAACTGTACCACGACCAGAAATTGTGAAAACATCTTCAACAGCTAGTAAGAATGGTTTGTCTGTATCTCTAACTGGATCTGGAATATGACTATCCATAGCAGTTAATAATTCTTTAATTTTTGTAACATACTCAGCTTTACCTTCGATAGCAGCTTTAGCACTACCAGCGATAATTGGAGTATTATCACCATCAAATCCGTATTCTGTTAATAATTCACGAATTTCTACTTCAATTAATTCAATTAATTCTAGATCATCAACCATGTCACATTTATTTAAAAATACAACAATGTCTTTAACTCCTACTTGACGAGCTAATAGCAAGTGTTCACGAGTTTGTGGCATTGGTCCATCAGTTGCAGAAACAACTAAAATTGAACCATCCATTTGAGCAGCACCAGTAATCATGTTTTTAATATAGTCAGCGTGACCTGGACAGTCGACGTGAGCATAGTGACGTTTTGGTGTTTCATATTCAACGTGAGCAGTATTAATAGTAATACCACGTTTTCTTTCTTCTGGAGCACGATCAATGTTATCGTAAGCAACGTAATTTGCTTTATATACATCTTTTTGGTGTTCAGAACAGAATTTAGTAATAGCAGCAGTTAATGTTGTTTTACCATGGTCAACGTGACCAATTGTTCCAACATTAACGTGAACTTTATCACGAACAAAAGTTTCTTTTCCACCAGCAGCTGGTTTATTTGTTTTTTCAGCCATTTTTGTTTCCTCCTTAAATTTTTAAAAATTTAATTTTTATTTTTTAGATTTCTTAAATCTAATTTCATAAGTTAACTTATTCATTATTTTTTTAATAACAAACTATAGTAATTTTAAAGTAATTTTATCTAATATGCAATAAATAGTTATTTTTTCATAACTCTTGTTTTTTGATATTTACCAACAATTTCTTCAGTTACTGATTTTGGCGCTTCAGCATAATGAGAAAAACTCATTGTGTAAGTACCTCTTCCCTGAGTCATTGAACGTAACTCAGTTGCATAACCGAACATTTCTCCTAATGGTACCTTACACTTAATTACTGATGCATCACCACGAGTTTCATCATCTTCAATTGTCCCACGTTTTCCAGAAATTTTTCCAACCACAGGTCCATAATAATCACCTGGAACTACCACTTCAACATTCATAATTGGTTCTAATAAAACTGGTTTTAATTTATTTTTATTGTCTTGCAATGCTTTAGATGCAGCAATATTAAAGGCACGCTCAGATGAATCTACCGGGTGAAATGAACCATCATATAATGTTGCTTTAACATCAATTACTGGATAACCAGCGATTAATCCATTTTCTAAAGATTCTTCCAAACCTTCTTGTACTGGTTTAATATATTCTCTAGGAATTCTTCCACCAACAATTTTATCAATAAATTCAAATCCTTTTCCTGGATTTGGTTCTAATTTCATAATTACATGACCGTATTGACCACGACCACCAGATTGATGAATATACTTACCTTCAGCATGATCATCAACTGCTTTAATTGTTTCACGGTAAGCAACTTGTGGATTACCAGTATTAGTTTTAACATTAAACTCACGTGATAAACGATCAACTAAAATATCTAAATGTAATTCACCCATACCAGAAATAATTGTTTGACCAGTTTCATAATCAGCACTAACTTTAAAAGTTGGATCTTCTTCAGCTAATTTACCTAAAGCTAAACTCATCTTTTCTTGATCAGCTTTAGTTTTTGGTTCTAAGGCTAAAGAAATAACTGGTTCAGGGAATACCATTGATTCTAAAACAATTTCATTTTTATCATCAGATAATGTATCACCAGTTGTTGTTGATTTTAAACCAACAATCGCAGCAATATCACCAGAATAAAGTTGATTAATATCTTCCCGGTGGTTAGCATGCATTTGTAAAATTCGCCCAACTCGTTCTTTATTATCTTTTGTTGAGTTTAAAACATAAGAACTTGATTTTAAAGTTCCAGAATAAACTCTAATAAAAGTTAATCGACCAACATAAGGATCAGTCATAACCTTAAATGCTAAAGCAGAAAATGGTTCTTCATCAGATGACTTTCTTTCAACTTCTTCACCAGTTGGTAAAATACCTTTAATTGCTGGTACATCAAGTGGTGATGGTAAATAATCAACCACAGCATCTAACATTAATTTAACACCTTTGTTTTTAAAAGCACTCCCACATAATACTGGGAAAAATTCAGCGTTAATTGTTAAACGACGAATAATCTTTTTAATTTCATCAACACTAACTTCTTGACCTTCTAAATATTTTTCTAAAATCACATCATCATGTTGTGCTAATTCTTCAATTAAAATTGCTCTTCTTGCTTCAACTTCCGCCATTAATTCTGTTGGAATTGGAATTTCTTGATAAATTTCTTGTGGTTTACCATCAAAACTATAAGCTTTTAAAGTAATCAAATCAATAATTCCAGTAAAATCGTTTTCTGCACCAATTGGTCATTGAACTGCAAAAGCTTTTGCTCCTAAACGAGAATGTAAAGTAGCAATTGAATTAGCAAAGTTAGCACCTATTTTATCCATTTTATTAGCAAAAACAATTCTTGGTACTTTATATTTTGTTGCTTGTCTTCAAACGGTTTCTGTTTGCGGTTCAACACCTGATTGGGCATCTAAAACTGCTACAGCACCATCTAAAACTCGTAATGATCTTTCAACTTCAACAGTAAAATCAACGTGACCTGGAGTATCAATAATATTGATCCGATATTTTTGGTTATCATGGGTTCAAAAGGCAGTTGTTGCAGCAGAAGTAATTGTAATCCCACGTTCTTGCTCCTGAACCATTCAATCCATAGTAGCAGCTCCTTCATGAACTTCTCCTATTTTATGAATTTTCCCTGTATGAAATAAAATTCTTTCTGTTGTTGTAGTTTTTCCTGCATCAATATGAGCCATAATACCAATATTTCTAGTATTATTTAACGAAAATTCTCGGGCCATAAATATCTCCTATCATTTATAGTGCGCAAACGCTTTATTAGCTTCAGCTGCACGGTGAATTTCATCACGTTTTTTAACAGCAGAACCATTACCTTGCGCGGCTTCAATAATTTCTAATGCTAATTTGTCTTGCATAGTTTTACCATTTCTTAAGCGAGCATAAGAAACTAATCAACGAATTGCCAAAGTAGTTTTTCTTGAATCACTAACTTCAATTGGCACTTGATAGTTAGCTCCACCAATTCTTCTTGTTTTAACTTCTAATTGTGGGGTAATATTTTCAATTGCTTCTTCGCAAACTTGTAAAGCTGGTTGACCAGTTTTTTCTCCAACAATTGATAAAGATTTATAAACAATTGTTCTTGCTAAACTTTTTTTACCAGAAACCATAATAGCATTGATTAATTGGGTAATAAGTTTTGAATTAAATACAGGATCAAAAGGTAATTCACGTTTATTTGCTTTATTTTTTCTACTCATTGTTAAACTCCTTCTTAAGCCTTATTCTTCTTAGCTTTTTTTGCCCCATATAATGAGCGACCTTGATTACGGTTTGCTACTCCAGCAGTATCAAATGTTCCACGAACAACATGGTATCTTACTCCAGGAAGGTCTTTTACTCTTCCTCCACGAATTAGAATAATTGAGTGTTCTTGTAGATTATGTCCTTCACCACCAATATAGGCAGTTACTTCCATAGCATTACTTAAACGAACACGGGCATATTTTCTTAAAGCTGAATTGGGTTTTTTGGGTGTCATAGTTCCAACACGAACAGCAACTCCACGCTTTTGTGGAGCACTAATCTTAGTTGAGCGTTTTTCTAAAGTATTATATCCAACATTTAAAGCTGGAGATTTTGATTTATACTTTTTCATTTGACGACCATGACGTACTAATTGATTAATTGTCGGCATTAATAATCTCCTTATTGCAAATTTCTGAATATTATATACACAATTCCGTGTGTATCATAAAAACAGTCCAATAAATATAATACCGATAAATACTGCAATAGTCAATCAAATTTACAGATATTTTAAAAAAATAAATACCATTATTTTAATAAAGTAATATAATTAAAATTAAATAATTTTAATGACAGATGAAGGGGTGTCAAAATGAAAAAATATTTATTAATATTATCAAGTATTACTGCAGTTGGAGTTGGAGCAACTGCGAATATTATTAATCAACCAAAAAGTAATATTAATACAAATACTTCGGCAATTAAAGAATCGTTAGATTTATCAAAATATGATGTATCTGATGGTAGTACAACAAGTTTTCAACTGGATAATTTATTAAAAATTATTAAAGAAATAAACCAAGAACATAAAGATAACAATCAACAATTAACATTTGTTACTATCCCAAGATGAAATCTTATTAGTGATGCTGGTGATATCTTTGCTGTTGGCTGAATGTTCTTGGCAAAAGAACAACTTGAAATTTTAATTAATTCAGATAATATTCAATTTGATCGTGTTTTAATGACAATATCAGGTAGTGAAAAAATAATTAAAGTATCACTCAACTATCAACTTGCAAATATTGATAATACCCTTGAACTAATTCAAGTACAACAAGAAAATATTCCGTTAAAACAAGAAAAACTATGAACTGGCGTTGAGATGATATACAATTAAAATTTATTATAAAAAACTTCTTACTAATAGTAAGAAGTTTTTTTCATTTAAATAAAATTTTAAGCTTGTCAACGTAACTTTCAACCAGCAAAACCAATACATACACCAATAATAGCTAATGAAATTGGAATATAAGCATAATAAATAGTTTCAAAAACAAATTTACCATTTCAAGCTTTTAAGAATGGATCTAAACAATACTTAAAAGGATTAATGTAAGTAATATATTTTAAAATATCACTATTAGTAATCATTTCAATTGGAATAAAACCACCACTCAAGAAAGCAACTGGTAGGTAAAATACATTAGAAACAGCAATAAATGATGTTGTTGATTTAAACATTGATGCAAACATCATACCAATCGCAATTGAAGTAATAATTAAAATTACTAAGAATGGGATTGTTGGTAAAATATCTGATGGTAAAGCAACGACATCTCAACCAAATTTATTACCAAAGAAAATTCCTGCTCATAACAAAGTTCATAAAAATGCTACCACAATAAAAATAAACCCAATAATAATAACTGAAATAACAAAGAATACCGGTTTAATATTTGTTGCGCCAATCCGCTTCATTAAAACACTATTTTTAAATTCTAAAATTGTTTGGGGAATAATAAAGATTCCAACCGACATAGCTTGAACCATACTAATTGATCCAACTAAACTATGAAGTGGCAAAATTCCATCCTCGCCAACTGGCATAGAACTAAAAGCAAATCCTTGTAAAAATAAAATTAAAATTGGATAAGCCAATAAAAAGAATGGAACAAAGAATCCTTTATAGTAGTATTTCAACATTAAACTAATTAATGGTAAATTTTTACCATAATCTTTTGAATCACTAATTAAACGATCAACCTTATTTTTCTTGGCTGGTTTTTTGGCTTCAGCTTTTTTTTGTTTTTCTTCTTCTGCGCGATATTGTTTTTCTAAATCAACTCGTTTATTCTTTTCAAACATTTCTCAAGTATATGCATGAACTGAACCATATTTCTTTATTAAATCTGTAACTAATCCAGCTTCTTTAATAACACCATTATGGATGTAAATATACTTTTCACAAAAATCTTCAACTTCACTCATCATATGAGTAACCAAAATCATTGCTTTATTCTTTTGAACAATATTTTCTTGTAAAAATTCAAAAATTTGTGCGCGAACTTCAATATCTAAACCAGTTGAAACTTCATCTAAAATTACTAAATCTGGATCATGAACAACACTTAATAAAATATTTAATCGTTGTTGTTGGCCACCTGATAATCCTTCAATAAATTTATTTTCAAGACCATTAAGTTGATACGTTTTCAATAATTGTTTTAACTGTGATTCTGTCATCTTAATACTAAAAGTATGTAAGTAATACTTAATCATATCCATAACAGAAATACCGATTGGATATTTTGAATCTTGAAATTGTAAACCAATAACTAAATTTTCTTGGCGAATAACTTGACCAGCAGTTGGTTGTCTAATGCCACCAATAATTTCACTAACAGTCGATTTACCAGAACCATTAGCACCAATAATTCCAATTCGATCACCAGGATTAATAACAAAACTAACATTATCTAAAGCAATTTTATTCTTATATTTTTTAGTAATATGTTTTAACTCAACCAAAGGTTTTGTTTTATCAATTGGTTTTCTTTTTTTAAGAATTTTTTTTGTCGCTTTTTGTGACTCATTAATGTCAACATTTAAATTTTGAGAATTTTTATCAGATTTATTTGTTAATACTTTTGACATCAAAAGTCTCCCTTCATTAAATTATCCATTAAATTATCTTAGAATAATTTTACTACTTATTCTAACATATAAAATTAAAAAAAATAATAATTTTTTTATTTAAATACGGCAAAGAAAAAATATCTAACAAAGAAAAAAATCAATTTTCAAAGTCTTTACATTTTCAAAGAATTATTTAAAATACTTAAGTTCACTATAAGTGTTAAAAGGGCGTGATAATAATATATTTAAAATTTTAATTTAATAAGATCAAAAAATATTGAATTTATAAAAAGGGGAAAAAATGAAAAAATATCTAATAACTTTATTAACAGCGTTAATATTAATTCCAACAACTACCAATCTCGCTGCTAAAAGCACTACTATTAACAATTCAAACATTACTAGTAATCAAAATATTAGTGTTTCTAAAGAATTTAACAACCAACTAGAAAAATTATTACAAAAACAAATATATGAAAAAAATAAGGAAAAATATCAACTTAATGATAATGACAAAGATTATTGAAAACATATTGCTAAGCATGTTAATGATCATATCGATCAAACAAATGATATTAAAAGTAAGAAATTAAGCTCAAAATTAAACGCAAATCAGAAACAATTAGTTAAAGAAAAAGCAAAAGAAATTACTAATCATTTTCACGAGAAAAAATTTAGCATTGATGAAGCAAATCAGTATTTAAAAGAAAAACATCAAAACTTTAAAAAACATTATGATAATCGCGTCGAAGGTTTTTCAAAAATCGATGATAAAATCATGACAGAATTTTTTGGACAACACAAAGTAGACTTAAATTTAAATGGTCGAAATACATATCAAGATGCAATAAATAATGTTATTAAAGAAATTAAAACCAAATACTCCAATCAAACAATTAAAATTGAACTTATCAATTCAAAATTAAAAAATAAGCCTTTATTTGATAACAGTAATAACAGTGAAATTATTAATTTTATTAAAAATAATATTACCATTGAGATTAATATTAAAATTAACAACGAAAATAAAAAAGGTTATTTACAATTAAAAAATATTCAATTGAATCCAAAAACAGATATTGAATGATTAGATCAAGTAATTTTGGCATATTTTGATTCAAAAAATCCGCAAGATTTAAATATTAGTGTGACAGACACTTTTACTGACGCATTAAAAAAAATTGTTAATGAAATCAAAAAAAGATTTCCTAAAATCAAAATTGATTTAAATAAAGATGAAAGATGAAAAAATAGCGATTATATAATTTCTGATTCTGAACATTGATATTATTACAAAAAAAGTGAAAAATTTATTAATAATAGGTTAAACGACACATTTAATAATCAAACATCATTAAATGTTAAGATTTTAAGTATTAATAATAATGCAAAATCTTTTAATAAATCTTTATTCTTAACAAATATTAAATTTAATTTACAAAATATGATTTTAGCAATTAATAAACTTTTTCAAGGGCAAAATAGTAAAACAAATGAACAATTTTTAGGATTAAATACTGATAATACTTTTGAAGATGCAATTAATAAATTGAATCAAAGAATTAATAATTTTTGCCCAGATCAATTTATTGTTAGTTTAGAAAATAAAAATCAACTAAAAGAAAAATTAGTAAAACTTTATAATCCAGCAGCAAAAGAAAATACTTTTATTATTAAAGTTAAATTTGCTTTAAATATTAATAATGGTAATAATGTTTTTGCTATAAGTAATATATATTTGGGAAATGTTCAATTAACTAAAACAGCATTAGAAATTAAAGAATCTTATGATAAATTACAAAAATTAGTTGGTAATTTAAAAACAGCACAATTGACATTAAAAACTTTAACTTGCATTGTCAGTATCGCAGCAGCTGGTTTTTGAGCAGCAACATATTTAACTGCTGGATCATTTACTCCTTGAGCTGTAGCATGTACTGTAGCATCGGGAATTTTAGGATCATGTTTAGGCGGAATTGGATTAGCATTATATGAAAATGATAAAGCAGCAACATATTGAAATAGAGTATGAACAAGTGTTTCTGGTACTTTTTCTTTAGGTAACACCTTTTTCAATATTTTATACCCAATTTTTGTTTCAGCTACAGCTGAATTAACTATCCTTACATGATCCTTACCAGTATTATTTACTGCCGCAGGGGTAATTGGCACAATTATAACATGAATTTCTTACTATAAATAAATCTTAAACGAATAGAAAGAGGATAATCTGTATGAAAGTTAAAATTTTTTTAACACTTAGTGTTAGCATTATAACACTAAGCACAATAACTACTACAATTACATCCAATATAACTAATAAATCTACTAATATCCAAAGCAACCAAACTGATATTATTAATGAAATAGCTCAGAAATATCAATCACCAAATATTAATTTAAGTACCATTAATTATGAAAATTATTATGACAACCTTAAAGAAGGCAGCGAATTTAATAATATGTTAAAAAATAAAATGGAAATTAATTTTCAAATTTATCAAAAGAATGATTCTAATGCTAACTTTATTTGATATAACGACAAACACGGATTAGATATGAAAGCAGATTATGCAAAACAAATAAAAAATGATTTAATTAATTTTTTAACTTATGCAGCATTGATAACTATTATTAGTAAAGTTGGACAGTATTATAGTATTAATAATCAAATTAACAATATGATTCGCACAACAGCTATTACACAAAATTTTGCAATTATTTATGGTTTAATAAAAAGTAATTCTTTAAAAGGAAAATCTGAAACAAACTTTCAAGAATTTTATTCTATTTTGGAAACTGAAAGTAATAAAATCGATGAAACGATAAATAAGTATCTAGCAAAAAATAACCATAACAGTTTATTTTCTTCAGCCTATAATTGAAATTTTAATAAATTAAATTATAGTCATAATTTAGATAAATTTGATAATAAATTATCAGATGATGGTGGTTACCATGAGGTTTGAGATAGGTTAAACTTTGGTTCATTCGTAATTACAGTAGTGAGTCAATATAATATTACAGGCTGAACATTGTTTAAACATGTTATTAGAAGGAATTTTACTTTTCAACAACCTAAACTATACCTATCGTCTTATTAAAAGAGACTATCAAAATACTAATCTTTTTATTCTATGCTTTAAAACTATCATTTAATTTAATTTTGCTATAATAAAACTATCATTTAGAGTATTAGAGAGATTAATAAATAAATGATATAGATTCATTTAAAGAGAAAGAAGGGTATGATTTTATGATGAAGAAACGCACTATCATCGAAAATACTAAAAAAGAAGTAAATTTGACTGATAAGCAATCTCAAGAGGTAATTAATACAATTTTTAATACAATTTCTAAAGCATTAATTAAAGGGGAAAATGTAAAAATTAGAGGCTTTGGAACTTTTAAAATTACTAATTACAAAGAAAGAAATGGACGTAATCCAAAAACTGGCGAAAAAATTGTAATTCCAGCTAAGAAAGTAATCCGTTTAAATGTTGCTAAAGATCTAAAAAATGAAATACAAAAAAATCATTAATCAAATAATTCTTTAATAAAAAAATATCTAGAAGGATCTAGATATTTTTTTTAAATTAATTAAATTCGGGTTTTAATTCATCAATGTAAAGTTAAAGTAACAGCAGCAATAAAAAATACTGGTAATACAAATAAAAGAAAAATAATCGCAATAAATTCTTGCAAAAAATTATGACTTAAATAAGCTAGATGAATCATATCATCATCAAGTTGTACCCAATTAAATAATAAATCTTTCAAACCATAATGATTTAATGCTCAAAACCCATTACCCAAATAATTACCAAAATTATCAACAAATTTAGCGGTAGCAAATAAAACTAAGGTGATGATTAAAATAATCAGAGTTAAAATTAAGAAAAAAACTCCTAATTTAAATTGTCAATCAAAAAGTGAAACTCTTTTTTTCATAAATTACCTTAATCATAAAATGTTATGTATACAATCATCTTTTAAAATAACCACCAAGTAATAATAAAATTGCTAAACCACCAAAAATTGGTAGAAGAATTATTAAGAAAATAATCCCAACAACTAATTGTGTTAATGGAGCAGAAGTGAAATGTAAAACATTAGTATATAAATGGTTAAAGTTTTGATACCCTTGAGCTGTTAAAAAATCTGTAATTTTATTATGAATCATAACTTGAAAACCATTACCAACTAAATTAGCATTATCTGGTCCTATATCATTAATATCTTTAGGAACAAAATTAGCAGAACCAAGTAAAACTAATGCTACTAGTAAAACAACTAAACTAATTGCCAAACTAATATAACCACTCTTAATTATTTTATTTTGTTTTTTAAATCAATTTACAAAATTCATTACCATTTTTCCTTTCACTTAAAAGAATATATAAGTTGTTATTTTATTATTAAAAGTAAGAACATATATAATTATACAAAAAACTTTCAACAAAAAAATAAAATTTTTGATAATTAAATATAAAAAAAACACCATCATGGTGTTTTTTTATTCTTCAATTGCAACTTTAATTCCCGGTCCCATTGTTGTACTGATACTAATATTTTTAATATAAGCACCCTTAACAGTCGCAGGTTTAATTTTTCTTAAAGTATTTAAAATTGTTTGATAATTTGCTTTTAATTCACTATCTGAGAATGATACTTTCCCTAAAATAACATGAATATTACCATTTTTATCAACACGATATTCAATCTTTCCTTTACGAATATCATTAATTGCTTTAGTAACATCATTTGTTACTGTTCCTAATTTAGCAGTTGGCATTAAACCTTTAGGTCCTAAAATTTTACCAATTTTACCTAATTCTGGCATAACATCTGGGGTTGCAACAATGATATCAAAATCAAGGAAACCACCTTGAATTTTAGTGATCATTTGTTTATCACCAACAATATCAGCACCTGCATTAAGCGCTTCTGCTTCTTTAGTATTTGTAATTACTAAAACTTTTTGAGTTTTACCAGTTCCAGCGGGTAAAACAATTGAACCTCTAAGCATTTGATCAGCTTTTTTTGGATCAACATTTAAACGAAAAACTGTTTCAACTGTGCCATTAAACTTTAAAGTTGATGTTTGTTTTGCCAATGCAATAGCTTCATCAACAGAATAAATTGTTGTTTTATTAACTAATTTAGCTACTTCTTGAAATCTTTTACTTTTTTTGTTCATTTTACACCCTACTCACTAACTTCAATACCCATATTTTTTGCAGTTCCAGCAATAATTTTAATTGCTGAATCTAAATCATAAGCATTTAAATCAGGCATTTTAATTTTAGCAATTTCAGTAATTTGTTCTTTAGTTAAAGTAGCAACTTTTGTCAATTTGGCATTAGCACTCCCTTTTTCAATTTTTAATGCTCTCTTAATTAAGAAAGTTGTTGGGGGAGTTTTAATAGTAAATTTAAAATCTTTATTTTTAAAAGCAATAATTTTAACTGTCACTGGCACTGGATTAACTTCATCTTTTTGATCTTTAGTTTGGTCGTTAAATTCACGACAAAATCTTGGCATATCAATTCCAAAAGAAGCTAAACTAGCACCCGGTTTAGCTAAACCACAGTGCAATTGAATTGTTGCAATTCGATTAATATTTGAATCTTGAGCCATGAGCAACTTCTCCTTTATGTTCTCATTGTGGTAATAACGATACAATCTTCCACATAGCACTATTAATAGTTATGTAAATAGTACTTATGAATAATAACATTAATAACAAAAATCCGCAAGATACTTGAGTAATTATTAATTTGTAGGGGTTGACACTAATAATTGGTAGATAATTAAGAATTTAACAAAATCTTAAATTCAAATAATCATATGAAAAGAAAATAGGATATTAAATTTTTGTAAATTTAGGGGGTTAATTTATGAAAGAAAAAGCACAATATTTTCTGGCACGATATGATACTAAAACTGACCAATGCCTTGGTGTATATGAAAATCTTGAAGAAGCAATAAAAAAAGTTTATGGTTATCCAAAAAATCATCAAAAATATCGAACTAGTAGAAACTCAATTATTGCATCATATAGTAAGGCTAAAAGAAAAGATGGTTATCGTAGAAGTGCGCGGGGAATTTGATATAAAATTCCAATATAATATGATTTTAAATTAAATATTTTATTTTTGAAAAGCAAAATTTTATTAATCCTATTTATTATTTCAAAAATTCATATATCTATGAAATAACTTTTTAAACAACTAAATTCTCTCAGTATCTATAAACACATACTATTTTAATTTATATAATATAATTTAAGTAGTAAACATACTGAAATTTTAAAAATAATATTAACATATTATATAAATTATGGGAGAATTAATTTTGAGAAAGAATAAATCTAAATCTAGAGAATCAACTAATAATTCATTTCCAACAGTAGTTGTTATTGACTCAAAACCAAAAACAAAAAAAAGAAAATCACCGAGAAGACCATCTGGTACACCAAATAGACTAACAATAACTGGCTTAATATTAGCAATACTTGGATCTGCTGGAATTGGAGCTGGTATTTATTTTGTTGTAACACAACTTAACGGACACGGGGATATTATCGATGATGGTAGATTCAATCTAGAATTAGAAAAAATTAGTTATTTAGCACAAATAGAACATATGGATTCATTAACAGAGCAAGAAGCAATTACAATAAAAAGTGGTGTTCAAGCAAGCATAGATGCTAAAATGAATCAATTAAAATTAGAATTAAATGTTGACTATACAATTAGTAATATAAATGATATTCAAAGTGGAGTTAGACTAGATTCAATTAAAGTTATGGTTAACAGTGTTGAAAATAGTACAAAATGTCGTGGAAGTTTAATAGTAAGGTTAAATGGGCAAGAAAATATTAATAATCGTTCAATTCCAACTATTATCGTTCCAGCAAATCAAGCAGACAATTTAAATAATTTAACAGCTTTAAGTATTAGAAATCAAATTACATCTAACGTTAATGAAGTATTAAATCAAGGTCAACCAAATGAAGAAGGTGTTGATTACGAAATTATCAAGTTAGATTTAATTATTGGTGGAGCAAAATTTGCTGATTATTCTAATGCATTAAGTGTGGCAGCTATTACAACTAGCACAAATTTAACAGGAACATTTAAAATTAATTTTCAACTACAAAACTAATAAAATGTAAACTTAATACTACTTTATTATTTAATTATGCTTTTCTCTAAACATCTAAAAAAGGAGAAAAACTAATGAAAGATAAACAAGAGCAATTTTCAACTTATGCAGGTGGACCACCATATGCTGCTGTTGATGATTTAAATAAAGAAGCAAGAATTCGTGCAGCAGCCGATAAAAGTAATTCAGATACAATCAAAGCTTTAACAGATGATTACATAATATTTAAAAGTAGTGGCGGCCCTGGTGGAGTATCAAAAGAATATGTTGACACTGAAGTATCGAAAAAACAAGATACCCTAACATCTGGTACAAACATCAAAACAATTAACAACGAATCCATTGTTGGATCTGGCAACATCGAAATCAAAGGTGGTTCTGGTGGGTCACCACTAGACAACAACATCGAAATCTACGACAACGAATCAAACAACTTCGTTGCATACAAAATGGATC
>JAVHXO010000005.1:0-28291 GCA_031119525.1 Spiroplasma sp.
CGACAATGCATCACCAAACAGAGCATAAACGAAATCCAATCCCGCAAGCACCAAAGTGAAATCGTAATTAATTTAAAAAAATAAAGGAAAAAAAGTTATGTCAGGTCATTCACAATTTGCTAATATTAAGCATCGCAAAGATGCTCAAGATAATAAACGGGGAAAAATTTTTCAGAAAATTAGTAAAGAAATTTATGTTGCTGTTAAATTGTTTGGCCCTAATGTTGAAAATAATCCTAAGTTGCGTTCAATCCTAGATAAAGCACGTAGTTTAAATATGCCCAAAGATAATATTAATCGTGCTATTAGTAAAGCTAGTAATCAAAATGATCAAAATAATTATCAAGAAATAGTTTATGAAGGTTTTGGTCCAGGAACAATTGCCTTAATTGTTCATTGCTTAACTGATAATAAAAATCGCACTAATAGTAATCTTCGTGGTTATTTTAATAAGTGTCATGGTAAATTGGGTGTTAGTAATTCAGTTCAGCATTTGTTTTTTAAAGCTGGTGTGATTGAATTTATTACGCCATTAAATTTAGATAATGTTTTAGATTTAGTAATTAATTTTGAGGTTTTAGATTTTAGTAAAGATGATCAATTGGTGCAATTAATTGTTGGTGAACAAGATTTATCAGCAGTTATTCAAGCTTTAATCGATGCAAAAATTGAAAACTTTATTACTAATGAAATTAGAAATATTCCATTTGAGCCAACAACAATTAATGATAATGATTTACCTAGTTATCAAAAACTGCTTGATTTGTTAGACAATGATGATGACGTACAACTGGTTGAAAGTAATTTAAGAGTAAATTAAAAAGATAAAATAAGCAACTAAAAAGACAATAAAAATTATTTGTCTTTTATCGTTTTTATTGGTATCCTTATATAGTATTATTAAGGTAATTATTAACCAGTAACTTTATCTTAAACATTTAGGAAGTGATTTTTATTTATGAAAAAATCATTAACGAAAACAAAGAGAACTAAAGCACCAAAAATAAGACGTCAAAAGCTTAAAAGTTTTTCTTTTGTTTCTCGAATTGGCATTTTGATAATAATGGCTTTGGCAATTATTATTAGTACAGTTTTTAGTATTTTTTATTTGGATAGTAATCGCCAGTTGAGTATTGAGTTTGCTGGTGGTTATCAAACTCAAGTTCGTTATGAGGGAATTTATCAAGAAAAACAAGAAACACAAAATATTGTTAATTTATTAGAAAATCGTATTGACCCAATGGGGACAAGTAATATTAATATTGAAAAAAGTGACAACACTGATAATTTTTATAATTTATCAATTAGTAAGGATGCTGGTATTGATACGGCTACTTTTATTAATAACCTTTCGCGCCGTGGTTATATTTATATTTTAGATAAAGAGGGGCATGATTTATTAGCTAATAGTTATAATGAAGAAAGTAAAACATGAACTAAAAAAGAAGAAAGAACAATTACTAAAGATGCTTTTAGTAAAATTTCAGAGTCGACTAACCAAAATTCTCACCAACCAGAAGTAGTTTTGGATGTTAAAGCAACATCAGAATTAATGAAAACAATTCAAGCGTTGATTAAAGAAGGACAAACGATTTATTTTTATTCTGATATTGGTAGTTTATTAAATTATATTCGTAATACTTTAACAGGTTTACAAGATTTAGTTAAATTTATTGAAGAACAAACTGATGCTAATAAACAAAAAGTTTTAAAACTTTTATTGGCAAATAATACTGCTGGTTTAGATGATACAACTGGTGAAAAAATGTATCAAGCTGTTAAAGATTCAAATTCTACGCCTGCTGGTAAACAATTAATCAACTTATTAAACCAAAGTAAAAATGGCCTTTATATGATTAATTGAATGTATTCTGAAACTTCAGAAGAAAAACCCTTATTAGTTGATACTAATAATAAAGAAAATACTTTTGATCCTAATAATCCATTTGATCCAGATAGCGGTACTGGTTCACCAATGAATGCTTGATTACCACATATTAAGGATTTAATTGTTTTACCGGATATTTCAAGATTCCTTGAAACATCAATTATTAGTTATAAATATGCACCATATTATATTGGTGAAATTAGTAGTTTAACAAATCCTAATTTAACACAAATTACGATTAATGATGATACCTTTAATAAAGGTAAAGTCCAGCAAATTGTTAATCTTTTGAATGCGGGAATGGAAAAAAATAACTTTATTGTTGATGCATTTTTAACAATTGATCCAACTTTGGGGTCACAAGCGTTAAAAGGTGCTGTGATTGCTTTACTTGTTGCTTTAGCTTCATTAAGTATTTTGATTCTTATGAAATATCGTTTGCTTGGTTTTATTGCTATCTTCATTATTGTTTTATTCTTAGTTGTAACTTTAGTTTCATTTACTTTCTTAAATAATGTTGTCGCACCAGAAACAGGGATTGCCTTAATTATTGGTTTTGCTTTACTATTAGATTTAATTATTGGGTTATTTGATAATCTAAAAAAAGAATACCAAACAGGAAAAAATATTTTTGATGCTTTCAGAGCGGCAAATAAAAAATCATTAGTTTCAGCATTTGATTGTAGTTTAATTGTTTTAATTGTTAGTTTAACAATTTTCTGATTTGGTTCTCGCTCAATTCGTGGTTTTGCAATTATGACATCAATTTCAACTTTTGGTGTAATTGTTTTAGGTGTTTTAATTTTACGGTTAGTATTGTATTTATTATTGAAAAATAAATCTTTTGAACATAGTGCCTACCTGTTAGGTTTAGCACCAAAACAAACTAAAGTTAGAAAACCTAAAAAACAGAGCAAATTTAGTGCGAAAGTTAACCAAACAAAAACAAAATTAAGTGTTTTAGTTGCTCAAACAAAAACAAGTAGCAAAAATACTAGTTTAAATGTTGCTAAGTGAAATTATAATAAATTAACAAAATGAATTCTTGTTGGGTTCGCAACAATTTTATTAACTTCAGGCATTGTTTTTCTAGCGGCTGGTGCTAATTTTAGTCAAGGTTTTGATAGTCGAATTGATTTTACTGGTGAAACTTTTACTGAAAAAGATGTTACTAACCCTGATTTTGATTTGATAGCTGAAGCAACTGAGCGTAAGGATCAAGTGGTTGAAATTTTACAAGCAAATAATAGATCATATCAAAAAGTTTATTGGGCATTAAAGCTTAATTCTTTAGCACCAAGTGAAAATGTTATTAAAATTATTATTGAAACAAGTGTTAAAGATAATGCAGCTAATGATTTGCGCCAATTTTTACAAAATAATGCTACATGAGCATCGTGAAATTATACAACTAATAATGCTTTATCAGGTAATCAGTTATTTAGAAATATGTTAATTGCGATTGCTATTGCTTTAATCACGATTTTTATTTATATTATTATTCGATTCCAATTTAGTTTTGCAATGCCATTAATTATTGCTTTAATCTTTGCTATCTTTGTAACTTTAGCTGCCTTAGTATTATTCCAAATTACTATTTCAACAATGACAATTGGCGTAATTTTAGCAATCGTAATTTTAGTTTTAATTAATAGTGTAATTATTTTTGATAACATTAAAGAAATTAAGTTAAATTTAACAAGAACAAAAAATGATCAACTGGAAAAAGATGAAATTATTGCCATTAGTAATCAAGGTGTTAAACGATCATTACCAAGAACAATGATTGCAAATAGTATTATAATTATAACAGCACTAATTGTTTTATGCTTTTTACCAAGTTTCTGAGCTGTTAGTCTTGCTTTAATTCTTGGAAGTATGATAACTTTCCTTGCTTGCCATTTCCTTGGACCTTGACTATGAACTTATTTTGAAAGATGAAGAATTAGAAAATCACAAAAACGTGCGAAAAAAATTAAAAAACATTTTGTTGGTCCTGATGAATATATTATTGCTGGGATTAATGATTAGTAATTCTTGCAACTTTAAAGGATGTAAAGATAAATGAATTTAGATAAAATTAAAAAAATGATTCGTAATGTTCCAGATTTTCCAAAATCGGGCATTCAATTTAAGGATATAACACCAATTCTTGTTGATCCTGAAGCTTTTAGTTTTGTAATTAAAGCTTTTGCTGACTTAATAAAAAAATATCAAATTACTGCAATTGTTGCGCCAGAAGCTCGTGGTTTTATTTTTGGTAGTGCTTTGGCTTATGCTTTAAAACTTAAATTTGTTCCAGTTAGAAAAATTGGTAAGTTGCCTTATAAAACTTATCAGGTTGAATATCAATTAGAGTATGGTACAGATAAATTGGAAATTCATCAAGATGCTTTAACAACAAGTGATCGGGCATTAATTATTGATGATTTGATTGCTACTTCTGGAACAATTCATGCTTGTATTGCTTTAATTAAATTAACGAAAGCACAAATTGCTTGTATTACAACCCTAATCGCTTTAAAAGAATTTCATGATCAACAAGATTTTGGTTCAATTCCCTTTCACAGTTTAATTGAGTTTTAAATTATGATGACAATTACTTGTAAAAATTTTAATGAAGTTTTCGAACAAGCACAAAGTTATATTAAAAATGAAGAACTTTTGGCCCAAATTGAAAAAGCTTATAAGTATGCTAAAGTTAAACATCAAGGTCAACTAAGAAGAAATGGTGATCCTTATTTATATCATGTTTTATCAACCGCATATAATTTAACTTTATGACATTTAGATCCTGCAACAATTCAAGCAGGTCTTTTGCATGATATTTTGGAAGACACACCAACTAGTGTTGAAGATCTAACCAAGGAATTTGGTCAAGAAGTTGCCACTTTAGTTTCAGCAGTAACAAAAGTTAGTCATTTTGCCAAAGAGAAAAGAGCAGAAATTAAATCTGATTATTTAAGAAAGTTATATTTAAGTTTAGCTGATGATATTCGGGTAATTATTATTAAGATGGCTGATCGATTACACAATATTAGAACGATTGAATTCTTAGAACCAAAGAAACAAAAAGTTGTTGCCAAAGAAACATTGGAAGTTTATGCTTCAATTGCTCATCGTTTGGGTATGCGTGAATTACAAGCTGAATTGGAAGATCGTTCTTTTGCTGTTTTATATCCTGATGAGTATCAAAAAATTAGTAATTTAATTAAGAAAGATCAAGATAAACGAGAGCAATTAGTTGATAATGCAATTAAAGAAATTAGGAAAACTTTAGTTAAACATAACAAGTTAAAATTTGATATTTATGGTCGTAGTAAGAATATTTTTTCAATTTATCGCAAGATGTATTATTTTGGCAAAGATTTTAATGATATTCATGATATTTTAGCAATTCGAATTATTAGTGATTCAGTTGATAATTGTTATGCGATTCTTGGTTATTTGCATCAAAAATTTACCCCACTACCAGGCAAGTTTAAGGATTATATTGCCACACCAAAAAATAATATGTATCAATCATTACATACTTCAATTGTTTTTAAGAATGAAATTTATGAATTACAAATTCGAACGGCGGAAATGGAATATTATGCCATGGTTGGTGCAGCGGCGCATTGACGTTATAAAGAGGGTGAAGAGGTTAGCCCCAAGAAAAAACAAGCAGAAATTGATGAAAAACTGAATATTTTTCAAACAATTTTAGATTTAAATACAATTAATAAATATCAAGATAATGATGAAAATAATGTTGTTAATTCAAATCTTGAAACAGAAATTAAACAAGACTTATTTAGTGAATTAATTTATGTTTTAACTCCCAATGGTAAAGTTGTTACTCTGCCTTTAGGTTCAACAATTTTAGATTTTGCTTATAAAATTCATACTCAAATTGGTGAAACAGCGATGGGTGCTAGAGTTAATGGTGTTTATTCAGCGTTGAATACTGTTTTAAAGACGGGTGATGTTGTTGAAATTAAAACAGCAAAAACCGTGAAACCAAACTATGATTGGTTGACAATTGCCAAAACTAATTTTGCTCGTCATAAAATTAAAAAATATTTAAATCAAACAACAATTAAACCAGAAATAAAGACTAAAAGTGATAATGAGAAAAAGATTGCTAATATTAAAGAGCAAATTGAAAAATATATCCAAGAACATAAATTACGATGACGGATTGCCAATAGTTCAGTGATTTACCAACGCCTGAAAATTTTAAAATACCAAAATTATGATGATTTTTGTTTAGCAATTGCTGGTGGTGCTTATAGTGTTGAAGAGGCAGTTAAAGAAATTCTCTTTAAAGATTCATTAAAATTTAAAGATTTTAAAGCGAAAAAAAATCTTACTCCAACAAACACTAATGCTTTTAATGATGCAATTGTTGAAAATGCTCCAACAATTAAAACTCAGTTAGCTCGTTGTTGTCTACCAATTCCTGATGAAGCAATTATTGGTTATATTAGTAAGGGTCAGGGGATTAAAGTTCACCGCCCGATTTGTCCTAATATTCTTAATGAAACAAAAAAAGAAAAAAAAGGTCGAACTTTAATAACAACTTGAAATTTACCAGCAACAATTAAACGAACATATGAGTCAGCAATAAAGATTTATTATTTGGATCGCCCTGGTTTATTAGCTGATATTATTAATTTGTTAAATCACTTGAAAGTACCAATTCAAATGATTGATGCTAATAATCGTTTAATTAACCATAAGGGAGTTTTAAAAGTAATTATTAAAGTTCCTGGGATTGATCGTCTCCATCAAATTACTTCATCATTAAAAAAAGTCCCCGATATCATTGAGATAACGCGGATAATTATGTAAAATTTTAAGTATATCAACCGATTTTATAAAAAATCTTTGTAAAATATAATTAAACACTATAAATTAAGGTGACAGAATGAAGTTTCAACGCCCAAAAGGCACAGAAGATTTGTATAATCAGCAAGCAATTATTTTTAGCAATATTATTAATCGATTAATAACGGTTGCTAAAAATTTTAATTATCAAGAAATTATTACACCAGTGATTGAATCAGCTGATTTATTTTTGCGTACAATTGGAAGAACAACCAATATTGTAGAGAAAGAAATTTATCAATTTCTTGATAAAGGTAAAAGAAGTTTAGCTTTGCGTCCAGAAGGTACTGCGGGTGTTATTCGTTCAGTTGTTGAAAATAAACTTTATAATAATCAAAAACAAACATTAAAATATTTTTATTATGGTAATATGTATCGTTATGAAAATCCCCAAAAAGGTCGAAATCGTGAATTTCACCAATTTGGTGTTGAAGCTTTGGGAACTAAAGATCCGTTATTAGATGTTGAAGTAATTTTGTTAGCAACTAAAATGTTAGCAGCTTTAACAATTAATGATTATGTTTTACAATTAAATTTTTTTGGTTCTTCAGAAACTAAAACTAAATTTAATCATGCTCTATTGAAAGCATTAACAAAAGATAAAGCAAAGTTATGTTTTGATTGTCAAACGCGAATTAAAACTAATCCCTTACGAGTTTTAGATTGTCAAACTTGTCAAACTTTAAATTTAGATTTACCAGCAATTGCCCAGTTTTATTCACCAGAAGAACAAGAATATTTTTCAGTGATAACTAATGCTTTAGCAACTTTAAAAATTAATTTTAAAATTAATCCAACCTTAGTTCGTGGTTTAGATTATTATACTGGTGTTATTTTTGAGTTTATTAGTGAAACCGAGTTATTAGGTAAGAGTCAGAATACTTTAATTGGTGGTGGCCGATATGATCATCTTGCCCAAGAATTGGGTGTTCCTTATGATTATCCAGCAGTTGGTTTTGCTTTTGGAATTGAAAGATTAATGTTGCTTTTAGCAGAGAAATTAGCATTTAGTCAAATTAAATTATTAGATTTATTTATTATTAGTCAATTTCAAGACGGATTAAAACAAACTTTACTTTTATTAAATGATTTAAGGAATAACAATTATTTTGTTGATGGTAATTTTAGTTTGTTTAATGATAAACAAAAAAGTAATTTAATTAAAAATCTCCAAACAACTAATAATCTTTTGGTTTTAGAAAAACCAAATCAAGCTACTTGTTATCAATTAACAAAAAAAGCTAA
This sequence comes from Spiroplasma sp., assembly GCA_031119525.1. Lineage (GTDB taxonomy): Bacteria > Bacillota_I > Bacilli_A > Mycoplasmatales > VBWQ01 > Spiroplasma_D. The sequence continues at coordinate 8,006 of JAVHXO010000005.1, forward strand.
AGTAGTAATTAAATTTGAAAATCAAGAACAACTATTAGCAAAAATACTTACCTTAGTATAATAATTAAAATTACAAAGATATTAAGAAATAAGAAAGGAAGAAAGGACAATGAGTGGTTAAAATGGTAAATGAATATCGTACCAATAATTGTGGCAATTTAACAAAAGAAAACTTAAAACAGAATGTTATTTTAAGTGGTTGAGTGCATGCAATTAGAGTTAAAAAAAATGCAATTTTTTTAGATTTACGTGATAGTTATGGTTTAACACAAATTGTCATTAAGAATGATTCACCTGATTTTGATCAGATAAAAAAAATTAAAGTTGAATCAGTGATTCAAGTTACTGGCCAAGTTATTTTACGTCACGTTGCTAATCCAAAATTAATAACTGGTGAAATTGAAGTTGTTAGCCAAAAAGTTAAAATTTTAAGTCAAGCAAAAGCAATTCCCTTTGTTATTAATGATGAAAATAATTTTACTGCCCTAGAAGATTTACGGTTAAAGTATCGTTATTTAGATTTACGTCGTAAAGAAATGTTTGATCAATTAAAATTTAAACATCGCTTTATTACCCTTGTTCGGCAATTTTTAAATTCAGAAAATTTTTTAGAAGTTGATACACCAGTTCTAACAAAATCAACTCCTGAGGGAGCAAGAGATTTTTTAGTTCCTTCACGAATTAAGAGAAATAAAAATAATGTTTTTTATGCCTTACCACAATCGCCACAATTATATAAACAATTATTAATGGTTAGTGGGGTTGATAAGTATTATCAAGTTGCTAAGTGTTTTCGTGATGAAGATTTTCGTGCTGATCGTCAACCAGAATTTCAACAATTAGATCTTGAAATGGCTTTTGTAAAGCAAGAAGATGTGATTGAATTAGTTGAAAAACTATTAGATTGCATTTGAAATGAATTTAAATTACCACAATTAATTTTTCCATTACCATGATTAAGTTATCAAGAAGCAATTGATTTGTATGGTAGTGATAAACCTGACTTACGTTGTGTTTGTAAGATTGTTAGTTTATCATCAAACATTAAAGATTTATCATTAAAAGCTTTCTGAGTTAATGATAAATTTAGTGATGCAACAAAAAAAGCAATTTTACGAATTGTTGAACAACATCAAGGTCAGAATTTTTTAGTTTATTCGCGAGAAAAGAACCGCATTATTTTTAATACCAATAATCAAATAACTCTAACGGCAGAACAAATTTCAAGTTTAGAAAAATCAAATGTCCAAAATGATAAAAATCTTTGTTATTTAACTTATGAAGTTAATAACATTGGCGCAATCGTTTTAGGAGCAATTAGAACTTTTTACTGTTTAGATCAAGAACGACAAACAAAGCATTCAGATTTCTTGGTTAATATTAATACTTATCGTTTTTTATGAGTTGTTGATTGACCAATGTTTGAAAAGTTTGATAATAAAATTTCTGCTGCGCATCATCCATTTACTAGTCCATTAATTCCAGAACAAATTTTAGAATTAAATAAGCAAGATTTTAAATCATTATTAAAAATTAAATCATCAGCATACGACTTAGTTTTAAATGGTAATGAGGTTGCTGGTGGTAGTGTTAGAATTTTCAGTAAAGAACTGCAAGAAAAAATCTTTGCTATTTTAGAAATTAAACCAGAAATTGTTAAAGAACAATTTGGCTTTTTTTTGGAAGCATTTGATTACGGTATTCCCCCGCATGCTGGCATTGCTTTTGGTATTGATCGGTTTTTAATGCTTTTGACGAAAGTTAATTCAATTAGAGATACAATTGCTTTTCCCAAAAATAATAGTGGCATTGATTTATTAACTAATAGTCCTAGTGCTGTTGATCTTAAACAGTTAGAAATTTTAGGTTTAAAGATTTTAAATGATAAAAAATAATTGATAATTGCTTTATTTTCTTAATAAAAATTATTAAGATTATAAAGGTTATTAAAGATTGTGAAATTAATAAAGGAGTAAAAAAAGAATGGAAAACAAGGCCAAAAAAATCAGTAGTATTGATCAATTAGCAATTAATTCAATTAGAATTTTGGGAATTGAAGCAGTTAATAATGCTAAAAGTGGTCATCCAGGCATTGTTTTAGGTGCAGCACCAATGGCTTATGCTTTATTTAAAGATCATTTAAAATTTAATCCCAAAAATCCCCATTGATTTAATCGTGATCGTTTTGTTTTATCTGCTGGTCATGGTAGTGCTTTATTATATTCACTTTTATATCATGTTGGTTATAATTACCAAATTGATGATTTAAAAAAATTTCGTAAGTTGGATAGTAAAACTCCTGGTCATCCTGAGTACGATTTAGATTTAGGAATTGAAATGGCAACAGGTCCTTTGGGACAAGGTTTAGCAACAGCAGTTGGTATGGCAGTTGCTGAGAGTTTTTTAGCAGCAAAATATAATCAAACAAATAATCAATTAATTGATCACTATACTTATGTTTTATGTGGTGATGGTGATTTACAAGAAGGTATTACTCAAGAAGCATTAAGTTTTGCTGGTCATTTGAAATTACGAAAACTAATTGTTTTATATGATTCAAATGATGTGCAATTAGATTCACCAACTGATTTTGTTATTTCAGAAAATACTGAACGAAGATTAAAAGCTTTAAACTGAAATTATTTAAAAGTTATTGATGGTAATGACTATCAAGCAATTAGTAAAGCAATTGCTGTTGCAAAAACTAGTGAAGTACCAACATTAATTGAAATTAAAACAGTGATTGGTTTTGGTGCGACAAAACAAGGGACATCAACAGTTCATGGTGCACCATTAATGGATGATATTGCTGTAGTTAAGAAAAACTTACAATGAACGCAAGAAGAATCGTTCTCAGTGCCTCAACAAGTAATTAATAATTTTCAAAAAGTTAAAATTAAGCAAGGGCAAGAATTAGAAAACAAATGGAATAAACAATTACATGATTATCAAACTAATTATCATGATTTATCGCAAGACATTATTGCTGCTTTAAAAGGACAAGTATTTAATAATCCTTTTCTTTTTAATAAAATTGATTGACAAAGTATCATCACAAATGAAGCAACAGCAACGAGGGTTGCTTCAGGAAAAATTTTAAAACTTTTATCACAACAATATCCAACTTTAATTGGCGGTAGTGCTGATTTATCTGGTTCTACTAAAGCTATGGTATTTGATCATGATTATAATAGTAATAATTATCGTGGGCGTCATATTCATTTTGGTGTTCGGGAATTTGCTATGACAGCAATTGTTAATGGTTTAACTTTACATCAAGGTGTGATTGGTTTTGGTTCAACATTTTTAGTATTTAGTGATTATCAAAAAGCTGCTTTAAGATTGGCAGCATTAATGAAAATTCCCTCATTATTTATTTTCACTCATGACTCAATAGCTGTTGGTGAAGATGGACCAACTCATGAACCAATTGAACAATTGTTAATGTTAAGAACAATTCCTAATTTTAATCTTATGCGACCAGCCGATGTGCGAGAAACAATTGGTGCTTACAAAATTGCCTTCATGGCTAAAACTTTTCCTAATGCTATTGCTTTAACAAGGCAAGATTTACCGCAAATGACTAATAGTAATATTGATGCTGTAACTAAAGGTGGTTATATCATCAGTGAAGAAGATGATACAAAATCATTAGATTTAGTTTTTATTGCCACAGGTAGTGAAGTTCATTTAGCTGTTGAAGTTCAAAAAATGTTAGTTAAAAAGAAAATTAATGCTCGAGTTGTGTCAATGCCGTCAACTTATTTATTTGATCAACAGCCACAAGAATATAAAAACAAAATTCTGCCACAAAAAATAAAAAAAGTGGCGATTGAATTAGGTGTTAACGATTCATGGTATAAATATGTTGGTCTAGCAGGTTTAGTAATTGGGGTTAATCAATTTGGATCTTCTGGTGAATTAACAACAATTTTAGAAAAATATGGATTTACAAGCGAAAAAATTTATCAAAAAGTTGTTAAATATATAACAAGTAAGGAGGCAAAATAAATGATTCTATGATGAGGTGCTTTAATAGTTGCACTCGTTGGTGCTTTAATTGGTGGTGGGATTGGTTTTTTAATTACCAAAAGAATTTTTGAAAAACAATTAGAAAAAAATCCCCCAATTAATGAAAATATGATTCGGGCAATGTATATGCAGATGGGTCGAAAACCTAGTGAGTCACAAATTAAAGCAGTTATGCAGGCAATGAAGCGTCAACAAAAAATTACTAAGAAGAAATAATGGTAGTAAAAAAAGAGTCTGTTAAGACTCTTTTTTACTTTTTTTATTGATTTTTTTTATCAATCAAAATTAAATTCATCAAGATCATTTACCCCATCATTGATTAAGTTACTAAAAGCAGATAATATTTCTTGATTGGTTGCATTAAAATTTTCCATTTCTTGGTTTGCTCTTGCTTGAATTTCTTCTTCAAAATCTAAGATTGTATCTAATGCTAACTTTTTACTTTCTAAGTCGGTTGTTGTGATTGTTTCATTTTGTTGCTCAAGAACCTGATTAGTATGATTTAAATGGTTTACAATACTATCAATTGTTTGAGTAGCTGTCTGAATCGCATTTAAAGGATTATTTTCTGCAAAATTTTGTTGTGGTTTTGAATCAACTAATTTTGCTTTTTTTAATGGTGGTTCATCAAGTGCTAATTTTTGTTTTCCGACATGATAAAATTCATTTGATAATTTAATTGCAAGTTGATAAAAATCATTAACATCTTGATCACAATTTTTAATTTCTTCTTCTAAAGTGTTAATCATTTTTTGATATTCTGGATTTTTTTCTTTATTAGGATCAAGAATTTGATTATTTTCTTTGTTAAAGAAATTATTAACTAATACATCATTAACTCGTTTGTTTAAAAAATAAAATGCTTTTGCTAAATTTTTAAATTCATGATCAAAATTACTTATTTTTTCTTCTTCAGTTTCTGTTAAAGTATTATTTTTGGAATTTTGATTTCAAATGCTAGTTAGGTTTTTGATAAAAGTAACTTTTAATTTTGTTAATGTATTTTGTTCATACAGGTTATCTGGGTTACTTTTTTTCGTAAATTCTTCGATTACTTTGATTTGATCATTAGTTTTTAAGTCACTGTTATAGTTAACTCAAAATTCATTTGATTTATGATGATGGATTTTGATTCCTCCGGCATAAAAATAAAAGTTTTTACCGTTAATTTCCAAAATTAAAGGTTGTTCATGGTCTTCATCAGGATTAATTGCTCGTTCTTTTTCTTCACCATATCAGACTAAAGGATTAATTAATCGATTATAATTTAGTAATATCATTTTATTTTTTAATCAATCATTTTTTGGCATATTTTCCTCCGAGAAAAAAAATTCTAATTTTGTCTTAATTTAATTAATAAAATTAGAATAATTTATTTTTTAAATTTCTTCATTGAAATTTTTGTTATTTTGTTTTTTTCTTTTTATTTGTTCGATCAAACATTGTTACTTTTCTTTCGCTACCTTGAAAGATTCGCAGCAAATTTGATCAATGGCGGCTAATAATAATTAATCAACTACCTAAAATAATTCAATTAATGATGAAGTATTGCAGATCATGTTTTCACACATAAGCATTTAAAGGCATGTTTGGAATTCAAGAAAAAGCAAACGCCACGCCAACCATTAATATTGATGATAATGAAACCATTTTTGATATGTAAAGGATTAATCATCAGCTAATAACAGCAATGGCAAAATAAATTGGATTAATGATTAATAATAAACCTAATGATGATGCAGCGCCCTTACCACCACGAAAACCAAAAAAGATTGGTCAACAATGTCCAATAATTGCTGCAAGACCAGCAAAATAAACATAAGCATCACTAAATAAATATTGTCAATCAGAATTGTTAATTGGAATAAAAGTTAAACCTCAGGCAATTAAAATTGTAATGATTGGTTTAAAACCATCAAGTAATAATATTATTAAGCCTCATTTTTTTCCCATAACCCTAGTTGAATTTGTGGCTCCAGCATTATGTGAGTAATGTTGACGAACATCGGTGTTAAACTTTTTTTTACTAATTAAAATTGATGGAGAAATTGAACCAATTAAATATCCAATCATAATAAAAATAAAAGTTCCCAAAATATTAATATGTGCCATTGTTACTATGTTGCTCCTTTAGTTTTTATTTTTGACCTTCGTTATCTTGTTAAGATTATAACAAATTAAAATGTTAAGACAAACTTGATTATTAAATAAAAGCTAGTATTTTTTTACTAGCTTTTAATCGTTATCTTGTTCTTCAGAGTTTTCTTTTGCTTCTTTTTGTTCTTTCCTTGCTTGCATTTTTTCTTTAACGTTTTCTTTTCAACTTTTTTTAGGATTTTCTTGCGGATGTTTTTTGGCTTGATAAAGATTGTAACAAATTAGTGCTAATAAAATTAAATTGATTACTCAACCAACAGCATTTGCTGCCACTAAAGGTCAATTGTGACTAAAACTGCCATAAATGATAAAGAAAGTTAAACCAAGGTGGTAAATTAAATAACAAGTTAAAGATAAACCTTTGGTATCTTTAGTTTTGATTAATTTATATGTTTGTGGTAAGAAAGCAATTGAAATTAAGGCAGCGCCAACATAACCAAGGATTTGAGTAAAAACAGTCATTATTTTTTATCTCCTTCTTTAGTTTCTTTAGATTTTTTAAGATCCTTAACTTCTTCTTTAATCTCGTCTTTGATTACTTTCATTCCTGATTTAATTTGTTCTTTTTTGCCTTGCTTTGGATCTTGACCTTTACTTTTAATGAGATTATAACCAGTAATTATTAAAATAATTGCAGCAAAAATTGCCGCAATTGTTTGGCAAATTATCATTGGAATATCAGTTAATAAAACTCCATAAATTAAAAATATTACACACCCTAAGAAATAGATTATGTAAGCAATAATTGAAATTCCTTTTGTTTCTCTTTTAATAATAGTTTTAAGTGTTTGTGGTAAAAAAGCTAGGGGGATACAAATACTAGCTAAATATCCAAGTACTTGAACAGCGATTGGCATTTTTTTCTCCTTTAATGGTTTTCCAATAATTTTGACTTAAGTAAATAAAACTCGTGTCACTTAAAGTTTTAACACGAGTTTGTTAACTATTGTTGTTATTTCTTTTTATCTTCTTGATCTTTTTCTTTATCTTCGTTTTCATCATTTTCAATATCATCTAAATCTTCAGGATTTGCTTCTTCAGTTTGGTTTTTTCCTTGCTTATTATCTTTCTTTTTCTTTAATTTTTTTCAAAACTTTCAGTCCATGGTATTAATATTTGTCCTTTCTTTAATGATATTTTCATTTTAATATTTTAATTATAGCAAATAATTTAAGAGGTTAATTACCAGTTGTTAATAAATACTTGTGCTGTTGCTTATTTCTTTGAAATTATTCTTGTTAACAGTTTATGATAAAATAATTACGAATTCAATTTTTTATTTATCAATTTTTATTTATGAAAGGATATTATGCCACAAAATAATAAACAAATTAATAAAGTCAATAATACTAATACTTATAATGAATCATCAATTCAAATTTTGGAAGGTTTAGATGCCGTTAGAAAACGACCAGCAATGTATATTGGTTCAACTGATATTCATGGTTTACATCATTTAGCGTGAGAAATAGTAGATAATGCTGTTGATGAAGCACTTGCTGGCTATTGTACTAACATTAATGTCACAATCAATCATGATCGCTCAGTTACTGTTGAAGATAATGGTCGCGGGATTCCTGTTGGTAAACATAAATCTGGTAAATCAACACCAGAAGTAATTTTTACTGTTTTGCATGCTGGTGGTAAATTTGATGATCATAGTTATAAAAGCTCTGGTGGTTTACATGGTGTTGGTGCATCAGTTGTTAATGCTTTAAGTAAATATTTGGATGTGATAATTTACCGTGATAAAAAAATTAGTGAAATTAAGTTTATTAATGGTGGGCGAGTTGGTAAATCATTAAAATCATTAGGTAAAACTAATAAGACTGGGGCAGTAATTAAATTTTTACCTGATTTTGATAAAATTTTTGCTAATTGTGATTGAAATTATCATATGTTTGAGCAACACTTAAGGGAAAGTGCTTTTTTAATTAATAATTTATCAATTAAATTAGTTGATAAAAGAACTAATAAAGAAGCTTTATTTCAGTATACTAATGGTTTATCATCGTTTATTGAATATTTAAATGTTAATAAGAAAAAAATTTCACCAATTTTAAATTTAAAAGGTAAACAAAATAATATTGAAGTTGATATTGTGATGCAATATTGTGAAGATAATAATGATACAATCCTTGGTTTTGCCAATAATGTTAAAACTATTGATGGTGGTAGTCATTTAATTGGTTTTAAAAGTGGTTTAACAAAAGCGATTAATGAGTATGCCAGAAACAAAGAAATTTTAAAAGCAAAAGATAAAAACTTGGAAGGAAATGATTTACGCGAAGGTTTAGTAGCAATTATTTCGTTGAGAATTCCAGAAAGTTTAATTCAATATGAGGGTCAAACAAAATCAAAATTAGGAACTCCTGAAGCACGAGTTGTTGTTGAAACAATTGTTAATGAACGCCTAGCATTTTGATTGCATGAGCAGCCAGAAGTTGCCCAACAAATTATTAATAAGGCAATTAAAGCTAGGGAAATTAGAAATGCTTTAAGGAAAGCAAGAGAAAAATTAACAAAACAAGATAAAGAAAATCAAAGATTTTTAATTACAAAATTAGTACCACCACAAAAACATAATCCAGAAGCAAATGAATTATTTTTAGTTGAGGGAACATCAGCTGGTGGCAGTGCTAAAACAGCAAGAAATCGTGAGAACCAAGCAATCTTATCATTAAAAGGTAAAGTTATTAATGCTTTAAAAACTAATATTAGTTATTTATTTAATAATGATGAAATTAATATGATTATTGCTGCTGTTGGGGCTGGCGTTGGCAAAGATTTTGATTTAGATGAAGTTAATTATCATAAAGTAATTGTTATGACTGATGCTGATAGTGATGGTGCCCATATCCAACTTTTATTATTAACATTTTTTTATCGTTTTATGCGCGATTTAATTACGTCTGGCATGCTTTATTTAGCTTTGCCACCATTATTTAAGCTTAGTTCAAAAGAAAATGATGGTCATGAATATTTATGAACGGAAAATGATTTAAAAATTCGTTTAGCAAGTGTTAAAGGTAAATATGATATTCAACGTTATAAAGGGTTGGGTGAAATGAATTCTGACCAGTTATGAGAAACAACGATGAACCCAGAAACTAGAAAATTGATTAAAGTTCAAATTGAGGATGCTAAAGTTGCTGAAGAACAATTTAAAGTTTTAATGGGTGATGATGTTGATTCAAGAAAAGTTTGAATTGAAAAAAATATTTCTTTTGATGTTGATGATCTTAATTAAAAGATGTTAAAAGTTCAGAAAGGAAGAACAGTAAATGGCAGTTAATAATAATAGCCGAGATTTAATTAATGAAAATAATCATGATGAACAATTATTAGTTTATTCAATTTCTTATTTGTTAGGAAATCTTTTTAGTCGTTATTCAAAATATATTATTTTAGATCGTGCTTTACCTGATGTTCGTGATGGTTTAAAACCTGTTCAAAGACGAATTCTTTATGCAATGAATGATTTAGATTTAAGTTATGACAAACCTTATAAAAAATCAGCCCGAGTTGTTGGTGAAGTAATTGGAAAATATCATCCCCATGGTGATGTACCAGTTTATGGTGCTGTTGTGCGAATGGCTCAACCATGAAAACTATTTTTACCGTTAGTTGATATGCAAGGTAATAAAGGTTCAATTGATGGCGATAGCCCTGCTGCGATGCGTTATACTGAGTTACGTTTAAGTTCAATTGCTCACTTATTACTGCAAGATTTAAAAAAAGATGTTGTTGATTTTATTCCTAACTTTGATAACTCTGAAGCAGAACCAGTTGTCCTACCATCATACTTTCCTAATTTATTAGTTAATGGTGCAACAGGAATTGCTGTTGGCATGGCAACTAATATTCCCCCCCATAATTTAGCTGAAGTTATTGATGCCATTATTTATCGGATTAATAATCCTGAATCAACTTTAGCAGATGTGATGAAGCATAGCATTAAGGGTCCAGATTTTCCAACTGGTGGAATTATTCAAGGTTTATCGCATATTAAAACGGCTTATAAAACTGGTAAAGGTCGAATTATTATTCGTTCAAAAACAGTAATTGAGGGTAAAGAAACAAAATCAAAAGGTAAAAAAGAACATAAAATTGTTATTTTTGAATTACCTTTTGAGGTTGTTAAACAAGATTTAATTAAAAAAATTGATGATATTCGCGTTTTAAATAAAATTCATGGGATTAAAGAAGTTCGTGATGAAACTGATCGTCAAGGGTTAAGAATTGTGATTGATTTAACCCATGATGCTAATGCTGAAGAAATTCTAAATTATTTATTTAAAAATACTAATTTACAAGTTTCTTACAATTTTAACTTAGTAGCAATTGCTAATAATAAACCACAACTTTTATCACTATTGCAATTATTAGATTTTTATATTAATCATCAAGTTGAAGTTATCACAAGAAAAAGTAAATATGATTTAAAACAACTAAAAAAACGCTTAGAAATTATTGATGGTTTAATTATTGCTTTAAAAGATATTGATAAAGTTGTTAAATTAATTCGTTCTGCTAAAAATAAAAATCTTGCTTGTGCAGTTTTAATAAAAGAATTTGATTTATCAGAAAAACAAGCAGAAGCAATTGTTTCTTTAAGATTATATCGGTTAACAGTTGCTGATGTTAATACATTGTTAACAGAAAAGCAAGCAATTGAGAAAGCAATTATCAAATTGACTAGTATTTTAAAAAATAAAAATGTTTTAAATACGACAATCATTGAACATTTTATTCATGTTAAAAATAGTTATTCAACCCCAAGAAGATCAGTTATTGCTGGTGAAATTAAAGAAATTGTGATTGACGAAAAAGCGACATTAAAAGAATTGGAATTATTTCTGACAGTTAGTTATGATGGTTGAATTAAAGCGATTAATAATCGCTCAATTGCTCAAACAGAAACTGATTTTAAAGAATTTGGTCGTAAACCAACTGATATTATTGTTAGTCAAGGTAAAATTAATAATTTAGATAACTTATTATTAATTACTAATCGTGGTAATTATATTATTATTCCTGGTTATAAATTGACTGAAAGTAAATGAAAAGATGTTGGAATTCATATTAATACCTTAGTTAAATTAATGCCTGCTGAAAAAATTATTGCTAGTGCGATTGTTAATGATTTTCAGCAGGATGATCGTTATTTAGTTTTAGTATCACAATTAGGTTTAATTAAACGGGTGAAGATTGATAGTTTTGTTGATAAAAGTTTTAGTCGGGCAATGAAGTGTATTGGTTTAAAACCGACTGATCAGGTTGTTAGTGCTAGTTTTACTAATGGTAAAGAATGAATTGCTTTGAGTACTAAAGATGGTTTTACTTTAAAATACTTAGAAAGCACGATTAGTGTTTTAGGTTTGGGTGCTAAAGGTATTAAAGCTTTAAATTTAGGTTTAAATGATAAAGTTGTTGGCGCAGCAACTGGTAATAGTAATGATGTTTATGGAGTTTTAACTTCAACAGGACACTTTAAACGAATTAGTTTTAGTAGTTTAGAACAAACATCAAGAACAACAAAAGGGCAAAAAATTATTAATTTTCCTAAAAAGAAAACAATTGCTTTAATTTCTAGTTTTAAAGCAAATGATAAGATTAATATTAATTTATTAACTAATAAAGAGAAGTGAATTATTTTTTCAGCAGATAAAGCTGTTATTACTCGTGTTAATGAGGGACATGGTAAAGCAATTGCTGATAGTATTGTTAGTGCTAATAATATTTATTTATGAGATTTAAGGATTACAATTGCTGATTTAGCAAAGGCACAAGATCCTGTTATTTCCCAAAATCAATTTGATCAACAACAAAATCAATCAGAAACAAATTTAATTCAAACCGAAACACCAGATGAAGTTGAATCAAAACCACAAATTATTAAACCGAGTAAAAAATAATTAATGTTATTTTAAAAAAAATCTAATTCAATTTCTTCGCAGTGACTTTCATTTCCTGTTACGTTTTCTGTTGTTAAAAATTGATCAAAGATTTGTAAATTTTTTACTTCTTGATCAATAATTTTATCAGCATCTGCTTTTTGTAATTCAATAATTTTATTTTCTATTTCTTGATGAATTTTTTCTTGTGTTAGATGATATGTTTGATTTCTTTGGGGTGATGGTTGTTGATGCGACATTTTTTTATTTGTTCAAGAACTTGAACAACTAGGTCCAATTAAATCTTCTTGTTCTAAATCTGCTAATTTTCTTTTTTTATTGACAATTAATAGCTGATTTTCTTGTAAATTTTTTACTTCTTGATCAATAATTTTATCAGCATCTGTTTTTTGTAATTCACTAATTTTTTCTTCTATTTCTTGATGAATTTTTTCTTGTGTTAGATGATTTGTTTGATTTCCTTGTTGGTCAATTGTTTTTTTAGTTGTTAATGTTTGTGATTTTTTTAATATCTCTTCTCAAGCATCAAACAAAGTTTCAATTTTTTGCTGATAATTTTTAATTTTTTGTTCTAAAACATTTTGTTCTGCTGCTGCTTTTTTATTTTCTATATCATCTATTACTTTATCTGGTTCTGAGGGCTCTTTATAATAATTTTCGACTTGATTAATTAAAGCAGTAGTATCTCGGGTTAAACGATGAACAGGGTATAGCAACTCTCAAACTTTTAACTTACAACGAGTTTTTTCATCAAACGAATAAAATGCCGTCATTAAAAATTCAATTTTTAATTTTAATAAAACGCTTTGTTTATACAGAGTTTTTTGCTTACTTAATTCTTCAAATTTTTCAAAGATATTTTTTTGATCAAGATAATTAAATCTAGTTTTGTAATAAATTCAATTGTATGGTAGTTTTTTATTTGTTTTTATATTTTTATTTGATTCTTTTATTTCATCACCATAAAAATAAAAAATTGCATCATCAATTTTTAAAATTAAAGGTTCGCCATTAATATTTTCTTTTCTTTTTTGTGTTGTTCCTGCTCAAATTAAAGTTGGGTTTAAATTATATTTTAATAATATTACTTTTGTTTCTTCTTGCAATGGATTACTTAATGATTCGTCTTGATTTTGTTCTTTCTCTGTTAAATTTTGTGATGTTTTAACAAAAGCATTTAAATTCTTTGATAAAAGATTAATTTCATTCATATATTCTTTAATTTTTTCTTTGGTATTTTCTTCATTGGCAATATTTTCAATCTCATAATTTAACTTGAAAACTTTTTGTGAAAGTTTTTCATTTTTTCTATTTAATTGCAATAATTTTTTATAAGATTCACGATTTTCAATTGTTAAAAAATTTTCCTCGGTAGTTAATTTATTATTAAAGTTTTTAAAGTCCTTATTTAAAATATCAAATTTTAATTTTAATGTTACATATTGTCAATATATCTCATTTTGATTAGTAAATTTAGCAAATGCATCAACAATTTTTTGTTGGTTAACAGAACTTAATTTACTCTTGTAATTAATTCATGATGTTTTGGCAAAAATATTTTCTTTTTTTATTCCTGATCCATAAAAATAATATTCTTTATTATTAAATTTTAGTTCTAAAGGTTCTTGATGATTTTCTTGATCTTTTTCAAGTAATCCTGTTCAAGTTAAACATTGATTTTTGTTAGATTTTAATAATATTGTTTTATTACGAAAAATACCTGGCATGTTTGTTGTTTCCTTTCTTAACTTTAAGAATCTTAACTGACATACCGTACTAACAGACTTTTAAGATTATATTATTTTTAGTTGTAAAAAACAATAATGAAATTAAAATAATAATATTGTGATAATTAGTATTAAAATTAAATAAAAACTAAAGGAGATTAAAAAGATGAAAATTAAAGGTCATAATTTTTTTCAAAATTCAATTTTTTCAGCATTAATGGCTGGTGATTTATTTGGTTCAATAACTTTTGAAGAATTATTGCAGCATGGTAATTTTGGTTTAGGAACGTTTGATGCAACTGATGGTGAGTTAATTCTTTTGGATGGTAAACCATATCAAATATTAGCTTCAGGTGATGTTAAAACAGTTAGTAATCAAATGACTAGCCCTTTTGCAACAGTAACTAATTTTATTTCTGATGTAAAATTAGAGTTTAAAAATATTGATTTTAGTCAATTAAAACAACAATTGGAAGTTAAATTTCCTTCTGATAATATTTTTTATGCCCTAAAAATGGTGGGGACTTTTAGTAAGATTAGTGTTAGAAGTTTATCAAAACAAAAACCACCATTTAAACCTTTAAAAGAAGCTGCTAAAACACAAAGTGAAGTTCATTTAACAAATATATCTGGTGATATTGTTGCTTATTGAGGACCAAATTTTGCTAATATGATTTTAGTTCCAGGTTTTCATGCTCATTTTATTAGTGCTAATCGAAAACTTGGTGGTCACATTTTTGATTTTCATGCCCAAAATTTAACGGTTGAAATTTCTTATTTAACTAATTTAAATTTAAAATTGCCAGTAACAGAAAGTTATTTGCAACATCAAGTTGATCAAGTTGGGATTCAAGCAGATATTGCTAAAGTTGAGTCCCAGAGTAGTAAAACTAGGTCTTAAAATAAAATTAAAAAACTGAGTTTAATCAATAAACTCAGTTTTTATTCTCTTTCATTATTTTTCTTGTAATTCATTTTAAATTAGATAAGAAAAAAGTCATTAAAAAATACTATTAGGTAATAAAGTACCAATTGCTAGCATACCAAGAATAAAGACGGTAATACCAAGAGTATAAGGTCAGATTGCTTGATAGAATTTTGTTAATGGTACTTTAGATATTGCTAAACCTGCCATCATAATGCCAGCACTCGGGGCAAATAAATTAATTCAACCACTGGCCATGACAAAGGCAGTGATCATACCTGATTGTAAACCTAATGGTGCTACTAACCCTGAGATTACTGGGAAAGCAGCAGCAGCTAATCCTGAAGTTGAAGGAATAAAGAAAGCAAGAATTAAAAAGATTAAGAAACCAATTAGTACTAAAGCAGTTTTAGGTAATCCTGATATTGTGCCACTTAAACTATCCAAAACAACTTTATCCATACCTGAAGAAGATAAAGCTCAACCAATTCCTGATGCAACAGCAATAATGAAGGCAACACCAAGTAATTCTGATGAGCCACTAACAAAGTCTTTAACATAATTTTCTTCACCATGCCAATCAATTGCGGCAATAATAATTGAAGCAAAGAAGAAGAAGAACCCTAATGTTAGAATTGTTCAATCACCAAACGCAGGAATTCGCCCAGTAATGTAGGGAAAATGAATTTTTAATCAATCATTAGCATCTTTAAAGATACCACCTTCATCACCAAAGATTAATCTATCTCAAGGAACAATACAAAATATCATGACAACAAAGGTTAAACCAAACAATCCTAAGATAATTTTTCTTTTTTTGGTAAATTCTGGTAGTTGTTCATTTGTTAAGAAAGTTTCATGATGTTCTTTTTGTAAATCATAAACAATTGATTTTGTTGGATTACGTTTTACTTTTAAGGCATATCACATAACAAATCCAATTGTGCCAGCTGTGCCTAAAATTCAACATACTAACCGTCAAATAAGGCCATCACCAACACTAATATTACTTACAGCACTCGCTGCACCAATCGCAAATGGATTTAATGTTGAGAACATTACGCCAACCCCAGCACCTAATAAAATTACTAAAACGCCAGTAATAACATCAAAACCAGCCGCTAATAAAGCTGGAATAATAATTAAGTAGTAAGGTATTGTTTCTTCACACATGCCCTCAACTGTGCCACCAATTGAAAGAATAATCATAATTGCTGGGATAATTCAAATTTCTTTACCATTTAATTTTTTAACTAAACGACCAATGCCAGCATCTAATGCTTTTGATTTCATGACAATACCAAGGTAACCGCCAATTATTAAAATAAAGATAATTACTGTAACATTTTCAGCAAAACCTTGAATTGGTGCATTAAATAAATCTAAAATTCCTAATGGTCCACCACCATGGCTAACACCTTGATCATCAACTCACTCCTTTGTTGTTCCAGGAATTCAAGAAATAATGATAATTAATAAAATTAATAAAAATAAAATTGTTATAGCTGTGGGTAATTTAAACGGGAAAAATTTCTTTTTTTTGCCCTTTTTGGTGTTAAAACCCATTAATTTTCTCCTTTACTATTCTTAATTTTTCTTTTTAGTTATAAAATTTATGATACACTATATCTTAATAATAATTAAGGGTTAATTTAAATAAAAATTAAAAAAAGTCTTGATTATTTTTTCTTAATATAATTAAATTATTATTATAAGTTTAGTAAAAATAATTAATATGGAGAAATTTAATGGCAAAAAAATTAAATTGAAATTTTTTTAAGAAAAAACCAAAAGATGGTTCTAATAAATTATCTTTGCCTGAGTTAGTATGGTTTGGTTTTAATTATACGGCTGGTATTAGTTTTACTGCTGTTTTTGCTACTTTACTGTATGGTAAAACTGGTATTACTTTAGGAACTCATATGATTTGAATTTTCTTAGTTGAAGGTTTAATTGCCGGTACTTGTGCTTGAGCTTTTGCTCGCTTATCACAGGTTCATGCTGCAACTAATGGTGCTGCCTATATTTATACTAGAAGCAGTTATGGTCGTTTTTGAGGATGATTAATTGCTTTTGTCCAATATTCAACTTTACCAGTAGTTGTGACATCACAAATTATTTCAATGATTCGAATTAACTTTACTGATCCTAGTTCTTTTTTATATGCTAATTGAGGTGTTTGAAGTAATTTTGGTTTAGATTTAATTGGCATTGCTGTTTATGGTTTAGTATCTTGTGTTTTATTTTTAGGTATGAGAGCTTTTAAATACTTTGTTAACTTTTCTGCTTATATTAAATGAATTACAACCTTTTTATTAATTGGTGCTGTAATTGCTTTATTTGTTATGGCAGGAACTAGCAATTATAAAGAAGTTATTGCCCATCAAAATTTGACAGCTAATTCCTTCTCAGAAGCTTTTACATCCTGTTTTTTCTTCTTTTTAGGTTTTGAAACATATTCAACGATTGGTAAAAATGTTAAGAATCCACAAAAAAATATTAGTCGATCAATTATTATTGTTATGTTTTTAGCAACGCTATTTTATGTTTTAGTGACGGCTTTAATGATTGGTGCAATAACAGGACTTTTTTCTGATAATCCAAATTTACAAATTTTTGAGCTTTTAGGTGATAAAGCTAATGCCCAATGATTAGGCACTGCTGGAGTTCTAATTATGTTAATTTGTACAATTTCATTGAAGGCTAATGCGGGAATGCAAAATGCTTTATATAGTGGTGGGATTTTAGAACCTTTAGCATTTGAAGGGTATATTCCTACAAAATATAAAGAACTAAATAAAGATGGGATTGCTTTTAAAGCTTCACGTTTAAATTTAATTATTACTTTTATTTTTGCCTTTACTTTCTTGGTTATTCCTGATTTAGCACAAGCAATTAGTGATACTGTTAAAAATGTTGATAAACCAAGTACTGTCCTTAATTATGGGACAATTACTGGTGAAGCATCATTCATTATGATTATTATTTACAGTTTTGTTATTAGTATTGCTTTAAAGTTATCCTTACAGAAAAAATTACGCCATAACAAATTTGAATTCACGATTTGAAGTTTTGGTTTGTTATTCTTAATTTGACAATTAGTTATGTGATTTATTAATTTAGTTAATAGTTTTTCATCAGCAGTTACTGGCGTTGGTTCAACTGATGGTGCAACTAGTTCAGCAGCGATTGTTGCTTTAGTTTCAAATAGTTTACAAATCTTTTACATTGTCTTTGTTTTTGCCTTTGCTATTATTTGATACTTAGCTTACTACCAACCAAAACTAAACGCTCGCCTTGTTAATAATGAACAAAATGAGTATGACAAATCTTTTGTCATTAAAGATGATTGAGCTTTTGTTGCTAAAAGTTTACAAAGTGACATTGATAGTTATTTAGCAAGAAATATTAGAATTCATAATAATCCTGATGATTCTAATTATAAGTTAGCTCAGAAAGTGCGGTCTGAATTGATTG
Organism: Spiroplasma sp.; assembly: GCA_031119525.1. GTDB lineage: Bacteria > Bacillota_I > Bacilli_A > Mycoplasmatales > VBWQ01 > Spiroplasma_D. The sequence goes on from JAVHXO010000005.1 coordinate 26,242, forward strand.
CGTCTGAGGGTGAACTGCAAGATGAAGAAGATTTAATTCAAACTTAACGCCATTTAATAGTAAAAAAGTTTTAAGGTTAACCTTAAAACTTTTTTTATTTTTTAATTATTGTATTGACAATACCAGAACCTAAACAAACATCATTTAAATAGAACGCTGCGATTTGCCCTGGTGTGATTGCTCGAACTGCTTCATCTGATTGTACTATCGCTTCAGTATCATTAATGAAATTGATTGTTACTGGGATATCATTTTGGCGGTAGCGAAATTTAGCAAAACAGTTAATTGTTTTTGGTTTATTATTACTAATTCAATTAATGTTGTTAATTAAACAATTATCAGCCATTAATCAATCATTTTCATTGGCAACATATAAAATATTATTCTGAGCATCTTTATCAACGACAAAGTAAGATTTTTTAAAACCTGATAGATTTAAACCTTTTCTTTGTCCAAGGGTGTAATAATAAACACCATCATGACTACCAATTACTTGATTAGTTGCAATATCTACAGTTTTACCTGGTTTAGCTGGTAGGTAATTATCTAAGAAGTTTTTAAAGTTTCTTTCACCAATGAAACAAATTCCGGTTGAGTCTTTTTTATTGGCAACACTAAGATTTAAAGCTTTAGCAATTTTTCTAACTTCTGGTTTTGTTAAATTTCCAATTGGGAAAATTGTCTTTTTTAATTGTTCTTGTGTTAATTGTGATAAAAAGTAACTTTGATCTTTGTTAACGTCAATTCCTTTTAATAATTGATATTCTTTTGTTGTTTGATTAAAATTGATTTGGGCATAGTGGCCCATGGCAATCGCATCAGCTTTTAATTCATTTAAAGCATAGTCAGCAAATGCTGAAAATTTAATATATTTATTACAAAAAATATCTGGATTTGGGGTTCTATTTGCTTTAAATTCATCTAAAAAGTAACTAAAAACATAATCTCAATATTCTTTGACAAAATCTTTTCTTATTAATTCAATTCCAAGTTCTTGGCAGACTTTTTTAGCATCTAAGTAATCTTGTTCTTGGGGGCAAATATTAGCTAGATTTTCATTGTTTAATTCATTGTTTAATAAAGAATCTCAATTACGCATAAAAAGACCAATCACTTCATGGCCCTGTTTTTTTAATATGTGAGCACTAACAGCAGAGTCAACTCCGCCACTAATACCAACAACGATTCTTTGTTTTTTATTGTCTTTGTTATGCATAATATTTATCGCTCCTATTAGTTTTTATTAAATAATAAAATGCCTATTAATTATATGCATATTTTAATAAATAATCAAATTTAATTGTTTGTTTGATTGTGTTTTTGTATAAAAACTTTTTTATTTTAAATAGAATTAATAATTCTAATAATCAATCATTTTTATTTTTTAGACTAATCATAATTTAAATTTAATACTTGGTTTAAAAACTATTTTAATTAAATAAACTAACACTTATAAAAAATTAATTAGTAATTTTTATTACAAATAAAAAAAGAAATAGGGATAAAGATACTCTAAAATACTGAAATATTTAACAAATTAACTGTCATAAATTATATTTTTATTTCAAAAAAAATTTCAAAAAAAATCCTTTAATAATAGGTTGTCTTAAAAAATTTTTATTTCTATAATCAAAATAACTCAGGGTGGAAGGAGGGTTGAGAGTTGTTATTAATTAAGAAAATTTGAAAAAAATTAAAAAAAGGAGGATTAAAATGAAAAATGAAAATTGGTGAAAAACAGGTAAAGGTTCTTTTACAGAAGCATTAGACGAAGAAATTCAAGATCTTCAAAGACGATTAAAAGAGGCTGAAGACGAAATAGATGGAATAAATAAGCTTTATATTAAAGTACGAAATGACAACAAATCAAAAGATCAAACAATTGCTAGTATAAGACTAAATTTAAAACAATGTAACATTGAATTACAAAATAAAGATAATGATTTAAACGAATTGAAAAATCAAATAAAAGAAAATCAAATAGAACAAGAAAGATTAAAAAAAGAGTTGGATGAAAATGAAGGTAATAAAGTCAAAGAAAAAGAATTAA
>JAVHXO010000005.1:28391-31489 GCA_031119525.1 Spiroplasma sp.
ATTAGAAAATTGTATAAATGAAAATAAAAAAATTCTAGAAGAATCTGGCAAAGAAAAAGAATTAAGAGATAAATTAAGTGAAAAAGGAGCCATAGAAGAAAGTTTAAGAAAGCAAATTGAAGATTTAAAAAAAGAGTTGGATGAAAATGAAGGTAATGAAATTAAAGAAAAAGAATTAAGAGATAAATTAAGTGAAAAAGGAGCCATAGAAGAAAGTTTAAGAAAGCAAATTGAAGATTTAAAAAAAGAGTTGGATGAAAATGAAGGCAATAAAGTCAAAGAAAAAGAATTAAGAGATAAATTAAGTGAAAAAGAAGAAATAGAAGAAAATTTAAGAAAAGATTTAGAATTAAAAGAATTGGAACAAAATATTCTAGAAGATCAATTAGAAAATTGTAGAAATGAAAATAAAAAAATTCTAAAAGAACTAGAAAATTGTAATGATGAAAATAAAAGTGAAAATGAGAAAACAAATTTAGAAGAATGCGAAGAAGAAAAAGGAAAAATTAAAGAAAAATTAACATTGTATAAAAAACTAAGAGATTGTGATGAAGAAAAGGAAAGTTTAAGAAAGCAAATTGAAGATTTTAAAGAAAAATTAGAAGGTTGTAAAGAAAAGCAAATTAATGATGAGGAAAAGGAAAGTTTAAGAAAGCAAATTGCAAATTTAAAAGAAAAATTAGAAGATTATAAAGAAAAGCAAATTGATGATGAAGAGGATGATTATAAAATTACTGATGACAGTCAAGTTCCAAAATTCATTAATGATAAATTAGAACCAGCGATTCCAAGATCATCTAGAATTGAGGTTTATAATCAAACTAAAAAATTTATTACTAATAAAAGTGAAGAAATTTCTGAATTAATTCCGTCAAAGATTTTATTAAAGAATAGTAAAGAAAATGGATTTGTTTTAAAAATATTTAATGAAATTTTAATGACAAACTTCTGACATGGTAATAGTTCTAATTATGGATTATATAATGAATGAGCTCCAAATACATTAGATTATAGTTATAGGGGTAATTATGGAGTAAATCAAAGATTAAAAACAAAATTTTCAATTAGAGAACATGAGACTGATGCAATGCAATATACTAGAATTCTTTACAATAGTAAAAATGAAACATATTTTGATAAAGTTTATAATATAATTGAAGAATATTTAATTGATCATGGTGTTAACTGTACAATTGAAAAAGCATTTGTTCCAACTAATAATGCTGAAAGAGTAGCATCCCAATCAAAAAAAGTATTTCTTGCTGTCGGTTCTTTACCATTTTTTAATCTTAAATCAAAAAAATCTAGTACGAAAAATAACTTATATTATTATTTACAAATAAATTTTGATATTAGAATGAAATCAAATAATCAAGTGTATCCAATTCGTGGTTTTACAATGTTATTATCAGATGAATTAGATTTATATACAGTAAAAATTTAAAATCGTTCTAATAAATTAAAAATAACCCGTAAGGGTTATTTTTAATTAGTTATATCTGCGATGATAATTTCTTGATTGGTTGATTTTGAAATTTTTCAATATTTTTAAGTTCAAATTCATAGAACGCTGCAAACTCAAAATCGTCTTTATCTAATAGTTCACTATCAGTTTTTAAATACTTGTCTTATTGTTTTCCTGTTGGTAAGACTGTTTCTTTATAGTATTCCAAAAGATTTAAAGCCTTAAAAGCGATTTCATTATTGCTATTTTATCCTTAATTACTTTGTCAATTAATTTAATTAATTGAGCTTTAAACATTGTTTGACCCTACATATATTTTCTTTATCTGATTTTTTATTGGCACCCCCTTAAAGACACTCCCCACTGGTACTTCACAACCTTTCTTACTAAAGAACAAAAAAATTTATATAATTTATATCTGAATTTAAAATCTGTATTTAATTGTTGTTAGAAAGGATAACCACAACAATTATCTTTTCCCAAAATTATTTCTATCCCCCCTTTTTCCTGTCATCCTTATTTTTGTGTCATCTTGTTTGTATTTATTAAAATTTTTTGATTTTAAATAGAATTAATAATTTTTATAATCAATCAGTTTTATTTATTAGACTACTCATAATTTAAATTTAATACTTTTTTCTTTTAAAAAATTAATTACTAATTTTAATTTTTTTTATTGTAGAAAAAAAATAAAGTTAAAAATACTCTAAAATACTGAAATTTTTAAAAAATATAACTGTGATAAGTTATATTTTTATTTCAAATAAAATTTTCACAGAAAATCCTTTAATAATAGGTGGTCTTATAAAATTTTTGGTTCTATAATCAAAATCATTCAGAAGAACAAGAGGGGGGAGGTTGAAAGTTGTTCTTAGATTAATAAACTATAAAAAAAAATAAAAGGATGGGATTAAAATGGATAATGAAAACTTAAATACAACAATAAGTGCAGATTCTATAGCAGATTTAGAAGATGAAATTAAAAGGCTTCGAAATCAAAAAGAAAATCTTTTAGAACGATGTGATGATCTTGAAACTGCCAAGAGGCGAGTGGAGCGAGAGTTGCAAGATACAACTATGGCTAACAATCAGCTTGAAAAGCAAAAGAATGAGTTAAAGAAGGAAAAAGATGATCTTGAATCTAGCAAGAAACAACTTGAAGAAGAGTTGGAAGGTAAAACTGCAGATAGCAACAAACTAGCAGAAGAAAAAAATGAACTTCAAAAACAATATGATGAACTTGGGGCTAACAAGAATCAGTTGGATCAAGAGTTGCAAGATAAGACAATCAAATACGATGAACTTGAAGACAAAAAAAATGAACTTCAAAAACAATATGATGATCTTGAGGCTAGCAAGAATCAGTTGGATCAAGAGTTGCAAGATAAAACAATCAAATACGATGAACTTGAAAAAGAAAAAAAAGAGGTTGATGGGCAACTGGCCAATAAAGAAAATGAATACAAAGAGCTTGAAGAGCAAAATAATGAGTTAAAGAAGGAAAAAGATGATCTTGAATCTAGCAAGAAACAACTTGAAGAAGAGTTGGAAGGTAAAACTGCAGATAACAACAAATTAGAAGAAGAAAAAAAAGAACTTGGTGAACAACTAACCAATAAAGAAAATGAATACA
>JAVHXO010000007.1 GCA_031119525.1 Spiroplasma sp.
GTTCATCGACTTCTTTTTTGTTTTTTTCAAGTTTGTTATATTGATCTTGAAGTTTGTTTTTGTTTTTTTCAAGTTCTTTGTATTCGTTTTCTTTTTTTGATAGTAGTTCATTGACTTCTTTTTTGTTTTTTTCAAGTTTGTTATATTTATCTTGAAGTTTATTGTATTCATTTTCTTTATTGGCTAGTTGCTCATCAACCTCTTTTTTCTTTTTTTGAAGTTCATTGTATTCATCTTCAAGTTTAGTTTTTTTGTGTTCAACAATTAGTAGTTTTTGAGTAACTATCTTGTGTTGCTTGTTAATTTCATAGTATTTTTCTTCAAATTCTGTTTTTTCTTCTTCAAGTGCATTATATTCTTCTTTAAGATTTATTAATTTATTATTAATTTCCTTTATTTCTTTTTCTTTATTTTCTAAATTTATTTGAATAATTTTGAAACTTTCTTGAAGTGTATCAAATTTTGTTTGAAATTCTTTTTTGCTTTTTTTAAGATTATTGTATTCGTTTTCTTTGTGGGTTAGTTGTTCATCAACTTGTTTTTTTTCTTTTTCAAGTTTATTGTAGTCTGTAATCTTGTTTCTAAGTTGTGTTTCAAGTTGATTTATTATTTTTTCAAGTTTGTCATATTTATCTTGAAGTTCATTTTTGTTTTTTTGAAGTTCATTATATTTATCTTGAAGTTCATTTTTTTGGTTATAAAGAATTGTTAGTTTTTGACTAAGTATCTTGTTTTGATTGTTAATGTTATAGTATTTATTTTCAAATTCCGTTTTCTTTTCTTCAAGTTCATCATATTGTGTTTTAATATTTATTAATTTATCATTAATTTTTTTTCTTTCTTTTTCTTTATTTTCTAAATTTATTTGAATATTGTCGGAATTTTTTTGAAGTGTATCAAATTTTGTTTGAAGTTCTTTTTTGCTTTTTTTAAGATCTTTGTATTCGTTTTCTTTGTGGATTAGTTGTTGGTCAACTTCTTTTTTGCTTTTTTTAAGATTATTAATTTCTTTTTCACGATTTTGGATTTTATTTTCTATTTCTTTTAACTTAAACAAAGTAATTTTTGCTTGATCAAAAATAAGTCATTGTTTATCAAATTTATATTCAAGTGATAATTTTTCTTGTTCTTCTAATATTAAATCTTTTAAATTATGAAGCATAGCTTTATATTGTTCTAAATCTTTTCTATCTGAGTTATCATTAACATTTTGAAATAATTCGTTTGGATTAGTAGTTAATGTTTCTTCATCATTGAATACTTCTTCCTGATTTAGTTTCATAATCATACCTCCTTAAATTTATAATTTTATTCATAAATAATTATACAAAAGTAAGGTTTTTTTAAAATCAATCAAAAGTGTAACAGTATATTTTAATATCGCTGTTTTTGTTTATGGTATAATTTTTTTATAACTTAACACATATCAATTATTTGCAATATAATTGTATAAAAATATATAAACTAAAGAAAAACATATAATAAGGGGAAAAAATGAAAAAAATTTTGTCATTTTTAATGACTTTAACAATGGTGAGCCAATCAACACTTTTAGTTATTAGTTGTGATGCTGCTAATCCAGAAGTTTTTGGTCAATTTGAGACAATTTCTGGTGTTTCAGGATTGATTTCTAGTGTTGATTTTAATAATAATGTCTTTTATGCCGGTAATAAAGAGGGTAAAATATATAAAACTAATAATAATCAAAAACAAAAATTTGAAGAAATTAATACTAAAAGTATTGATTATGACTTGTATGATTTTCAAAATTTAGCTATTGATAATGATAATAATCTTTATGTTGGTACTGGCGCATATAAAGATTCTAATAATCAAGGCCGTCTTTATAAACTTAATACTGAAACAAATCAATTTGATGAACAAAAAATTAGTCAAAAAGATGGTCTTTTTTTAGAAATTATAAGGAAAGTTTTTTTTGATAAAAGAACGAATAGTCTTTTTGTTGCAGTAGAAGGAACAGTTTATCGAACAAGAATTTATAAACTTAATCGTAGTAATGGAAACTTTGATGTTGTAGCAGAAGAAGAAAGTGAGTTTTTTGCTGATTTAAATGTAACTGATGATAATAGTCTTTATTTTGCAACTAGTACGATGCCTTATGAAGCAGAAGATTCGATTTCTACTGTTTATAAAGCAAATCCAAATAGTCCTTCTGAACCTGAAGAAGTAATAAACTTTTTAGAAGAACGTGGGAAAATTATTACAGGGATGGCTGATTATAATAATGTCGTTTATTTTTCTACTAAAAATCTAAATGATAGTAATTCTAATAATATTTATAAAATTAATAATGGAAATACTAATAAAACTGATATTGAAACTAATTGAGAGATTAATGAAATAATTTTTGATGAAGAAGATCATATTTATGTGGGTGGTTCAAATCAAGCACTCTATGCTGGTACGATTGTTGATACTAATATTACTAACTTTAAAGCTATCAGCAATCAATTTAATGATATTTTTGCCTTAAATTATAACCAAGGTATCGTAGTTGCTGGGACTAAAAATGCCGTTCTTAGGGCACAAGTAAAAGATATTATTTGAGACAAAAATTTCTAAAAAAGATCATAAAAAACCCCAACAGCTAGGGTTGGGAATTGGGAAGCTTACTCTTCCTTGAATAATAATATTATCCATTACATCCATTACCTTTTAAAGAATGTCTAGTAAAAACTAAAAATATTTGAAAATTTTTTAAAGTGTTATTTCAAAAATCTTTAATATTGGAGGTCAGTATGAATAATATTCAAAAATATAAATGAAATTGAAAAAAAATGCGAAGAGGGCAAGGTATTAGAATTGTTTTACCAAATGATTTTGATGAAAATGGTAAACAAAAATATCGACTAGGAATTATTATTAAATCTTATCCAAGTCATATTAGAATTCAATTATTAACAACACAATCAGGCAAAGATGATGAATTTTCAATTACTATTGATAACAAAGTTCAATATATCAGATCAATTTACCTTAGAACAATTAGCCTTAATGATTTGAGGGAACTTTGAGAAGATAGCGATGGAAAATTATTAAGATGAATAAAACAAGTATTTTCTTTTTAAAAATTGTTGAAATGCAAATAAAAGAATTTTTTGAAGATGAGAGAGAAACAAATTCTCATCATAATAAGAACCCTAATAAAAGATTAAAGTTAAATAAAACTTTTAAAAATGATTATGAACTAGAATAAATTATTTTTTATTTAGATAATGATATATAAAAATATCATTTTTTTATTAAAAAAACTTATTTATAAAAAATATAAATTAATTTCTTAAAAATTGTGATATAATTTTAAATACATTTATAATATGGAGTGAAAAAATAAAATGTCAGAAAATAATATCTCTTTAAATTTAAAAAATATTAGTTATAGTTATAAACCTGATTATCCTAATGCTGTTGATGATGTTTCTTTTGCCATTAAACAGGGTGAATATGTAACAATTATTGGTCATAATGGTTCTGGTAAATCAACTTTATCAAAAATTATTATGGGTGTTTTGCATAAACAAAAAGGAGAAATTGAAGTTTTTGGTAAATTAGTAACTAATAAAAATATTAAACAAATTCGTAAACATTTGGGAATTGTTTTTCAAAATCCTGATAACCAATTTATTGGTTCAACTGTTCGTGATGACATTGCTTTTGGGTTAGAAAATCATTTAGTATCACCAAAAGATATGCCTGCTATTGTTCAAAAAGCAGCAGAGACTGTTGGTATGGAAAAATATTTAGATCATGAGCCACTGTGATTATCTGGTGGTCAAAAACAAAGAGTGGCGATTGCCTCAGTTTTAGCATTACAACCAGATATTATCATCTTTGATGAAGCAACTAGTATGTTAGATCCAAAGGGTAAAAGGGAAGTTAAAGAAATTATTTTGCGCTTAAAAGAAGCAAGAAAGAAAACGATTATTTCAATTACTCATGATATGGACGAAATCTTACATGCTGATAAAGTAATTGTTATGAATAATGGTAAACTAGTTCGATTTGACAAACCAGATAATATTTTAAAAGATTGAAAATATTTACAAAGTATCCACTTAGATATTCCTTTTGTCTTGAAGATTGCCTTAGGGTTGCAAGAGAGAGGAATTAAGGTTGAAAAAACTTTAAATGAAAAGGAGTTAGTAACAAGCTTATGCCGATTAAATTCAAAGAAGTAAGTTATATTTACTCACCCAAAACTCCATATCAATATCAAGCTTTAACAAATATTACGGTTGAAATTCCCGATAATAAAGTGGTTGCCATTATTGGTGAAACAGGTAGTGGTAAATCAACTTTAATTCAACATATTAATGGTTTATTAATTCCAAGTAGTGGTGAAGTTTTTGTTAATGATTTTTTAATTAAAGCACGGAAAAAGAAAATTAAAAATATTAAAGAAATTCGTAAGCAAATTGGTTTAGTTTTTCAATTCCCTGAATATCAATTATTCGAAGAAACGGTTGAAAAAGATGTTATGTTTGGACCAGTTAACTTTGGAACAAAAAAAGATCAAGCACGAGCTTTAGCAAGAAAATATGTCAAAATGGTTGGATTAGATGAAGATTATTTAACTCGTTCACCATTTGATTTATCTGGTGGACAAAAAAGGCGAGTAGCAATTGCTGGAATTTTAGCTTTACAAGGAAATACTTTAATTCTTGATGAACCAACGGCAGGATTAGATCCTGATGGAGAAAAAGAGTTATTGAAATTATTTGTTAATTTAAATAAAGCAGAAAAAAAATCAATTGTTTTAGTAACTCACAATATGAATCATGTTTTGGAAGTTGCTGATGAAGTAATTGTTTTACATAATACTAAAATTTTGACTCAAGGTGATCCAATTACCATCTTTAAAAATCAAGGATTGATTGCTCGAACAGGCATTGAACCACCAAAGATTTATGATTTTATTTATCATCTGCAAGCAGAAGGTTTTGATACAAGTAAAATTACTGCCCGCAGTACTAATCAATTAATTGATCAGTTAGCTGAAATTTTAAATAAAAACCAAAAAGATAAAGAAAACCAAACAGAAAAAGAGAAAGAAGAATATGAAAGTTAGTTTTGGGCGCTATTTACCTTTAAATTCAATTGTTCATAAGATTGATCCACGAATTAAGTTAGTTGTTTTAATTGCTTTAATTGTTTCAATCTTCTTTAATACTGGTTTTACTGGTTATTGTTTTATTGCTTTTTTTGTTTTAGCAATCTTTTTTAGTGCTAAACTGCCAGCATCATTATTACTTCGATTGTTGGTACCAATGTTATTTATTGTTGTCATCCTCTTTATTCTTAACTGTTTTATTATTAAAGGTAGTGGTGAAAATATTGGTATCCTTTGAGAATGAAAATTTCTTGCTATATCTTATCGGGGAATTTTTAGTAGTATTTATATTGGTATTCGAATTTACTTAATGATTATTACAACAACAATTTTAAC
>JAVHXO010000001.1:0-281579 GCA_031119525.1 Spiroplasma sp.
AGTATTGCTTTTGGTTAGGGTTACTAGCCCCTTTAATTCATTAATGTACCAATAACTAATGAATTTTTATTAAATTATTTAATTTACTTCTAAGAAATTTTTTTCTTGTTAGCTAAATAACTATCTTTAATTTCATTAATTGTTGTTTTAAGTTGTTGGTGCAAATCTTTTCCTAGAATAATTGTTTTTTCAATTTCAATATTATTTTTGTCGGTACTGATAATTTGATATTCTTTTTCAAAGTCAATTCAAACGATCACTCGGTTTTGATATTTAATTGCATTAAATACTGACGATTTTGAAAATCAAATTGCGACTTTAACGTCATTCTGCTTGATAAAGTAATTTTTGGGAGCAACAATTGCAATAGCTTTTGGTGTCTCACTAAGAATTCAATTTTTATTTAGGAAAATACTTGTTAAATTCTTTTTAATCATAAATTTTCTCCTTTAGTTTTTAGCATTTTTAGTTCTTTTGGTTTTCTTAGTTTTTTATCAATCTTTTTTATCAATCTTTTAATCATTTATTTATCGAAAAATTATGTGAATTGAAAAGACTGGCAGTTCTAACTAGATTTGGGTAGTGCTTGGAGTAAGAAAGAGATTTTATGTTTAATGAAAGGTAGGTAACATAAGATGTTTTTTCTAAGGAAGATTTGCCATTATCAATCCGGAAATATTTTTATTCAACCCAAAATAGCATTTATCATCAATGATTAATTAATTCAATTAATTCATAACAAAAACCTTTATTTCTAATTGAATTATAATTATAATTAGTTAATGAAGATTGTTTTAATATTGTTGTCAACCCTTTATTAAGACTTAACAAAAATTTAACAGGAGTAATAATGAACAAAAATCATAAAGAATCTTATAAGGACACATTATTAATGCCAAAAACTGATTTTGAAATGCGGGCAAATTTAGGGCAAAAGGAATTAATAATTCAAGATTTTTGAAATAAAAAACAAGTTTATCAAAAGTTAATTGCCCAAAATAAAAAACACGGCAAAACTTTTATCTTACATGATGGCCCACCATATGCTAATGGTGATTTGCATATGGGTCATGCGTTAAATAAAATCCTAAAAGATATCATTGTTCGTTATTATAATAGTAATGGTTATTATGCTCCTTATATTCCAGGTTGAGATACTCATGGTTTACCAATTGAGCAAGCAGTAACTAATAGTGGGATTGATCGTAAAACAATATCAATTAATGACTTTCGTAATAAATGCCAAACTTATGCGACACAACAAATAACTAATCAAAAAACCCAATTTCAAAGATTAGGATTATTAACTGATTTTAAACAATGTTATTATACTTTTGATCAAAATTACGAAGCGCAACAAATTCGTTTATTTGGAAAAATGATTGAAAAAAAGTTAGTTTATCGTAATTTATATCCTGTTTATTGATCACCTAGTAGTGAAACAGCTTTAGCAGAAGCAGAAATTGAATATATTAATAAAAAAAGTTTTGCAATTTTTGTTGCTTTTAATTTAGTTAAAGAAAAAAATACGGCTTTAGTAATTTGAACAACAACGCCATGAACAATTCCTGCTAATCAATTAATTGCAGTAAATGAAAATTTTACTTATGCGTTAGTTAAAGTTGGAAAAAAGAAGTATTACATAGCTTTAGATTTAGTTACTAGTTTTATTAAAACTAATGAAATTACTGATTATCAAATTCTGAAACATATATCAGGTAAAGATTTAATTGGATTAAAAGTATTACACCCATTGTATAATCGTTTAACTCCTGTTGTTCATAGTGATCATGTTAATTTAGAATCAGGTACTGGTGTTGTGCATATTGCCCCAGGTTTTGGTGCTGACGATTTTAGTTTAGCATTAAAAAATAAAGTTAAAATTATTATTCCAATTGATGATCAAGGCAGATTCACGAAAGAAGTAAAAGATGATACTTTAGTTGGGCAATTTTATGATGATATTAATCAATTTATTATTGGTCGATTACAAGATACTAATAATTTATTGTCAAGTAATGTTATTATTCATCCATATCCTCATGATTGAAGAACAAAGAAGCCAGTTATTTATCGAGCAACTTGACAATGATTTGTTGCGATTAAAACATTAAAACCAAAAGTTTTAAAAGCACTTGCTGATGTTGATTTTTTACCTGAATGAGGGAAAAAACGATTAACATTAATGATTAAAAATCGTAATGATTGATGTATTTCTCGCCAAAGAATTTGAGGATTACCAATTCCAATTTTTTATACTGAGAAAAAAACGGCAATTTTAGATCCTAAAGTAATTAACCATGTTGCTGATTTATTTGCTAAACATGGTAGCAACATTTGATATCAAAAATCTGCGAAAGAATTATTACCAAAAGATTATCGCCATCAAGATAGTCCTAATAATATTTTCACAAAAGAAACTGATATTATGGATGTTTGATTTGATAGTGGGGTTTCGCATTTAGCTGTTGTCAAAGAAAATGGTTTACCATGGCCAGTTGATTTATATTTAGAAGGTAATGATCAATTCCGTGGTTGATTTAACTCTAGTTTAATTACTGGTGTTGTCACTAATAACCAAAGCCCCTATCAGGCAATTTTAGCTCATGGTTTTGTGAATGATGAAAAAGGTAATAAAATGTCAAAGTCATTAGGCAATACTATTAATTTGTCAAGTATTTGTCAAAATTATGGTGCTGATATTTTACGATTGTGAGTTGCAAGTGTTGATTTTCAAGATGATACAACAATTGGCCCAGAAGTTTTAAAACAAATTAGCGAAAATTATCGTAAGATTCGTAATTTATTAAGATTCTTATTAGGTAATTTATCTGACTTTAACTTTAAACCAATCGCAACCAAAGATTTTAGTCAAGTTTTTAACACTTTAGCAGATGTTGATCAATATATTTTAGTCAAATTAAATAATCTAATTAAACTAAGTCATCAAGCTTATCAAAATTATGACTTCATGACTATCTATAAGGAAACATTAAATTTTATTACTAATGATTTATCTGCTTTTTATTGTGATATTAGTAAGGATATTTTATACTTAAATGCAACTAATGATCCAAGAAGAAGACAAATTCAAACAACAATGTTTTATCTTGTCAATACTTTAATTAGTTTGTTAAGTCCGATTTTACCTCACACATGTGAAGAAGTTTTTCAAAGTTTACATCAAACAACTTTAACACAAGCTAAGGTATCAATTATTAGCCAACCATTTATTCAACCATGAAAAATTAAAAATGATACAACAATTTTAGAACAATGAAATGCTTTTTTAGCTTTAAGAAATGATGTTAATCAAGCAATATCACAAGCACAAAAACAATCAATTATTAAAAATACTTTAGAATCAGAAGTAGTTATTAATTTAAAAGAAACAACTTCAATTGTTAAAACAATTAATGAAGTTGATTTAGCAAAATTATTAATTGTTAGTGCAGCAAGTTGAAGTAATGATAAATTTTATCCAATATATCGTAGTAATTTAGCAGATATTACTGTTAAATTAAAATCAGGAGTTAAATGTCCAAGATGTTGATTAATTTATTCAAATTTACCAACTGATGTTTGCCAACGTTGTTCGCAAGTATTAGCAAAGAAAAAGTAACAGGAAGTTAAAATGACAATTAGAAACCAATTTAAATTAAAAGTAAAAGACTATTTTACTAATTACAATTGAAAAATTAAAGCAAAAATTATTACCGTTGTTGTATTAATGTTTTTAATTGTCTTTGATCAAGTAATAAAATGAGTTGTTAAAGAAAATTTACAATTAGATCAAGAACTAATTATGATTCCAGGATTTATTAATCTGCAATATGTGATTAATCATGGATCAGCTTTTGGTTTAAACCAAGGTAAAACAATTTTATTAATGACTTTTGCTTTCATAATTGCTGTTATTTTATTAACTTGATGAGTTTTTAGTCGCCACACTAGTCATATGGTGGCAATTATTTTTGTTCTTGGTGGTACAATTGGTAATTTAATTGATCGGTTCTTAAATGATGGTGGTGTGATTGACTTTTTAAAATGGGATATGTTTCAACCAAAAACAATTTTTAACTTAGCTGATGTTATGGTGACAATTGGCATTATAATTATTGTTATTACTTTAATTGTTGGTTGAATTAAAACTTTTAATTATAATCGTCAAGAACAAAAAAAACTTCAAGCAAAAAAAGTAGGTTCTAAAATAAATGATAAAACAGCAAAAGAAGCAGCAAGTGCAGCAACAAGTGAAACAGCAAGAAAACCAATTTAGTTTTGAATATCAAGAACAAACAGCAATCCGCCTTGATAAATTTTTAGCTTTGCAATTGCAGGATCAAAATTATTCTCGAACCTTCATTACTAATTTGATTAAACAAGGTCAAGTAACAGTCAATGATAAAGTTGTTGTTAAAACCAACCAACTATTAAAAACTGGTGATCTTATTATCATTAATATTATTGTATCCAAACCTAAAGACGATTTAATTGCCAAACCAATTGATATTAACATTATCTATGAAGATGATGACATCATTGTGATTAATAAAGCCAATAACTTAGTTGTTCATCCAGGTGCTGGCAATTTTGATAACACTTTAGTTAATGGTTTATTATTTAATATGAAACAATTATCATCAACTAATCAAGATGATACAAGGCCAGGAATTGTTCATCGCTTAGATAAACAAACAACTGGTTTATTAATTGTGGCAAAAAATAATCAAAGTCATCATTTTTTAGCACAACAATTGAAAGACCATAAAATAATTCGTGAATATCTAGCATTAGTTCATGGTAAAATTAAAGCACAGTCAGGTACAATTGATGCTCCGATTGCTCGTGATAAAGTTCATCGCCTTAAAATGACGGTTAGTGAGGCAAATGCTAAAGTTGCAATTACTCATTTTAAAGTTGTAGAAACTTTTAATAGTTATACTTTAGTATCTTGCCAATTAGAAACTGGTCGAACTCATCAAATTCGCGTTCATTTTCAATGAATTAATCATCCAGTTGTTAATGATCCAACATATAGTAAGTTTCGCGTTGAAGATAGTAATTTGGGGCAATATTTACATGCTTATAAAATTACTTTCAAACACCCAAGCACGAAAGAAATTATGACATTCACTGCTGATTTACCAGATTTTTTTCAAAATAGGTTAAAATTATTAAGAAAGGAAACCAACAATTAATGGAAGAAAATATTTTAGATGTTTTGGGTTTGCAATTAGTTGATTATTTTATTAATTTTGAAGAATATCAACCTTTTAATATTCCAGCAAAGCTTCGTGATGAAGCTAAAGGTAAAGTATATTTAGTCAATAAAAAAAGCACAAAATATCAAGTGATTGAAATTATTAAACAAAATATTGCTAATAGTAATGAAGTTAAAGTTAAAGATGATGCAATTTTTGTTGCTTTAAAAAAAGAATTTGCATTTCATGATGCTAGTTTTAAAGTTTTAGTGATTGTTCTTAATGATGAGGGGCAAAATGAATATCGTCAGTCACCAACAATGGATATTATTGTTGCTACTCCTAATAATGTCATTAAAGAATTAGCAAAAAATTTCCCTGCCATTACTAAAGCCATCAATGCGAAAGTGATTGAAGAATATCAAGCAGAAAAAGATGATGAAGATTTAGAAACTGAAACTCCAAGAGCAAAAAATTGAAAGAAAGTTAACTTTCAAAATCGTCGCTTTTTAAAAGATGCAATTTTAAAATCAACTAATGCTCATTTAGTTGTTACTTGATTATTCTTTGCGATCCCAGTTGTTTGTTATATTTTATTTACAATTTTAATGAATACTAATGCCGGTGCTTTCCAAGGTGGGATTAGTCAAGCAGTGATTAATTTAGTATTTGGTGCTTCAAACCGTAATCTTGTTTTTGGTGCTAATCAATATTGACGTTGAATTACTTATCCATTTGTTGAATTTGATTCGCTAAGTTTAATTTTATCATTGTGGATGTTTTATCGGATTGGTCGATATATTGAAGGTTTCTATGGTTCTTGAAAAGCAGTTATTATTTGACTTGGTGCGATTGTTTTAACTGGTGTTCTGCAAACAACAGTTGATCATATTAATGTTTTGAATGGTTTTATGATTATTAGTTTAATTTCAATTGGTGCAATGTTTCCAATCATTTATAACTATAAATTATTTAAAACAAAGATTATGAGTAAAGTTGTTAGCACCTTCGTTTTATTAATGTTATTTTGAATGTTATTTTATGGTTTTAACCCAGTTATGTTATTATACTGAATGATTGCCATAGGTTCAGGGTGATTATTAGGAAGTTTAGTTAGTTACCATAATCGTCAACTAACAGTATTTTATGCCTTCACACCAGTTGCGATTGGTTTATTAGCTTTATTTGCTGTCTTAGTTGCTTTCTTAAATCCCTACCATCATTATGATAATAATAGTTTAACATACAATACTTTGTTGATTTATAAACAATTTAATTTGATCGGTCAAGATTTCTTGAGTTGAGTTATGAGTCATTATTTCGGTGTTGTAGTTTAAATTGGTTGATATTAAAAGTTAGTTGTTTGTTAAACAACTAACTTTTTTGCTTTTTTATAATTTATAATCAATAATTGTTTTTTCTTCAATGTGATTATCAAAGATATTATTTCAAATATCTGTTCTTAACAACGGATATTTTTGGATTATTTGTTTTGTTTCAAAATCTATGTCAACCCCCCATTTTTTGAAAAATGGCATTAAGTTACGATTCACTATTTTTGAAGTTAATTTAATAAAAGTTTGATATTTTTCATTGTTGTTTTTGGGTTTTTCTAATGACGATAAGCGACGATATTCTTGATTTAATTTTGGGAAAAATTCTTTACCATAACCCATATGTAGTTGCAAAAATAGCCCTAAACGACCTCATACATCTAACTCTTCAATATATTTGTTAGGATTAGTAGAATTGATATAATTTTTAATTGCCCAAATTGTTTCACTTCGTTCAAACATACGATTTCTAAAACCAAATTCTTCTTGAATAAAAAAAGCATTAATATTAACTGTAACTTCTTGAAATCCATCAAACATATAATCTAGATTTTGATAAGTATGACCGATTTCATGTCACAATCCTCATTGGTCAACGATTGGATTTGTAAATAAGTGGAATCCTGCACCACTATCATAAGGAAAAGTAATTCGATAATTAGTAGCATATGCATAAACATTTCATGCCGTACTATGATCAGGATTAGTAATATGGATCATATTATGATATTTTTTTGTTAAACCAGAACCATTCAAAGATAATCCACTAACATGATTTGATATTTCATAACTGCAATCTCACATATTAATTACCTGATTGATTTTATTTATTGCTGCTAAATTATTACTTCATAAATCATAAGCTAAATCATATTGCAGAGTAGCAAAAACATTTTTTCCAACTAACTCAACAAATGGTGTTCATCCAAGATTTAATTGTTCGTTAAATGCTTGAGGTGTTGTTTCGTTAACATTAAATGTTGGAATTTTAATGCCATCTTTAACGGTAATTAATACTTCAAGATAATTTTTTTCACTTTGATTACTAATATATAACATGCCATTTGTTAGTGATGACCAATTAGTAATTTTGGTAATTTGATTTGGCTTTAAAGATATTTTTATTGGTGTTATTTCTTCACCACCTAAACTTTTATAACTACCCCATTGCCCAATCACAGCATAAACATTATCTTCTGTTTTAGGACAAAAAATATTAAGTTCTGTGATATTGTTTAATACAAAAATCCCAGTTGGCGTAAATTCTGAATGGTTTAATCATGTGTTAGATTTTTTTGTATTTAAGTTAACATCACCTTGTGGGCTAGCGATAATATTTTTAGTAAAATTTTTTCTTTTGATAAGATTATTATCAATATTGTTGTTAATGCTTGGATTGTTTTTATTGGTGATAGTAATCTTATTTGCCGTTGCTGCAATCCCAAAAATACTAGCAATTAATAATAAGTTTTGTTTAAAATTAAATTTCATAATCAGCCCCCCTATTTTTGTTTCATTTTAACACTTTATTTATAAAATAAATAGTGTTTAAGTGTTAAAAAAGGAGTATTAATATTCCTTCTTTTTAGTTATAATTTTAGTTCTTGTTTTGTTAGATTATTAGTTGTGATTGTGATCAACCGATCATTATTTTTTACTTCAAAATTAATGGTAATCGTTTTTAGTTTACTAAAATCTCAAGTAATTTGTTCTGGTCATTCAATGATAGTAAAATTATTAATTGTTAATTCAAAATACTCTTGAAAATTACTAGTTTTATTTAAGCGATAAGCATCAATATGAATTAATTTTCATGGTTGATTTGTTTGATATTGATTCAAAATCACAAAAGTTGGTGAATTAATAACTTCTTGCACACCTAAGTTAAGACCAATAAATTTTGTTAGTTGCGTTTTGCCACTAGCTAAAGGGCCACTCAACAAAAGATAAATATTTGCTTTAGCAATCTTACTAATTGCTAAAGCAATTTTTTTAGTATCAGTTAAAGTTTTTAAGTGATAACTTTTTTTCATTGTTTTTTCCTTTTTATCTTTTTTTATTTAACATTAGAATTATCATTTAAAACATTCTCAATTTTTAATTTACCATAAATTGCTAAAGCTAGAGTATCATTCGTTTTATCTAAATCAACCTCATTAACAAAAACGCCGTTAATTCCTTTTTCGCCAATGCTACCATCACCTTTACCATAATAAGTTTCTTGTAAATTTAATCCTAAATTGCTTAAATCAATGGCATATAAATGTCAAAGTTTAATATTAGTTTTATTAGCATAATAACTACCTAAATTATAAATTACTGCGTGATCATTACCTTTAATATTAATTCCAGTTTCTTCTAATAATTCATCTTTAACAGTTTTTAAAATCTCTTTCTTTAATTCACAACCGCCAGTTAAAGTACCATAACTTTGATGTAGTCGCCCCTTTAATAATGGGTTTACTTCATGAATTAATAAAAATCAGTATTGATTGTATTGGTAGATGAAGGGCAAAACTGCGACACCTTGATCATTACATCAAGGTTCACTAACACCTTCCATAAAATCAGATTTAATCAATTTTAAAAATTTTGGCATATTTTTTTGCCTCCTAAACGATAAAAATATTTTTTAGATGCTATTATTATAATATATTATTAGTTAAGATATAATAAAGAAAAAAGATAGTAAGCGATTAAGATAAGGAGTAAAACTAGTGATAGTAGCAATTAATCAATTATATAATAGTAAGTTTAAAACTCTACCTGAAATTACGATTCAAGGATGAGTTAAATCAAATCGTAATAGTAATAAAATTGGTTTTTTGGTTGTTAATGATGGTAGCACTTTAAAGTCATTACAAGTAGTTTATACGCCAAATCATCAATCATGAAAACAATTAACAGAAATTACCACTGGTAGTGCTGTTAGTATTTCTGGGGTATTAGTAATTACTAAAAATGCCCAACAACCATTTGAATTAAAATTAACATCATTAGATTTTTTAAGTTTAGCAGATAAAAACTATCCGATCCAAAAGAAAGCTCATGGTTCAGAGTTTTTACGTGAGCAAGCACACTTGAGAATTAGAACTGATACTTTTCTTGCTGTTTTTAAAGTTCGTAATCAAATTGCCTTTGCAATTCATGAATTTTTTCAAGCAAAAAATTTTATTTACTTAAATAGTCCGATTATTACTGCTAATGATGCTGAAGGTGCTGGTGAAAATTTTATTGTTACAACAATAACTAATAATCAATATCATAAAGATTTCTTTGGCAAAAAAGCTGCCTTAACTGTTAGTGGTCAATTAAATGCCGAAGCTTATGCTCAAAGTTTTAAAAAAGTTTATACTTTTGGTCCAACTTTTCGGGCTGAAAATTCTAATACTAGCCGTCATGCAGCAGAATTTTGAATGATTGAACCCGAAATGGCTTTTGCTAGTTTAAATGATTTAATTGATTTAGCAAAAAATATGGTTGCATCTGTGATTAAAAATGTTTTAACTTATTGTCATGATGAAATAACATTTTTTCAAACTAGATTACAAGCAGAAACAAAAGATAAAACTAAAACAGATTTAATAACAATGTTAGAAAAAATGACGATTCTTGATAATTACCAAGTAATTACTTATAGTGATGTTATTAAATTACTAGAACAAGCAAAAAATAAAGGTAAAGAATTTACTTATTTTGATATTAAATGGGGTATGGACTTACAATCAGAACATGAAAGATATCTTTGTGAAGAAGTTTATCAAGGTCCCGTTTTTGTTACTGGTTATCCTCAAGCAATTAAAGCCTTTTATATGAAATCAAATCCAATTGATATTAATCATCCTGAACGCAAAACAGTTGCTGGTTTAGATTTATTAGTACCAGGGATTGGGGAATTAATTGGTGGTTCAGTCAGAGAAGATAATTACCAACAATTAATGATTAACAAAGAACAATTTAAAATTGATGGTGCTGATTTACAATGATATTTTGATTTACGTAAGTTTGGTTATGCGCCTTGTGCTGGTTTTGGTTTAGGATTAGAACGGTT
Source organism: Spiroplasma sp. (assembly GCA_031119525.1). GTDB lineage: Bacteria > Bacillota_I > Bacilli_A > Mycoplasmatales > VBWQ01 > Spiroplasma_D. The sequence goes on from JAVHXO010000001.1 coordinate 10,590, forward strand.
AATTATGTTGATCACTGGAATTCATAACATTCGTGACGTCATTGCCTTCCCACGAACACCAGGCAGTTTGGTATTTTAATCTTCAAAAATCAAGAATTTATTGTTTTTTTAATTAATAAATAATATAATCATTTAAAGTCTGCTCGTAGGTATGATAGGTAAATTCTTAATCAGAAAGAAGCACCTAACATGCCCAAAATTGATGAACCTGCATTATTAAATGCTAAATTACCAAGCAAAAAAACCTATAAAATTTTATTAAAAAATAGAAAAAGACAAGCGCTTATTTGAACAGGAATAAAAGAAGTTGATGATGAAGCTTCTGCTGAACCTGTAGTTTTAGAATTTAAAAACGAAATATTATATTTTTATTGACAAAATATTCACGTAACCAAAAATAATTGACAAACATTTAGATTTAATAAAGAATTAACTTCGCAGCAACAAGAAAAACTAATTTCTGGCTATGATCAAAACTTTGATAAAAATAATTTAGTGCAACATGGCATAATATTAAAATTAAAAGTTGATTTTTTAAGTACTAAAAATAAAGAATTTGATCAAAATTTAAATGAACGAAATATTTTGTCACAAAGTGAATTTGATTTGTTAGCACAAGAAAATTTAAATCAACGCCATAAGATTGAAGTTTTATCAACAAAACAATATTCTTTAAATAGAAAACTTGGAAGTTATTGTGATGGTTTTGAAATTAAAGCAACAGAACTAAAAAATGTTGAAAAACTAAGTGATTATTTTCAAGAAATAATTGTTGATTGTCACCAAGAATTCGATGTTTTACTTAATGATTCAAATAAATTATTTAAAAAAATTGAAAGATTTCCTTTACCAGAAAAAAAAGACCTTCAAACTTTGCCAGAACAAGAATTATTAGTTCCTAAATATAGTAAAAAAGTAATTGTTTTAAAATATAAAAAAAATCAAGCTTTTGTTTGATGGGGTGCAAACCAAAAAGAGCCAAATTTAAATGAAAAATTGCTAGTTTTACAATTTGATAAGCAAGATTTTTATTTTTACCCATCAAGAATTGGTAAAGAAAATCATAGTTTAAATTTACATTGAGTTTTTTTCAAAAGTAGTTTAACTTCGCAACAACAAGCACAAATATTTGAAAGTTTTATTAAAATTGTTGATCCAAAAAATCTTTATTGTCAAAATGTTATCTTAAAATTAAAACTTGATATTTTACAAACTGAATTTAATGCTTTAGGTCTTAACAAGTTAAATAAAAATCAAGAATTTTTAAGTGCTGAACTTTTTCAATTCACCAACAAATTAACTCAAATGATTAAAAATCATCGATCTTTAAATCGCGAAATTGAAAATAATGGTTTTTCCCATTTGAATAGTGATTATCAAATTAGTGAAAATCTTAGTCAAGAAAATTTATTTTTAAAAAATGTTAAAGTTAAGATTGACCAAGAAAATGAAAAAATTGAATTATTAAAACAAGAATTATTTTCTTTGTCACAAAGATTTAAAACAGTGAGTAAAGATTTATTGTTATCTTCAAATCTTGAACCTTTAACTTCTGATTTTAATTTAACTCACTTTAATGATCAAAATCAACCAGGGCCTAGTACTTCTGAAACTACTTCTAATCAAGCAGAAGTTCATGATGATGAAGAGTCAGGGAAATTTTTAGGTATTAATTTTTTACCTTTTTTAGATTTAGAAAATGATGAATGGGAGCAGTTTGATTTAGATTATGAAAATTAAAGCACCAAATAAATTTTAGTTTCTTTTTTTTCCTTCTTGCCTTACATCCTAGTTTTTCTTTTTCTGTCATTAAATTAACACTTGCTAATTAATGGCCAAAAATGATAAAATAAGAAAATATATAAAAATGCTTTCTTTATATATGTAAATTAGTAAGACGGAAGGAGTAAAAACTATGGAGGGAAATGTCTCGAAAAAGAAATTATCCTTAAAAGAATTTATCTGATTAGGTTTTAACTATACAGTTGGTATTGGTTTTGTTGGCAATTTTGCCATCCTTTCTAACATTGGCAAAGCTAATTCAATTGGTATTAATGCAATTTGAGTATTCTTAATTATTGGTCTTGTTGCTGGTAGTTGTGCTTGGGCTTTTGCAAAGATGGCCAAAATTCATAATTCAGACGCAAATGGTGCGGCATATATTTATGTTCGAACTAGTTTTGGTCGTTTCTGAGGATGATTTGTTGGTTTTATGCAATACGTTATGTTGCCTTTTATTATCACAATTCAAATTTTAATGTTAATTAGAGGAACTTTTTCGCCAGAATTTGTTAAGGGTAATCAATGATTTACAATTCATTGAGGGCCTTTTGGTGATTTATTTTTGGATTTAATTGGAATTGCCATTTATTTAAGTGCTGCATCAGTAATCTTTTTTGGAATTAAAGTTTATAAAAGATTAGCTCATGGCACAGGAATTATTAAATGAGCGACAGCTGGACTTTTAATTGTTGCTGCTTTTGCTTTAGCAATTCAAAATGGTAATACAAATTGAAATTATTGAACAAGTAAAAGTGAATTATCTTTTGCTGGTTTTATGAATACTTTTACATCATGTTTTTTCTTCTTTGCTGGTTTTGAAATCTTTGCAACGGCAGGGAAAAATATTCATAACCCCGAAAAAAACATTGGTAAGGGAATTACTTCAATTATTTTAATTTCAACAATTTTCTATATTGTTATTTCAATTATTTTCTTCTTAGCTTATGCAGAATTTGCTCAAAATATGAATGTTGCTGCTTGAGATCCATTCACTAGTCAAGTGATTAAAATTGGTGGCCCAATTATCATGATTATTAGCGGTTTAGCATTAAAGATTAATGTTGCAATGCAGAATGCTTTATATGGTGGTACTGCTTTACAACCGTTATCAAAAGAAGGTTATATTTCAGATAAATTATTTAAATTAAATAATGATGGAATTCCAGTTAAAGCTTCATTATTAAATTTAGCAATTACTTCAGCAATGATTATTTTATGATTAGTTATTCCTGATTTAATTAAAGGATTTTGATCGCTTGCTCATCCTAATGAAGAGTATGCATCAGCCTTTAATATTTCTTCTTTAACTACAGCATCATCAGTATTAACAATTTTTATTTATATGATGGTATTAATTGTTGTTCTTAAATTAAATTTAACTAAGAAATTAAAATTAAATTGATATGAAAAAATTATCTTCCCAGTTGTTTTTCTTTTCTTAGCAGTAATTTTAGTTTGACACTTTTATTCATTAATTAGCGAAACAGTTGATGCAATATTGCATCAATCTGAAGCTGAAGCATCAGCAGCAATTGTTGGTATGGCAGTTGAAATTGCCTTTATTTTAGGAAGTTCAATCTTTGCTGTTTGTTGATATCGTTGATACTATTTACCAAAATATAAAAAGCGTTTACAAGAAAATCCTGATTTACAAAAAGAATTGGATCGTGCTTTCAATTTTAATCAAGAACATCAAGATACGTTAAAAACATTGGAAGTTATTAATAAATAGTTGATAAATTAAATAGTTATAAACACTTGAAAAGATGACATTTATGATGTCATCTTTTTTAAAAAAAATAAATATTTTTTTTATCTAAAAATTATTATGAAAATTATTATATATAAGTTAAAATAAGATTATGAATGTTAATTCTATTGAAAGTTGGAACACTATTATGAAGTCATTATTAAAGTTTATATTACCTTTAGCATTAGTAGGAACGCCAATGTTGGCAGTATTAAATGTTGTAGGGGAAAACGGCAAGAAAGAAACAGTATCAATTTATAACATAATTAATGATTTAAAAACTACTATTGATCAGTTAGAAGAAAAAAAACAGGCAATAGATATTAAGATTGAAGATATTAAAGAAAATATCAAAAAACTTCAAGATGCTTATGAGGCAAATAAAACAAAAATAGCTAAATTAGAGTTAGAACTTGAAGATTTAAAAGCTGAAAAAGAAAAAAATTCAAAAGAAATTAGAACTTTAAAATCGAGAATTGAGATTTTAGGAAATAAAATTGGTGAAATACAAGATATTTTAGAAAAATTTAAAGATAAACATAAAGAATTAAAATATTAAATAAAAGATTTGAAATATGAAAAAATTGTTGAGTTTATTATTAAGTTTTACATTAGTATTAACAGCAAGCACTACTTTTTTTATATTAACTGTTACTGAGAACAAAAATAAAAATCATGATATTGATGATTTAAAAAGTAATATTGATCAGTTAGAAGAAAAAAAACAGGCAATAGATATTAAGATTGAAGATATTAAAGAAAATATCAAAAAACTTCAAGAAGGTTATGAGTTAAATAAAACTAAAATAGTTAAATTAGAGTCAGAACTTGAAAAGTTAAAAACGCAAGGTCAAAACATCGCCAAAGAACTTTATGAGAAAATTAAAGAGTTTAACGATTTAGAACAAAGGGGAAAAGACCTTAAAACTAGTTTAGTTGTCCAATATTTTTTACGTTGAACAAAAGAAAATCCTTTTGATTTAAACTATGAAATTACTATTAACAATACTTGAGCAGATGTTTTACGAAAAATTAAAAAAGAAATGGTTGCCCATGTTTATGCAGCAACCAGTGATATATTTTTTGTTTATGATTGACGACCAGAAACAGGGCGTAATATTAATGTTAAATTAAAAGATGATGGAGTAAAAACTAGTGAATATTTTAAAGTTTTTGTATGAAAAAACTTTTCATTTACAATGTATTTTAAAAATATTAAATTAATATAAAAAATTCTATCAATTTGGTTAGTTAAAGATAACAACTTCAAAAATGGAAAAAGAGTGTCTACAATAAAGTTTTATATTGTAGACACTCTTTTTTCTGCTAATTTATTATAGCTAGTATAATTTAATTTTCAACTTTCAAAATTTTTACTTTGTAAGGATTTTTGATTCCCTTAATTTCAACTTCATCACCTGTGGTTGCATTCAAGATTGATGTAGCTAATGGACACTCATTAGAAATTAATCCTTCAAAAGGATTAGATTCAATTGATCCAACAATTTTGAATTTTTCTTTAGTTTCTTTATCAACTTGATTATTTCGCATGTGAGCAATTGTAACTCAAGAACCAACCCGAATGGCATTTTTATTTTGTTTAGTATCACGTTGTTCTTCAATAATTACAGCACTAGCAATAATAATTTCTAATTCTTGAATTCTTGCTTCGTTTTTTGCTTGTTCTTCTCGTGCACTAGTGTAATCAGCATTTTCGCTTAAATCACCATCAGCTCGAGCAGCTTTTAAACGCTCTTTGATTTCTTCACGCTTAAAATTAATTAAATTATTCAGTTCTGTTTTTAATTCTTCCAAACCTTGTTTAGTAACAATGATTTGATTGTTTTTATTTATTTCAGCCATTTTGTCCTTTTTGCCTCCATTAAAATTATTTTAGGCAATTAAATGTTCGTCTTTTAAAACTTTTTTAATGCTATTAATAATTTCTTTACCATTTGGACCATGAATTACAAACGCAATTTTGTTTTCATGTTTAACTGCTAAACCAATAAAACTTAAGATTGATTTACCGTTAGCTTTTGGTTCGCTACCGTTTAAAGTGATTTTTTCATTAAGATTAGTATTATCATTTAATTTTACTACTTCAACGGTTGTTTCTTTGTATTTTTTGTCATTAGTTATTGCAACAATTTTAGCAACTGGACGAGCATGTAATCCAACTTTTGCTTTGTCTAAAATTTGAACTGCATAAATTTCTTCTGATTTGTTAGTCATTTAAATAATATCCTTTCAATTTCTTTCAATTTTTCAATAAAAAAAGAAATAAATACATTAATATTTATACCATATTTTAGTGGAAAATTAGCAAAAAAATTTAATTTTTTTTCTAAAATATTAAAAAAATATGTTATCATATATAGGTTAAAACTAAAAGCAAAAAATAAAAAACAACTAACGAAATTGAAGGCAAACTAATAAAGGAGTAACAAGCGATGGCAAGAAAATGCGCAATTAGTGGTGTTGGACCACTTTCAGGGAATAATCGTTCACATGCTATGAATGCAAGCAAAAGAAAATGAAATCCTAATTTACAGAAATTTAGAACTAAAGATGGTAAGGTAATTTTAGTTACTGCTAGAACAGCAAAAACTTTAAGAAAACATAGTAACTAAAAATATTAAATAATAATTTTAACGAATGACTTTACTTTTTGAAAGTCATTTTTTAAGATATTTTTATAGTTTAACTAATTTAGATTTTGTTATCATTTAAATAGATAATGTTCTAAAATTACTTTAGTTAGGAGATTTTAATGAAAAAAAAGATTGGTATTGTAACTGACTCAGCAATTGGAATAAGTTTAGAAGAACTTAAAAAATATCCTGAACTTACTGTTGTACCATTAGTAATTATTGATGACAATAATAAAATTTATGAAGATAATAACCTTGATATTACTGGTGATGGTATTTATCAGGCAATGATTGTTGATGAGCACGTCTTAAAAACAAGTCAAACTAATCGTGAAAGATTACGCGAATATTGACAAGATGTGTTAAAAAAATACGAACAAATTTTATTTTTGCCGATTGCCCAGGCAGCTTCTGGTCAGTATGATAGTGCTTGCATTTTGCAACAAGAACCAGAATTTAAAGACCGTGTTGTTGTTTATGAAACTGGTGCTGCTAGTGTTCCATTAAAGACAATGGCTTTAATTGCCTTACAATTATCAAACGAAAAAAAGAATGGCATTAAAGAAATTACTAAAGCCTTAGATCAATTCCGTTTAGGTTATCAATGCTTTTTAACTCCAAGTAATTTAACTTATTTAGCACGTGGTGGTCGAATCCCATCATCATTAAGTTATCTAGCAAACTTTTTAAAATTAAAAGCCGTTATTTCTTGTAAAGAAAAAATTAAAAGTCACAAAATTAAACGCACAATGAATCACGCGATTAAAGAAATGTTAGAAACAATTATTGAAAAAACAAAAAATGTCTTCCAACAAACATTATATGTTCTCAATGCTTGATGCGATCAAGATTTGTTAGATAAAGCAATTGCTAAAGCCCAAGAATTAGGGTTTAAAAAAATTAAAATTGAACCATTATGTAATATCTTGCAAACTCATACTGGTAATAACACAATTGGTTTTGCTGTTATTAAGAATAAATATAAGATTGAACCTTAAAGATAATGATAATAAAAAAATAGTTTTTACTACTAATTAATAATTTAGTAAGAACTATTTTTTATTGTCTTCCGTTGGTGTTGATAAATCAGTGAATCTACCATCATTCATATAAACAATTGTTTCACAAATATTAACTAAATGATCACCAAGTCGCTCAATATATTTTAATTGTTGAACACCAATGGTATATTCTTTGATTAAGTTTTTTTTCAGATCATTTTTAATGCTATTAATAATTTTTTCAATTGCGTCTTTATAAGCTTTATCAATTGCTTGATCTTTTTTGGCAGTTGCTTTTGCTAATTCAGCATCATTATCATTAATTGCTTTGGCAATTAAATCCATCATCTCAAATCCTTTAGTCATCAACCCACAAATTTCTTTCACTAATTGTGGTTCTGGTTTGTATTTAACATTAAACTTTGAGATATTTTTTGCATAATTAGAAATTCGTTCTAAATCACGAATAATATACATATAACCAACAATCGTTCTTAAATCATGAGCAAAGGGTTGTTGTGATGCTAGTCGCCAAATTGCTGTTGTTGTTAAGCTTTCTGCAACCTCCCTAATTTCTTTATCATTTTCAATAATTTGATTTGAAATCTCATACTCATGTTTTTGAATTGCTTCTAAAGCATCTTGCAATTCTTTTTTAACACTTGCTAATAAATCTAAAACATCTTCTTTTAATTTTTTAATTTGATTATCAAAACGATTTTTAGCGATTAACATATTTTAATTTGTCCTCCAATCCGTCACTATTTTATTTTAACCAAAACGACCAGTAATATAATCTTCAGTTTGTTTTTTGGATGGTCGTGAAAATAGTTTTTTTGTTTCATTAAATTCAATTAATTTACCGCTTAAGAAGAAAGCAGTTTGGTAGGAAACTCGTGCTGCTTGCTGCATTGAATGAGTAACAATAATAATAGTATAATCTTTTTTTAATTGATTTATTAATTCTTCAATTTTTGCTGCAGCAATTGGGTCTAATGCTGATGTTGGTTCATCCATTAATAAGACTTCCGGTTTTAAAGCTAATGCCCGAGCAATACATAAACGTTGTTGTTGGCCACCTGATAATGATAAGGCTGAATCAAATAAATGTGATTTAACTTCATCATAGAGTGCAGCTTGTTTTAGTGATTCTTCAACAATTTGATTCAAATGTTTTTTATTTTTGATGCCCTGATTTCTTGGACCATAAGCTATATTATCATAAATTGTCATTGGGAATGGATTTGGTTTTTGAAATACCATACCAACTTTTGTCCTTAAAGAAATAATGTTTTTATTATTTTCATAAATATTCTGATTATTAAATCATACTTTACCTTTAACCTTTGATCCTTCAATTAAATCATTCATGCGATTTAAAGTTCGCAACAATGTTGATTTACCACAACCACTAGGGCCAATTAATGCTGTAACTTTATTACGTTCAAATTCAATATTAATATCAAATAAAGCTTGTTTTTTACCATGATTGTAATAAAAATTTAAATTTTCAACGCGAAAAACTTTACTATTTGGATTATTAACAACTGGAGTTTTTTTATTATTTTGTTTTGTCATTTTTTGTTCGGTTTTTATTTTTGTTGTGTCTACTCTACTTTGTTTTTTGGTTTGCTTTTTTTCTTTTCAATCATCTTGGATTTTTTTTCACTGATTTTTGACTTCAGCAATTCAACCGTTATTCATTGTTTTTTGTCTCCTGACTGTGATAATTTATTAGCTTTATTGGAAAAGTATTTGGCTAAGAAGTTTAGGATGTAAATTAGTACGATCGTTGTAAAAGCTGTTTCGTACATTAAATTAATTTTATTCGGTAGTGGTGAATCTTTATTTAAGAAAATAATATGAGTTGTTAAAGTTTGACCAGAACTTAGGAATCCTTTGTTAGGAAATTGCAAGGTTGTTCCTAGTGTTAAATATACTGGTGCTGATTCACCGATTACTCGACCCATTGTTAAAATCATACTCATGATAATTCCTGATAGGGCATTGGGAATTACAACTTTTAAAATTGTTGTAATTTTGTTGGCCCCTAAGGCTAATGATGCTTCACGAAATTCATTTGGTACTGCCCTTAAAGTGTCTTCAACGGCTTTAATAATTACCGGTAAAACAACAATTGTTAAAGTTAATCCGGCACTAATAATTGTAAAACCAAATCCTAAAAAATCAATAAATAACATTAAACCAAACATCCCAAAGATAATGGATGGTGTTGAAGATAATGTATTCAAGAAAAATCGAATAAAATTACCAAAACCTTTAGCTTTAGTAGTATTATACTCCGTTAAATAAACAGCAATCATAATTCCAATTGGCATTGCAAGGCTAATTGCCACAAAAACTAATAAAAAGGTTGTTGCTAATAACGAAATATAACCACCTTGTCCTGTCAATGGATCACTAGTAATTGTAAAGAATTTTGTAATGTGAAAGTTTCAAATGCTTTCACCAGGTCTTGGATGTAAATTGAAAATCCCCTCCAAAATTACATCACCAATAATTCATAAAATTAAACCAGTGGTAATAATTCAAGCAAAAGCCATAACAAAAACTCTAAAACAATCAAAAAATTTGTTAAGGTTTCGATTACTAATTATTTTTTCAGTAATCAGATTTTTCATTTCTGTTTCATTTAATTTTAAAGTTTTTAATTTGTCGTGTTTATTTTTATAAATTTTTCTTAATTTATGATCATGAGTTTTGTAAATAACCAAAACAATTAAGTTGATGATTGTTACGATAATGAATAAGAAGACACCAACGCCATATAAAGCTGAATTGTGGAGAGCACTTGTTGTTTCATTAATTTCAATCCCAATAATTCCTGCTAAAGTGGTGATTGAAGAGAAAAAGAAAGCAAGGGGCCCATTGCCAACGTCAGGAGGAAAAACACTCCCACCAGCAATCATAATCACCGCCATTGTTTCACCAATTACTCGCCCAAAACCAAAGATTACTGCACCAATAATTTTTGTTCCCGCTGTTTTAAAAACGATTTTAAAAGTTGTCTTACTTTGGCTAATGCCTAATGCTAAAGAAGCATAACGGTATGATTTAGCAACACCATTAATGGCATTAACAGATAATGAAATAATTGTTGGCAACGCCATTAAAGCTAGAATAAAACTAGCAGTCATCATATTTTGTTTTGTTGGTGCTCCCATCTTAACAAAAATTGGACCAATAACCATTAAACCAAAAGCCCCAAAAACAACAGAAGGGATACCTGAAAGTAATTCAACAAATGTTAAACTAATTTTTTTTAATCTTTTAGGTAAAAATTCACAAATAAATAATGATGTAAAAATTCCTAAAGGAATTGCTAAAATCATTGAAAATAAACAAACTCAAAAGGTTGCAGTAATAAAAGGCAGAATTCCAAATGAAGGAGTTTTTTCAGTTGGTGCTCAACGATTACCAACTAACATATTTCAAAAACCAAATTCTTTAAATGCTGAGATTGATTCAGCGATAACAAAAGCAATTAAAGCTGAAAGGAATAGTAATGTTATTGTTAAGAAAAAATAAATGATGATTTTAGCAATGATATCATTACGATTTTTAATTTCATCAGTAATTTTTTTATCATTTTTTTCGCGATTAAAAAAATTAATTTTTGATCAAAAATTGTTTGTCCTTTGTGATTTTTTTTGTTTATCATGTTCTTTTTCTTCCACAATTGTCTCCCCTTTAGGTTTTTAGACTTGTTTTACGTTAATTAAATTGTGTTAATCATGTATTTAATTCTTGATTAACTGAATCATTAATATTAATTCGTGGACCATATTTTTTAAAAATTTCAGTAACAATTGGTTCATCACTAAAGATTCACCTTAAAAATTTGGCAATTTCATCTTTATATTTATAAGTTTTATTGATAATTCCAGTGAATGGTCGTCATAGACTATAAATATTAGTTTCAATAGTATCATAATTTGCTTCAAAGTTTTCCCATGTTCCTGCTGTTACATTAATTGCTTTTGCTTGACTATAATCAGCATATGATGTGTAACCAATACTTCCTGGGTCAAGGTTTAACATAGCACTACTAGAATCAACAGTATTAGCAGCATAATAACTGTCACTGTTTAATGCTTTTTGATCAAAAACAGTTCTAGTACCTGAACCATTAGGTCTTGTAAAAGTTTTAGTTGGCAGATATTTTTTAAATAAACTTGGAAAAACTTCATTTCAAGGTTTATTGTCTAAATATATTTGTTGAATTTTTTGACTATCAAAATCTAAGATTGTGCCTGGAGTAACTAAATATTGTTGCGGAACATTATAAACAATAATTAATGCATCCTTCATCATTTGAAAGTCAATTAAGTTTGGTTTTACTTTTGGTTTATCTGGTGGATTAATATGATATTCTTCTGATAATCAACCAATTCCAAAGAGATTAGTTTCAACTCGTGGTGGTGCACCAGCTGATGCTGAACTAACATAGTTAAAATCCCCTTTTTTATGATTATCTGGATATCTTGTCAATAATTGTTCCATTAATGAAGCAACAGAACTTGAGCCACCTAATAAAAAATATGGCGTACGATTGATTAAAGTTACAATAAAAACTGCTAAAAAAGTTAATAGCCAGAAAGATATTCATATGCGTTTTCATTTCATTATTTAATTCACCTGAATAAATCTTTAACCATTTTTATGATTCTTTATTTTACATCGTAATTATAACAATTAATTTTTAAAAAACACTAATAAAATATTTTTTTAAAATTTTCTAATATGGAGATATTTTTAACTCTGCGATAAAAATGATAAATTATTATGTTATACTAAATAAAAAATAGTTAATTTAAATTAATTTAGATAGGGACTGATAATTTTGTTTCCAAGATGTGACAATAAATTAATAAAAAATCAATCTGAACAACAATATCATAGTTTTTTTAATAAAATTTCTAATGCTAATCATCAAACTGATGGTAATAATAAAGTTAAAAATTCAAAGTTAAAGTTTTTTCAAACTAAAGAACTTACTTCTGATCATGATTTTCCTTTTAATTTTAAAAATACTAACTGGTTTGTAACAATTATTTATCTTGCGACATTTATTTTAATTCCAATTATTTATAGTTTTGTTAAAGTTTATGGTTATCATATTGATTCTGATGATGCTGGTGCTCCTTGAACAACATTAAATTTAGTTTTAATAAGATTAGTTCCAATTATTGGGATGGCGATTGTTTTTATTATTGATTGGAAAGCCATGACAAAGTATGGTGCTTGAGCTGCATATAGTCATTTTCTGTTTGGTTTTCTAAGTGCCTTCATTGTTGTTTTATTTATTGAACAAACTAATCTGATTGATCAAGAAAAAAATTTGCCATTATTTTCTGCAGTTTCTTTCTTGATTCAGGTTGTAATTCAATTCATTGGTTCATTAATTGTTGTTTTTACTAATAAAGGATTAAGAAAACAAATCAAAGCAACTTTTAAAGAAGCAAAAATGAGTTTATTATTATGAGTGATTACCTTCTTAATAATTGTTGCAATCTTAAATTTAATTTTTAATACTATTTCTAATGCTGTTAATCAAACTAATTTTTTTGTTACTGATAATGGTGAAAGTAGCAATCAACACCAATTAGAATTAATGGCAACAACGCCATTAGGAATTTTTGCTTTAATCTTAGGTTCAATTTTTTTAGCACCAATTAATGAAGAAATTTCTTATCGTTATGGAACTTTCAGTATTGTTCGTTATAAATGATTAGGTTATTTTGCATCAGCAGTTTATTTTCCTGCTATGCATATTATTAGTAGTGGCGATTGAAATCATATTTTTGGTTATTTAGGTATGTCACTTGCAGCCCCATTATTGTTTATTATTGCTCGTGGTAATACTACTTATACCATTGGTCTCCATATGTTAATTAATACAATTGCAACAATTTCTTTATTAATAACAGTGAATTAATGATGATTAAATTAGTTGTTAAAAACAATGATAGTAACCAAACTTTACTTAATTTTTTAAAAAAAACATTTAAAACAGCACCATTATCACAAATTTATCATTTATTTTATCAAAAAAAAATTAAAGTTAATGGTAAAAGAATTACTAATTTTAAGTATTTATTACAAGAAAATGACTTAATTTTTTTATATGATAATAAATTAGTCCTAGAAAATAAATCCGATAAAACTGCGATAAATAATCCTAATCTAAAACCAGACATTAGTTATCAAGATCAAAATATTTTAGTTGTGATTAAAGATCATGGTTTTGTTATTCATAGTCCAAGTAGTCAATCGTTAGATAATATTGTTCGCTATTATTTATTACAAACAGCGCCAGAACTTTTTAATAGTCAAACTTTTACGATTAGTCATTTATATCGTTTAGATAAATTAACTAAAGGCTTAGTAATTTATCCAAAAACAAAAATTGTCCAACAAATGTTAATGCAGGCACAAATTAGTAATAATATTATTAAAAAGTATTTAGCAGTTTGTCATGGTCGTTTAAAACAAACAAAAGATCTTAGTGGGTTTATCTACCATGATGAAGAACAACAAAAAATGATTTTTAGTAAAAATAAAACTGATCATGCTAAAACTTGCCAAACAATTATTAAACCAATCAAAGTATTAAATGGTTTCACTTTAGTTGAGTGTCAATTAGTGACTGGTAGAAAACATCAAATTCGCGCAACCTTAGCTTATTTAAAACTACCAATTGTTGGTGATCAAAAATATGGTTCAAATTATCAAATGGCAAATAAAATCATGTTATTTGCTTATCATTTAAGTTTTCAAAATTTATTGCCACCATTGAATTATTTAAATCAAAAAACGATTCTTTTACCTAATTTACAACAAGAATTAGTGAGATTGATGGCCAAAGGATTTAATCTTACAAACAAATCTTAAGTTTGATTTCTCTTAATTTTTAAGATAATAAATTACAACTCATAGTTTATTGTTTTTTATTAAAAGATAGTTATGATAAACAATGAAAGGTTAATTAATTTTAGGGTAGAAAAAATATGAAATCTTTTGAGGACAATTATTTTAGGTATAACTGGGACTATCAGAATAGCAAATACTAGGATAAAAATTCTGATCAAGTCTAATCCTCAAAAGAAAATTGGTAATAAAAAACTTAGGTGCTTTTTTAGTGTTTATCAATCAAATCAATCTTAACAATTAAAGATCGAAAAATAAAAAATCTCTTACAAGAGATTTTTTATCTAATTAGTTCTTTGTTTCAATGAATACAACTAATTTTTCCTAAAAAAAGTGATAAAATAAATCTATTGATAATTTTTTTACGATATTTAGTTTAAATTTTGATAATCTCGACAGGAGTAAAATAATAAATTATGTCAACAAGAAGAGCAGTTTTTAATACTTTAATTGGTGTGATAATGACAATCATTATTTCGTTATTCCAATTTACTTTTCTTTTTGTTATTAATAGTCAATATCAAGGTGAGTTTGTTGGGTTACTTCGTGTTATTGTTTCCTTCCTTGCTTATTTATCACTAACTGAAGGTGGGTTAGGGTTAATTACAATGTTTTCTTTATATCGCCCGCTCCAAAATGGTGATTATGATACAGTTAATGATATTGTTAATACAACGAAAAAAAAGTATCAACATATGGGGAAAATTTATTTAGCGATTGTTGTTGGCATTGCTGCTTTAATTGCTTTATTACGTTATTTTGTTCCTGGCGTTTTTATTGGTTTTAATATTGATATTTCTTTTTGAGAATTAGCGATTGTTATTCTTTGTTTAGCATCAAAAGAATTAATCTTTTTTTATTTTTCTGGTGCTTATCAAAATTTAATTCAATCAGATCAGAAGGCTTATTTAAATCGCCTTGTTTTTGTTTTCAGTGAAATCATTATGTATATCATGTTAATTGCTTTATTTTTAGTTCCGAATATGCCATTTTTTGTTCCGTTTTTTTCTTATTTGCTTTGTGGGATTATTAAAACTGTTGTTACTTATATTATTATTAAAATTGAATATCCATGATTACAAGATAAAAAATGGATTCGCCAAAAACGGTTATTACGGCAATCATGGTGGGTTGCTTTAAGTCGCCTCCCTGAAGTGTTAATTTCCAACATTGATATTATTTTAATTACAATCTTTTTAAATTTGTCTTATACAACAATTTATGCTTACTATTTAATTATTGCCACAACCATTAGAAATATTGCTTTAATTTTAATTAGTTCATTTCGTGATGCTTTTGGTTATTGGATTGCTAAGAGTGGTCGAATTAAATGAGCAACTTATACCAAATTTGAAATGTATTCATATATGGTAGCGGCTTTTTGTTTTATCTTACAATTTGTGATTGCTCAATATACGATTGGAACAATTTATGGTCAACAATATAGTAATACTACTAACCCTAACAGTAGTATCTTTTTTAATTTCTTTTTATCTAGTCCAACTTTTATTTTATTTTTATCGTTAAAAAATGCTGTTGAAGTGGCGACAGAACCTGGGCGAGTAATTGTTAACGCCACCGTTAAACATAAAGAAACAATTTGAGGATCATATATTCAAGCAGCAATTGTTTTAGTTTTAGCAGTTATTTTTGGTTGAAGTTTATCAGCTACTGGTTATTATGATTGAGCATTGTATATGATTTTATTTTCAATGGTAATTGGGTGAATTTACCGCTTGATTGCAATTTGAGTTTATATTTGAAAGAATTTAACTTATAATAGTGATCTCCGTTATATTGTTCAAAATATTTTAATTTTAATTTTACCAATGATTATCACAGTATTATTTGGTTACCTATATTTATATCCAACTTACCCACCAGTGAAAAATATTACCAACCCTGGTTTAACGTTAGCAATTGTTGGTTATGGTGTTTTAGGAAGCATTGGGTTAGTTGTTGTTTTAGGAATGATCATTAACTTTAAACAATTTATTTCAATCTTTAATGTTAAGAACTTCTTCAAGAACTTCTTTAGCAAAAAAGAAACTCGCAAAATTGATCATTATGATCAACAATTGGAAGAAATCTTTGCTAGTAATAAAACAAATAAACTTAATAATTTTTCGCAAACCTTTGATTTAACATCAACTTATCAAAACCATTATAATAATATTAATGAGTTATTAGAGCAAGAATTACTCAAAAAAGAAAAAATAACCAAAAAAGATAAACCAAAAACTGAAACAGAAAAACCAAAAGTTGGAATTTACACCATTAAAGGTTAATTAGTTTACTTAAAAATCAAAGGGGGGAATTTAATGGCATTATCAGAAACGTGATTAGTTGAAAATCTTGTTGATGAAAAATATTTAGGACAATTAAAAAAAAGTTATCCTAATCATGATTTGGATTGATTATTATTATTAAATGTTGATTTACGATTATTATATTTAAAACATATTTTTATGATTGAGAATTCATTAAAGAAAATTTTATTACGCCAATTATCAATGAGTGACTTGCAAAATCTTGATGGCAATCACTACTTAAATCAGGAACACTTAAAAAATTTACGAGCAGCAAGAAGGATTATTCGTTCAGGATATTATAAATATAGTCATAATGGTGTTTTAAAGTCAAAAACACTTCGTTCTTTATTTGAGGTTATGTCATTTGAATCAATTTTAAGTTTATTAGAAACTTTAAATATTGATGCTTTAAATAAAATTACTGATTATTTTGGTATTCATGATTTTAATAAACAACAAATTTTATTTGAACAATTGAATTATATTAAAGATATTCGCAATTATTTATCACATAATTTTAAAGTTTTAGGAATTCATTTCATTCAAAAAGGTAATAATAATTACTATCAACAAGATTTACAAGCTGATAATGATCATCATTATTTGCATTTGCTAATTGATCGTTTTTCTAGTAAGAGTCAAATTTTACCAAGTTTTAATGATGATTATCAAAAGTTATTTAATAGGTATAATATTAATAACTTTAATTTTACAAACAATCACAACAATACGGAGTAACAAATGGCAAAAAAAGCAGATTTAAAAGCGATCAAAAAAGAAGTTGATGAGTTAATAAATAAGATTAAGCAATGAAATTATGAGTATTATCAGCTTAATCAACCATCAGTTAGTGATAGTGTTTATGATCAGTTTTATCAAAAATTAGTCAAATTAGAACAACAATATCCGCAATTTGCTAAACCTGATTCACCAACAAAAACTGTTGGTGAATCAGTTAAAACTTCGCAATTAAAAAAAATTGCCCATCAAACGCAAATGTTAAGTTTAGCTAATGCCTTCAATAAAGATGATTTAATTCGTTTTGATCAACAAGTGAAGAAAATTACAGGTCAAACTAAAATTAGTTATGTTTGTGAATTAAAAATTGATGGTCTTTCTTTTTCTGTGCTTTATCAAAACCAAAAATTGCAATTAGCAGCAACAAGGGGCGATGGTAGTTTTGGTGAAGATATTACTGAGAATGTTAAAGAAATTAAAACAATTCCCACAACGTTAAAAAATAATTTTTCTAACAACCTTGAAGTTCGTGGTGAAGTTTTTTTAAGTAAAAAAGATTTTCAAAAATTAAATCAAGAACAAAAGCGATTAAATCTACCATTATTTGCTAATCCTCGTAATGCTGCAGCTGGCAGCTTGCGACAATTAGACCAAACGATTGTTGGCAAAAGAAAATTGAATGCCTTCCTTTATTATTATATTAATGCTTTAAATGATGGTATTAAAACGCATAGTCAAAGTTTAGAAATTTTAACAGCTAATAATTTTAATGTTAATCAAGAATGAAAGTTATGCCATAATATTGATCAAGTTTGAAGTTATATTAATAAGTATCAAAAACTTCGCAATAATTTATCTTATGAAATTGATGGCATTGTCATTAAAGTTAATGATTTAACAACGTATCAAATCTTGGGTAACACTAATAAAGCACCAAGATGAGCAATCGCTTATAAATTTCCTGCTGTTACTACGGTAACGAAGTTATTAGAAATTTTTGCCACAGTTGGTCGAACTGGTCGAATTACTTACAATGCTCGGTTAGAACCAGTTAGTTTATCAGGTAGTACGATTACTTATGCAACCTTGCACAATGGTGATTATATTATTGAGCGTGATTTACGAGTTGGTGATACGGTTGAAATTAAAAAAGCTGGTGATATTATCCCCGAAGTAATTAAAGCCATTGCTAAAAACCGAAAATCGAATAGTAAGATTTTTAAGAAAGCAACTAATTGTCCAAAATGTCATAGTGTTTTAGAACAGGTAATTGCTGAAGTTGATCAATATTGTGTTAATACTAATTGCCCAGCGCGAATCCTCAAATCATTAATTCACTTTTGTTCTCGTGATGCGATGGATATAACAGGATTAAAAGATAAAACCCTAGAACGCTTTATTACTTTAGGTTGAATTCACAATGTTGCTGATATTTACCAATTAGTTAATTACCGCCAAGAAATCATTAATTTGGAAAAGTTTGGTGAAAAATCATTCAATAATTTGAGTGCAACAATTCTTAAATCAAAGAGAAATTCGTTAGAACGATTATTATTTGCTTTAGGGATTAGACATGTTGGCGAAAAAACTGCTGAAGTATTAGCAAAGAACTTTAAAACATTAGATAATTTAATGAAAACAAAATATGAGAATTTAGCAACAATTAATGATTTAGGCCCAGTAATTGCTACGAGCGTGATTGATTATTTTGCCAATCAGGATAATAAAAAATTAATTGCAAAATTGAAGGCAGCAAAGCTTAATTTTACTTACACGATCAAAGATTCACAAACAAAACAAATTTTTATTAATAAAACTTTTGTGATCACTGGCGCTTTATCAAAATCACGTGATTATTTTGTTCATCTCTTAAAAGATTATGGTGCTACTATTACTAACAGTGTTAGTAGAAATACTAGTTATTTATTAGTTGGTGATGATCCTGGTTCAAAACTTGATAAAGCAAAAGCATTAAATGTTAAAATTATTAATGAAGAAGAGTTGATGTTGTTGATTAAAAACGATGATTAAGTTTTTTATCAAAATTATTAATGATAGAATTAACAATAAGCTAGTAATTTATTATTAATAAATTGCAAAAGAAAGGAAGTAAGTCAATGGCCAAACTTAAAACCAAAATTACCACAACCGATTTACAACAATTTTCTGAAGATTTATTTTTTCAGTTGGATGACAAACAAACCAAAAATTTATTATCAGAATTTGCAATAATTACCAAACAAATGGCATTAGTACAAAGAATTGATACTGAGAATGTTTTACCATTAGATTTTCCATTTGATATTACTAATCATTATTTACGAGTCGATGAAGTTAGTGATACTTTAGATCAAAAATTAGTTTTAACTGCTGCACCAAAAGTTAAAGGTGATTATATTTTAATTAATCGGGTGGTTAATGATGAAAATTAATAATTATCAAAAACTTTCAATTGTTGAATTACATCAACTATTAGTTAGGGGTGAAATTAACCCCGAAGATTTAATTAGCGCAGCAATTAAAAGAATGAAAAAATTTAATCATCTTAATGCTGTTGTTAGTTCATTCCCAAAAGATGCGACAAAAAAAGCTAAAAATCTATCAGGTTGAACAGTTGCAACAGATAACTTATTATTTGGTATTCCCTTTGTTTTAAAAGATAATATTGCCACAATTGGTCAAAAGACTACTGCTTGCTCAAATATTTTAGCTAATTTTATTCCTAATTATGATAGTACTGTTAATCGCTTATTAAAAGAAGTTCACGCAATTAATTTAGCAAAAACTGCTTTAGATGAATTGGGCATGGGTGGTGATGGTCTTTATGCCAATACTGGTTATGTTTATAACCCATGAAATGTTAAACATATTACTGGTGGTAGTTCTAGTGGTTCAGCAGCATTAGTTGCTGCTGGTGTTGTTCCTTTTTCGATTGGTACTGACACTGGTGATTCAATTCGTAAACCAGCCGCTTTTTGTGGAGTTATTGGTTATAAACCAACTTTTGGTTTAATTTCTCGGAATGGTGTTTTTCCTTATGCGCCAAGTTTAGATACTGTGGGAATTTTAGCTAATCATGTGGCTGATGTTGCTATTGTCTTAGATACTTTAGTAAAAAAGGACGATCAAGATGCAACTAGTATAACTAGCAATGAAAATAATTATTTTAAAAACTTAACTGATCAAGTTTCAGGATTAAAAGTAGCAGTTTTAAATTATGATTTTTACCATTGGAATAAATCAGTTAAAACTACTTTTGATCAATTAATGACCAAATTAACTAATTATCAAGTACAAGTTGATCATGTTAATTTTGATCATGACTTATTGGCTGCTTTATTACCGGTGTATATGATTATTTCTTTTGCTGAAGCAACTAGCTGCCATGCAAGTTTGGATGGTATTAATTTTGGTGTTCGTAAACCAGGAAAAAATTATCAAGAAACAATGATTAAAACTAGATCTTCTGGTTTTGGTAATGTTGTTAAACGACGTTATGTAATTGGTAGTTATGCTTTATCAGAAGGTCATCAAAAAGAATTATTTCTCAAAGCAAAAAAAGTTCGCCGTTTAATTGTCCAAGCATTAGAACAACTATTTGCTAAGTATGATGCTTTTATTGTTATGCCTTCAAGTAATCCAGCACCACCAATTAAAACGACCTTGAAAAAAACAATTACCCTACCAAAAAAACATGATTATGTTGAAGATTTATTATTATTAGCTAATTTCAATGGTTCACCATCAATTACAATTCCTTTAACTACTGTTGATGATCTACCAATTGGGATAACAATTAATGCTGCGCCATTCAAGGATCAAATTGCTTTAAATTTGGCCCAATTTTTAAGTAATCAAATTAATTTTAAAAATAAGTTATTAGGTGAAGAAGATGAATAAATATCAAGTAACGATTGGGGTTGAAGTTCATATTGAACTAAAAACAAAAACTAAATGTTTTTCAAGTGGGCTTAATACTTTTGGTGCAAAACCAAACACCCAAGTGAATGAAATTGATTGTGGTTATCCAGGGACAATGCCCGTTTTAAATCAAGCTGTCGTTGTTAGTGCCATTAAATTAGCTACTGCTTTAAAAATGCAAATTGATCCGTTATTACGATTTGATCGAAAAAATTATTTTTATCCTGATCTGCCAAAAGGTTATCAAATTACCCAATATTATCATCCTTTTGGTCAAGATGGTCAACTATCAATTTTCGTTGATCAAAAACCCTTTATTGTTAGTTTTGAACGAGTTCATATTGAAGAAGATACCGCAAAACAAATTCATGAAGGTAGTGCTACTTATTTAGATTATAACCGAGCGGGCATTCCCTTATTAGAGTTAGTCACAAAACCAGTTTTTAGTAATAGTCAACAAGTTGTTGCTTATATTCAAGCTTTACGAAGACTTTTAGTTGCTTTAGATATTAGCGATGCTGATATGAGCCAAGGTTCACTCCGTTGTGATTTAAATATTTCTTTAAAACCACTTGCTGCTAAAGTGTTAGGCACAAAAGTTGAAATTAAAAACCTTAATTCGTTGCACAATATTAATTTAGCAATTGAATTTGAAATAATCCGCCAAGCAACAATATTAAATAACAATCAAACAATTATTTCTCAAACGAGAAGGTTTGATGAAAAAACAAAAGAGACAGCTTTAATGCGTCAAAAAACTTCATCAATTGATTATAAATATTTCCGTGAACCTAATATTTTTCCAATCCAATTAGATCAACAATGAATAAATGAGATTATTGCTAATATGCCATTCTTACCTAATCAAATTGCTAATTATTTAAAAACCGAATTTAACTTAACTGATCCTGAGATTAATATTTTATTAGCTCGCGAGGATTTACGATTAATTTACCAAGCAGTTGTGAAAGAAAATAATCTGCCAAAAGAATCAATTAATTATCTTTTAGGGCCAGTATTAAAATATCTTAATCAAAATAATATTATTAATATTAACGATACAAGATTAAGTTTTCAACATCTATCGGAGTTAATTAAATTAATTAACCAAGAAAAAGTTAATAATAAACAAAGTCAAAAAATTTTAACGACAATTTTTAATTCCAATGAAAATAGTCCCCAACAATTATTAACAATTTGGGATGTTAAAATAATTAACAATCAACAAGAAATTAGTCAAATTATTGCTCAATTATTTCAGGAAAACCCAATGCGAGTTGATGAATACTTTACTAACCCTGTTAAAGCTAATAAATTTTTTATGGGTCAAATTATGAAACTTACTAAAGGTCAAGTTAATCCCAAAATTACCCAAGAATTAATTGATAAAATGATTCTTGATTATAAGAAATAAAAAATTCAGTTTGATAACTGAATTTTTTATTAGTTTATTAATGATAATTTAATCAATTAGCAATTATTTATTAATTTTAATTTTTAAATTAGTTGTTTGATTTTTCATTGTATCATAATTGTAATTAATTTTAGCTTCAACAACACCAACTTGTTCAAATTTCTTTCAAGCATTATTAACAGTAATTGAAAGTAATTCAAATAAATCAACGGAAAACATATCTTTAATGCCATCAGATAAAGCTTCTTTAATAAATTGTGGGTTAACTCACGGTTTAATATTATCAGTTGTTGCGCCAACTTTGACAGAAATTTGGTAAGTTTTATGGTTGATAGCATTAGTAATTTTTTCATCTTCAATGTTTGGTAGAACTTTGATTGCTAAATTAGTTGTTTGATTTTTATATTTTTCATAATTGTAATTAATTTTAGCATTAATTGTTTCTGCTTCATTAAAAGCTTTTTCAGTAAAATCGTTGATTGTGATTGAAATTAAACTAAAGAAAGTAGGTTTAAAGACTTGTTTGAATTCATCAGTTAATTGTTCTTTAATGAAATCACCAGTAATTAATGGTTTTAGATCAGAAATTTTTGCTGGTACTCTCGTTTCAATTTGATAGTTTGATTGATTAATTTTATCGGCAACTTGTGCTTCATTAATGCTCGTAATGAAGGTTAAATTAGTTGTTTGATTATTAATTGCGCCATAATTATAACTAATTTTACCAAGATAATTTCCCGGTTTGGCAAAAGCATAATTTACATTACCATTAACACTAATGGCAATTAAGCGAAATGAATTAATATTAAATTCTTCTTTAATATCAACGGACAACTTTTCTTTCATAAATTGTTCATTAATTAAAATTTTAAGGTTATTAGTTGTTGATCCAACTTGATTTTCAATAAGATAATTTGCTTTATTAATTGCTGCAGTAACTTTTTCATCATTAAGATTAGCACTCGTTTTAATTGTTAAATTAGTTTTTTGGTTCGTAATTAAACCATAATCATAGTAAATCTTAGCACTATAAGTACCAGTTTTATCAAAGTGATAACTTAAATCGTTACCAACAGCAATTGAGATTACTTTGAATAAACTAATATTAAATGATGTTTTTGTTTCACCAGTTAATTTTTCGGTAATAAATTCTTCGGTAATTAATGGTTTTAAACTATTAGTTGTTGACCCCGTTTGATTGCTAATTAAGTAAATTGCTTTGTTAATTGCCTCAGCTATTTCTTTATGGCTAATACCTGTTAATTCAATTTTTAAATTAGTTTCTTGGTTGGTAATTAAATCATAGTCATAATTAACTTTAGCATTAACTTCACCACGTTTAATCAAATCACTATCTTGTAATTCTTCACCCTTAATGGTAATTTTATTAAATTTATATAACTTACTATTTAATGCATAACGATATGCATTGCCACTAAGATTTGTTTTAATGAACTCACCAGTTGTTAAAACACTAATACTTTTTCCTGGGCTATTAACTTTTGTCGTAATTTTGTAAATTGTATTATTAATTGCCTCAACAATTTGTTGACTAGTTGCTGTGATTCTAATTAATAAATTAGTTTTTTGATTTGGCATTGAACCATAATCATAATTAATTTTTGCTTCATATACTTGGGCAATTTGAAAATCTTTGATTGTTCAATCATGATTAGTATAATCAAGAATTTTGACAAATTTAAATAATTTATTTTTGAAATGTTTAGCAAATTCACCAGATAATTGTTTCTTAATGAAATCAGGTGTAATTAAATTATTAAGATCGGTAATTGAACTGTTAATCGGAATACTTTTATCGTAAACAATTTTCTTGATGGCTGTAGCAATTTGTTCATCACTAACTGACAGATCAAGGGTGAAAATTGTTTCTTGATTTTTAATTTTCCCATAATCATAAACAATTTTAGCATTAAGAGTTTTAGCTGTTAATAAGTCACTATCTTTTAAAGTATGACCGGCAATGGTAATCTTTTTAAATTTAAATTGACGTAAATTAAAGTTGCGAGCAATTTCACCACTTAAATTATTACTAATATAAACGCCAGTAATTAATTCATTAATGCTTTTGGCACTACGATTAATTGTTGTTGCCATTTCGTATTTTGTTGCTTTAATTGTTTCAACAATTTGTTGATCACTAGCAACGACATCAATGATTAAATTCATGGTTTGATTTTTGAGAACACCATAGTTATAACTAATTTTGGCACCAATTGTTCTAGCAACCAATAAATCAGTATTTTTTAAATCAACATCATTGATGGTAATTTTGTTAAATTTAAATAATTTAATATCAAATGCTTTTTTTATTTCAGAAGGGAATTCTGCAACAATCGCATCATTATTAAATAATTCCATAATATTACTAATTTTACTGTTAATTGTAATTGAGATTTGATATTTAATCTTACTAATTGCTGCAACAGTTTCTTTTTGGCTAACACCAGTTAATTTAATTGCTAAATTAGTTTCTTGATTTTTAATTCGCGCATAATCATAACTAATTTTAACTTTAACTGTTCCAGGATTAACTAAGTCGTCATCTTTTAAATCACTACCATTATTGATAATTTTGTGGAAGTTAAAAGCATTAATATCAAATGGTTTCGCAATCTCATGACTTAATTCATTTTTAATGAAATTACCAGTAATTAAAGCACTAATATTTTTAGCATGACTATCAACTGGAGTTATAATTTCATACCTTGTTTCATTAATTGCATTAACAGTTTGCTTTTGGCTTACTCCTGTTAGTTTCAGGGTTAAATTAGCTCTTTGATTTTTAATTTTAGCGTAATCATAATTAATTACCCCATAAATTGTTTTTGGTGTTGTTAAATCACGATCTTGCAGATCAAGATCATTAATGGTAATTTTATGGCAAGCAAAAGAACTAATGTTAAAAGCTTTAGCAATTTCACCATTTAAATTACTTTTAATGAAATTACCTGTAATTAAAGCACTAATATTTTTAGTTGTACTATCAACTTTTGTTGTTAATTGATAATCAATTTTTTTAATTATGTTAGCAATTTGATCATCGCCAACTTTTAATTCAATTTTTAAATTAGTTTCTTGGTTAAGAATTGAACCATAATCATAATTAATTTTAGCAGTAAGCGGTTTTGCTGCTGCTAAATCACTTTCTTTTAAATTATGACCAGCAACAGTAATTTTTCTAAAATTAAATGCTTTTGGATTGAAAGCCTTGGCAATTTCCCCCATTAATTTATTAACAATAAATTGTTCAGTGATAATATCATTAATTTTTTCAATTTTATTATTAACAGTACTAAAAATTTTTAATTCATCTTTTGGACTATTAATAGCATCAACAATTTGTTTATCACTAACAACAGTTTTAATTGTCAAGTTAGTTTCACGGTTAACAACAGTATCGTAGTTATAATTAATTGTTGTATTAATAATTCCGGCTGTTGTTAAATCACTATCACTTAAATTATCACCACTAACTGCTATTTTGTTAAATTTGAAAAATTTTGGATTAAATTCTTGGGCAATATCGCCTGTTAGTTGTTCTTTAATAAAATCACCGTTAATTATCTTAGCAAAACTGTTAGCTTTAGTATTAATCGTTGTGGTAATTCGATAATGAATTTTATTAATAACATCACTAATTTGTTGTTTACTAATGCCAGTTAATTTAATGATTAAAGTAGTTTTTTGGTTTTTGATTGCCCCATAGTTAAAATTAATTTCAACCGCCAATGTTTCAGGAACCATTAAATCACTATTTGTTAAATCTTTGTCATTAATGGTAATTTTTTGGAAGATAAAACTTTTAATATCAAAGTATTTAGCAAACTCACCGGTCAATTGTTTTTTAATAAATTCTGGATTAATTAAATCACTAATACTTTTAGCTTCACTATCAACTTTAGTGATAATTTGATAATTTCCTTTTTTAATTGCCTCAACAATTTGCTGTTGACTGACTGTTAATTCAATTTTTAAATTAGTTTCTTGGCCAGCAATTTTACCATAACGATAATTAATTTTAGCATTCAGGATTTTAGCAGTTTTTAAATCACTATTTGTTAAATTATGACCAGCAATTGTGATGATATTAAATTTAAATAATTTTGGATCATATGCTTTAGCAATTTCACCACTTAATTTTGCGCCCATAAAATCACTAGTAATTAAATCGCCAACAGCAGTATTTTTTGTATTGATTGGGGTTGTGATTTGATAATCGATTTTTTTAATTTCTTCAACAACTTGTTCTTTACTTACTGTTAATTTAATTTTTAAGTTTGCTTCTTGGTTGATGATTGTATCATAATCATAGTTAACTTTAGCTTCAATTGTTTTAGTTAAAAATAAATCATTATCTTTTAGATTAACATTTTTGAGTGTCAATTTTTTGAACTTGAATGATTTGGGATTAAAAGCTTTAGCAATTTCACCAGTTAATTGTTTTTTAATAAATTTTGCATTAATTAAACTGTTTATCCTATTAACTTTAGTTTTAATTTCCGTTTTTATTTCATAATTTGTTTTATTAATAACATCAATAACTTGTTGTTTACCAATTCCTGTTAAAGTAATTGTCAAATTAGTACTTTGATTTTTAATTGCACCATAATTAAAATTAATTTTAACATTAAGTGTCCCATCTTTGCTTAAATCATTTTCTGTTAAATCTTTACCATTGACGATAATTTTTTGGAAGATAAAAGATTTTGCCTTGAAGGCTTTAGCAATTTCACCAGTTAATTGTCGGACAATAAAATTTCCTTTCATTAAAGCATTAATATTTTTTACTTGATTATCAACCAAGGTTGATATTTTATAGTTTTTTTCTTTAATTTCTTCAATAATTTGTTGATCACTAACAGCAAGTTTAATTGTTAAATGGGTTTCTTGGTTTTTCATTTGTCCATAATCATAATTAATTTTAGTAATAATTGTCCCATTTTGAATTAAATCATTATATCGTAAAGGTTGGTTATTAATTATGATCTGGTTAAAATGAAATGATTTAAGATCAAAAGCATTTTTAAAATCATTTGGTAGTTTTTCTTTAATAAAATTACCTGTAATTAAATCATTAATACTTTGTTCAGTACTATAACTAATAGTTTGAATTTGATATTCACTTTTATTAATTGAATTAACAATTTGTTGATCACTAACTGTTAGTTCAATTAATAAGTTTGTTTTTTGTCGTTTGATGGTACCATAGTGATAATTAACTTTAGCTTTGATACTGCCATTTTCAATCAAGTGATGATCTTGAAGTGGTTTATCATTAACAGTTATTTTTAAAAATTTGAATGAACCAATATTGAACATCTTATTGATTTTATTATTTAATTTTGACTGAATAAATTTTCAATTAATTAATTCATCAATGTTTTTTGATTCAACACCAGCTGCAGTTTTTATTTTATAGTTTGCTTGATTAATTCCTCGCACAATTTCTTTTTCATTGGCGATTAAATTAGCCCCTGCTTTTTCTTTAGTAGTTTTACCTTTCATACTATATATGCCCCCCATTTATTTTTAGTACTAAAAATAATTTTTTTTCAATATCCTCTTTTTTTTATTATACATTTTTTTATTTTTAAGTTATTAATTAAACACTTATAAAGTGTTTTTTATGACGATAAAAATAATAAAAAAACTTCAATTTGTTAAATTGAAGTTTTTAGTTTTTTACTTATTAAGGATTAAAAGAAAGAAAAATTTCAAATTATATGCCCAAGTTCTTCAAGAACAAAAGATTGATTTTTAATTTGGTTAAAATCATATTTGAAAGTTACATTTTTCAAATAAAATCTCTCTTTTAAATCTTCTTCAGTTAGTTCTTGACCATTTTCTTTAATAATTTTAGTGATTATCATATATTTTTTGATTCGTTCTTGGATATCTGGTTCTTGTTCTGTATAGAAACGTTCCTTAAATTCTGCTTTTAGTTGTTGAAGACGATTAGTAGCACTATGACTCGTCATAAAATTTCACATATATCAACCTGTATTATTAATTTGATCAACAATTTGTTGATCACTATAAATTGGAGTAAGGTTAATTGTTAATTGGCAACTATATGAAATCGCAAAACCATAATTATATATAAGTTTTAAATTAAGAATACCAGATATTGCTAAATCTTGGTCTGTTAGTGCTTGATTAGTTTTTAGATTAATAATCGCTTGCTTGGTAAATAAGTTAGAGTCGAAGGCATTTTGTATGTTCGTAGGTAATTTAGCTTTAATGAAATCGCTAGTAATTAATGCGCTAAGTTCTTGATATTTTTTGCCAGCACTAGTTTCAATTTGGTAAGTTTGGTTACTGATTGCTTCAGCAATTTGTTGATGATTTATGGTAATAGTAATTATTAAAATAGTTTCTTGGTTTACCATTGAACCATAATCATAGTTAATTTTAGTAGTAATTGTTTGTGCTTTTGTCAAATCACTATCTTGTAAATTACGGCCATTAATGGTAATTTGATTAAATTTAAATAATGCTGAATTAAAGGCATTTTTTATTTCACTATTTAGCCTTTCTTTAATAAAGTTACTAGTAATTAAAAGATTAATATTTTTTACTTGATTATTAAATTCAGTATTTATTTGGTAATTTGTTTGGTTAATGGCATTAACAATTTGTTTGTTATCAATGCCAGTAACTTTAATTGTTAAAGTAGTTGTTTGATTGGTAATTGAGCCATAGTTGTAGGCAATTAAAGTATAAATTATTCCTGATGTTGTTAAATCACGATCTTGCAATTTTCGATTATCAATCGTAATTTCTTTAAATTGGAATCAATTATTAGCAAAAGCTTTAGCAATCTCACCAGTTAATTTTTCTTTAATGAAGTTACTAGTAATTTTGATTTGATTAGCAAAACTATTAACGGCAACTTCAATTTGATAACTTGTTTGATTAATTGCTTTAACAATTTGTTGATCATCAATGCCAGTAACTTCAATTGCTAAACTAGTTGTTTGATTGGTAATTGAGCCATAGTTGTAGGCAATTAAAGTATAAATTATTCCTGATGTTGTTAAATCACGATCTTGTAATTTTCGATTACCAATCCTAATTTCTTTAAATTGGAATAATTTACCATCAAAAACAGTTTTAATTTCTTCATTTAATTGCTCCTTAATAAAATCACTAGTAATTTTGATTTCACCAGCAAGGCTATTAACAGCAGTTGTTATTTGATAATTAAGTTTATTAATGACGTTAACAATTTGTTGATCATCAATGCCATCAATTTTGATTGTTAAAGTGGTATTTTGATTGGTAATGCTATCGTAATTGTAATTAATTTGGGTAATTATTGTTCCAAGTTGGTTTAAGTCACTATTTTTTAATTTTTGATTACCAATCGTAATTTGATTGAATTTAAATAAATCCCGCTTAAAAATTGTTTTGATTTCAGTTTTTAATTGTTCTTCAATGAATTCTGAGTTGATTTGATTATTAACATCAACAACATCACTATCAATTTGAACGGTTAATTGATAATTTGCTGTAGCAATTGCGTCAACCACATCTTGATCGTTAGTTGGCGATTCTTCAATTATTGGTTGGTTATTATTATGAGTAGTATAATAAACTGCTAAGCCAGCACCAGCACCAAGCACGATAATTCCTAAGGTGATAGCGTAAATTTTTCAATTTTTATATATTTTTTTTGATTCATTTTGATATTTCGACAAAATAGCCATATTATTTTTCCTAAATCCCTTTCTTTAGTATTCTTTAATTATTTTTTATCCTGTTAACAAAAAATAAGTGAATTGCCTCACTCTATTAATGTATTTCCTATTATCCCTTTTTAAAATACAAACGTAACTATTATCCTTGTAGTGTATTATACCAAAGATGAAATGAATCAAAAAAAATATTTTCACCAAATTTATCAAATAAAAAACTAACGAATTATCGTTAGTTTTTTAAATTTTCAATTAAATAATTAATCAAAAAGTTTAAATTTAATAATAATTAAACTTTTTAGTTACTGATTACTTTAATTTTTAAATTAGTTTCTTGGTTAAGAATTTCATCATAACTATAATTAATCTTAGCATCAATTATTTGAACTTTGGTTAAATCTTGATTTTGCAATTTAACACCATTAACAGTAATTTTATTAAATAAAAACTTATCTTGGTCAAAATATTTTTCAATTGTCCCAACTAGTTGTGCCTTAATAAAATTACCTGTAATTTTAGTTTCAATGTCTATTGCTTGATCATTTACTAGTTGCTCTACTTGATAGGTTGTTTCATTGATTGCGTCAACAACAAGTTGTTGACTAAAAGCAACTTTAATTATTAAATTAGTTTTTTGATTAAGAATTGTTCCATAATTATAGTTAATTTTTGTTTCAATTATTTTACCTAATGTTAATGAAGATATTGATAAATCTTCATCTTCTAAATTTCGATCATTAATGGTAATTCTTTTTAATTTAAAGGCATCTGGTTTAAAAATTTCAGCAATTTCAGGATTTAATTGTACTTTAATAAAATTGTTGCTAATTAATTGTTCAATTTTTCTAACAGTAACTTCAATTGTTTCTAAGGTGAAAGTTATCCTGTTGATTTCATCAACAATTTGTTGTTCAGCTGTGGTAACAATAATTTTTAAGTTAGTTAAATTACCACTAATTTTTCCATACTTATATTTAATTTGAGTTTCAAGTTCTCCGATAGTTGTTAAATCACGATCTTGTAAATTCCGACCATTAAGTATTAAACCTTCAATTTCAAAGATATTTGCATTAAAAGCTTCACCAATTTCATCATTTAATTGTTCAGCAATAAAATCCCCCGTAATTTTAGCTTGAATATTTCGTACTTGATCATTCACTAGTTGTTGTACTTGATAACTTGCTTCGTTAATTGCATTAACAATTTCTTTTTCGTTAACAATAATCTTAATTGTTAATTTCGTTGTTTGATTAATAATTGCACCATAATCATAATTAATTAAAGCATTGATTGTTTTAACATTTAACAATTCATCATCAGTCAATATTGTCCCATCAGAATTACTAATTTGTTTAAGATTAAACAACTGATCATTAAATTGACTTTTCGTATTTTTACTCAATTGATTTTTAATAAAACTAGAATTAATATCTTCTTTTAATTGTTCAATTGTTGTTTTAATAGCAATTGTTTTTTGGTAATTTTTTTGATTAATTGCATCAACAATCTCTTGTTCAGTTAGGACTGTGATATTGTACCAGGATTATTAGCTTCAAGACCATAGTAAATTCCTAATCCAGTACCAGTAACAACTATGATAGTGCCCAATGAGATAGTATAAAATTTTCAATTTTTATATAATTTTTTTGGTTTCTTTTTCTCTAAAATAATTTCATTTTTTAATAAATCTGTCATTTTTTCACCTTTTTTCGATTTCACTTTAACTAAAAAGTTAATCTTCTTCCTTTCTATTATTAATATTAATAATTATAATAGGTTCCCTGTATCCCATTTTTATTATACATCTTTAAAAAACCAAAAAAAGCAGTATTATTTTTTAATCTCAATAAAAAAGTTATTTAATGTTAATCATTAAATAACTTTAAATTCAAATCTTAAATTTTTTTGTCAAAATTGCCTTGGCAGACTCAACTAAAATTCAATTAACAATAATTAATCCTGGCAATACTGCTAGTCATAATAATGGTGGTTGAACTAATGCAAAAGTATTAGCTAACGGATTAACAAACGTAAATAAAAACGGAATTAATAAAAAGCCTAACATACCAAACAAAAATATTGGTGCTGGTCAAGATTGAATAATTGAAATTTTAGTTGTTCGCGCAAAGAAAATAAAGAAAATATGACTAACCATTGACTCAATAAAGAACATTGTTTGAAATTGTTTAATTGCTAAATCACGATTAGTAAAATCAGGATTTTGATTAATGTCATTAAAGAAATCAAAACCATAACCAACAATTAAAAAATTAGTAATACTAATGACTGCTATCAAGATACTATTGACAATTACAAAAGGAAATATCGTTTTAATATTTCATTTTAGTGGTTTTTTAATGGCAACACTATCAACTTTATCAATCACAAATAATAAATTAGCTAAATCAAAAGTTAAATTTTGCATTAACAATTGAATTGGTGACATTGCTGAGAAATCAAATCAAATTGAACTAATTAATAACGTTAACATTAAGCCAAAGTTTGATGCAACAGTTAATTTAATATATTTAAGAGCATTATAGAATATTTCTCGTCCTTTAATAAAAGAGTGTTCTAAAACGTTTAAATCCTTTTTTAATAAAATTACATCAGCAGCATATTTGGCAATTGGTGTACCATTATTAACTGAAATCCCAACGTCAGCTAGTTTTAAAGCTCCAGCATCATTAACGCCATCACCTAAATAAGCAACAACATTATGTAATTTTAAAGTTTCAATAATTTTTGCTTTTTCAAATGGTGATAATTTAGCAAAGATATTAGCATTAATTATTTCTTGATATAATTTTTCATTATTATTATGTGATAAATCTTGACCAATGAAGGCATTTTCTTTTTTCATAGCTAACTTGTTAGCAATAATTTGAGAAACTTCCAAAGAATCACCAGTTAGGATTTTTAAATCAATCCCAGAATCATAAATTGTTTTAATAACTTTTTTAATTCCATCTTTTAATTTATCTTCAAAAGAAATAATGCCTTCAAAAACTAAATTATTAAGGCTAATTTTAGCTGTTTGCTTTGAAGCAACAATGATTACCCGAAAACCTTTTTGATTTAAATTAGTAACTAAGTTATTAATTTTTGTTTTAAAATGATCATTCAAAGGAAAAATTTTATCATTAATTACTACTTTAGTAATTAACTTCATCATTTCAGTAATTGAACCCTTAGTAATTTGTTTTGTTAAATTACCTTCTTTAATTAACACAGTATTA
The DNA here is from genome assembly GCA_031119525.1 of Spiroplasma sp. Classification (GTDB taxonomy): domain Bacteria; phylum Bacillota_I; class Bacilli_A; order Mycoplasmatales; family VBWQ01; genus Spiroplasma_D. Next base: position 44,070 of record JAVHXO010000001.1, read on the forward strand.
ATTTTAGTCTCATGATCAAATTGAATGTCATCAAGTAGTTTAATTTGATCAGGATTAAATTTTTTCTGGAATTTTTGGTAAATTGCTTCATCAATTTTATTAGTTAAATTTCTTTCAAAGAAAGCATTAAGGTAAGCACAACGAGCAACACATTCTGATGATTTACCATTAACATCAATAATATCAGCAACTTCAATCTCATCAACGGTTAAAGTACCAGTTTTATCAGTTGTTAAAATGTTAACACTACCCATATTTTGAATTACTTCTGTGTTTTTAACAATAACGTTTTCTTTAACAAGTTTTTTACTACCAATTTTTAAATTAGATGAAATAACAGCTGGCAAAGCTTCAGGTGTTAAAGAGACAACAATTGATAAAGTAAATACTAAAGCTTGAACTCATTGGCCAGTTCGAAAACCACTAGCAATGAAAATAAAAGGAATTGTCACTAAAATTGAAATAACTAATAACATTGTTACTTTATTAATGCCTTTAGTGAAATCAGATTTAGTAACAATTTGTTCAGCCATAGTTAAAATTGATTGAGAATAATTATTATCACCAACATTAATAATGACAGCATAACATTTACCTGAAGTAATGATTGTTTGCGCAAATAAAATATTATTATAATCAACTATTTTTTTACTATTATTTGTCAAATTTTTTTTAATTGGTTTACTTTCACCTGTTAAAGTTGATTGATCAACAAATAAATTATGCTCTCAAATAATTCGGGCATCAGCTGGAATTAAATCACCTTGTTTTAAAGCAATAATATCACCAACTACTAAATCATTTTGATTAATTTGGATTAAATCTTTGTGTGCTTCATTAAAATTAAAGTTATTAAGATCATTAATTTCATGGTTTAAAATGAAAAAATTATCAATCACTAAAACTTTTAACTTTTGATTTAAATTATAAGCCCGATGTTCTTGAATATAATTAATGAAAACAGCTAAAAAAATCATGAATAAAACAACAAGCGCCGAAACTAAATCAATTGTTTTGCGACCATTAAATAAAAAAATAAAAAATTCTGTTAAAGATACTGCCCATAATAATAAATTGAAAGGTTCAACCATGGCAGCAAAAAACTTCTGTAAGTGATTAAATTTTTTAATTGAAACTTTATTAATGCCAAATTTTTCACTTTGAATTTTTCTTTGATTATTAATAATGCCAATATTAGAATTAAGAGTTTTACTTAGATTGTCCAAAGAAGTGTTAGCAATATTTTTAACCTTAGTTGCTTGTTGATACTTGAATTGTGTCTTAACAGTTTTTTTCTTGTTTTTTTTCATTCACTTTATCTCCAATATTTAATAATTATATTATAAATCCTTGAAGATTTAAAAAAAGAAAATAATAAAAAATGTCTGATAGATTTATCAGACATTTTTTTAATTAGGATTTTTTTGTTACAAAGAAGTAACTTTAATTGTTAAATTATTTATTTTACTTATAATTGTTCCATATTGATATTCAATTTCCGCTGCAATTGTACTAACATTAATTAAATCACGATCTTGTAATTCCTGACCATTAATTTTAATTTTTATAAATTTAAAATCTTTAGCAACAAAACTTGAAGCAATTTCACCAGTTAGTTCTTTGTTAATAAATTCAGCAGTAATTTGGTCTTTTATCTCTGTTGCTTTTGTCCCAATTGTTGCTTTAATTGTATAACTTGCTTTCTTAATTGCAGCAACAAATTGGTGATCAGTAGTATAAACATAAATCTTTAAACTAGTTGTTTGATTTGTAATTTCACCATAATTGTAATTGATTTTAGAAGTTCTTACACCAATTTTTTTTAAGTCATTATTTTCTAATTTATGATCATTGATGGTAATTTGATTAAATTTAAATAAATTATCATCAAAAAATTCTTTAAGTTTAGGATTTAATTGTTTTTTAATAAAATTAGGTGTAATTTGTTTAATAATTTCATCGGTTGATGTATTAAGTGGCATTATAATACTATATGTAATCTGCTTTATTGCATCAACAATTTCTTGTTCTTTGTTTATTAAAACAATTTTTAACTTAGTTTTTTGATTTTTAATATCGCCATAATGATATTCAATTGTTGCTTGAACTGTTTTTCTTATTATTAAATTACTATTTTTAACTTTTTGTCCATCAATAACAATGTTATTAATCGTTAATTTTTGTTGATTATAAGCATTGCCAATTGCACCAGTTAATTTTTTGCCAATAAATTCAGCAGTAATTTGATTTTCAATCTTAGCGATTGTCACACCAGATTGATTATTAATTTCGTAAGTTTTATCATTAATCAAATCAACAATTTGTTGATCAGTAACAATAACATTGATTGTTAACTTAGTTTTTTGATTTGTAATTTCACCATAGTTGTAATTAATTACAGCATCAATTGCTTTAACATTCATTAGTTGATCATTAGTTAATTTTGAACCATCAGCATGAGTAAGCTGATTAAGTTTAAATAACTGATCATTAAATTGATTTTTAATATTTTCACTTAATTGATCTTTAATAAAATTAGGAGTAATATCATTCTTTAATTGTTCAATTGTTGTTTCAATAGCAATTGTTTTTAGATAATTTTCTTTATTAATTGCCTTAACTAAATCTTGATTAGCTGATATTGTAGGATTATTATTAGTTTGAACACCATAATATATTCCAACACCACTGCCAGCGCCAATCGCAATAACTCCTAATGTACTAAGATAAAGCTTTCAATTTTTGGATAACCTTTTTCGTTTCTTTTTTTCTAAATGAAGTTCATTTTTTAGTAAATTTTCCATTTTTATTTTCTACCTTTTTTGATAATAATTTATATTCGTTTAAAAATTATATCATACTAAAAGTTTATTTATTTATTTTTTTTCAAAAGATGTTACATAAATCTGATGGCAATAACTAAAGTACCAGTTAATTCTTCTATCCCATTAATTTTGACATATAAGGTTTTATTACTATTAAGGTCAGGTGTTATTATTGCTTCAAGACATTTTTTATCACGATAAATTCCTTCAACTTGATAATTTTTTAAATTTTCAGTAATTTTGCGATTAGGGATAATTTTGTTAATCATTTCTTGAAACTCAATTGTCTTAATAACTTGAACATTAATTAAGCTTCTTAATTGTCCAATTGAACCAGCCTTGGCAACCAAGAATGGTGATTTTGGTAATACAGCTGTGCTAATATCATTCTTCTTGGGTTCATCAATAATAATTTTTAAATTAGTTTGTTGATTTTTAATGTCACCATAATCATAAACAATTTGTGTTGTGATGGTATTAACTTTTTTTAAATCATCATCTTTTAAATCATTACCAAATAAAGTAATACGATGCATTTTAAATAAGTTATGTTGAAAAACATTCTTAATTTCACTACTTAATTGTTGATGAATAAAATTACTAGTAATTAAATTTTTAATATTGTCTGTTTTAGTACCAGCTGTAACGGCAATCTGATAAGTTATTTTATTAATGGCATCAACAATTTGTTGGTCACTAACAATAATTTTAATCGTTAAATTAGTTTGTTGATCCTTAACGTTACCATAATCATAATTAATTTGTGTTTTAATTTCAGTAACTTGTTCTAGATCCTTGTCTTCTAATACCTTACCATAATATGTAATTTTATTAAGTTTAAATAGGTCAACATTAAAAACTTCAGCAACTTCACGATTTAGTTGTGCTTTAATGAAATTGCCAGTAATTTTATTTTTTAACTGATCAGTTGATGTTTTAGTTGTAATTTCAATTTTATAACTGCCATGATTAATTGCATCAACAATATATTTTTCATCAGCATTAATCGTAATTTCTAAATTAGTTTCTTGATTTTCAAATGCTCCATATGTGTAATTAATTTTAGCATCAATTTTGCCTGGATTAGATAAATTAGATTCGTCTATTGTTATTTTATTTAATGTAAATAAATTATCTTGGAAAGCTTTTTTGAGTTCATTATCTAATGGTTCTTTAATAAAATTAGCAGTAATTAAATTTTCAAGTTCTTTAACTGGGGTACGAATGGTTGTTTCAATCGCATATTTTTCGTTATTAATTGCCTCAACAATTTGTTCATGGTTTACTCTAATATTAATTGTTAAATCAATGTTTTGATTAACAATATTATCATAATCATAATTAATAAATCCTGGAAAACTTGCGACTTTTGTTAAATGATCATCAGTTAATTGTGTTCCATCTTTAAGGATAATTTTATTAAATTTAAATAATTGCTCATTAAAAGCTGCTTTAACTTCATCAGGTAGTCTTTCTGAAATAGCATGACCAGTAATTAATGCATCAAGAACTTTAGTTTTAACATTAATTTCAGCATCAATTGCAAACCTTTTTTTATTTAGTTCACTAACAATTTCTTTGCTACTTACGGTAATTTTAATTGTTAAATTAGTTTCTTGGTTCAAAATTTCATCATAACTATAGTTAATTTTTGCAGCAATTATACCATTTTTTTCTAAATCACTATCTTGTAATTCGCGATTATTAATGATAATTTTATTAAATTTAAATAATTGCTCATTAAAAGCCTGATTTATTTCGCCACTTAATTGTTCTTTAATAAAATTACTAATAATTAAGTCATCAATACTTTGTTTTGTACTATAACTAGCAGTTGTAATTTGATACTTTACTTTGTTAATTGTTTCAACAATTTGTTCGTTACTTACTGTAACTTTAATTGCTAATTTAGTTGTTTGACCAATAATTTCGTCATAACTATAGTTAATTTCAGTATGAACAACACCTGATGTTGTTAGATCATGATCTTGTAAATCTTTAGTATTCACTGTTATATTTATCAATTGAAATTTATTTGATTCAAAAGCTTCAGCAATTGCATCAGGAAGTTGTGTTTTAATAAAATCACCAGTAATTATTGCTTTAATATCTTTAACGGTACTATTTAATTTTGTTGCAATTTCATAATTTGCTTCATTAATTGCTGCAATAATTTCAAGGGTAGAAATAATAATATTAATTGTTAGTTTAGTTGTTTGATTTGTAATTTCGCCATAATTATAATTGATTAAAGCGTCAACTCTTTTAGATGTTATTAAATCGTAATCTGTTAATGTTCTGTTATCAATCGTAATTTGATTAATTTTAAATAATTCATTTTTAAATTCACTTTGAATTTCTTCACTTAATTGCTCCTTAATAAAATCACTAGTAATGTTATTTTTTAAATCAACAAATTTTGAATTAGTTGCAATTGAATAATGATAATGGTTATTATTAATTGCTTCAACAATTTTTTTATGATGATCTTTGACATTTTCAAGTTCTGTGTCTGGCTCATTGGTACTGTTTAATGCAATTAGTGTGGCACACAAGGGCACGGTAATAGCAAAAACTGCTATTGTAGCAATAGATCTTTTTCATGTTATTTTTGACATTTTTGTTCCCCCAAGTTTTTGTCAAATATTGTTAATATTTTCTAAATTATAACACTTTAAAATGGAATTAACACGATATACATATACAATAATCAATCGAAAAGATTGATTTTTTATTAGTTAAAAATTAAAAATAAGATATAATAAATATATGAAATACTTAGGCATTGATTTAGGAAGCAAAACATTAGGTTTAGCAACAGGTACAGGGATTATTGCTTCACCCTGAAAAACTTTAAAATTTAAAGAACACAATTTTACTCTAGCATTAGAAATGTTATTAATGGCAATTGGTGAATACCAACCTAATCAAGTTATTATTGGTTATCCCCTAAATATGGATGGTTCAGTTGGTAAAAGTGCTGAAATTGTTTTAGAATTTAAAAAGTTATTAGAAAGTAAAATTAGTAAAGATTTAACAGTTGTCCTTTTTGATGAAAGGAGAACAACTTTTAGTGCCCACCAAGTTCTAATTGATGCTAACATTAAACGAGCTAAAAGAAAAGAATTAAAAGATAAATTAGCAGCAACAATTATTTTACAAACATATTTTGATAAATTAAAATTTGCAAATTCAAATAGTAGTGAAAGGTAATTAAATGACAAACAAAAAAAATAAAATTAGTTTAATTGCTATTGCTGGTGGTAGTGCATCTGGGAAAACAACTGTGGCTGATAAAATTGGTGAAGCTTGTGCTGGTAAAGATGTTGTTTTTATTCAAATGGATAATTATTATAAAGATTTAAGTCATTTATCACCCGAAGAACGTAAGAAAACTAATTTTGATCATCCAAATGCTTTTGATTACCAATTATTAATTCATAATTTAAAACAATTATTAGCAGGTAATGAAATTGAAGAACCAATTTATGATTTCAAAGTTAATAGTCGCAGTAATAAAATTAGAACAATTCAACCTTGTGATGTTATTATCTTTGATGGAATTTTTGCTTTAGAAAATCAAGAAATTCGTAATGCTGCAGCAATCAAGATTTATGTTGATACTGATACTGATATTAGATTAATGCGCCGAATTACTCGTGATGTTAAATTCCGAAATAGAACCTTGGATAGTATTTTAAATCAATATACTTCAACTGTTAAACCAATGCATGATGCTTTTGTTGAACCAACAAAACGATTTGCTGACATTATTATTCCTTTTGACTATCATAATCCTGTGGCAATTGATGTGATCGCCACTAAAATTAAGAGTTTGATTAAATAAAAAATCAGAGTGATAAATTACACTCTGATTTTTGTTACAAACTACCCAATATTTTATTCAACACCAATTTAACTCGCCCTTGATAAACTTCAATTTTAGCCTCCATCAAAACAACTTTATCAACTTGTAGTTTATCTTGATAAGATTGATAAGTCTGATTAAAAACAGTTACATTTGCAATATTATTATTATTTTGTACCATCAAGAAAGCCATTAATTGATTATTTTTTGTTTTAATAACTTTAACAGCATTGATTTTAGCAACAACTTTAATAATTTGATTAACATGATTGTTAATATCTGCTAGGCTAATAGTTTCATTTTTTTTGTCTAAAGCTTGTTTTCATTTAATTTCTGGATTGTATTTTAAATATAACCCTAATGCTTTGTATTCATTAACACTATTTGCCATTCAATTATTTTGATACTCAATTAACCTTGGGGTTTCAAAGTTAAGATTTAGTTTTATTTGTTGTTGTTTTTGATCTTTAATTTGAACAATATTAGCATATTTAACTGCGTTATCAAGATTTTTTAATAACATTGTCCGATTATCATTAATTTCATCTAGAGCACCAGCAGCAATTAAATATTCTAAGTTTTTTCGATTAAAACCAATGAAGAGACAACGGGCACAAAAATTAAAGTAATCTTTGAATAAACCATTATTTGTTCTTTCAGTAACCAATGCTTGGCAACTAACTTGAGTCATCTGTTTGACTGCTAATAAACTATAGACTAAAGCATGATTTTTTTTATCAATTAAGAATTCAATTGTTGAGTGGTTAATACTTGGAGGGTAAATTTTAATCTGATATTTTTGACATTCAGATAAATATTGAGTTAATTTTTGCTGATTACCAACAACACTAATTAATAAACAAGCCATAAAAGCTAATGGGTAATTAGCTTTTAAGTAAGCTAATCAATAACTAATTAATGAATAAGAAACAGCATGAGAACGGTTAAAACCATAACCAGCAAATTGTTTAATATCATTTCAAATTTTTTCGGCAATTATTTTATTATAACCTTGATTAATGGCACTATTAATAAATAGTGTTTCTTGTTTCGTCATCTCAGTAAGGTCTTTTTTACCAATCGCACGCCGAATTAAATCAGCTTTAGCCAAAGAAAAACCAGCAATTTTTTGCAAAATTAATAAGATTTGTTCTTGAAAAAGAATAATCCCAAAAGTTGGTGCGAGATATGGTTTTAAATCATTAGTCAGGTAGGTAACTTTTTCTTTGCCTAACTTTCGTTTAATGTAACTAGCAACATAATCTTGAGGTCCTGGACGAAATAATGCATTAGTTGCAACAATATCTTCAAAACTATTAGCGTGCATATCTTTTAAAATTGCTCGCATTCCCGGTGATTCTAATTGAAAAATTCCTGTTGTATCCCCATTAGCAATAATGGCAAAAGTTGCTTGATTATTTAACGGCAAAGCATTTAAATTAAGTTCTTTTTGATAATATTTGCTAACTTTTTCAAGAATATTATTAAGGATTGTTAGATTTCTTAATCCTAAAATATCCATTTTAATTAAACCAATGGTTTCTAAATCTTGCATTGAGTATTGCGTTTGAAAAATATTATTAAAACCATTTTGTAAGGGAACAAGATTAGATAATGGTGTTTTTGCTAAAATAATTCCCGCAGCATGAGTACTAGTTTGGCGGGGAAAACCAATAATTTTTTGTGCTAAATCAAAGATGATTGGATATTTTTTTGCATAAACACTTAATTTTGGTGATGCTTTAATTGCTTGTTGTAAATCAAAATTATATTGTAATAAAATTAGTTTACTAATTTCACTAATTTCTTCTAAACTAATATTAAATACCCGACCCAAATCCCTAATTGCCATCTTACTAGCAATTGTTTGGAACGTAACAATATGACTAACATGTTCAATGCCATATTTTTGCCCTAAATACTGAATAACTTCTTCACGGCGCTCATCTTGAAAATCAATATCAATATCAGGTAATGATGTTCTTTCAACATTTAAAAAACGTTCAAAAATCAAATCATATTTAATTGGATCAACATCAGTAATTTCCAAAACATAAGCAACTAAACTACCAGCAACACTACCACGACCAGGACCAACAATAATTTTTTTACTTTTAGCAAATTGAATATAATCTTGCACGATTAAAAAATAATCATTAAAATTCATCGTGTTGATGATTGATAATTCATAAAGTAATCTTGTTACATACGTTTTAGGTACTGATTTACTTTGCAATCGTTTTTCTAAACCTTTTTTACAAAGTAATTTTAAATATTGTTCACTAGTGGTATTGTTAGGAATTTTGAAGTTTGGTAATTGTTGTAATTTTTCTTTATTTGTTAAGATTGGAAATACTAAATGACAATTATTAATTAAATAATTATTATTTTCTAAGATTCATTCTGGAAAAATTTTTTTTAATTGTCCTTCATTATGATAATAATTTTTGCCATTTTTAACTAAATCTTTAGTAGTTAAAGTTGTATTAGTTTTAATTGCTGTTAATATTTGAACAATTTCTGCTTCTTGCGCTACCAAATGAGTAACTAAATTAGTTGCAACAATATTTTTAGTAATTTTAATTAACTCATTTAGTTGATTAACATTAGTTTCATCAACACCAAAAAAGATTTCTGATTTTTTAGGTTCTAATAAGTGAAAAAATTGTTCTAAAGTTATTTTTTTTTGATCAGCAATTTTAATAATAATAAATAAATTATCATTATTTATTAAATAATCGTTAATTTCTTGCTTTGTTAAAATTGGTTTTGTTGTATTAATGATTGTTGATAGTTTAATTAATGTTTGATAACCTTGATAATTTTTGGCCAATAAAGTTAAATTAATTTTTTGATCATTATTTGTTAATTGGCAATCTAAACCAATGATTGGTTTGATTTTATTATTAAGACAAAGTTGGTAAAATTCATGAGCACCATACATAACGTTTTCATCAGTTAAACTAAGGGTTGTTAAATTATTATTTTTTGCAAATGAAAGATAATCTTTTAATTTAATACTTGATGATAAAAATGAATAATTTGATCGAACATTTAAATTAACAAGATATTTCATTGTTGCTCCTAGCGTTTAATAGTTTTTCCTTAATAATATTATATAACTAACAAAATTAATTTGATTTATTGAATTAAATTAATCAAATTAATTAAAGCTTGATGGTAGTTTTGCTGTTTAATATTAGTTTCAATATTATGAAATTGTAAATTTGCTTGCTCATTATGATCTTGGCGGTAGCGATTAGCATAAACTAAAGTAGCATTTGCTAATTGGTGGAAGGTAATTGCTATTTTAATTTGTTGGTACAATTGAAAACTTTGATTTTGTAATGAATTTAATTGGTTAATAATTTCATTTAAGTTTAAAGCAAGATCATTTTCCAATTTATTAGTTAAATTTTTAATTTTTGCTTCTAAATCAAGAAACATTTGGTGGTATTGTTTTTGTAAATATTGATAATTAAAGTTTGACAAAATATTTTCAACTTGCAACATTGTTGAATTTAATTTGTTAAGCGAAGAATTAATAATAATTTTTGGTTTAATTTCTTCAATTAGCAGTTGATTGTATTTTGTTAAATTATTAAAAGTAATAATATTGTTTTCAATTAAATCGCGCAATAACATTAAAAGTTGTTGGTAAGTCAAATCTTTTTCAGTTTTATCAATTTCAATTGTAATTTGATTTTCAATATCATTAGTAATAATTAATTGTTCACTAGTAATATTTTTTAAATTATTAATTGCTCCTTCATTCATTAAAGTTTGACCATTATTAGTTAGAGTATCAAAGTCTTGATTTAAATTTTCAAAGATATCAGTTAAATTTAATGATAAATCATAAAACTCTTGATAATATTGATTAAAAATTTTAATAAAGTTTTCTTCTTCTTTTAAATCAGCATTAAATTTATTTAGTCAATATAAAATTTCTTTAATTTTATTTTTTGATTTTTTATATTGCAATTGATTTATTAAATGTTTAATTAAAATTAATTGTTGATTAATATTTATTTCTAAAGTATTAAAACTTACTAATAAATTATGATCATAAGCTTGGTATTGTAATTGTTTTTTAATTAAATTAATTCTTGCTGGAATTAAATGATAAACTTGATGACTTAAACTTGGCAGGTTAATTAAAATTTCTGCTAAAACAGTTGTGCCAATCGCAATTTCGCCAAGGGTGCTAATAACAAAAGAAAATTGTGCTTGGTTAATATATTTTTCTAAATCTTTAAACTTAATTTCTAAAACATTAATAATTTCATTTAATTGTTCTTGGTTAATTTCATTTTGTAATTTTGTTTTAACGATTTCTGCTTGCAAATAATTAAAATTTTGCTTAAAGAATAATTGGTATTCACGAATTAACTGATCAATACTAATGAAATAATCAATTTCAATTAATAATTTTCTAACTTGTTCTTTTGTTGCAATACTTTTACGATATGTTGTTGTCATTAATTTGTTGCGCAGATGATATTCTTTTTTCTTTTCTAAATTTATAACTTGTCAAAAATCTTTCACTAAATCTTGGCAATCTTTTTTTAATAGTTTTTGATAACGATTAATTCAAATATTAAAAACATTAGTATATTGAGTATTTGTTTTGATAATTCCGTTAATTCTTTTTAATCGATCTTTTAAATTAATATTTTGACAATATTCTAAATTTTTTAAAATTTGATTGCTTTTATTTTTAATATTACTAATAATAATTAAAATTACTGTTGCAACAATTAAAATTGCAAAAGATAAGCTGGCAAAAATTAATAAAATAATATTAAATTGTGTAAATTCAATTAAACTATGATTATTTAATCATTGAAGAACCATTTTTTCTCCTTGAGTTTTATTTTATTAATTAAGTTTATTATTTTTTTCTTGCATTTGGTAAATAATCATTAAACCAAGAATTAAAATATCTTGATCATATTGATATTTAAAGTGAAAAAAAGGCTTTAATTCTTGAAAATTTCCCCCAGTAATGATTACAGGGAGATTACTTTTTAGTTCATTATTAATCGCAGTAATTGTTGTATCAATCATATAATTAAAACCATTACCATAACCAATACTTAAAGCATGATTTGTTGTATTACCTAAAACTGATTGATAAGGTTTAATTGTGAAAGGTTTAATTAAAGCAGCATTAGCTGTTAATGAATTTTTTGCATCATTAAAACCAGGACCAATGATTATCCCAAGAATTACATTATCTTTAATAATTGTATAAGTAGTTGCTGTACCTAAGCTAACAATAATTGAAGATTGATATTTATGATAACTGCCAATTGCTAAAGCAATTAAATCGCTGCCAATTTCTTTTGTTCCAGTATTAACTTTTATTGGCAGATTTTTAATTAAATTTCCGTTGAGAATAATTGGTTTAGTTTTTAAAATTGTTGTAATAATTTTTGTAATTTCAGTTAGTTTATCAGGAATAACAGTACTTATAATTGTTTTATTAACCTTATTTTTTATTTGTAAAATTAGTTTTTTAATATTATTATTCCAGTTTTTTTCTTTGCTAATAATTGGTTTTAACAAAGTAATTTTTTGAGTTATTTCATCACCTAAAGCAATTTTTGTCAAACTATTACCAATATCAATTAATAAAATCATTATTTTCTAATCCTATATTCTATCTTAATTATTGCATTTGATTAGTCATTTCTTTTGTTGAAGCCATTTCATCAAATAATGTTCGCACTAAATTATTAAGATTCTCAATTTGCAAGAATTTACCATCACGAGCAATTGATACTTGGCCAGTAGTTTCACTAACAACAACTGATACTGAATCCGTCATTTCTGAAATTCCTAAAGCTGCTCGATGTCTACTGCCATATTGACTGGAAATTTTTTTATTAGTTAACGGAAAATAAGTTGAAGCACATTGAATTCGTCCGAGACGAATAATTACTGCTCCATCATGCAATGGTGATTCTTTTAAAAAAATTGCTTGTAATAGTTGTGGTGTTACTTCACTATCAATTTTAATTCCTAAATCAATAAATTGCGATAAGGACATATTTCGTTCAATTGTAACTAAAGCACCAATTTTTGATTCTGATAATTTAATAATTGCCTCAGACAATAAACTAGAAAGCATTCTTTTTTCTGATGATGTCAAAACTGTAACATGCGATTTACGGTTAATTGTTCACCAAGTTTTTTTATTGCGAAAGAAAATCATTAAAATTAATAAAATCATCACAATTAGTAGTAATCCAATTGTTACTCCAAACAGAATTGATACTTCTTTTATTAGTTCACTATTATCAATTTCAGCATAGATTGTTAAGTTATTAAACATTTATTTTCACCATTTCATTATTTTTTTAAAATTTTAGAATATTGTTAAAAAACTTCAAATGATATTCATTATCTATATTTAATTATAAGATAAAAAATAAAAAAAATATAAAGAAAGAATAAATAAATTATTTATCTTTTTCTTTTCCTTATTTTTGTTATTTTGTTTTTAGAATTGATATAATTAATATATCTAAAAAGAGGTTATTTTTTAATTACAGACAATAGGGGCGATCAAGAATGATGGAAGATCAAAGTAATCCACAAAATTCTAATCCGAATAATAATAAATCTGTTGAGAATTCATCAGAAGCAAATAATAACGATAAAAATATTAAAATGCCTAAAGTTAAACATTATGTTAGATTCAGAAAAATTTTAGGGTTTAAATATTTTGTTTTAGCTTTTTTTTGGTTAATCTTTTTTTTATTGTTATTAACTGTGGTAATTTTATTTACAACTGAGAGAGCAAAAATTAATGATATTAATAATGTTAATGAAACGTTAGAACAAATTGCTCGTAGCAATAATGCTTCACAAAGAACTGATTTATATCAAAAATTATTGGATATCACTTATCCATTAATTGATTTTTCATTATTAACATTTTTATTTTTTACTGGGGCATTTAATTCAAAACCAATTAATGATTGATCAATGGCTTGAAGTCAAAGAGTAACCAATATTAATGTTGCCTATTCTTATGTTTTTATTACGGCATTAATTGCTTTGATTGGTCTTTGTATGTATTTTGTTATTATCATTAAACTTTATCGTCGTGCTGCTTTTGAAAAAAAATATGATTTACAACCAAAATTTCATAATGGTTATGAACTTTTTGATTCAAGAATTTATTTAAGATTTACCCGTAGTTTGGCAATTGTTTTTTGTTTCTTTAATTTCTTATCAACTTTAATTGCTCTTACGTATGGCATTATTCTTTTATTAGCATCTTATTTTTTTTGATATGCTTTTAAAGAAAGAGAAGTAATTTTATTACGTCGTAAGTGATGACAATCATCAAACTTTATTTTATATTTTTCAATTGCTTTAATTCAAAATGGCTATAATATTTTAAAATCACTATTTTCTAATTCATTTGGAGTTGATTTAGATTTAATTTTAGCAGTATTATTTCCAATTGGAACAATTACTGTTATCTTAGTAATTTTAATTCGTAACTTATTAAGTACTAGCATTACTAAAGTTAAACAAGCAATTAAAACTATTAATGTTCGAGTTGCTTCATTTCGAATTTTTTTCTATTCTCAAAAAGAAAAGTCTTTAGAAGATTATTCTTTTGTTGAATTATTACCAATTTTAGTGCGTAAACCCCTACAAAAAGATTTAATTTCTGCTCAGGAAGCTTATGATTTAATGGTTAAAGTTAATGAAACATCAATTTTTATTGAGAAAAATTTTAAAAAAGAAAGTGAAAGAAACTATATGTTGTATCATTTATTTAATGAGATAACTGAGATTGCTGAGCTTGATGATATTAAAGCTAATGTTTTGAAGGTACAACAAGCTAAACCACCAAAAGATAAAACAAGTTTTTAATTAATAAAAAAATTCATGAATAAAATTCATGAATTTTTTCTATTTTACCCTAATAAAAGTTGATTAACTAAATTGATAACTATCAGCAATTTTCTTGTAAACCATTATTTTACCATCTTGATCAAGGTAATGATCAAAAACAAAAATACCAATAAAATGATAACCGATACCTTTTGTTACTTCATTTATTTTTGCAAAAGTAACAAATTGCATTTTATTTTTTAAATATTTATTACCTAATTCTGTTCTTTTTGCTTTTGTTTTTGTCCCATCAAATTGTTCAATTAAATCTCAATTGTTCGACATAAAATTACCATAACCATTTTTACTTTTAATTGTTATTTGTTTTTTATCATTCGGTATGATGTTAGGAAATCAAATTTGTTGGTGATCATTTAATTTATAACCATGATGAAGGGTTGATATTTGGTTTTCATCAGTAAAAAGAGCACTTAAAACATCAAAAATAGTTCGAAATTTAATGTGATCTTTAATTGTTATTGCTTTTTTAGCACGAATTTTTGTTAATACTTCATTAGTCATTTTTTTTAATTTTCTTTACTTTTCTTTAATGATTAAATTATTTTTTATTTGGTTTATCTGTTCAACGTGCTAACTTTGGAATTGCTTTAACATAGGATCTACCAACAAAGAATGCGATAATTGGATGTTCTTTTTTGAAAAAATTTAATGAAATTTGTTGCATTTCTTCACAGTTAAGATGTGGTTGAGTAAATTTACCATCTTGGTAACAATGAAAACAGTATTTAGTACTTAGAGTATTATCATCATTTGTTCCTTTATTTTTTTCTTTAGTAATTGGCATTGCACAACTTTGGCATTTTTTATATTCTTTATTTTCTTCATTCATGATGAATTCCATCCTATTCTTTTTATTTTTTTGCTATTAATAATTTTATACCTTTATCAGTTAAATTAATATTTTTTTAAAATAAATTTTTAATTATGTTGATTATTAAAAATTTATTCAGTCATCAAGTTCAACTATTGAAAAATCTCTTAACAAATAAAATCTTTAGTGCTAAACTGTAAGAACTAAAAGAATTAAGGGGAAACTAATTCTTTTAAGGTTATTTAGAAAGGGGGGATTATAATGTTTTTAAATGATTTTGATGATGATTTTAAACAAGAAGCTGTGACTAGGGTGCACCTATCTGAAACTAAAAAACCAAAAAAAGTAACTAAAGTGCATCTATCTGAAGAAGTTGATGATTTAGAACCAGTTAAACAAAATGTTAGAATCAGAGATTTAGAACTAGAGTTAGAAGAAGAAAGAAAAAAACATAGTAAACAAGAAGCTGTGACTAAGGTGCAACTTTCTGAAGAAGTAGAACCAATTAGATATCTTGAAACAGCACCTGAGAATCCTGATGATTTATAACCAATTCAACAAGAAGGTATGATCTTAGCACAATTAGGTTCACCTGAAAATCCTGATGATTTAGAACCAATTAAACAACATGGAAGAGCAAAAAATTATAACCGTGTTGCATGAAAAAGTAGCAAAAAAAATAATAAATAATTAAAAATATTTCTTTATCAAGAAAAAAGTGTAGAACTTAAATTTAAGTTCTACACTTTTTAATTTATTTTTTTAATTGCCTTATGATTAGCATCAAGAATTTTAATACCACCAGAACTGTTATGAAAGGCAACTTGAATTTTATTACCAATAATTTTTGTCACAACCCCACGACCAAAAATATCATGAACTAATAAATCATTAACTTGTCAAGCATTTGGTGTTTGTTTTGGTTGTTTTAAAACTAAATTATTTGATTTTGTTGTCATTTGATTAAATTTATAATTTTTAGGATAAAACTTTTCTTCAGTATTATGACTAAGGTTAATAATTCTTAAGTATTGTGGATCTAATTCTTGGAAGAATCGTGATGGATATAGTTGTTTATTGAGAATATAAGAAAAACCATTCGTACTTGATAAGAATAATAATTTTTTTGCTCTAGTAATTGCAACATAAAATAATCTTATTTCTTCTTCTAGTTTATCTTTTTCTTGTTTTGTTAAATCATTAGTTTTATTAAGACCAGGTAAAATACCTTCATTAACACCAATAACAAAAACCACAAAAAATTCTAACCCTTTAGCACTATGAATTGTCATGAAATTAACAGCATCAAGGGAATTTTCTTCTTCTAAATCAGTATATAAACTTACTTCTTGTAAGAAACTAGTTAGTAAATCTTCACCAACAACTTCTTGATTATTGCGTTTATCAAATTCAATTAAATGTCCTAAGAATTGTTTGATGTTGTCAATTCTCTCAATTTCATAGTTATCTTTTAATTTTTGAATGTAATTAGTTACTTGCAAGATTTCTTCAACTAATTTATAAACTGAAGTTAATTGTTGAACACGATCTTTTTTAATCTCAGCAATTGAGTTAATCAAAGGTTGCAAAATTACTTTATGATTTTTTGTCAAATTATGTTGAAATAAGTATAAATATTCACTTAAAGTTAAATTGTTTTCATTAGCTTTTTCTAAAAAAGTCTCAATTGTTTTTGCGCCAATCTTTGGGGTTGAATTTAAAATTCTAATTGTTGATAAATTGTCATTTCAAGCAATAACTTTTAAGTAAGCTAAGATATCTTTAATTTCTTTGCGATCAAAAAATTTAAAACCACCAATAATTTTATAGTTTAAATTATGGTTAATGAAGGCTTGTTCTAAATCTTTTGATAAATAGTTATTACGATATAATACAGCAATTTGATTTAGTTTGATATTTTCTTGTAAAACAAGTTTTTTAATCACATTAGCAACTCAATTACCTTCTTGATTAGGATTTCAAGCATGAAAAATATGGATATCTTCTCCCAAGCTGTTACTTGTAAACAAGTTTTTTTCAATCCTTTGTTGATTTTGAGCAATTAAACTATTGGCAGTAGTTAAAATTTTTGTTGTTGAGCGATAATTTTGATTTAAAATAAATGTTTTTGCTGTTGGGAATCGTTCGGTAAACTTTAAAATTAAGTTAATATTAGCACCCCGTCAAGTATAAATTGTTTGATCAGGATCACCAACAACGGTTAAATTTTGATGTTTTTTAACTAAATTAATTAGAATCTGATATTGCAAGTCATTAGTATCTTGAAATTCATCAACTAAAACAAATTGAAATTGATTTTGTCATTTAGATAAAATATCGGGGAATTCATTAAAAAGTTTAGCAACCAATAATAATAGATCATCAAAGTCTAAGCAACTATTGGTTTTTAAATACTCTTGATATTGTTGATAAACTTTAGCGCGTAAAGTTCAATCTTTTTGATGATAATAATCGCTAATAACATCATCTTTTGTTAAATGAGCATTTTTTCACTCTGATATATAACTTATTAATAATCTTAATTCGCCAGCATCAGCTTTAGTATCAAAATCACGTGAATAAATTTCTTTCAAAATCTGTTTTTGATCACTAGGATCAATAATATTAAAATTGTTTTTAAAATTTAAAATGCCAATATCCCGTCTTAAAATTTGGGCACAAAGCGAATGGTAGGTAGCAACTTTAACTTTTGCATCTGGATCATTTAACAACTGTTGTGTTCTTGCTTGCATTTCCTTGGCTGCTTTATTAGTAAAAGTCAAAGCCAAAATTTTTTCGCTTGGAATTTTTAAAGCAGCGATTAAATAAGCAATTTTATGAGTTAAAACACGAGTTTTACCAACACCTGCTCCAGCAATAATAATTGAAGGGCCCTCATTATATATGACTGCTTGCAATTGCTGATCATTTAAATTTTTTACTAAATTATTATTAACCATATTTTTGCCCCCTAAGAATATTATTTCTGATTTTATGATAAATCTTGAATATTATCTAATTCTTCTTGATTAATTTTGCCTGGTTGATCTTGACCTAAATGGACATGAATAATTGGTTCTTGATTTTGTTCTTGCCTAGAAAAGTTAGATTTGTTAACAATTGGATATTTATTAATCACATACAAGTGATTTTTGCGATCATAGAATAATTGATGCTTTTTATCAACTTTGATAGTAATCATAATGCCTAAATATCAAGCAAATACAAAACTAAAAATTACTCGCACTAAAACATTAATTCAAAAACCACCACTAGTTTTATCATCGACATTAGCAATGTTAGCATTTAAAACAAGACTGGTAATCAAAATTGCTAACATTGTTAAAAGGACTGGAATAAAAACTAAAAATATTTCCCGTAGAAAAATACTTTTGAAAGTAATTGCTTGATTATTTTCATTAGTTAATTTAATTAAAAAAATTTTTTTTCCTAAAGTTTGTCCATTAAATTTTCATGGAATAATTAAAAAGTAAATTATGATAATTAAAAAATTAATTATTATCATAATTAAGACACTAATTCAATTGTTAACACTTGTTTTATTAATTAAATATCAAGATAAAGTGATAATTCCAGGAATTAAACTAACAATAAAAATATCAAAAATTCGCGCACAAATTCTTTTTCATGTTCTAGCAAGGGCATAATTTTCAATATTTTCTAAAGCACCATTCATAATATTTAATGATACCATATAGTACTTGATAAAATGACGTTAAATTTAAATTAGATATTTACTTTAGTTAATAGGCTTAGTCGCTTTAATTTTTTTATTTTCTTGATTGCCTTCCTTACGATCATATCTTCAATTATTATAGAAGTAATAAACAGCAAACAGGCCAATAAATAAGATTAAAATAATAAAGAAGTATAAGAAGAAAGTGCCAAGTTTTTCTTTAACATTTAAGAAGAAATATGGAAAAGAATAATCAACAAAAAGAAAACCCTTTTTATTTTTAAGTAACCCAACAAACTCGCCTTTAATTAAAGCATAAAATAAGTAAATAAACATATAACTAATGATGATTGGTAATGCTTTTGTTAAAGTTGACTTAATTGCTCATTTTGTTGTTCCCGAAGTTATAAAGAAAAAAATAATCATGATTACTGGAGTAAATAAATGTAGTAAAAAAGTATTTAAGAAATTAAGAACATCAAGTGATTTACTAAAATCAGTATTAGTAATTAATGGTTGAAAAAGTGCTGCTCAGAAAATGATTAAGGTAATACTAATATAGATTGTTACAGCAAATTTAAATCAGCCATTAACAAATTGTAATTTAGTTTTAGTTAAACGATTAATTAAAGCTAAAATAAAAAATACTAACACTAAAATATTACTTTGAACAGTAAAAGTTGATAATGAGTTTCAAATGTTTGCTCAAAATCCCGTTGGATACCATAAATTATGGGGATTAGGAATACCAATTTCACTATGAGGGATATTAATTGCTGCATCAATCACGGTAATAATTAAGCCAATACTAGTAATAATAATTCCTGATCAAATTAAATGGGTGATAAGAGATTTTTTTTGTTTTGCATTTGATTTGGTTGTTGTCATTTTTTTCTTACTCCTTAGTGTTCTCAGAATTTTCTGCAATAATTTGGGTTATTTTTCTTGCTTAATTTTTTATTTTTTTGCTAATAAACATTGATATTCCTTATTATATCTATGTTATCATAGATACATAAGATAAATTAAACTAATAACTAGACCATATTAATAATTTTGGTCGTTTATTAAGTTATTAAGTGGAGGAAAATTGGTAGTGTACAAATTATATTTAGATTGTTCAGGGGCAATTTTAACAATTATTGTGACAAAAAGCAATCAAGTTTTAGCTAGTTTCTCTAATTCAGCTGCACAAAAGCAAACTGAATTAGCTGTTGAAACAATTAATAATTTGTTAACTAAAACAAAACTATCATTAAAAGATATTAATGAGGTAATAATTACTACTGGACCTGGTAGTTATACTGGTGTCCGGGTAGGAATTAGCTTTGTTAAAACTTTAGCAGTTTTAAATCCAAAACTTAAAGTTTTTACAGTTAACACTTTATTATTACAAGCTGGATTAAAAAAAGCAATTAGTATTATTGCTGGGTATAATCAAAAGAGTTATTTAGCAGTTTATAATCAAGGTAAAGAAGTAATTGCTCCACAATTAGTAACAGAAACTGCAAAACAAGGAATTATTAATGATTTAAAAGATTTTGAAGTATTGATTGATTATAAGACAAGTAACATTATTGATAATTTTTTAATTCTCAATTCAAAATCAGATCAAATTAAGGTTGAAGATTTAAAACCATTATATCTTGGTGATAACTTTCATTAAAAATATTTACTATTTATTACAATAAAAAATTATTAATCCAATTAGATTTTGGAAGGAGTATATAAGTATGTCAATAAATGATAATTTTTGAGTACGAGTATCAAAAGAACAAGATAATTTTACTAAGAAAGAAAAAATTATTATTAATTATATTAATAACAATAGTCAAAATATGAATAATTGTACAATTAGTGATTTATCAAAAGCTAATAATGTTGGTTATAGTGTTGTTTATAAATTAATTAAGAAACTTGGTTTTACCGGTTATCGTGATTTCATTATTAATATTGTTGCTCAAGAAACAACTTTTAAAGCATTAAACCATGAATTTTTTGGTTATCGTAGTGTTTTAAAAGAAACCTATCGCAAATTATTAGATTTAAATGATTCAGCAATTGATTATCAAAAATTAAAAGATTTTGTTGTTTGATTGAATGAACAACGAACTTCAATTATTTATATTGCGGGAATTGGTCATTCAGCTTTGGGGGCTGAAGATTTAACTTTAAAACTTTATCGTTTTGGTTTTAAAGCAATTTGCTTAAATCGAGATGATGATAATTTATTATTGCGTAGTTCGTTATTGAAACCGAATGAAATTTTAATATTATTTTCATTATCAGGTAAAACTGAAGTAATTATTAAAGCTGCTGAACTTGGTAAAGCAAATGGTGCTACTGTTGTAGTTATTACATCCCAAGATAAATCAATTTTAAATCATCATTCAGATTGATTATTTACCATTGTTTCTTCTGGTTTAGCTGAAGAAAAAGAAATTCTAATTTCACCTTTATTTCCAATTACTTACTTTAATGATTTAATTACTAGTTATATTTTAAAATTACCTGAAAAAGATTGATATTTAGAAAACCGTAATAAAAGCAACAAAGTAATTAAAAAAATTAATTAAAACATTTTTTTTCCGTTATAATTAAAGATAATAGTAAAAGGAGAAAATAATGGAAACAACAAACATTCTTGTATCTGAACAGGTTGTGCTTGATAGTGATGCGAGTGATCAAAAAGAAGTATTTGCTAAAATTGCAGAACTTGCTAAACAACATGGTTTTATTAAAAAAGAAAAGAAATTAATTAAAGCATT
This sequence comes from Spiroplasma sp., assembly GCA_031119525.1. Lineage (GTDB taxonomy): Bacteria > Bacillota_I > Bacilli_A > Mycoplasmatales > VBWQ01 > Spiroplasma_D. The sequence continues at coordinate 65,980 of JAVHXO010000001.1, forward strand.
TAAAAAAAGAGAAAAAGAATCAACAACTGGTTTTGGTGATGGTTTTGCTATCCCTCATGCTCGAACAAAAGATATTACTAAAGCAGGAGTATTTTTTGTTAGATTAAATAATGGTGTTGAATGAAAAGCACTTGATGGTAATCCAGTTAATATTATTATTGCTTTGGTTGTTCCAATGGATAAAGCAGCTGATGTTCATTTAGATTTATTATCTAAAATTGCCCAAAAAATTATCAAACCTGAAGTGCAAAAAACATTGAGTACTTCAAAAGATACAAAACAAATTATTAAGGTATTAGTTGGATAAAATAATATATTTTAATGATGAAAATCTAGTTTATTAATTACCAACAAAGGAAATTTTTTGTAACGTCTATAGTTAGATAGACGTTTTTAAATGAAACTTTTTATTTAATAAAGTACAATAAAAATTAAATAGTCAAAAAAAGGAAGTTCAAATGAACAATATTAAAATTAGTAAGGAAATTATTTTTTTACAACCAGCGTTTATTGCTAAATTATGGGGTAGTCAAAGATTAAAACAACAATTTGGTTTTGATTTACCAGAAAATACAAAAATTGGTGAAGCTTGATTAGTTAGTGCTTTAGAGCAAGGTATGAGTTATGTCATGAATGGTCGCTTTAAAGGTTATAGTTTAAAACAGTTATATCAAGAGCAAAAACAATTGTTTGCTAATGCCAAAGAAAAAGAATACCCGTTGTTAACAAAAATTTTGGATGCTAATGATAATTTGAGTGTTCAAATTCATCCTGATGATTGTTATGCTAAAAAGCATCATCAGATGCTTGGTAAAACTGAATGTTGATATGTTTTAGATTGCCCTGAAAATCAACAAGTAGTTTATGGTCACCATGCGCAAACAAAGCAAGAACTAGTTCAATGATTGGATGGCAATAAGTTTGATCACTTATTAAATTATCTACCAATTAAAAAAGATCAATTTATTTATGTCCCAGCATTAAAGATTCATGGATTATTAGCAAACACTTTAGTTTTTGAATTACAACAATCATCTGATATTACTTATCGATTGTATGATTATAATCGCCTTGAAAAAGATGGCAATCCGCGGAAGTTACATTTATCGCAAACAAAAGATATTGTAAAAACACCAGATGTTGAAAGTAGCCAAGCTAATGGTCATAATAACTATTTAGTTGATAATCAATTTTTTAAATTAGTTAAAATTGACAATTCAAATGATGCTAAAACTTATCATTATCCTAATGTTCGATGATTGCAGGCAACGGTTTTAAAAGGATTTGGTACAATTGATGGGGTTAAGATTAAAGTCGGTGATTCATTTATCTTACCTCATGGTTATGAACAGTTTGAGTTATCGGGTCAACTATTGATTATGTTGAGTTATTGTTAATAAATTATTAATTTCAATAAAGAACCTTATAGGTTCTTTTTATTTTAAATGTTAAAATTATAATAGAACAAAGAGAAATTTTAGGAGTAACCAATGATTAAAATAATTTTCACTGATCTTGATGGTACTTTATTAGATTCATACGGTAAAATTAGTGATGATAATTTTAATGCTTGTATTAAAGTACAACAACAAGGAATTCCCGTTGTTGTTAATACTGGTCGTTATGGTGAAAATGCTTTAAAAATTGCCAAGCGAATTAAAGTTGACCAATATCTTGGTTATGTAATTGGGAATGATGGCTCAGAAATTTGATCATTCAAAGATAAAAAATGAATTTATTTATCACAGATTGATGCTAAAATGACAAATAAATTGGCCCAATGATTATTGAAATTTGATGATAAGATCCTATTAAATTTTAGTTGTTTAAATCGATTTTATGTTAATCGTTTATACGATAGATGGCAACACTGATTGGCACAATTAGAAGTTGAAATGTCAGAAGTTGAAGATTTTAATAATTTTGCCCAAACAATTTCGAGAATTATGGTAATTTTAGAAAAACCATGAGATCAAGAAAAAACTAAACGATTTATTAATCAATTTAATCAAGAATTTCCCAACTTAACAATTACCCAATATCATGCTAAATCTTTTTCAATTGCTCAAGAAAATACTAATAAGGGTACAGCAATTATTTGATTATGTCATCACTTAGGACTTGATATTAAACAAGCAATGGCAATTGGAGATAATGCTAATGATTTATCAATGTTAAAAGTGGTTGGTTTCCCAATCGTGATGGATAATAGTGCTGATAATGTTAAAAAGTATGCTAAATGAGTTGCCCCTAACAATGATAATCATGGTGTTGCATCAGCGATTGAACACTATATAACAAAATAAGATTTTTTAAATATCACTTAGATAAAACTAGTGTTATTTTTTTTATAAATAAAAATAGTATTTTTTGTTGATTATAAATTTTTTTCTGTATAATTCTAATTGTAATAAACTAATTGTTTAGAATTAGTAAACGAATGCAATAAAATTTGAGGGATTAGAACAAAATGAAAATTGGGAAGAAATTAAAAAATTTACGAGTTAAACATAATTTAACAATGCAAGAATTAGCTGATCGTTGCGATTTATCAAAGGGGTTTATTAGCCAATTAGAAAACGATATTGCATCACCAAGTATTGAAACTTTGATTACAATTTTAGATGTATACGATTTAGATTTGGCAAGTTTTTTTAATGAACGAGAAAGAGAAACAAAATTTGTTTTTCGCAGCCATGAAGCTAGTGTTCTCGATGAAGAAAAATATCAAGTTAAATGGTTAATTCCTAAAGCACAAAAACTAAATTTAGAACCGATTATTGTTACTTTAAAACCGTTTGGTTCCTCACAAATAATTAACCCGTTTCAAGGGCAAATGTTTGGTTATGTTCTAAGTGGCAAAGTAATTGTTCATTATGGCAATCAGAGTAATCGGATTGATCAGTCTGAAACCTTTTATATTGAAGGCAATGCTAAACATTATTTAGAAAATCCAACTAATAAAGATACTGAAATTTTGTGAATTTCTAATCCGCCAATTTTTTAAAAAACTAAAGAAATTAAAGAAACAAAAGGAGCAACAGCATGGCTGATAATATCTTACAATTGCGTAATGTCTCAAAAGAATATGATGGCAAGATTGTTTTGCAAGGAATTAGTTTAAATATTCATGAAGGTGAATTTATTACTATTTTAGGTCCTAGTGGCTGTGGTAAAACAACTTTATTACGGTTAATTGCTGGTTTTGAAAAACCAAGTACTGGTGAAATTCTTTTTCAAGGGAAAGATTTAGTTAAAATACCAATTTATAAAAGACAAATTAATACTATATTTCAAAGTTATGCTTTATTTCCCCATTTAAATGTCTTTGATAATATTGCTTATGGTTTAAAATTAAAGAAAATTAATAAAGACCGAATTAGAAAAGAAGTTTTAAAGGCTTTGAGTTTAGTAAAACTTGAAGGTATGGAAGATAAAGATATTAATGATTTATCTGGTGGTCAAAAACAACGAGTTGCAGTAGCGCGAGCATTAGTATTAAATCCCAAAATTTTATTACTTGATGAACCATTCGCTGCTTTAGATTTAAAATTACGCCAACAAATGCAATTAGAATTGAAAAAGATTCAACGGGAAGTTGAAATTACTTTCATTTTTATTACTCATGATCAAGAAGAAGCCTTCACAATGTCTGATCGCGTTGTTGTTTTAAATAATGGTCAAATGCAACAAATTGGTAGTTCACAAGATATTTACAATGAACCAGAAAATAAATGGACAGCACAATTTGTTGGTAGCTCCAATGTGATTGAGAATGCTACGTTCTTAAAAGATAATTGAGTATTTTTTGACGGTAAAAAATTTAAATGTGTTGATCGTGGTTTTGGTGTTAATGAAAAAAATATTGATATTATCATTCGACCTGAAGATATTGATTTAGATAAACCTGAACACGGATTTTTTAATGGAACCGTTAGAAGTATCATTTTTAAAGGTGTTGTTTGAGAGATAACAGTTCGAGTTGGGAAAAGAAGATGATTAATTCATACAACTGATTTTTTTGCTGTTGGTGATATTGTTAGTTTACGATGAAATATTGAAGATATTCATGTTATGTGAAAGGAAATTGAAGAATAGTGAAACTTGAAAAAAACAAAAAAGAAGTTAAAGTAATTACTAAAGCAACTCCCAATAAAGCAATTATCAAAAAAAAGAAACCAAAAACCCAAAAAAGAGCAAGTCGTTTTGTGCGTTGATTTAGAAAATTCAAACATAACACTAAAACTCGATTAGTTAATTTTAAATTTAAAACTTGAGCTAGTTTAAGTTATCCTTACATTGTTTTAATGATTTTATTAATTGTTTTCCCGTTATTAATTGTTTTGCTATATTCAATTATTATTGCCACAAATAATGCTTTTATTTTTCATTTTACTTTTGAGAACTTTGGCGCTTTCTTTGGTGAAAGTAGTTTCATTGTTGTTTTATTAAATTCAATTACTTATAGTTTCTTTGCTGCTGTGATTGCTGTTTTCCTTGGTTATCCGGTTGCTTATATTATGGCATTTAAAGTTAGTAAGTTAGCATCAAAGAATGTTTGAATTTTGGTTACCCTACCAATTTGAATTAATATGTTATTGAGAACCATTGGTTTATCAATTATTTTTTCAATTTTGGGTGATAATGTTTTGATTGGTACACCAGTTGGGATTATTTTAGCAATGACATATATGTTTTTACCATTCATGATTTTACCAATTTATAATGCTCTAGAAAAAACTGATCATACATTATTAGAAGCCAGTCAAGATTTAGGTGCTTCATCAACCAAGACTTTTTGAAAAGTAACATTCAGATTTTCTTTACCTGGCGTTTTTTCTGGTTTTACCTTAACAATGTTGAGTGCTATGACTTCTTTAATTGTTGTTAAATATATCGGTGGTGGTAAGAGTATTCTAATTTCCAATATTATTGAATCTTATTTCTATCGTGGTGCTAATTTTTCTTTGGGTGCTGCCATATCAGTTGTTTTAGGAATTATTGTTTTATTAATTATTGTAATTTTAAAATCATTAGGTCGATGAGCGACAGGCAAAAAAATATGAGGATAGGTGGTAAATAAGAGATGAAAAAGTTTTTTCGTAGTAGTTATTTAGGTTTAATCTTTTTATTTTTATACTTACCAATCGCTGTGTTAATTATTTTCTCATTCAATAGTGGTTCATCAGTGCGAAATTTTAAAGGTTGAGGCATTGATGCTTATGCTGAATTATTTAAAGAAACATCATTATGAGAATCATTCAGTGTTACTTTAATTGTTGCTTTGATTTCAACAATTATTGCTGTTATTATTGGTACTTTTGCTGCTTTAGGGTTAAGTAGAACTAGTAAATTAACACGGAATATGACTTTAACAATTACCAATATTCCTTTAGTTAATGCTGATATTGTTACTGCTGTTTCTTTAATGTTATTATTTATGGCTTTTGCTTTTAATTTTGGGATTGTTACTTTAATTTTAGCGCATATATCTTTTAATATTCCGTATGTTATTATTACAGTCCTACCAAAAGTTAAAACAATTAGTAAAGAACAAATTGAAGCTAGTCAAGATTTAGGTGCTTCATCTTGATATACTTTAAGAAAAGTTGTTTTCCCAACTTTAAAACCAGCAATTATTGCTGGTGCAGCAATTGCTTTTGCAATGAGTTTTGATGACTTTATTATTTCGTACTTTACTGGTGGTAGCACAGCCAACCTTTCAACTTACATTTATTCTTTAAAACGAATCAAACCATACATTAATGCTTTTTCTACCTTATTAATTGTTGTGATTGCTTTCGTCATTGTTGGTTGAAATGGTTATAAAATTGTTAAAAAGCAAGTTACTTTACGAAATGAAAGAATTATTAATCAAACTTATCGTGATAAAAGAATTAATCGGTTAGAAAAAAACTTGAATAAAAATTACTTATTATTAAATAATGTTAAAGAAGTAAAAAATACCAAACGGAAAACCAAAAAACAAATCTTATTCCACCCAATAAGTGAAGCTGAAGAGTTTTATTATGTCAAATTCTTTGAAAATAAAATTGAAAAAAATAAAAAAATTACCAAAAAAATTCTTAAGTTAGAAGCACAATTAGACAAAGAACAACATTGAGTTTATGATATTAAGAAAAAAATTATTCGTCATAAAAAAACCAAAGAACGAGCATCAAGAATTCGCCGTGAAAAATTTCATTTCTTACGCTGACCTTGAAAACTAATCTTAATATCTGGTTTAGTTGTTGCTGTTTTTGCTGGTTCACTAGCATTCTATATTAAAAGTAGTACTTATGATTTATCAGTTGCTAACTGAGGGGAATATATTTCCCCAGAAATTTTAAAAGATTTTGAAGAAGAATTTAACGTTAAAGTAAAATATACAACGTATGAAGATAATGAGACATTGTATGCCAAATTATCAACAACTGATTATGACATTATGGTTCCAAGTGATTATATGGTTGCTCAATTAGCTAGCGAAGATAGGTTAGAATTATTGGATTTAGAAAAACTAAAAAATTTAGGCATTAATGATACTTTAACAGCAATGTTAGAAAATTATCAATTTGAGATGATTAATGGCCCAGATAAAGGTCAAACAAAGAAACTAAGTCAATTTGCAATTCCTTATTTTTGGGGTGATTTAGTATTAGTATTTAATACTGTGGCAAATCCAAATTTATTGTCTGACTTAGGGATTGATCAATTAGATCATGTTAATTGGGATATCTTGCAAAAGGCTGCTGAATTAAAGAAAAAAATTGTTTTAAACAATGATATGCATAATTTGTTTATGTTAGGCTTAGTTTCCCTGCATTATCAAAATCAATGGGGTGAAAATACTGGTACGAATGTTGATCCTAAAGAAAAAAACCAACAAGAAGGCAACAAATTTACCAATTATGTTAATGCTCATAGTAATCAAGAAATTGATGATGTGGCAGAATGATTAAAACCAATCATTCATAATCCCAATACTAAGATTCAAAGTGATGAAATTATTGATACTGTGGCAATTCCTCAGGGTTGAGATATTGCTTATATGTATAATGGCGACTTATTAGCTGCGATGCGCCAAGATTTTGAGCAAACAAATTACCAAATTGCCCGACCATTTCAAGGTAATAATAATTGAAATGATGATATGGTAATTAGTAAAAATAGTCAAAACAAAGATTTAGCTTATGAATTTATTAAATACATTATGAGAAAAAATGTTCAAGTAGATTTAAGTACTGAATTTGGTTATACATCACCAGTGCAAACAGCAATTGATGAAGTTAGTGATCTTTATCCAGAATTTAATTGAAAACAAGCTTATATTCCAGGTAATACTCAAATTGCACCAATTGATAACTCAATTGCCACGAAAGGTTATTATAACGGTTTATATACTCGTACTTTTGATCCGTATATGCAAGATCAATATAATAAATTATTAGCAGGTCAAGGTGAAAGTAGTAGTCTTACTAGTTTAATTGTCCAATTAGTTTTTGTTTTATTAATTGTAATTGGGTTTATCGTTGTCATGTTATTAATTCGTTAATTATTTAAATAAATATTTATTAAAATAAATCATCAAAAATAGTTCTAATTAGAACTATTTTTTTCTTTTATTAAATACCAGCAATATTTTAGTAAATAAACTTTTTTTATTAATAAAATAAGAGTAAGATTAAAAATATCAAAATAAAGATTATTAAAGGAGGAAAATTAATTATGAAAAATATATTAAAGTTATTAACATTAACAACAATTGCTACACCATTTGCACCATTAAGTTTAAATATTGCAACTGTTACTAATAAAGTTTATACTGACCCAATAGTAAAATTTACACAAGTAACTTGAAATGATGGGTCATCTTATCGTATGTCAGATACCAAAGCAGTTTATACCGATCATATTGGTCCATCATTATATTTTTTTGATAGCACAAAGGTTAATAATAATGCGCAAGGATTTACTAATTTAATGAAAAATGCGATGTTTTTTCCCTGATCAGAAAGATTTGGGATTGTCATTGAAAATGGAACTTCTAAAGCTTTCCTATTTGATAATACAAAAATTAATGAGCCATCAAGGGGATTAACAAAGATTAATAAAAGTTTTGGTGGAATTTTCCTGTTAACTGACACAACAGCTATTTATCGTGAAATTGGAAGTTTACAAACTTATTTTTTTGATATAACAAAGTTTAATGAACCAGAACAAGGGTTTATCTCATTAAATAAAACTTTGAATGATACTTTTGTTCGTTTATCTCCGACAACAGGGATTTTCTTAGAAAAGAGTACCAAACAAAATTACTTTTTGGATGTAACAAAAATTAATGAGCCATCAAAAGGTTTCACTAAATTTGAGCGCCCATTTGTTCGACCTGATATTTTATCTGATACCTTAACATTAATTGTTGACACAAATTTACTACAATTATTTTTATTTGATAGTACTAAAATTAATGAACCAGGTCAAGGATTTACGCAATTAAAGCAAAAGGTTGGTTTCTTTTACTACATGTCAGATACAACCGGAATTTTTATTCGATCAACTGATGAAAAAGCGTTATTTTTTGATGTGACAAAAATTAATGACCCGACAGGTGGTTTCGTTGAGTTAGATTGACGAGTTCTTTCTTTTAAGCGCTTATCTCCAACAACAGGATTTTTTAAAGAATGAAATAATGCTGACAATTACTTTTTTGATAGCACAAAAATTGATGAACCATCAAAAGGTTTGATTTATTTACCAAAAAAACTTTCAGCAATTTTCCCCTTAACAACAACAGTAACAATTTTTAGAGAATTAAATACAAAAAAAGCGTTCTTATTTGATAGTACAAAAATTGATGAGCTTTCAAAAGGATTTTTTGATTTAAATAAAAGAATTAATGAATCAGTAGGATTATCAAAAAATACCGCCCTGATAAAAATTGATGATCCTAAAAAACCGTGAACTTTATATTTTGAATATTATTAAATTTATGATAAAAAAATTCAAATAGTTTCTAAAAACTATTTGAATTTTGATTTATTTACTTTTTAAAAACTTTTTTAATTCGCTGTAAGTCAGATTTGTCATCCAAATCTCAAAAGTTATGATAATCAATTAAGTAAGGTTTTAAGAGAATCCGATCTTTAATACTACGATTAATTAAATATTTACCAATCATTGTTGTTTTTAAAATTTCTAACTCATTAGAATTATTTAAATGAACAGCAATTTTTTTTGCTCATGGTTGCGTTATATGCGCTCACTCACTTGCTAATAAATGATCAAGATCATCACTTTCAATAATATCAATAATATTTCCTTGAATGTTTAAACGATAACTTCAATCTTCTATTTCTGTTTCTTTTTTCATTGCTGCCATCACATTATCATTAATTTTGTCATTAAAACAATTAGTTTTCATAACAAAATCGCCTGAAACTAAAAATAAATCAAAATCAAATACGGTTGTTGGCAATAAGGTTAAAGCATAAGCACTTTGATATTTGAAATAATTTTCATTAAAAATTATTTGTAAGTTTTGATATTTTTCTTGTAAATATAAAAACTTTTCATGTTTATAGCCAGTAATGACAAAAATTTGTTTTAAGGTTTTTACTGCTAATAAATTATTAATTAAATGCTCAATTAATGGCACACCATTAATTTTAATTAATGATTTATGAGTTTTTTTTGTTAGAGGATTTAGTCTTTTGCCTTGTCCAGCAGCAAAAATAACCGCAATTTTCATATTATTCATTCTTTTCTTTCTTTTTTTATTAACTTATCAAAAAATTTATTTGACAACAAAATTAACAATTTTGTTAACAACACAAATTTTCTTAATAATTTTTTTATTTGTTAATAATTGTTGTACTTCTTCATTTGCTTGTACAACTTTTAAAGTTGCTTCACTAGTTAAATTATTGTTAATTGCTAGAATTAATTTTGTTTTACCATTAATTTGAATTGCAATATTAACTTGTTCAGTAATTAAAACTTTTTTATCATATTTTGGTCAATCACTATTACTAATACTATCCTTATTTCCTAGTAAAAATCATAATTCTTCACTTAAATGTGGAGCAAAAGGATTTAATAACTTTAAAAAATTAATTAAATAATCACGATAAATTTTTTGTTCTTTATAACAATGATTAATAAAAATCATTAATTGGGCAATTGCCGTATTAAAATCTAAGTTTTCAATATCATTTGTTACTTTTGCCACCGTTTGATGGTAGATATAATCTAAACTATTATCATTTTCTGTCACAATTTTTCCTTGATAATCGTCATTAGTAAATAAACGATAAATTCGGGTTAAAAATTTATGAATGCCAATTAAACCATTTTCTTGTCATGGTAGCGAAGCAGTAATTGGGCCCATAAACATTTCATAAACTCTTAATGTATCAGCGCCATATTTATCAATAATAACATCAGGGTTAATAACATTGCCTCTTGATTTTGACATTTTTTCATTGTTTGGACCTAAAATCATCCCCTGATTAACTAATTTAGTAAATGGTTCAGCTTTAGGAACTAATTTTAAATCATACAATACTAAATTTCAGAATCGAGCATATAATAAATGTAAGACAGCATGTTCTTGACCGCCAATATATAAGTCAACTGGTAATCAATATTTAAAGCGTTTTTTTGCTACTGCACTATCAAAATCATAATAACCACCATCATGATCTTTTAATAAATAGGCTAAATAATATCAGCAACTGCCAGCTCATTGGGGCATTGTATTGATTTCCCTTACACCTTTAACGCCATCTTTTCTTCTAACTTCTAACCATGATTTATTAGCATTAGCAAGTGGTGCTAACCCATTCTTTGAAGGATTAATATTAGTAATTTTCGGTAAAATTAATGGTAGTTGATCAGCAGTTAAAGTAGTAATTGTATTGTCTTCCCAATAAACTATTGGAAAAGGTTCACCCCAATAACGTTGTCGCGAAAATAATCAATCACGTAATTTATAATTAGTTTTTGGTATTGCAAGATTTAAATCTTGCAATTTTTTTAAGATTAACATTCTAGCTTCGTTTGTTTTTTTATTATTAATAAAATCAGAATTGAGATATTTTTTAGCACCAGTAAAGGCTTTGGTTTTATCTTTAACATCAACAATTCATGGAATTGGCAATTTATGATTTTTGGCAAAAAGAAAATCTCGCTGATCACAACAAGGTACTGCCATAATTGCACCAGTACCATAACTATTTAAAACATAATCACCAATTCAAATTGGAATTTGTCCTTTTGTTAGGGGATGAATTGCATAACTGCCAGTAAAAACACCAGTCTTTAAAGTGTTATCTTCTTGACGCATTAAATTAGTTTTGCTTTTAGCATTAAGAATATAATTTTGGCCAGCATTTCAATTTTCTTGGGTTAATAAATGTGGTACTAAATGATGTTCGGGGCTAATAACCAAAAAACTAACCCCAAAGATTGTATCAATTTGTGAGGTAAAAATTTTGATAATTTGTTTTTGATTTGCTACTTGAAAATCAACTTCAACACCAACACTTTTACCAATTCAATTTCTTTGTAATTCTTTGACAGAATTCGGTCAATCTAACTTATCTAAACCTTGTAATAATTTTTCGGCGTAGTGGGTAATTTTTAATACTCATTGTCGCATTGGTTTTTTAATGACTGGATGATGACCACGTTCTGAAACCATTTTTCCTTTAATATTAAGTACTTCTTCATTTGCTAACACTGTCCCTAATTCAGGACAAAAATTCACTTCAACATCTTCTAGACTAGCCAAACCTTGCTGATATAATTTAATAAAAATTCATTGAGTTCAACGATAATATTTTGGATCAGTTGTATTAACTTCTTTACTATAGTCAAAAGTAAAACCAATTTTCTTTAATTGTTTGCGAAAATTATTAATATTTTGTTTGGTAAAAGTTGCTGGATTATTTCCGGTTTTTAAAGCATATTGTTCAGCAGGTAAACCAAAGGCATCTCAACCAATTGGATGTAATATTTGATAACCTTGCATCATTTTAGTTCTGGCAATAATGTCAGTTGCACAATAGCCCTTTGGGTGACCAACATGTAAACCATCACCAGAAGGATAAGGGAACATATCTAATAAATAGAGTTTTGTTTTATGATGATGATCAAGATTTGTAAAAAAAGTTTTTTTTTCTTCTCAATATTTTTGTCATTTTTTTTCAATTACTTGGTAGGGATAACGCATTATTACTCCTTAGTTATTTCTATAAAAATCATATCATAAATAATTTTCTTGGTTTTAAATAAAAACTAATTTTTCTTAATTGTTTAGTTTTACTAATTAGAAAAAAACTTTTTAATATTAACTTTGACAATTCGTATTTTTTTTATTTTAAAGTCATATATAATTATGATAGTTCATAATAAAGGGGGGGATGATTAATTATGAAGAAATTATTAAGTTTAATTGGGATTGTTGCAATTACTGGATCAGCAAGTAGTACTGCAGCATCAATAGTAAAAACAAATGCTGATATTCAAACAGGCCAAAGTCATAATCAATTAGATTTTCATCACGTTGCCAAAAATTTATCAGTGACAAGACAAGATTTAAATGTTGATTGAATTTCTTTCAATCAATTTATTGCTTTAGATTTTGGTGATTCAAATGAATATGCACCAACAACAAGTACTTATGATCCAGAAAATTGATGAGAAGTTTGAGACTGAGGTTGACGAATTGATTTTCCTGAGGGTGATATTAATGTTATGCGAGTTGTTAAATTAGTTTATTCGCTTTACAATGGTTTAAATTTTAGACCATTAGAAGATTTATTAAAATCTACTAACAATTTGTTTAAGTATTTACTTGCCCTTGATCAACATGACCAAGATTTAATAGCAGTATTGCATGATATTATTGTTAAAACTGAAAAAGATTTAAAAGATTCAGGTGTACCAATTACTGACGAAGTATTTAATGTTTTAAATCAATTTAGTTCAATTTTGAAACCATTTCGTAATTTTAAACTTATAACTTTTTCATCAATCATTAAAAGGCAAGTTGAAAGCGAATTGGGGATGTCAATTGATGAAATTGGTATTAAATATTTTGCCATTATTAATCAATCAATTAAAGCTTTAGGTATTGTCAATAGCGTTTTAGAAGTGATTCAAGATTCAATACCCGCAATTGTTTGACAATTCATTGTTGATAATCTTGGCACAATTGCCAATCAAATGGCAGCAGCAGATCAAAATCATAATGGCGTTTATTTAAAATTTCAACAATTTGTTGTACCAATGGGCTTTAAAGCAAGATAATTTATTATTAAAAACTTATTTGTTAATTAACAAATAAGTTTTTTATTGTCGATTTCAGTTTAATTTTAATAACGATTTAAATAATAACGACCTAAACCACGATAAAAAACTGGAATTAATAATTGAATTAATGGATAAGTAAAAAGAAAAATATGGATAAAGTTATAAATTAAAGAATATCAAATGGCACTATAACCAGTTCAAACACTCGTTGGAAATGCTGTTGTTCATAAAAAATATCCTGATAAAAATTGGTAAAAATAAACTAACAACAATACTAAAAAACAATGAGAAAAATAATTAATATAAGTAAAAATTGATGTTTTTTCTTTGAAAGTGGAAGGCAAAAAAGCAATTATTGCTGGCGCTGTCATTGGTAAAAAATAATCTAAAATAAAACTTCATGGACTAATAATATTAGCTGCTGGAATAAATAGTAGGGCCATTAAAGCACTAATAAAACCAGTTAATCAACCATGAGCAAATGATGTTAAGAAACTAATTAAAATTAATGGTAAATATTTAATTCCCAATCCCCCACCAAAAGGTAGATGTGGTAATAAATTTTCTTCAATAAAACTAAATGTAATTGTTAAGGCACAAAAAAAAGCAATTAAAACATAGTCAATTGTTAATCATTTTTTAATGCCTAATTTTTTTTTCAAGTTTAACGAACGCTTACACCAATTTAAATTCAAATCTTCTTTTTCTTTTTGTTGATTAATAACAAATCAACAGCCATAAAAATTTAATGTTAAAGATACTAACAAAAAACTCAGGACAAGATTATTTTTAATTGCTAAAATTCAATTATTTTTAAAGCTAATCATAACTCATAAACTAGCAATAATAATAATTAAACCTAAAATTAAACTTAAAAAAATTTTTAAACTAAAAAAAGTTCAATCATTTGCTGTTGCTTGGAATTGAAAAAGTTGATTTAATGTTTGATTATTAATGATAATTGTTAATAAAAATAAAGTAAGAAAAATAATTGCATTAACAACACTAGTTATTTTTAATCACAGATAATTATTTGTTGGATTGATATTAATTTCTTTAGTCATTAAAAAACTCCTTTATTTAAAAATGCTAAAGAAGTCGAAAAAGAATTAAGACTTCCTACGTTAGTATTAACTAAATCAGGTTCTAAGGGTTTGTCTCAAACATTGTATAAAAGAAATGTTACCCCTGCTTAATCAAAGATGATTTTGAATTTATTTAATTGCAAATTTATTTTATCAAATAACTCAAAAATTTAATATGATAAAATAATAAAAAATATTAATATTAAAAGAAAGTTATAAGGTATAAACAATGGAAAAAATTAAATTACGAGAATTACTAGTAGTTATTGCTGGTTTAACAATTGCAACTCCAGCAACAATTGGAATTTTTTCTAATATTAATACTCATAAAATCATTGATCAACGAATGGAATTAAAAGATGTTTTCAAAGATTTTCAATTTAAAGATAATAAAGGCGTAGAAAATTTCTTAGATGACAATAATGTAACAATTATTGAAGATCAAATTTTACAACATATTAATGCCCCAAGATTAAATCTTGTTGGTTTGGTATTAGAACAGCAAACAAGTAATTCAATTATTTTGAAAGCAACGGATGAAGCAAAAGATTATCAAGGTCAAGTAACATTAACATGAAATTTAAAACTATTTGAAATTATTGGAATTGGTATGAACAAGCACCCTGATGTTCAAATTAGAACTGGACTTAAAGGATATTTTTATTTAGCTTTAAATACTAATCAAATTAAATTTTTTGATTATGGTAATTATGCTAAAACTGATTTAAAAATTAATCCTGAATGACCAGATTATCATAAATTTATTTTTACTAATTCTGATGAAATCGTTGAAGAATTTACTTTTGATGGTCGTTGAGATACATCTAATGTTAATAATAATTTTAAAGATTTTGATTTTACTAATAGTGTTACAGTTAGTGTTACTAGTCCTGAAATAATGAAGGTTAAAATTTTTAATTCAGATATTAATCGCTGAGAAAAGTTACAAGAAGAAAAAACATTTGTTATTAACCAAGTAGGACAAATGAAAGAAAAAAGAACAAAAAATTTATCAAGATTTTAAAAAAATATTTTATTTTTCCTATTTTATGATATAATTACGGCAGAAAAAATACTTTAATTCAAGTATTAAAAAAATAATCAAAGAAAGGAATATAATAAAATGGCAGAAAATTTAATTGATCAAGAACTGCTTTTACAAGAAAAGAAAAAACAAAAAAAATTATATAAAAATTGAAAGCTTTATGCGAGTGCACTGGGGATTGTTGTTATTGGTACTGGTACTGGCTTAGGGATTTATTATGGTGTTAATGGTAATAATTCTAGTACTACACCAGCATTAACTGAACAAGATTTTGTTAATGCAATCAAAAATGCTAAGTATCAAGCAGAAATTATTCAAGAAACAACCGTTGAAGAATTAGCAGCAATGATTAATGTTGATTTTATTAAAGATCAATTAAGTGAAAATATTAAAAATCAATTTAATGATCAACTATTTAAACTTAATCAAATTACTCACGCTAATGGTTCAAAATTAACTAATGATGATTTATTAAATGCTAAAACAATTGATGCTCTAATTGATTACAATTATGGTGTTATTGAAAATCAAACAACTAATTTAAAAATTGAAATTGCAGAAATTAATGATCAGCAAATTGTTGATGTAATTAATGCCAAAAATTACAAATTAGATATTGTAATTAAATCATCAGCTCAAAGCGTTGAAGATTTAATTACACCTGAATTTATTAAAGAACAATTAACAGGAGCGATTGGCGCAGCCTTTAATGATAATTCATTTAAATTGGCAGAAATATCTGTTAATAGTGAAAAATTAGCAGATAAAAACTTAGAAACAAAAGGAAAAATCAATGCTGAAATTAACTATCAGTATGCTGAAATTACAGAACAAAGAACTAACTTAATAATTAATATTTTTGTTAGTGACGAACAAATTGTTGAAATAATTAATGAAACAAATTTTTCAGTTGAATATAAATCTAGTGTTAAAGTTGAAACTATTAAAAATAAAATTACTGGTGATTTCATTAAATCACAATTAAAAGATGAACAAATTAGTACAGGTTTTAAAACAAATTCCTTTGAACTTATAAATATTACTTTTGAGGATGAGGATGAGGATAGAGATTTAGAAGATGGCGATTTAGAAGCAATTGGACCAGTAGTTACTAAAATTCACTATAATTATGGGACATTTAAAAACCAAAATACTAGTTTAACAATTAATTTAGTTAGTACAGTAGAACCAAGAGATTTATCAGAATTATTCGCTGATTTTAAATTTAAAGACAGTAAAAATATAAATAATTTTCTTGATAGTAACGATCAAACAGTTATTGAAACTCAAATTTTAGTTGTTCTTCAAGAATCAAGTTTAACAGATGCTGGTTTAGTGGTAGAACAACAAACAAGTAATTCAATTATTTTGAAAGCAACAGACAAAGCAGAAGATTATCAAGGTCAAGTAACATTAACTTGAAATCTAAAATTATTTGAAGTTTGAGGGATTGATACAGATGGAGGTTTACCACCCCTAATTTCTGATCCAGGTAATAAGGTTGAGCTTAAAGGATACTTTTATTTAAATAATCAACAGCAAATTCAATATTTTGATATTTATGATTATTTTAATGAAGGGGAAAGTAATGAAGTAAGTAGATATGAACAGTTACATACTTTTAAATTTGTTAATGAAAAAGATGAAGAAGCAATTGTTGAGTTTTCAGAATTTAAAAAAACTAGCGATATTGCTGCCCAACTTGGTAGTTTTGATTTAACAAGTAAAACAACCGTTGAAATTACAAGTACAGTTTATCGTAATGTCAAAATATATCTTTCAAATGATTGAATTGGTCTTGACGACGAAATAACTTTTGAAATTGATTTGTCAGGGACACTTAACATCAAACAAGAATAAAATAAAAACAGCATTAGCTGTTTTTATTTTTGATTAATTTTTTTATGAAAGAACATATTTTTGGATTGCATCAGCAACGCCACCTTTTTTATTCGTGGTTGCAACATCGTAAGCAATTGCTTTTAATTCTGGTCGTGAATTACCCATGGCAACCCCATATTTAACTCACTCAAACATTTTATAATCATTCATACTATCACCACAAGCAAGAATTTCTTCAGGTTTAATACCCCACTTGTTAGCCAAAAATTGTAAGCCAGAAGCTTTATTAACTCCTAAAGGATTAATTTCAATTACAGCATGTGATGAAGTTGCCAATTCTAAATCTGGATATTTTTTAGTCAATTCTTTTAATATTAGTGGTTCTTGTTTTTTATTTTTACAAAATAATAAAACTTTATATAAAGAAACAATTTGGTTATCAGTCACTTTCTTTACTTTTAATTTATTAAAATTTTCCAAAATAAATATTTTAAAAGAACAACTATTAATGTATGCTGTTTGATTATCTGCACCATAAGCTCAAAATTTTAAGTTATGTTTTTTTGCAAAAGCAAATATATCTTTTACTTGACTTGGTGATAACGGTTTTTCAAATAAAATTTTTTCTTTACCTTCAACCAAACTAATAACATTACCGCCATTGTAACAAATAATATGACCAGCTTTTTGTTCAACTAAAAGTTTTTTTGCATGTTTAATTGTTGAATTTGGTGCCCGACCAGTGGCAATCACAACTTTAATATCTGGTTTCTCTTGATATACTCGTTTAATCATTTCTAAATTCTTGCGATGGATCTTTCATTTTGTTTTTAATAAAGTACCATCCAAATCAAGTGCTATTAGTTTAATTGCCATTAATAAACTCCTTAATTGTTATTATTTATTTTTTTAGATTATTTAAATTATTTAACAAAGTTGGTTTTGGAATAAACCCAAAGCTTTTAGTTGTTTCTTGATTATCTTTAAAATAAATTAAAGTTGGAATTGAACTAATTTTAAATTTATCTCTTAATTCTTTACTATGATCAACATCAATTTTAATGAAAGTTACATCAGTTACTTCTTTTGACAAATTTTCTAAAATTGGTTCCAATGCCTTACATGGTGGGCATCAATCAGCATAAAAATCAGCAATAACATATTTATTTTCTTTAAGAACTTTATTCAATTCATTAACATTATTAACTCTAATAATTTTACTCATCTCTCTTCTTATTTCTCCTTAACTATCATTTCACAGATATTATTTTACACCATATCTGTGATTTCAGTTTCTTTTTGTTTATGATAATCCCTTTGATAGTTATCAATCACAGTTTTAATTTCTGGTCGTAACTTTTTAATTTGGGCAATAGTATAAGTTACTTGCATATTTCTAAAAATACCATGTGATGAAAAAAAACTATTAAGTTTATAAACTCCATGTTGATATTTAATTGGTTTTAAACTACCACCAGCAGTTAAACCAGTAGCAATGAAACGTACTTCCTTATCATTAATTAAATCACTACTTGTCAAATATTGCTGGTAGTGTAATTGATATTTAGCCAATTGTTGTTGCTCAAGTGTCATTCGAGTTTTAGTCTCAGGTTCATTTGGTCAAATATCTTGGTAAGGTAGTAATTTAGCATGCATATTGCCACAACTACTAATTGCTAAAGCTGCCATTAAAACACCTTCCGGTGCACCACCAATGCCATAAACAAAATCTGCTTCATGATTAACAACATCAATTGCTGCTAAAACATCACCATCACCAATCAAACGAACAATAACACCAGATTTTCTTAATAAATTAATTGCTGCTCCATTTCTTGGTTTATCCAAAACAATCGCAACTAAATCACGATATGACTTTTTTTGTTGCATTTGTTTAATATTTCACTTTAAACCTTTTGCCAAATCAATAACATTAGCTAAATCTTGGTTAACAAATAATTTTTCCATATACATTTCAGGTAATGGCAAAATGGTATTAGGTTTAGCAGCAGCTAAACACGCAATACTACCAGCAACATTATATGCTGCAGGATAAGTACCTTCAACTGGGTCAACTGCTAAATCAAAAACATTGATTTTTTTGCTATCACTAATCCCTAGTTTTTGGCCAACATATAACATCGGCGCTTGATCTAATTCCCCTTCACCAATAACTACTTTTGTAGCAATTGGCGCAGAATTCAACATTATTTGTAAAGCTTGCACTGCTGCTAAATCAACAGCATCTTTATCCTTACTACCAATGTATTTATAAGCAGCAATTGCGGCCATTTCCACTGCTCTTAATAAGTGCATATCTTTATTCATTATTTAATATTCCTTAAATTTATTGAATTTCGTTATTTGAATTCAATAATAATTATAAACTTTTTTTATGCAAAAATAAAGTTGATATTACCGCAACTTATTATTTTTCTCACTCTTCATTAAGAAAAGCATCTAAATCTGATAATTCTTGATTTTCTTGAGATAATTGATTTTTAATTATAGAGTCTAAATCATTAAGTCGTTCAAACATATCTAAATTCTCAATATTTAAATTTTGTTGATTTTCTGTTAAATCTGCAACTTGTTTTGTTTCTTTGACTGTTTCTTTGATATTTTCAGATTGGTTAAAAGTAATTTTATAATATAAATTTTTTAATTCATCAGCATCTAATGTTATGTTTTGTTCAAATTCATTTAAATTAAAAACTGGCTCTGCTTGATTATTGGTAATTAATTTACTAGATTCACCTTGATCTTTTTTTAAAGCTAAAAATTCTTGCAATAAAGAAAAAACATAATCAGTTAAAGTATCAAGTTTACCATTATGATGAAATAATTTTTGATTTAATATTATTTTTTGTTCTTGCAAATCATCAGTTTCATACTCTCTAATTTTGAATTTTTCATGATAAGTTTCAAGATTTTTTTTAAAATCAGAAATTTCTTGCATTTGAATTTGATATTTATTTTTAAAACCAGAAATTTTATCAGCCAACAAGGACCTTTGTTTTTCTGTTCCATCTTTGTCTAAAACCAAAAACATATCATCTAAAAATTCACTTCTTAATTTCAGTAATATTTCGTTATAGAATACACTATTTTTATCTAATTTTTTAGCAAAGGCATTAAGTAATGCTCTTTGTTGAGCAAAATCTAAATTTTCTTTAAAAAAAATTTTATTTTCAATGTTTTTATGTGAATCATTTTCAATGCCATTACTATAAAAATACCAATTATTATCATTTAAATTTAAAATTAACGGGTCTTGAAAAATATCTTTAATTGGATTGTTTGTTCCTCATCAAAACAAAAATTCATTTGGTTTATCCCTTAATAAGATTGATATTGTATTTTTTTTACTAAGATTCGAATTTTTGTAAAATTTAGAATCTACTTTTTTCATTCTTGCTTTTAATTTTTCAATTTTTCCTTTATAAGAAGCCGGCATCTTTTTTTTCCTTTCTTAATTAAAACGATTGGTCTAGATACCTACTCACTGACTTTAAATGATTATATTATTTATTAATTAAAAAAACAACTTAAATAAAAAAACTGATTGAAAGAATTTTTTGGTAGATTGTGTGGTAAAAAATATTATTCAGTTTGATTAACTGAATTTAACGAGCTTTAAATTCTTTTAAATTATAACATCACTTAAATTAAATGTCTAAATTTAACTAATATTTGCATAACAAAAAATATTACGATTGTAATTGGAAAATAAATCTTTAATTTTAATTATTTTTAACCTTTAGAAACATTCCGATACCATTTACCTCGAGCGCCCATTTTAGCTAGCGGCATTTCACCAGTAACAGCATAATTAGTAAAAGTTTTTCTTCAGTAATTTTCTTTAAAATATTGCTGGTGCTCTTTTAACGTTGTAATAATACGTTCTTTTAATAAATCAATCATTGATATGCCATTAATCTTGGCCATATGAATTTCCAACATTTTAGCATACGTTTTCTTACTAAATGCTTTCGATCCATAACCTAATAATCATTTAACATGATGCGAAATGGCATTTTCAACACTACAACCAAGATTACCGTGATAACTTTGGTTTTCAATGCCTTCTTGATTCCGTTGGAAGTAACCTTTTAAATCATTAAATCTTAAAACTTTAATTGGATCTTTAAAAGGATTCTGATCTAAAATAGTCATGATTTTATGATAGTTACCTTGATTAAATAAAGTTTTTAATAATTGATAAGTTGGTTTTAAATTAGTAGCATTGGGACTATAAACATTTCTTATTTTTCTAATGGCATGAAATTTATCAAGCACATAAATACTACCTGGTCAGTATTTTTGACATTCTCTAATTCATGGTGCACCATCACCAGCAATAATTACTTTAGCTTGATCAACATTAAGATAAAAATCTTTAGCTAACGAGTAGACATCTTCCATAAATTCAGCAGTATTAATTTTAGAGTTTTGTTTCAATAAGAAAAAATAAATTCGTTTATTCAATAAAACTTTTTTAGTTTTGGTTGATTTTTTTCAATCATAGCCAGTATGAAACAAAACAACCCGAATCCGGTATTTCTTTTTCTGTTTCTTTTCTCTAAAGGTTAGAAAAGTATCATCAACATTAATATATAAGCATCTATCAATTGCAACTCTTTTTGTTTTGTCTAGCATCGATGTTGTAAATGAACTAATTTTAGCACGATCAATAATATTAGAAATTGTCCGACAATGAAAATTAACATTAGGAAAACAATCTAAAATATCCTGGTAACGTTTACCTTCAGCAATCAAGGATAAAATTTTAACTTGCAAATGATTAGTGATTCTTTGATACTTTTCGACCCCTAAAGCTAAATCAGAAAGATAAACATATTTGTATCGATCTTTATCTCAGTGTCGATAACGATGTCTTGAATAAGTTAGACTGCCAAAAATTGTAATGATTGTTCTTTTTCTTGTTCCATGGGGAATATAACCTTGATTTTTTCTTCATTTTGAATGAAAAATTTCTCAATCTTTAGCTTCATATTCTGCCTTTAATTCTGCTAAAGCTTTAGTGAAAACATCCTTTGATTTTTGTTCAAAAAAAGTAAATTGATTATCAATGTTATATTCTTGTTCCATATATTAATTCCTTCTTTTTCTATACCTAATAAGAATTTATTAATATAATTTTAATTATGAAACTTAAAAATCATTCATTTTTTCTAAAAATTAATAGATTTTATTTAAAAAAATCAAAAAAAGTTTTTGAATCACATAATATTATTTCAATATCTGTTCGTATTAGTTCTTCTAAATAATCAGGAATTTCTTTGATAAATCTCTCTTTTTCTTTATTTCCATAAAATGTTATAACAAGTCTTTTTAAATTTTTATTGTTTTTTACTGATTTATATATTCAATAGTCCTTAAAAAAATTATTTCCAACCACAACTAAAGTTTCTGATTGATCATTCTTATAATTATTTACTCAAATTCCAAGTGTGCTAAATCCGTTTTTAATTTGAAAATTTAAAAAATTATCTTTATCAATAGGAGAAGATAATATAATAGATGATTTTGCTAAACCATGTTTATTCAAATAAGTCTGAAAGTTTTTATTAACTTTGAAAGGTTCAATATATTCTTCAATATAATTTTCTCTAGACTTTCATAAATTAAATGATCCATGAAGATGATTAACTTTTTGATTCATTATAAAATCAATAAAACCATCATAATTAGTAGAATATATATTACCTTTAAATATTTTATTCATTTTTTCTTCATTAAGTGGTTTTATAAAATCCTTATTTCATGACTTTCCTTCGTTTCAAACCGCTTCTAAATAACATGAACGAAAAATAAAATGAAAATCATTGAATATATCATTTATTTCTTTTCTTTTAAAAAGATCATTTACTAAAGCTAAATCTTCATAATATACATTATCATTTCAATTTATTTTTAATAAATGTCAAATCCACCTTTCATGTATAAAAACTGTTTTATTATATTTATTTGAAAAATAATTAAAAACCCTATTTTTATTAAAATCTTTACTTTCTTTTGTATTAATTTTCAAAACAGAATTAGAACTAAAATCATTTTTTAAATAAATATTGATTATTTCAATTGCTGTTTCTTTTAATAACTCAATATGTTTTTTAATATCAGAAGGCTTTAGATTAAAATAATATTCTTCAATTGAAGCAACATTTTTTTCTTTTATTAAAGAAATCTCATTTTTTGTAATTTTGCCTAATTTTAAAAAATCATCTAATTCTTTTAATACAAAAGCAATTGATTTAGTTTTGCCTTGGTTGTAAAATAATTGATAAAATTTTGAATAATTTTTTATAGCTTTTCCAAAAATTATTTCTGGAAACAATCATTTTTCAGTTTGAATTTCAACTGAAAATCCGTTGCCAACGAGTAAACTGGTTTTTTCAGGAACAATATTAATATTTTTAAAATCACTTATCTTAATACTCTTTGCTAAAAACTTATTTTTTTCTTCAAAAGCTTCAAAAATTCAACTATCTCATTTATTTCTACTATATTCTCTAAAATCTGCAAAAGTAAAAGGAAAAACAGTTTTATCTTTAAAGAAAATATTTTCTAAACCAAAAAAATGAGCTCCTGTTCCTTGAAAAATATATTCTAAAGCATTTTTAAATTCTTCATTCATCTGTGATAATGCATAAATATTATCTTTTACATTACTGATTTCTTTTAATATAAAATTAATTTTTTTAGCTGACTCTAATTCTGAATTTAAAGAAAAAGATTGCAGTATTTCAATAGGACAATAATGATATACTGTAAATCAAAATAATTTAATAACTAAATCTTCTTCTGAATTTAATGTTAAAATCTTATCCAATAATTTAATATCTTTCTCAGTTCATGATGCGTAATCAGGAAATTCAATATTAAAAGGAATATTTTTGTTTTTTAAAAACAACTCTAGTAATTTAAAATCTTTAGTATTATGTAATAAACTAAATGAATCAAAAAGCATACATGGTCTAATATGTTTTTTATTCTTTTCAAAAAACTCAATAAATAAACTACCTAATTTTAAAAAATCATAATTAAAAAAAATATATAGATCAATAACTCACTTATAAAAAACATTATGCATTCGTCTTAAATGATAATTTTCATTAAGTCTATCATTTATAACAGAACTAAGACTACTATAATCTTCTGTAATTTTTTGTCATTTATTTTCCATTTTTGCCTCTATCTTCAATTCTATAAATATCATGCAATTTAATTGTTTCAATTGCTTTTAATAAATCTTTACCTTTTGAGTACGCAACATATTTATATGTTTGAGAATGTAACATTCCATTAATTAAATGTACTTGTTCTTTAGTTGTCAATTCATATATAGGGTAATAGTATAAATCTTTATTAGAATAGTATTTAGGAATTAACTCTTGTTCTAATAAACGAATATTCTTTTTATTTTCTTTTATTTTTGAATTTTCATTAATTATTTTTTCTAATTCAAATAAACATTCTTTTTTTCTATGTAATTCTGTTTTATGATTTACTACAAAAAGACCTAGAAATTTTTCATCTCAAAAACTACCTTTAGCAAACATGCTAGGCTGTGATTTATCTATATAATCTAACCTCAAAAAAGCAATAATATATCGTGGGGTAATTGGCATAACTTGTAAAATTGTTAAGCCCAACAATTTACTATAAGATGTACCAAAAAATTGAACATTTCTGTTATCTGTTAATAAAAAATTATAATCAATATCATCACGTATTTTAATAATTTTTAAACATGAATTTACATATACAGAAATAGAATTATTTAATATTTGATTAGATGAAAATTGACTAAATTCAAGTAGATTTTGATTGACTAAAAATTCTTCTTCAATTAGGGGCTTTGAGTGAGATTTTTCTAGTAATTCTGATATTTCTTGCATTTGTTCTTGTCATTTATTTTCTAATTTTTTAGGCAAAAATCCAACATTAAACTTTATATAACTAAAAACATCAAAAACTAAATAATGTAAGTTTTGTAAAAATTCTTGATCAACTTCCTCTTTAGATTTATCTTTATAAAAATTATTGTATAGAAAATCACCTTGTAAATTGTAAGCTCTTTGAGGATTAACTCATGTACGATAAGTTTCTATTAATCAATATAACTTTATTATTTTTAATTCTAATCGATTTATTATTATTTTATCTTTTTGTTCTATTATTTTTTCTTTGATAATAATACCAAAAGTACGTTCAATTTTTGATAAACCATTTTCAATTTCATTAATTTCAAATAATTTTTCATTTTCATATAAACAATCACGATAAAAAATATCACTTTTAGAATCCTTTAAATTTCCTATATTAAAGCTTTTAGTATGACTATCATAAAATTTATATTCACTTTTATTATTAGTTCATTTTTTAATAATAAATTGTGGAATTCAATGTTGTTTTTTAGTACCATTTCCCATAATTAAACCTCGATAAAAATATACTAACATAATTTAAAAACAAAAAAATCCCTAGCTAGTCATTTTTGACTAGCTAGGGATTAAATTTATAATAAATTATTAAGTTCAAAAATTAAATAAAAGTTAAATCCTATTAATAATTCTATACTAGTAATTAATCGTGAATGTGTTTCTTTACTATTAATATAAACAAATGTTGGAATAGCATGCTCTAAGTCATTTCTCATATCAATTATACTTCTTCATAAAGGATTTAAATCAAGATTAAGAAAAAAAGGATTTTTTTTATTTTCTCAAACAATTTCATTATTTTTTTCTGAATAACTTTTAAAAATAATTAAATTATTCTTGTTAGTTTTTAATTTTATAAATTTACTAAAAAACATTTCTAAGTATGCATCAGCATAAATTTTTTCTAAAGTTATATTTTTTATGTTTTCTGCAGATTTTAGATCACAAAATTCCAATACTATTCTGTCAAGAATTGAGTACAATTCTTTAAAAAATAATTTATTAATTATAGAATTATCAGATTTTGTTGCATCAATAATTTTAATAATATCCAATAAATCTTGCAAACTTCTTCATTGTCTTTTAAAAATATTATTACATATAAAAGAAGGAGAAACAGTTTTAATTTTTGAAATAAAAGAAATGAGAGAATCTTTATATCTTTTGCAATTAATGTCAAAATTATTGGGTTTTGGTGTATACTTTGCTAATTTATCAAAATCTAGATCTAAATTTAATGTTTTTTTGGCGTCATTAAAGTTAATTTTATTTTTATAAAAATTATTTCTGTAATATTTTGTTAATTTTTTTTCTTGTTCAAAAAAATTTATAAAATAAGAATTTGTATTTTGTTTACCAGATTCCAATAATTCATTAAATGAAGTTAAAAAATTATCAAATTTTTTATTTATTGTTTCATTACTCATAAATAAAACCCCTACTTAATAAATTTATAAACTAAGATTACCATAAATCTATAGTAAATTTAATAATTACCAAAAGCTGTAAATTCACTGTCTAAAATATTAATATTTAAGCAGTAACGTTCATAAGAATGAACAATCATTAAAGTATCACCTTTCCCTGCTCGTTGAATGAAATCAGTCTCTTCCGGTGATAAACCACCATAAGAATGATAGAGTAACTTAACGTCATTTAAGTCACTTGGTGCTATAATTAAAAATAAAAGTGTATTGTGTATTATTGATCATTGCTGTCGTTTTCTTTTTAATTTCTTCACTACCTGTGAAGTCATTAATATTTTGTGTCGTAATAATAATTGCCCCGTGATATTTACGAATTCGTTTCACCATTTGATACATGAAATTTAACGCAACCGGATTATCTTTATCAATTGCTAAATGCGCTTCATCAATCACAACAACAATCTCATTATTAGTTTTAAAGCGATTACGTTTTACTTCAGCTTTAATTACCGCTAACACTAAATATAATTGGGCAGCAGTAATCTTAGGAATATCTTGATCAAATAATGTTCAAACATCATAAACAACAAAATGATTTTTAAAGTTTAATGTCGTATGACCATTTCATAACTTACTATATTGGCCATCATGGCAAAAATCATACTGAATAATATCAAGAATTTCACTTAAAGTTTTTGATGGTTTAGTTTGATAACTTTGCTTAATTGTTTGGTATAAATCTTGAAAAGTAGGAAATTGATTAGTTGTTAATTCACTAATATTAGTATCATTAGCAATGTTAAATTGCGTATATGTTTTTTGAATTTCATTAATTAAGACACGTAATTCTTTTTCTTTTAAATCATGATACAACGTTTTAAATCATTGGGTTAATAATCTTAAATGATTAGAAACAGGTGCTTCATTAGCTTCATCAAAATTTTCAGAAGCTGCTTCATCTGCTTCGCGAAAATTATTATCTAAAACTTGTAACGGATTAATTCGACCAATTGTGGCATTACCAGTATCAATTCATTGGCCTTGATAATAGTTACATAAATTACGATATTCACGTTCCGGATCAATGACAATTACTGTGCGGTTAATATTCAAATGAAAAGCAATGGCTTTTTTTGTTAGGGTCGATTTACCAGAACCACTAGTACCAATAATAATTTGATTATGATTCTTACGTTTATCGTTGATTAAAAATTGATCAAAAAACATCGCATCATTAGTTGTATTATCACCAAGATACAATCCTTTTTTATCTGTTAGACCACCATTTAGTAACGGAAAAGAACTAGCTAGCGTTCAACAAGGCATCTCACGACCATTTTTAAAGATTAATGGATCATTAGGCTTTGGTAATATGGCACTAAAACCTAATAATTGCCGATAAGCTAAAGGATTTTCGGTCATATCTAATTCTTTTAAAGCATTTTTTAAGCGGGCACGTGATTCATTTAACGTATTTAAGTCAGTACCATAACTTAAGAACAATAAATTAACGTTCTTGACAACTTCATTACCCCCAGCAATATTATCACTTAAAGCTTCATAAGCATTAATTTGGTACTCTACTTCTTTATTTGTCATATTTGATTTCGTGCGATAGTGTTTTACTTTACTATTATTAATTGCTTTATCTAAAGCTTTTTTAATTGTTTTATGAGTTAAGGGATAAATATTTCAAATTATTGTTTGCTCATTGCTTGCTAAATAAGCCCCTCAGCCACTGCGTGGCTCGAAAGGATAGTCGTGAATACTATCAATCCCATAATAAAGTTTATCGGCAATTAAGTGGTCTTTTGCGATGGCAAATTGTTTAAAAGATAATAATGTTTCTAAATGGTTTTTATGACGGTTAAATTGTGCTGTAGTAATTGGTTTAGTATAAGGATTATAAATTGAATTAATGACGTTAGCTAATTGATAATTAGTTAATTGATCACAACCAAAACCATTATGTTGTAATTTATTAGTTACTTGCTGGCAATAATTTTCAATTTCCGTAATTGAAGTACCATAAACAAAGAAAAAGAATGCTTTTCTTGTTTTAACAATGCTATCACTATTGATTGCTTGGGATTGTAAATGATTAATTTGTGCTTGTAATTGTTGGTAACATGGGCTATCACTTTGATATTGTTTTAATTGTTCTTGGTAGTAACTAATTGTTTCACTAAAGTTAATTGGTAAATCAATTTTCATCATCGTGATCGGAAAATCACAATATTTAAAAGTATCTTGTAAGTCCTGGATTTTTAATACTTGTGTTTCAGGATTTAATAAACTTAAATTAAAACCTTTAATTTCAAAACCAGCAACATAATAAGCATAATCGCCTAGTAACTGGGTTTTAAGAAAATGTTCTTTAACAGCACAATCATAAGGTACTAATAAGCTAGTATCATCTTTAGTTTTTGCTTGATATTTCTTTGGAGCAACTAAATATTTAACTCATAATAAAATTACTTCTCATCCACGTAAATGACCCATCATTGGTAAAATTAATGGCGTTACAAGAAATGATCCAAAAATAAAGATTGGAATTCTAATATATCATTGTAAAGGTAAGGTTAAGAAAATAGCAGCAGCGAGAATGATTCAAGCTACTGCTAAGATAAATTCAATAATTGATATGCCGCGAAAGAACTCTAAACGAGTTCTTCTGATGGCTTTTGGGATTAAGTTTTGCATCGCAAAAACTCCTTTCTAAAATAAAAAAGTAGTTTTAAAAAAACTACTTAACTTAGTACTTCATATCAATCAAAACAGTCATCACAATTCAACATGTGGTTTATTATTTGATTATTGTATTCTTCATTTAATGGTGTGTTTTCTACATGATTTCTAAAATCTTTGCATTTATTTGTCAATGGTTTTCTCCTATAGTTAAATTATTAAAACTAAAAAAATCAATCTGTTATTGACCTAAAATTTATGAATATTATTATTTTAAATTTAAACTTAATAATTAACTTTATATATTTATAAATTAATTATATCACAGATTATTTTAAAAAATTGTAAAACTAAGCATTTTTCTTAAAATTAAACCAAGATTTTATTTTCTTTTTATTTTATTAACACGTCTAACACCACCAATGCCCTTTTTCTTACTATGATATTTTAAATAAACAACTACTGTAGTAAGAACAACAAATCCTAGTACTAAAGAAACAATTCATGTTGCGCTAGTTGAAGCAGCAATGCCACCAGGATTAGGATCAGGAGTTGGTTTTGGATCTGGGTCTGGACCAGGTGGATCAGGGGGAACAATGGGAGCATCAGGATCATTAACCAATTCTAAGGTTGTACCATTAATTGCTTTTAATGATTCATCTTGGGCATAAATCGTAATTGTTAGTCTAGTAAGTTTTTTACTTGTAAGAAATTGCTTTAAAGTAGCATCATCAAGTGGTCTAACACCATAATCACCTGGATAAGTTAAACTAATCTGATAGAATTCAAACGTTTGATTAATATCTTGGAAAATTCATGCTTTTAATTGTTCAATTGTAAAACTACTAAAATTAAATTGACGAATCGCAAATTTAATAGTACTTAAATCAATGACAGTTTTTGGATCATAATGGGTATTGTTAATAATTTTAATTGTGTTAGTACCAATTGCTTTTGTTGAAGTTGCTAAAGCATTAATATTTAAATCAATTGTTGCATTACCAGCACTATCATAATTTAATAAGTTTTTTAATGTTTCATTATCAAAAGGTTTTAACTGATAATCAACATCATAAATTAAATCTGTTCGAGCTAATTGTTCTTTTACTTGCTTAATAATTTCTTGTTTAATTAAATCAACGGTCGTTAAATTCATTTTAATTGTTCAAAATGATAGCTTACCTAAATCTTGATAATCAACTGGATTAGGATCAGGGGGAACTCTTTGTGATTTAACATCGGAAACATATTCTTTTCAATAACTCATAACTTGTTCAAAAGTTAATTCTTGTATGCTTTTGCTAGTTAATTGTTTATACTTAATTAAATAATTTTTTAAGTGTAGACCCTGAGTAGTAGTTCAAAAATCAACGGCAATCCCAGGATTATTTAAAACGTCTAAAAACTTTAAATATTTGTTTTGATAATCTTGGCCAATTAAAATAAATTTATTAGCTGTTGCGCCTTTCTGATCAGTAATTAAATAATGATAATTACCAGCTCAACTTCAATAACTGCCTTTATCATCAGTGGAAATGGTTTTCTTATCCGTTGGATTAAGTAATTGATGATCTACTTTTGTGCGCGTAACTGATTTAACTCAGGGGTCACTAAACAATTGTTGAATTCCCATGCCACTAACACTGCCTTCAGCAATGAATCCTGGTTCATAATCATTATCATTGTTAATAACATTACCATCTTTATCTAATGGATCTAAAGGGAAAGGATTTTCAGCAGGATGTTTAACTCAAATTATTTGGGTTTTCGTTCCGGTTATTTCATTAACTTCGCGATCATAATTAGGATTTGGTGAACCATCAGGTAAGCTTGGCGTAATTAAACTTTTCTGATTTTCATTACCTGGTTTATCAGGGTCTCAAGAATATCATTTTAAATCTAATTGAGGAACATTTTGTTTAATTAAATAAGTAACTTCATGGTTACCGATTACTTCTCAAGTTTTTAAGTCATGCTTTTCTAATAAAATATGATATTCATTGATTGGTTTATCTTCATTATCTTTAGTTTGACTATCAGTCATATTAAAAACAAATTTATTGTTAATTGTTTCAATCGGAACACCATTGACTTTCATCGTTTCACTACCATCTGGTGCACCATCAAAAACAATTTGTGCTGTTGTACCATAAACATCTTTTGATTGTCATTTAGTTGGTTTATCTTCAACTAGTTCACCAGCATCATTTATGACAATCCCAGGATTAATTGTTAATCGTTTTGCTAATGTTTTATCCCAATAATTTTTTGATAAATTAACTGTAATATAAACATTAAAAGTTCACACAACTTGATTTTTAGTTGCTGGATTATAAAACTTCATTGTTACTGTCGCACTATTAGTTTTATCACTATAAGCATAGGCACCAAGATATTGTTTTCATTTTTCATAATAACTGCCTAATGTTTGTTTAATTAACGTATCTAAAGCGGATTTTTCTGCTGGGATGTTATTAGGATCAACTAAGCTCGAACTAAAATCAGATTCAATTTCAATGGTTTTATTGTTAACGTTAGTATCCATTTTAGTTTTAACAATATCAGCATCTTTTTGAAATTGGTTCGTAACATTAACCGTTAAATCAATACTAACACCACCAATTTTTGTTCAAAGAACATAATAATCAAACCCTGGACTAAAGTTTTGATGGTCATTATCAATGTCTAAAGTAAATATTCAAGTTCGAACTCAATCAGATTCATATGGCTTAGCTCAAAAATCAAAAGCAAAACTACTTTTACCATTTTTAATTTGTTGATTTAAATAAGTAATTGTCTTAGCTTCAAAATTTAGATTTTTACCATATTTTCAACCAAAACCACGACTAATTCAAACGCCAAATTTAATTTGAATATTATTAATTTGATAATACGTTGGAATATTTGGATAAAGATAGTGTTCAATTGAATCTCATCATCCTGAAGGACTACGTTCACCATTAAATTTTAAATTTTCTTCATATGCATAACTATAAATTAATTGCTGTTCTTGTGGTAATTCATCACTATAACTAATTGTTGCAACTTCTTTTAAAGGTTGAGTAAATCAAGTACTAGGTACTGCTAGCAATAAAATTGCTAATAAAGTTTTTTTCATATTTTTAACCTCCTTTGGTCATAAAAAAAATCATAAAAACTATTAAGTAACTAATGAAATTAGTTAGCAAGATAATTAATATGACTTTTGTTCAAGCTAATACTTTTTTGGTTTTTATTGGAGTAATTGTTTGGGTTTTCCTAATCTTATTGTGTTTTCTTCAAATTCATAAAACAATAAAAAAAATCAGCATATTACTGGTCATTGTTATCATTAGAAATTGTTCCATTTGTTGCATCCCTCGCTTTCTGTTTAACTAAATTTTCTAATTCTTGAATTTTATTAATTAACGTTTGTTTCATTTCTTGTGATAAAGGATCTAAGGTTTTTTTCTTATCATATTCTTTAAGTAGAACTTTTAAATTTTTAATTTCAGTCTTAATATCACTAGGTACTAAAGCTTTAGATGCATCATCAGCAGTTGTTTCTTGCTTACTAGCAATTTGCGGAAAATAAAAACTTTTCTTAAAGTCATAATAGTATTTAGGATAAAAATTAATTAACGTTAAATTAACTTTATCTTGTACTTGACCATGATAATAAGGGGTTGCTTGATATCAAGGTAAAAGTTTTACTTTAGCAGGTAATTGCTGACTGTAAACAACGATTGCTTCATGATTTGGTAATTGAATTAATTCACTAGCACTAATTAAATTAGTATGATCAAGATTAGCTTGGGGACTTTGATTTTTGCCTTTCCCTGATACACTAACTTTTAATAAAGTTTTTTGACCAATCATTTCTGAGTATTTTTTTGCTGTTTCCAAATTCATTGTTTGCAAGAAGATATGTAAACTACAGTTAGCAAAAATAACATTAGCGATTGCTTTATTGTATTTAGTTTCTAATTGACTAAAGTCTTGGATAACTAATTGAAAGAAAATATTTCGACTGCGAGCAACAGTAATTATTGCTTCCATATTAGTAATTGCTGGCAAATTGGCAAATTCATCTAATAAAAAATACACAGGACGTATTAATTTACCACCATTACCATTAGCTTGTGCTACTAAAGCTTTATAAACTTGGCCAATAAATAACGAAACAAAGAAGTGGTGTTCAGTTCGTTCATCAGGAACAATAATAAAAATAACCGTTGGTTTTAGTGATATTTCATTAAAATCTAAATCATTTTGACAAATAATATTTTGAATTAAAGGTTCTTCAAATAACTCTAATTCTGTTGTTGCTGTCCCATAAATACCACTTAATTGCCCACCCATCGAACTTAAAATTGTATTTGCTGCTGTTTTAGCGGCACTAGCTTTAGTTCGAGTTTTTAGTCATTTTAACATCTCATCTTGTTGGGAAATAATATGAGTAATTGTTGCTAAATTAAATTTTTCTAAAGGTAGATATTGTTTAATTAACTGTAATTCTTCTTCACATGTTAAAACCGGATTCATTTTTAAATATTGTTCTAAATCTTCAATTAAAGCTAAGGTAACAGCTTTAAATAATTTTCGGGCATTTTTATTTCAGAAACTATTACTATCTTGATGATCATCAGGATACAAACTAATCGTTAAATCTTTTAAGTCATTACGCATTTCTGCTTGTAAGACTAATTGTTCTTGTTGTAAAACTTGGTCACATTGTCGATTACTATAAAATCATTGCTTTTGATAAACTCAATAATATCTTTTAATTTTGCTTAAACATACCTGACACGGATATTGCTTGTGAGAATAACAGCAAATATTATGATCATGAATTTCATTGCGATTAGTTTTTTCTTGTTTAGTTAACATGATGATTTGTGCTTTCAGTCATTTATCATAAATAATAGCTAAAGGGTTCCAACAAATTGAATGAGCAGCATCACGTAAATTTAATATTTTAATTTCAAAACCCTGTTCTTGTAATAATTGTGATTGACTTCGATATAATTCGCCTTTTGGATCAGTAATAATCATGCTTGGTTTAACTGTACTAAAGGCATTAGTTTGAATTGTTGGAATTACTAATCCTTGAGTTTTACCACTACCTGTCCCACCAATGATTAAGCAATGAGTATTACTAACTAAGTTAACCAAAGTTTTATTTCCTTGTTTTTCTGAAGCAGCAATAAAGCCACTAGCTTGATGGGAATGATTAAATTGTACTTGTTGAAATAATTCGTTAAATTTTTCTTGTTCAATTCATTTAGCATTACCATAATCATCATTAACAACTTCTTTAGTGTGTGGTTTGAGTGGTTTATGTTTAAATCATTTTCAAATAATAATCCAATAGATAAATAGTGTTGCAATAATGATTGGTCAAACTTTAATTAATTCAACTGATTCTTTAATTCATATTCAAGGACCAGACTTAATCGTTAGATCATGTTTAATAAAATCTAATAACAGACCAATTAACAAATGAATCAAAACAATAAGTAATGGTCAAGTAACCAGGATAATGATTAAAACTCATTTATTTTCTTTCAGAAATTGTTTTATTTTTTTCATGAATTCTCCTTTCTAAAATAAAAAAAATAGCTTCTAGCTATTCAAATTTATTGGGTCAAAGTTAATTGTTGCTGTAAATTTTCAAGTTTTAACTCGAGGTTTCTAATTAAGTTATTAGCAGTTTCAAATAATAGTTCGCGATCTTTTTGAATTAAGATTAATTGTGCTTTAGCTAATGCTAGTTCATTTGTTATTTGCGTAATTTCTTGTTGTAAATTAATAATTTTTTGGTTTTGTCGTTCAATAATGTATTCTCGAAGAATAGCATTAGTATTTTTCAATGATAGATATTGTTTAGCATTATTATCTATCTTTTGATTAATATCTTTAATAATTTCTGGTGTAACAGTATCTAATTTTCTAATAAAAAACTTTTCTTTAACATGAATTATTTGATAAGGTTTAATAATTGATTGCTTATCTGAACGCTCAATTTGAATAATTCTATCACCTAAATCGGGTTTATAACGATCATTACGAAAAGATGTTAACGGTATTCCATAAAGAGTACCATTAATAATATCGGTAATAATAAAAGGACGTAAAAGTTTATTTTTGGGTTTATAAGGCACAGAATAACTAACAATTCAAATGTCTTGAATTAGATATTCTTTTTTCATAATTAATACCTACTTTCTTTGAAAATAAAAAAAGAGGTGATTTTAAATCACCTCGGACATCGACGTACATTAAGCAATCGCATAAATGCGAAAGATGTAGACCTTAAGTTAATTATATAATTAAAAATAAAATTTTCAAGATTAATAAAATTAATTACAGAAGAAATAGTTATTATTTAATTTCAAAATTAGAGTAAAAGTTTTCAATTATTTCATTAATAAATACAAGAATTTGTGATAGTAATTCAAAAACATTAATCCTAATGTAAGAAGATTTAAATTTAAAATCTTCATTTGTCATATTAAGTATTGGTTGTACAACTTTAAAAGTTATTGAATAATGTTCTTTATAATCTTTAGGCTGACCTACTTGAACCACAGAAGCTGAAATTCTATCTACATAGATTGGAGCTGGTTCTTGCACATGAGGAAATATTTCTTTAAAATTATTTTCATATACATTTAAAGGATGCTGTAAAACATTTCTTGCAAACGTAAGCTTTATTACATCATATTCATAAAGTCCTTTAGGAAAGAGATGAGAATATTTGTCAAAGTAATCTAA
This sequence comes from Spiroplasma sp., assembly GCA_031119525.1. GTDB lineage: Bacteria > Bacillota_I > Bacilli_A > Mycoplasmatales > VBWQ01 > Spiroplasma_D. The sequence continues at coordinate 102,110 of JAVHXO010000001.1, forward strand.
ATTAGTTTTTAAAAGTTTACTTAAAGTATTTAAATTTATTTTCTTAGTTTCTTCAGTCAAATATATTGTTTCAAAAAATTTCAATTCAATTGCTAGATTCACTAATAAAGAATAAGTATTGTTTATTATTCATTCATTAAACATGGCATATTGAGATTCTGTATATTGAATTGCTTTTTCATAATCTTCAATTATTTGTTCTAAATAAAGAAATGTCATTCCTGTAATTTTAAAAGAATTAAAAGTTGTTATTCATTTTTTTGCTTCTTCATGATTCTCTTTAAATAAATTATTTATATGTTTCACTACTTTTAAAGGGACAAATTTATCATAAAAATTTTCTAAATTTTTTCTAAGTTTTTTTAGATTTATTTTAATTTTTGATAATTGATGATTTTCCATAGCGTATCTTTACCTTTTATCTTATAAATTTTAACTAATTAAAATATATATTAATTATAATCAATAGAATTTTTAAAATAACTTTAATTTAAAATTATCTATTTCATATTCAATAAAATAGGAGCTAAAGTTAACTGTAAATCTTTAGTCCTATTTTGTCATAAAGTAATTTGTTCTTGATAGTTAATTTTTTGTTGATTATCTTTAGCTAAAGTTAATAAGAAATGATAATGCTGAATGTTATCTAAAGCGTTTAATAGTGATTGTAGTAGCATACGTTCTTCATGATTAAGATCCATAGCAAGATATTTTAAAACTTGCTCTTTTTGTTGTTGTAAATTATCATAAATTCCTTTATTAACAAGATTTTGATTCTGTAATTTTAAAGTTTCAAGGTTCATTAAAGCTCTTTGCTCTTTATGTCATTGTTTAAAGTCTTTATTATTAACACCAGTTTTTATTTTAGGTTTATACTTCTCAATTGTTTCATCAATATTGTCTTTTGATCATTGTCAAAAAGATTTTTGGCGATTACTCAAATCTCTTTTATTATCAAATAACTTTGTGTGCTGTATTTTTGACTTTGAGGATAAAGGAAATGAATAAAAATGAATATGTATATTTCTTTCATCCAAATGAACAACAGCACCAACTATACCAGCATCATTCCCTAATTGTGATTTTTGCCAAGCAACTTCTTCATTAATAACTTTATTAGTTCACTGATTAAGTTTATCTTGATCAAGAATTTCTTTTAAATAATAACCTTCGTTTTTAATGTTAAAACGTAACGCTAAGTCATCATTAGGGATTTCTTCTTTAACCTTACCAATATTAGCAATGCCTCATTCTTGAAATAAAATTGGACTGTAAGTTTTAACAGTTTCAACTAATCAAGGCGTTTTTAAATGTTTCTTTTCAAATTCAATTAATCGAGGATTATTGTTATGTTCTTTTTGCAAAGTATTGTACATCAGATTTAATTTTATTAAAGCTTCTTTACGATTATCATGACTTATATGATCAAACATTTTTTGCTCATTATTAAAAACAAAATAAAGGTTACTTGAACTTTTTGTTGCATCAACACCAATGCCATTACTTTGATGTAATCGGAATCCATGAATAATTGTTTTATTAGCTACAGCATTTCTAGTACCAGCATATTTGGCATACCTTAAAATTGTTGTTCTAGCCATAAAATATTGATCACCTCTCTATCCCTAGAACCGCCCTTTTGAAACTTTAATTGCTACGCAATCAAAAGGGCGGTGGGAGTTTTGTCACAATGGAAAACAGCAGTTTGCTTGCAGCAAACTTTTAGTACCTAACAGTTTTCCATACTTACTATGGAAAAATGTAAAACATTTTTCTTATGTGATAAATCACATAAAGATATTAGGTTAAAAGTTACTTTATCGCTTAATATTTAAATGCTGGTGTTGATTACGTTGAATGGAATTACTAGCTTTAGGTTTATTGATTTTTTGTTTTTCAGCAAGATATTTTTTATAACATTGATCACTATATTTTTCTGCTTGTAAAGCTAGTGTCTTACCACTTAAAACTTCTTGTGTTTTAACATATTTCCCACTGGCATCTTTAGTACTAGTCATAACGTCATACATATAATCCTCAACCAGGCCTAAAGTATATAGTCCCTTAAGAATATGATCACGATTATTAGCATCGAGTTTAATGCCTTTTGATTTTTCAGCTGGTGTTAATCGACGTAATTGTGGATGAATATATTTCTTAGCAATTCATACAGCTTTGTTTTCATCAATTTGAATTAATATTGATTTATCGCTTTGTGATATTTTTTGTTTAAATGCGATTTTTACATTAATAATTTGGTTGTTCATAATTAATACCTACTTTCTTTGAAATAAAAAAAGACAGTAATTATATTTAAATTACTGTCTTTTATTAAAAATTATTTTTATATATAAAATCCGAAATTCCTAATGCTAATTTTTTAGCTAATAAAGGAGGAACAGCATTACCTATTTGTATAAAAACATCAGTTCTTGAACCTTCAAAATAAAAATCATCAGTAAAGGTTTGAATTCTAGCTGCTTCACGTACACTCAATGATCTATTTTGTTTTGAATCTGGATGTATATAATAATGCCCATCTTTTGAAATATGTGAAACTATTGTATGAGAATATCCGTCATATTTTATAGATTTAAATCTGTCAATAAAAGAATTTTTATTTTTATGACTTTGCAATTCTTTTGGTAAGTCATAATATTTAATAAATATATTATTTATTTTTGCATTAGCCACAATTTTGTATATTTTTAAATCTTTTTGATTATGCGGTCTTGCAATATTTCATGTTAAGGGTAAATCATTTTTTCTTATATATTTTTTAACAAAAAAACTAGGTGTATTAACATTGTATTGATTTAAAACTTGTCCCGCAGTTATAAAAGGTAAATCATTAAATAACTCTCTAATTGTTACTGAATTTTCTTTAAATTTAGTAAGTTCATCAAAAAAATCTTTATTATTAATTTCTTTTTTAAAACCTACAATAAATAATCTTTCTCTATTTTGAGGTACACCATATTCACTTGAATTAATAACTTTTCTATAAATTTTATACCCAATTGATTTAAATAGAGATTCTATTTTTGGTAAAAGTAGCTCATCCTTTCCGTCTTTAAAAGATAATAATCCTTTTACATTTTCAAATACAAAAAAATCAGGTTCATATCTTTCTAATAATTTGAAATAATATTGATATAAATAAACTCTTTTATCTGTATTTTTTTTAGATTCATTCATATGTCTTCCAATTGTAGAAAAAGCTTGACACGGAGGTCCACCAACAATACCATTTAACTTCTTACCATTTAACTTTTCATCTATAACTTTATAAAGAAAATTGATTGTATCTTCAGATATCTCAATATTAAAAATTTTTGAAAGGTAACTTTGAGGAATTTTGTCATAAAATACTTGTTTATCAATTTCTCCTAGTAAATAAGCCTTATAAATATCTAATTTATTAACCGATTTTAAATAATAATATGCTTCTCTAGTTTTTAAAGTATCACAAGCATTTTTATTCATTTCAGCATGTAAAATAAAATTAAAATTATTATTTCTAAAGCCTTCACTTAAACCTCCTGCTCCTGCAAAAATATCAATAATATTAAGCACATAATCACCTCCTTTTAATTATCTTTTTTTAGTTTTTATTTTTTTGGCTTCTTCTAGTCTATCATATGTATCAATAAATTTTTTATGATATTCATAAACTTGCTGAATCATCTCATCATAAGTTTTTATTACTAATTTTCCATCCTTTTTAAGAGAATCATATACATATTGCTCTTTTCGGTCCATCTTAACATTATTAGTAACTAAAAAAGCTTCAACTTTTTCATATTTATTAGGATACTTTTCTAAAACAAATGTTACATAATCTATAACTTGGTCCAATTCTTTTCTAGTAATCTTAATATTTGGTCTTTTTAGTTCAATGATCATTAATGTTTTATCAATTGAGTTACATAAAAAATCAATTCTTCTATTTGGTTCATCCAAATTTTCATCTGGAAACTTTTGTTTTAATATTGTACTAAAACGCACTTCCCTTTGAAAAGATGTTATTCTGGGGTCTAGTAATCAAGGAAAAGTTTCAAGAAATGGTTGAATAACTTTTGTTTCACTAGCTTCATTTTTTACAAATTTTTCAAATTTCTTTATTGCTTCAATACGCCCTACAGCAACTTTAGCTAATTCTTTTGCTTCAATATATTCTCAATCATTAGCAATTTTAGTCATATTTTCCAACGTTATCTCATTATCATTCAAATTGGCAACAAATTTTTTAAATGTATCAAACTGAAATTGACTTTTAACAATTTTTAAAATTTCTAAAATTGAATCTATATCCTCATTTTCAATATTTTTTATTAATGCGGTTTTTATTTTAATTAAAGAATCTTTATCTTTTTGATCCAAATCATCATAAAGATTAGGTATTTTATTTTCTATTTCATCATCTACCTCTTGTATTTTTATATCATTTCTTTTTCTACGTCATTCATTACTTATTTTATTTATAAGTTTATTTAAGTTTTCTTTAATAGAAATCAATGTATCATTAGCATCCCATAATATACTTTGTCTTGCGGTAGCTATATAATCTTTTTCATTATCGTCATCAATGCAATCAATATCAAAATACCCAAAAACATAATAATTAAATCTGTCGTTAGCACGATCATTAAATGTTACGTTCCCCGAAGCAAATTTACCTCGAACATAAATATTAAAACCTTGATTACTTGTTTTTAATGGAGTTTTATTTGTATATACTACCCCTTTAATTTTTTGCTTATTAAGTATAGAAAGAGGTATATTTTCCTTAATTTCTTCTGCAAAATGTTCAGGAAATTTTCATTCAAATTGAATATTTAATGAATTATAATAAATTTCTTTATTTATATTAACAGGTTCGTTACTTATATCTTTATTATATAAACTAACTTTAAAAGTATCATCATAAAAATTAAATCGTTTAGATAATTCAAATATAATTTTTTCAAAGTTTATTAGTTTATTTTCTTTTATTTGATTAATTGTTATTCGAGTACCATTACTTTCATTAGTAGGTTCATTTATAAAAAGTGGAGTTGGTTTGTAACTTTCATTTCCTTCAATTGCTAATAAATCATTATAATTCATTATAAAACCATTTTTAAAACCTTCATGGATTGAAATAATTTCTATTTTATTTGCTACACCAAAAACTGCTAATTTACCTAATCCTTTTTTACCAGTAACTTTTCTTTTCTTATTTTTTGATCAGCCACCAGATTCATCCTCTTTTCTACGGTTTCTTCCAATTACAAGATATTCCTTGTTCAATTCATCATGAGTCATTCCATGGCCATTATCAATTACTTCTATTTTCTTTTCTGAGTTAAAAATATTTATTATTAGTTCTTTTGCTTCTGCGTCGTAAGAATTAGACAATAATTCAGCTAAAATAGGAGGAAATGAACTATATAATTGTATACCTAAATGATTAATTGTATTTTTATCAAAAACCATTTCATAACTACTGCTCATATTCAAATTTGTTGTTATTATTTCTTTATTTTCTTCAATCATCATCAATATATCCTTCTAAATATAAGTCTTAACTAATTTATTTATTTCTTTCAAATTCAGTAATTTTTTCTTCTAATTTTTGAATTTTTTTCTTTTGTTCTTTTAAGTCTTTTTGTGTCGCTCTAAGTTGAAAAACTTCAGGATGTTCTTGCTCGTAAAGTCATTGCTTAGCTTCAGGTCAATTCGTTTTTCAGTCAGTACTTTTAATTGGAGGTTCTTCAAAAAACTTTAAAACAGCTTTAATATCTTTAATATCATATGTATTTCTTTTTAATAATTTATCAATACCATGATAATTAATATCTCGTACAAGACCTTCAATACGCATATTTTGCTGTTCAATTGCTTTTTGTTCATATTTAACAAGTCTTTCATGATTAACACCAAAGCCTAATAATTCTCAAATTGTCATTTAAATTCACCTCTTTTTAATAAATAAATTATAACATTAACTTATTTTTTTTCAGAAGACTTAGTAGATTCAAATTTGTCAATCTGATTATCAAGCTTTTCAATTTTTTTATTAGTTTTACTAATATTTTGACGAGATTTAACAAATTCTTTCATATTTTTTACATGATTCTTACTTTCAAGATGTGATTGATATTTTTGTTTAAAATTATCACGTTTTGGTTTCAAATGCTGTTCTAAGTGTTTTTGTACTTTATTTTGATAACTTGCTTTACCAGCAGTAACTCCTTTAGGATTCAAGAAATTACCAACACCTTTTGCTGTTCCGGTTACTGGAGCAGTAGCAACTCGAGCAATACCTTTTAATTTGCCTTTAGTACTACTTCGATCACCTGCTTTTCAAGCTTTTTTAGCACCAGCAATTGTACCTCCAACTGCAGCAGCAGTACCACCAATTGCTAAACCAGATAAACCAATAATGCCACTACGTTTTGCTAAAGCATTTGGTAATGGTTTAATACCTTGAGACATGATATCTTTCGTACTATTCATTAGGTTACCACTTGTTCCTGGAATCCCAACTTTGTTAGCTTTACGATTTTTCTTTAAACCAATAAACCCTAAAACGGCACCAGTTGTACCAGCAAGACCAGCGGAAGCGGTCATAACAGATTGAAAGTTTTGTCTTGCTTCAGAGATTCCAACTCGTTCACCAATAAATTCACCAATCATACTTGTAAAGTATAAAGTGGCCATACCACCACCCATAGTAAATAGTAAGAAAAAGAATTGTTTACTCATACCACCAGAATCTAAGCCAGATAAACCACTACTTGCAATTGCTTGTAAAGCAGCAATGAAGACAAAAAATCCTGTTAAAGCAGCACTAGAAGCTAAGAATTTGGCAATAACCATATCTTTTCATAAATTAGCTGCTTTACCATCATCTAAAATCATTACTGTCATAATTAGTGGAGAAATAATAAATAAGAAAAATAATTCAATTATTTTTTGAATTAATAACATCCCTAGCATACAACAAATATAAAGCATAAAACAAGAACCAATCATGGCAGCAAACATATTTCACTCTTTAATATTATCAGGAGCACTAAAGTTTGGTGGTGTATTACCAATTACCGTACCATCTCAATTAGGATCACCAGCATGATACAAGTAAGCAGCAATTGATTGATTTTCAGCAAACATGCCAATTAAAGCTTTAGATAAAACCATTACTGTTGCATTTAATAAATAAAAAGCGATTGGAATGATAAAAATAAATAATCAAGCTAGTAAACTTGATTCTAAACATTTTAAAATCTTTCCTTTTGTTTCACTTGTTTTCTTAAATTGAATCACAATTAGTTGAATAACATAAATCAGCACAAAAAAGATAGCGCTAATTGCTAGAAAAATAAAAAAAGCTTTTGGTACTGTATCAAATGAAAAAGATTTGCTACCACCAAATAATAAATCAGTAATCACACCACCGCTAAGATAATATAAAACATTATTAAAAGAATTAATGATTAGTAATGGACCTTGAACAAAAACTGTTCAAAGTAATCGTAAGAAACTGCCATAAATATCAAAGGGATTAAACGCTAGAATAGTCATATTAACCTCCAATTGCTGGAATTGCTAGTTGTTTAATTAAAATATTAACAATCGATATTAAAATTGGTGCGGAAATAAAAGCACCAAACATTCATTGTAAACCCTGAATATGATTAGCTCTAGCTTCAGAGTCATTACGATCTTTAGCAATTTTAATTAAACTAATAATACTTCATCAACCAACTCCAACTCCTAAAATAACAAATATTGTTGCTAAAATTTTGTTAGCTGCATCAATAATAACTTGACCAATTGGTTTTAAGTCAGGAATATTATCAGCTAAAATTGCTAAATGAGTGAATATTGAATTTAAAAAATCTAACATATACTTTCACTCTCCTTTCTAAAATAAAAAAGATCAACTTTGTTAAGTTGATCTTGTATTTTTTTAAATAATTAAAATAAAATTTTTCTTAAATAATTTCCACAAAATAAAATGACTGAAACTATTAAGATAATTTGAATAGTGAATGCTCAACTGTCAAATAATGTTTGTAAAATAATTGTGTAAATTCCTGATTTAATATCTAAAGCAATATCAAAAATCTTAGCACAGGCATATAAAAGAGTAGTTCCTACATTATTTGATATTGATAAAGTGCTGATTAAAATTTTACAAAGAAATCCAAATAAAAAAAGAATAATTTGAGGAGCAAAAAAACAAAAAATAGTAGTTTCAATTTTAGTCACTTTATTATTCATGTTTTTTACCTCCTAACAACCTTTTAAGTAAATAAATTATACCGCTAAATTTTATCCTAACAAAGTTTTAAGTATTGTTTCAACTTCTTTAATTTGAACCTTAATTGCTTCTAATTCTGATTGATTGTAATCATCTGAATATTTCTCTTTAGTAGTTAATTCTTTTTGCAATTGCGTAAGCTCATTTTGTAAATAAGTAATAGCTTGAAGTTTTTCTGTTGGATTAAATTCACCATCAGTTTGTAAATTTAAAATTTGATATTCACAATCATGAACTATTGCTTGATAACTTGCTTGCTCAGCTTCTAATTCAGCAATGACGCGATTATAGTCTTCGATTGTCGGAAAAATTTCTTTGTCATTTTTTAATTTTTTTAATTCATTAATGTTGTAAACAAAATCAGCAATAATACTTTCAGATTCTTTCATTAATTTTTCATAATACTTAATATCTTTAATGATTTCTGGTGGGGGAGTGGGTTTAATGCCACTACCACCAAAATCATAACCAGTACAGCCAGTAACTGAAGTTGTAATAAAAGTTGTTGCAACTAGAATTGCAAATAAACTCAAAAGTCTTTTCATATTTTAAAGTTCTAAAATATGATTTTGCTCTTGTTTTTGTTCGCGTTCTTTTTTTAAATTTTGTTGGTGTTCAATAACTTGATCACAAACAAAATCCTTTAGAACAGAATTAACAATTAATGGATCAGTATTATTAAATTCTACAGCCTTCTCCAAAATATTATAACCATCATCATGAGCATACAATTCATTTGCTAATGGAAATAATTCATCATCATAAATGGCATATTCATCAAATACTTCTAAAGCAACTTCATTTACTTGTTCAATTTGCTCTTCATTAAGAATTTCATTATTTAAATCTAGATTAAATTGTTCTTTAATATATTCAATTAAATGATTGATAGCTTTTTGTAATTTTTCACTTGCTACTTTAATTTGGTTATTCATAATTAATACCTGCTTTCTTTAAAATAAAAAGCAGTAGATAAACTACTGCTAGGATTTAGTTTTTTAAATTACCAATAATAATTTGGTTATCGTTGCTAGTAATTCAACGAATTATTAAATGATTCTTAGAACAAAGAAAATAAAGATGTCAACGTTTGTTACTTACTTGTTTGATTCTCTGATAAGTTAGTTTTTCATTACAAATTTTAGTTTTATGTTCATGACATTCTGAACAATAATCAGAAGTGCGATTTTGACAATGAGTAACTTTAGTTGTTAATTTTGGTAATTTTAAATTTTTAATTAATAAATTGGTTTTAATAATTTCATTAATGGACATAATATCCTCCTTAATAAATTAATATTTATTGTCTTTTTGGACTATAGCACTTGGATGCTGGTATTGCTTTTGGTTAGGGTTACCAGCCCCTAGAATCCATTAATGTACCAATAATTAATGAATGATTAAAATAATCGATATTAAATTTATTTAGCTACAGGGTTAATAGTTTTTTTGTTACCAAAATATTTTTCTTTAATCTTAGTAATTGTTTGTTTCAATTGTTGATATAACTCTTCACCAGTAATTGTTTCGGTTTTGATTTCTGATGATCCTTGATAGCTAGTTTTAATTTCATATTTTCTAGTAAAATCAATGCCAATTACCATTTGATTATGAAATTTAATAGAATTAAAAACTACTGATTTTGGAAATCAAATGCCAATATTAGCATTACTTGTTTTATTGAAATATTGATCGGGGGCAATTATTTCAATCGCATCGGGAGTTTCTGTGATAATTCAGTTTTTATTTAAAAAAATATTAGTTAAATTATTAGTTTTCATGTCATTCTCCTGTTGGTTTTAAACTATGTTCTAAACATAGTTTTAATCGTTAACTTAAACTTATGTCATTACTCTATATGTATTAAAGCGAAAGAAATAAGATTCTATTTCTCTTATGTTTAATACATAGACGGTTTAAAAAAATCAAAATAAGATTTTTAATACAAAAATTGCTAATTTTCGCTTCCGCACTAGCTTAAATAAAAGTATTCAATTAAAAAAATAATTTTATTTTTCCTCTCTTTCTTTGTGCGGCAAGAATTTGAAGGATCTAAATTCAAACAAAAACGGCAATTAAAACTAAAATTGTCGTAAAAAAACAACCATCAAAAATTAATAAGACTTGCATCATTTTTGTATTTAAAATCGTCTTAATAAAATTAGATTTAACCTGGTTATTAATTTCACGCATTGATTTAGCTTTATTGCCTTTAGCATTTTGTTTCTTTTTTTGATTCGCAATGTTATATTTTCGTTTTTGTCATAAAATATAACCTAAATTTCCAATTGCTAAAATTGACCCAATCACTGATAAAGTTATTAGCGCATGCAAGTACATAGCCTCTCCTTCCTTACAATTAACGAGCACCCTTTAAGTAAATAAAAAAATCACTTACAAAAAGTGAATTTAAAGCTCGCTTAATAATTGTTAAGCTCGTTTATTTAATTTTCTACCATATATTTCCATCTATCAAAAAAACTTAGATAAAAATCTAAGTTTAATCAAATGGTCCGGGACAAGGGACTCGAACCCTCACGCGATTAAGCGCCAGATCCTAAGTCTGGTGCGTCTACCAATTTCGCCAATCCCGGGCGTTGGATATCAATTGTGTCAATTGGTACCCCGTATAGGGCTCGAACCTATAACCCCCAGATTAAGAGTCTGATGCTCTAACCAATTGAGCTAACGAGGCGTTTAAAATTAAAAAACAAGTATATTAATTACTTGATTATTTGGAAAAAATATTAATATGGCGACTTGGACGGGATTTGAACCCGCGTAATACCGGAGCGAAAGTCCGGCGTGTTAACCGCTTCACCACCAAGTCGTAGTGTAAAATAATTTAAATTAAATAAATGGCGCCTGCTGTAGGATTTGAACCTACGACCTCTCGGTTAACAGCCGAACGCTCTAACCAACTGAGCTAAGCAGGCATTTATTGTCAAAATAATAATAATTTTTAACCTTATTAATTATAAAAGCAATCAAGAATTTTTGCAATATCTATTTATAATAAATATTAAATAAAACAAAATATTAATGTAGAATATAAGTGTTAATAGAGAGGTTTAGGAGGATTTTGTATGAAAATAGGCATTGTCAAAGAAATTAAGAATAACGAAAATCGGGTTGCAATCACCCCAGCTGGTGTTCAAGAATTAGTTAAGAATAATCATGAAGTTATGATTGAATTTAATTCTGGAATTAATAGTGGTTTTACTAATGAAGCATATCAAGCAGTTGGCGCAAAAATTATTAGTGATCCTGCTGTAATTTGACAACAAGATTTAGTAATTAAAGTTAAAGAACCATTAAAATCAGAGTATAAATATTTTCGAAAAGGATTAATTTTATTTACTTATCTCCATCTAGCAGCAAATCTTGAATTAACTAAAGAATTATTAAAAAACAAAGTAATTGCCATTGCTTATGAAACTGTGCAACTACCTAATGGTCATCTACCATTATTAGCACCAATGAGTGAAATTGCTGGACGGAGATCAGTTATCTTTGGCGCTACTTTATTAGAAAAACACCATCATGAACAAAAACAACAAGGAATTTTATTAAGCAGTATCCCTGGTGTTAACAAAACAAAAGTTTTAATTATTGGTGGTGGCACCGCTGGTTATAATGCCGCGCAAATTGCAATTGGCTTACAAGCACAGGTTACTATTTTAGAACTAAATGAAGAACGAATTCGGTTTTTAGAAGAGCAATTAAACCATCAATGTCAAGTTTTAAAATCAAACGTTAATAATTTAACATCAGAAATTATTGCTGCTGATTTAGTTATTTCAACAGTATTAATACCAGGTGCTAAAGCACCAAAATTAATTACTGAAGCGATGGTTAAAACCATGAAAAAAGGTAGCGTCATAATTGATATTGCAATTGACCAAGGAGGCAGTGTTGAAACAATTGTTGCAGCAACAACTCATGATCGTCCAACTTTTTTAAAACATAATGTAATCCATAGTGCTGTTGCCAATATTCCTGGTGCCGTTGCTAAAACTAGTACTCTAGCATTAACTAATGCTACTCTGCCCTACATTAATTTAATTGCTACTTCTGGTCTTAAAGAGGCAATTATTAAAAAACCAGAATTAAAATTAGGAATTAATTGTTATGATGGCAATATTGTTTTACCAGTGATGGCACAAGCTTTAACTTTACCCTACCTACCATTAACAATTGACTAACAATTAATTAAAGTAAAATCTCAGCTTAATTAAGCTGAGATTTTTTATTATGATACAAAATCATTAAATTATCTAATAACATCGCAATTGTCATTGGCCCAACACCACCAGGTACTGGCGTTATTGCTTTGGTCTTAGATTTAATGGCATTAAAATTAATATCACCAACTAATTTTTTATCTTTAGTAAGATTAATTGCCACATCAATAATAATGACATCATCTTTAACCATCTGAGCATCAAAAAGATTATAAACACCAGCAGCAGTAATAATAATATCAGAAGATTTTAAATAAGATGATAAATTTTTTGTATCTTTATGGGCAATACTAACAGTTGCACCAAGATTTGATAATAACATTGCCAAAGGTTTACCAACAATATTACTATTATTAATAATGGTAATATCTTGGCCATGAATTGGTAATTTATAAACATCCAATAAAGTAATTATTCCTTTAACTGTGCAGGGAATAATTGCTGATTTATCACCTTGTAATAACTTACCAGCACTAATATTAGTTAAACCATCAACATCTTTATTGATGGCAATTCGATTAAGAATTTCAAATTCATTTAAATGTTTTACTAAAGGTAGTTGCACTAAAATTCCATCAACTGTAATATCTTGGTTTAGCTGATCAATTGTGGCAATAATTTCATTTTGTTTAGCATTCTCAGGAAAATTAATAACTTGACCTTTAATGCCACACTCTTCACATGCTCTAATCTTATTTTTAACATAAATCTGAGATGGATAATCATCTCCCACAATAATAACGACTAATTGTGGTAGTCGTTGTTTTTCTTTAATTAATTGTTTAACCTTAACCTTAATTTCATCTTTTATTTTTTGACTATTTTTTTTACCATCAAGAAGAATCATCAAAACACCTACTATCCAATTAAAACATCCTCTTCAACACGGCGAATAGTAACTTTCCTTTTTCGGTCACTTCAAGCTAAAATCGTTGTTGACACACCTAATTGTCCCACAAACATTGAAATAATTAAACAAAGTTTACTAAAAACTCCCAAGTTAGCATTATCAAAAACTGATAAACCAGTTGTTCCAAAAGCACTCGCAGCTTCGTAAAATGCTTGCAAGAAGCTAATTCCACTATTTTTAATAATAATATTTTCAAATAAAATAACTAAAGTTGTAAAAAACATAACAAAAGTGCCAACAAAAGCTACAGCAAAAGCCATCTTAACTTTTTTGGTTGGAATCTTACGTTTATACATATTAACACTATCTCTTCCCCGAGCAAGACTAATAATTGAAACAACAATAACTGCTAAAGTAGTAACTCTAATCCCTCCCCCTGTTGAAGCAGGCGAAGCACCAATTCACATCATAAATGCTTGAACAGTTTGTGAAGTAAAATGAAAACGATTTAAATCAATTGAATAAAAACCAGCATTTCTGGTTGACATTGTGTTAAAAAAGATAACCATTAAAGCACGATCATTGGGCATCTTATTTCAAATTGATAATTCATCAGTTGGCGTTAAAAGTTCAACCGCCATCACTGAACCAACACCAATAACAGCAACAATCAAGTAAGTGCTAACAGTTATTTTCGTAAATAAACTAAAACGAAATCTTTTATGCTGTGCTTTTGATTTAAAATAACTATATAAATCATAAAAGACTGGAAATCCAATCCCACCAAGTACTAATTCAATAATGAAAACCCATTGAACAAAATAATCGCCTTGGAAGGGAATTAAAGAATTTTTACCAATAATATCAAAACCAGCATTGTTAACAGCAGAAATTGAATGAAAAACTCCAGCCCATAATGATAATCAAAAGTTATTGTAATACATGATATCACCATTAACACCATATGTAACTTGATTATTAGGGAAAAAGAAAAAATATAATGTTAAAGCAATGGCGCCAATTATTTCAGTGATTGTCATAACAATAATTCCAACTTTTAAAACATCAACATTATTACCTAATTTCGGTGCTCCTCGTTCACCTTGAATTAATAATCGTTCTTTTAAACCAGTATTACGACCAATGTTAAATAATGATAATAAAAATAATTTAACTGTAATTAAGCCAATCCCACCAAATTTAATCAATAATAAAATTATTAACTGACCAAAAAAAGTAAAATCATTGGCAGTACTTTTAACTGTTAAACCAGTATCAGAAAAAGCACTAGAAGCAGTAAATAAGGCTTGGAGAAAATTTCATTGCCCCTTAACTGTTGCTCATGGTGTCATTAATAAAACTGTTCCCAACAATAAAAAATACAAATATAAATTAAACATTTGTCTGGGTCTAGTATTACCAATAAAAATTGTTTTAAAAAGGTTTTTTATTCCTAAAAAAAATTTCTTTCAACTATAATCATGAAATAATTTTTTTGAGCTTTTAGACATTAAAAACTCCGTTTCAAATATTCTAGTTAATTTTGTTTTTCATATTTATTATTATATTATAACTAATAATATTTTAAGAATATTAGATTTAATAAAATTTTTTGCTAATCTATTTTATAATAAGGTTAAGAAAATAATTATTAAAAAAGGGGAAAATAATGATTGAATTAAAAATCCAAGGTACGCCAGTACAAATTAAAAAAACACCAATCAAAGTGAACCAAATCTTAGAATTTCAAGCAATTGATAGTTTAAATAACTTGCAAGTTGTCAATTTAAAAACTTTTCAAGGTACTAAAAAAATTATTTCTAGTATTCCAAGTCTTGATACAAATACTTGTGCAATCCAAACAACAAAATTTAATCAATATGCCGCAAAGAATTTTAATAATTATCAAGTAATCACAATATCAAAAGATCTACCATTTGCTCAAAGTCGTTTTTGTAAAACCTTAAGTTTAAATAAAAACTTTCATGTTTGAAGTGATTATATGAATAATCATAATAGTTTTGCTAATCAAACTAATTTATTAATTGATCAAAATCAATTATTAGCTCGTTGTGTTATGGTTTTAGATGAAAATAATAAAGTTTTATACCAACAAATCGTTAAAGAAGTCGCTAATGAACCTGATTATCAACAAGTTATTAATTTTATTGAGGCTCTTAAAAAATAAAATGGGTTTATATTAAAATATAACCCATAAAACAAATTAATTGAATGATCCTAAATATGATCTAAATTACCCAAACTACTAATTGCTCGAACATAAATTAGCATTGATTGTCATAAATCTTTCAAACTAATGGCTTCATTATATTGATGCTCAGTTGAAATACTATCATCAAAAATGGCACCAAAAGCAACACAATTAGGCATTGATCTAGCATAAGTTCCTCCACCAATAGCAATTGGTTTGGCTGTTTGATCTTGTGTTACTGTTTTATAAATTGTCATTAATTTAGTCACAAGTGGTGAATCAAGCGCCATATATAATGGTTTATCATAATGTTCAATCGCTGTTGTTAGATGATATGGTGCTAATAATGTCTGCAATTTGTTTAGAATAACTGCTTGTTTAGTAAGAACTGGAAATCTAATATTACAGCTCAGTCTTGAAAATTGTTCATTAATTTCAATAATACCAACATTAAAAGTAAAACCACCTGATTCATCATCATATTGACCAAAATGTTCTATTAAAACTGTATCTTCTTGTAAAACATCAGCAACAAAATTAATTAATGGATGATCAAAACCTAATTCTTTTAGTACTAATAAAGCTCTTAATCCAGCATTAATTCCTTCATTTGGTTTTGAACCATGTGCTGGTTTACCATGAATAATTATTTCTTTGTCTTGTTTTTCGATTCGATAACCTTTATCTAAAGCAATCTGATAAAACTTATCTAAATTCTCTGCCGTTAAATCACTTATCGTTGTTGTTGAACAAGTAACATTATAAGCATTACCACCAAGAATTTTAACAGCATCATAACCAGGACCATTAATATCAATATTAATAATCCCTTTTTCAGCATAAGTTAGCGGAAAAAGCCCATCGGGTGTATAACCAAAAGTTGGTGTACCTTCTTTTGCCATATAGGTTTTAATTGAATCTCAAGATGTTTCTTCTGTTAATCCAAAAATTAATCTAATCCTTCTTTTTGGTTGATAATTATGATCTTTTAAATATTTTAAACAATATAAATTAATAATAGTTGGTCCTTTATCATCTAAAACACCACGACCATATAAAATATTATTAATAATTTCTGGTTTAAACGGTGGTACTTTTCACTCATCAAGATTACCAGGTGGTACAACATCAAGATGGCCTAAAATAGCAAAAATTTCTGCGCCTTGACCATATTCAACATAACCATACTTATTTTCTGGATCACAATAAGTTTTAAATCCTAACGATTTTGCTAAGTTAAGCGCATAATGCAATACTTCTTTAACTGCTCCACCATAAGGTGCATCCTTCGTTGCTGAACCTGAAAATGAGGGAATACTAACAATTGCTTTAATTTTTTCAATTGCTTCTGTAAAATATTTATCTTTCAATAATTGATCATTAAATTCTATTGGTTGATTAAAATATTCTTGTTCTAATAATTCTTCATTAGCCATAATATTCATCTCCTTTATCTATTTATAATATCAAGTAAAACCTGATTTAACAAGATTCACCCTTGATTTGTCGCCATTAGAAAATTATCGTTAATTTCTAATTGATAATCATTAATTAACTTATTAATTACTGGTAAATATTTTTTATATGCTAATAACTTAGTGCCAGTCAAACTAAAACCTGATTTTAACATTAAACCTTGGGTAATTAATAATTGATAATATTGATTTTTCGTTAATATTTTCGTTTTTTTCTGCCAATTATGATCATAATTGCTTGTTATTACTTTATCTTTTAATATCATAAAACTACCAGCATTTGGTCCTAAACCAAATCAATTTTTTAATTGTAAATAAGCTAATGTATGTTGTGAGTAATTATTTTTTGTTAAAGCAAAACTAAAACATTCATAATTATCATAATTATGATGATCCAAAAACTGAGTAATCAAATTTTTATTTGTTAAATTATGATGATTAGTAGCACTTTGATAACTAATATGTTTAGGATGCCATGATAAAACAAACTCTAAATCATTAACAAGATCAACTTCAGTTTGACCACTAAGGTTATATTCTAAATCAAATGATGAATTATTAAAATCAAGTGCTAAACTAGCACTAATTAAACTTAGAATTTGATTAACATTAAATTTCTCATCAATTTGCTGCAGCAAATTATTATTAAAAGTTCTAATTTTTCAAACTAAACGATTAACACCAAAGGTTTTTAAAACTTTTAACTCTTGTGCTGACAAAGTTTGATAACCAATCTCAAAACTATATTCAACTAAATCATTATCAATGATTGAACCAATCAATGATAAAATTTTCACTAATTGGTTATTAGTTAAAAAAATGCTATCACTAGTCGCAATATAAATTGTTTTTATTGCTAAATGATAGTCATTTTTTAGTTTAAAAAATTGATTTTGAAAACATGAAAAATAACCATCAAAACTTTGATTAATCAAAGTTATATTAATAAATAAATGTTCAATTGTCGTTTGATTAGGTTTATTTTTTTCTTGTGTTTTCATTATCATCTAAATTATTTGTCATCTGTTGTTTAACTTAGTAATTGATCATTAATATTTAAATCTAAATTAATATCATCTTTACTTTGATAAACCTTAATATTATCTGTAATATCTTTATTTGAAGTCGTCATTGGGATAATTACTTTAATAGTTGCTAGAGTTTTAGTATCTAAATTATTGGCAACTTTTTTAGTAATTTTAAAATCATCAACATTAATTTTAACTGCTTTATTTTTTGGTTCTTTGATTTTTTTTACTTTTGATTCTTTAATTTTATTGTTTGCAAGAACTAAATTAATAAAACTATTAATAATAACAAAAATTGTCAATAACATTGTTACATAAAACGGAATAACAATAATTAAATGTTCTCTTGCAAAAGAAAAAAAATCACCAATTAATGGATTATTAACAAGCAAAAGATTAATAAATAAAGCAGCGCCAAATAATGCTAATCCTAAAAATAAACTTAATAAAGAGAAAATATTATTAGTTGTATTTTTTTGTTTAATAAAAGCTAATGGTAAAGCAAATATGAACGACAATCCAACAAAAGTGAAGATAACAGTACTAAAGTTTCAAAAATCAAGGATAAAAAACTTACTTGAAAATAAAAATAAAAGTTTTTCAATCACATCACGAGTAAGATTAAATCATAATAATCAGCTAGTTATTAAAGTTATACAAGTAAAAATTAAAGAAAAAACTAACAAGAAACGAATAAAAGAATTCGTTTTTGGTAGCACAATTAATTGGTTTTCCATATATGCCAAGGCCCCATTTCAAATTTTTTAATATTTATATTAATAATATATTTTCTCAATTATACACCTTAAATAAAGAATCATAAATAAAAAATTGAAAAAAAACTATTTTTTTTCTTTTAAA
This sequence comes from Spiroplasma sp., assembly GCA_031119525.1. Lineage (GTDB taxonomy): Bacteria > Bacillota_I > Bacilli_A > Mycoplasmatales > VBWQ01 > Spiroplasma_D. The sequence continues at coordinate 121,091 of JAVHXO010000001.1, forward strand.
TTCTTTTGTTTTGATGACAAATTATACTATGAAGATTAGCATGACCAAGAATTAATTCCCGCACATCAACTAAAATAATTCTGCGATCAGGAAAAAACTTTGATAGAACATCTAAAGTTTGTTCTTGTGATGTTTGATCAGCAAAAGTTGGCACTAAAACTGCTTTATTAGTTAAATATAAATTAGTATAACTGCCAATTAATGGTTGATCAAAAACATTTGGACTATGATTACTATTATAATCAATCATTTCTGTTTCATCATTCGTTCGATTTTTAATTTTTGGTAATAAAACTCGTAAAATTTTATACCGATGACCATAAGCATTAATTGCTTTTTTTAAAATTTTTTCTGCTGCGATAATTGCTTGATAACAATCATCATAAATATTATCAGTTCAACTTAATAAAATTGTATTTTCATCTAATAAAGTAAACAAATTATTTAATCGTCCTTTCGTTAAATCAAAAGGTAAACCAAAGGGAATTCAAATTATTTGCACAACATTTAAATATTGTTTTAAATAATCTTCAGCTTGTTCTTTTGTTAAATTAGGATTACGAATTTCTGATAAAATCCCTTCTTCACTAGCAAAACAAGTGCCATTACCATCTAATAAAATCATCCCCCATTCTAAAATGATTGGTAATTCATAATAATCAATATTTTCTAATTCAAAAATTTTATAACTTAACATGTCATCATCATTTCAAGGATAATAAATTCCATAAGTACTACCCCCTCATGCATTAAAATTTGCTTTTAAACCACAAACAACTTTTTTTTCTGGATGAGTCAAAAACACAGGACCAAAATCACGAATTAAACAATCATTAGTTGTCATTTCAATAATTTTAATTTTTTCATTCAATTGTTTTCTCGCATTTTGAAATTGATGTTTACTGACAATCACATTAATTTTTTCGTATTCAATTAAAATATTAGCAATTGAAGCAACCAATTTTTGCACTGGTTTTGCCCCCATACGCCAATTATCAGTTCGTTCTGGTCAAATAATTCATGCTTGTTGATGCGATTTAAATTCAGCTGATACTTGAAAATTATCATTACTGGGCGTATTAAAAATTCTTTTTGCCATAGTAGCACTTCCTTACTTTCTTTTGTGCTACTGAATAGTTCCTCTATAATCTCCCAAAATCCTTTTAATATAAATAACATTTATAATTATATTTAACCTAAGACAAAATAACAATAAATGGGTATTAATTAAATTTATTTTAGCCAAATATTAATTTTATGATATAAGTAAAATAAAAAATAAAGTGAGGGCAAACAAAATGTTAGCATTATATATTATTTTTGGAATTATTGGTTTAGCAATTACAGTTATTTTATTAATATTTATGATTAATTTTTTAATTAAAGGGATTGAATATTTTAAAGTAGCAACAATAAAACTAAATTGAGAGTTAGATCAAATTGAAGAAGAATATAAAAACACACTAGAAGCTGAATATGACGAAGTTGAACAAGAAGAAGAAGTAAAATTTAAGCAATAAAAAAACACCATATGGTGTTTTTTTATTCTTTATTTTTATTTAAGTTACCCAAAATTGTTTCAATCCGATCAGCTGATTCAATTGAGTTATCATATTTAAATCTAATTTGTGGTACTTTATAAGAACTACTAATTTGTGCTAATTCTCTCCGGCAAAAACCTTTAATATTTTCTAATTCTTTGGCAATTTGATTAACTTTTTCTTTTTCTTGATCATACAAATATCACATAATAGTTGCATAACTTAAATCATTTGTTACTTTAACATCAGTAATTGTTATATTAACAAAACTTTTATTTTTTGCTTTAACTTTTAAAATGTTGGTGATTTCCACTTTAATTCACTTTTCTGTGCGAGCTAGTTTTGGATTAGCCATTTTGTCACCTCATTATCTCTTAACTGCTTCAACGATATAAGCTTCAATAATATCGTCCTCTTTTAAATCATTATAGTTTTTCACTGTGATTCCACATTCAAACCCTTTTTTAGCAGTTTTCAAATCTTCTTTTTCATGTTTTAAACTATTAATTTCACCATTGTAAATAACAATATCTTGTCTGATGATTCTTACTTTACTATTTCTAGTAATCATCCCATCAATTACTAAACAACCAGCAATTGTCCCAATTTTTGAATAGTGAAATAATCGCACAACTCGTGCTTGACCTAAAACTTTTTCTTCAAATTCTGGTGCTAACAATCCTTTAGCAGCACTTTCTAATTCTTCAGTTAATTTATAAATAACATTGTGGAGTCTAATTTCAATTTTAGCATCTCTAGCAGCATCACGAACAATATGGTTTGGTCGAACATTAAAACCATAAATAACACTATGTGAAGCAACAGCTAAAGTTACATCTGACTCACTAATTCCACCAACACCATCACGAATTAATTTAATTTGAATATCTTCAACTTTAATTTTATTTAATGCTTGTTTTAAAGCTTGTAAAGAACCTTGTGTATCAGCTTTTAAAATAATATTAATTTGTTTTAACTCACCACTAGACGCTTCTTGGGCAATATTACCTAAACTAATTTGTTTTTCATGTTGTTGTTTGATTTCTTGTTCTTGTTGCCTTGCTGTTGCCACTTTTTTGGCAATCTTCTCATCATTAAAGACCATGAATAACTCACCAGGGGTTGGCACACTTTCAAAACCTAAAACTTGAACAACAGCTGAAGGGCCAGCATGTTTAACATCTTTAGCTAAGTCATCAGTCATTTTCTTAATTTTACCTTTAATTGCCCCAGCAACAATGATATCTTTAATGTTTAAAGTACCACCCTGAACTAATAAAGTACAAACTGAACCAATATTTTTATCATTATGTGATTCAATCACAGTACCATTAGCAAACCGATTAGGATTAGCTTTTAGTTCTTTAACATCAGCAACTAATAATATTGCTTCCAATAATTCATTAATTCCTTGATGTTTTAAAGCACTACCATAAACAAAGATCGTATCTCCACCTCATTCTTCACTAGTTAAACCAAAATTTGATAATTCAGAAAGGACTTTTTCTTTATTAATTCCCACTTTATCAATTTTGTTAACAAAAACAATGATTTCAACATTCGCTGCTTTAGCATGATCAATTGCTTCTTTGGTTTGAGGCATAACACCATCATCAGCAGCAACAACTAAAATAACAATATCAGTAATTCTTGAACCTCTTGCTCGCATCTCAGTAAATGCCTCATGCCCTGGGGTATCAATGAAGGTAATTAATTTTCCTTCATTAGTTGTAATTTGATACGCACCAATATGTTGGGTAATCCCACCATGTTCTTGGTTGGTAATTTTTGAATTACGAATTGTATCTAATAATGTTGTTTTACCATGATCAACATGACCCATGATTGTAACTACTGGTGGTCTTGATACTAAATTTTCTGGTTTATCATCAAATTCAATTGTTTCTAAAATATTTTCATAGGTAACACTTTTAGTTTTTTTGAAATCAAAACCAAACTCTAAACAAACTTCAGCCATTAATTCTTCATTTAATAATTGATTTTGATTATACATCTTACCTTGCTTCATAAAATATTTAATAATATCAACAATCGAAACATGCAAAGCATTTGCTAATTGTGCAATAGTTAATGGTTCTTGGAAGATAAAAATTCCTTTTTCATCAACATGCGCTGTTTGCTGTTTTAGTTGTTGACTAATATTTTTTACTTGTTTTGTATTTTGTTTTTTAGCCATAACTACCACCTTCAGTCCTTTAGGCCATTTGACCTTGTATTTTTTAATCTCAATAATTTTCAATTGTTGAAATTATTGTTTGATAAATTTCATCAGTAAGCTTTGTTGCTAAAGCTTTTTCCAAACTTTTATTAACTTTAGCTTTGTCAATTAATGCAACGTTTGGTTGAATATAAGCACCATGACCATTAGCTCGCCCGCTAAGATCAACAAATACTTGTCCTTCTTTATTTTTAACAATTCTAATTAATTCACGTTTTGGTAAAATTTGATTACTAATAACACACTTACGCATAGGAATTTTTTTTCGAAATTTTAACGGAATTTGACTCATAATTATTTTCTAAATTGTCTTTGACGAAAAACATTTTTATTTCTTAAATCAGTAATAAACTGATCATAATCGTCTAATTGTAAATTCCCATTTCAATCAAATTTAATATTATCTTGTTGTGCTTGTTCTAAAGAAATAATATTAATTTTTCAATGTGTTAAACGAGCAACAAGTTTTGCTGCCATCCCATTTTTACCAATAGCTAATGAAAACTGTTCTGTTGGAACAATCACATCAGCTTGTTGTTCTTGTTCATTAATAGTAATTGAAATAACTTTTGCTGGTGCCAAAGCATTAATAATAAAACTTTTAATATCTTGATCATAAAGAATGATATCAATTTTTTCACCATTTAATTCTTTCGAAATTGTTTGAATTCTTGAACCTTTTGGTCCAATGCAAGCACCAACCGCATCAATCGTATCATCATTACTAATGATTGCCACCTTAGCACGAACTCCTGGAATTCGAGCTACTTCTTTAATTTCAATCACATTTTTTCCTTCAGGATTTAATTGATTAAATTCTGGTACTTCCAATTCTAATAAACAACTTAAAAAGTCAGGATGAGTTCTTGATGCAAGAATTTGCCCATAATTTTTATTTTTAATAATATCTTCAAGATAAAACTTAATATGATTGTTTGGTTCATTAATAGTAAAAATTTCACCTGGAATTTGATTTTTCTTTGGTAAATAAGCATATGCTCGACCAATTTTAATTAAACAATACTTATCTTCAACAGTTTCAACTTTACCAATTAAAATTGTTCCTTGTTTATCAATAAATTCATCATAAATTGAATTTTTTTCTGCTTCTCTAATTGATTGTTTAAAAATTTGAATTGCTTGAAAAATGGCTAAACGAGAAAATTTATCAGTTGGAATTTCTTCATCATATAAATCGCCAATTGTTAAATCAGGATTTTTTGTTTTAATTTGACTTAAAGCAATTTCTAAATCTTCATCTGTAACTTTTGCAACCACTGTTAAAGTTTTAAACATTTTAATTTTCCCTTGATCTTGATCAATTTCAACTTTAATATTTTCTAATACTTTTTGTGTTTGTTTTTCATAAGCTTTTAAAAGGCCTTCTTTTAATGCTTGGTAGATCACTTGTGGTTCAATTTGCTTTTCTTTAGCAATGTTCTCAATTTCTTCAAGAATTATTTTATTTTTATCACTCATGTTTGCCCTCCTTGTGTGTTTTATTTATTTTTAAATAACAATAATTTTAAAAAATAAATAAGAAAGACAGCATCCGCTGTCTTCGACATAAAATTCATTCTGCTTTAATTATATAAAATAATACTATAAAAAGCAACTGATTTTATTAAGAGTGTGTAAGAAATTATTTTGGGAAAGTAACTAAGGTTTAATTACTAAAGGTAAAATTAAACTTTAGTTAGAACAGATTTTAAATTCTTTTTCATTTTACCATCAAAAAAATATAAAACCAAGTAAAATACTAATTTTGAATACACATTAAAATAACTACATTTGTAGTTTAGATTTAAAATTTAATTAAAAGTAAGATTACTTATCATTAAAATTAAGCATATATCTTATTCAGTAACCACGATCTTTAAAACTAGCTAGTGGTATTTCAGCATTAAGCAAATAATGCTGCTTGATTTTATTTCAAAAAGAACGTCGATAAAAATGTTTTAGACTTAAATTATCGTAGATAACTTCTTGCTTAAGCAAATCTAAAATATTAAGGCCATTAATTTTAGCTAGTCGCAAATTCATCATATTTTTAAATGTTTTTAATCCTAGAGCTTTATTGTTAAAACCAAATAAAGATTTAATGATTGAAATATTGCTTTCGGCAAATGTGCCAATATTAAGGTTATGTGCCTGGTTAGTAATGCCTAATCGATTATTTTTTAATGTAGAGAAAGATATTTTTTGTAAATAAGTTGGTTGATCTAATTCTTGATATTTTTGCTTTAGTTTTTGAAAAAATATTGTATAGTTACCTTGTGCTAATGAATTAATAATATCTTTCGTGTTAGATTTTAAAATTCTTAAATCTCGAATTAAATGAAATTTATCAGCAATATAAATTGAACCAGGTAGATATTCAGTTAAAGTTCTAATTCATTTAGCACCATCACCGCCAATTACTTTAGTTACATTATCAACATTAGTATAAAAATTATTAGCAAACCTTAACATATCATTAGCAAAATTATAAGTGTCTAATGATTGTTTGCCAGGTGCTAAGACAACATAAACTTTTTTATTTAGTAAAAAATTACGTTTCTTTAGTGTAACTAATCCAGTATAAAAAACGGCCATTCGTACTCGAAATTTCTTAATTTTTTTATTAACTCGAAGCGAGCAAAATGTTTCATCGACGTTAATATACAAACATCGATCTAAATTGATTTTTTTCACATCATATAAACCAGGGCTAGCTCATAAATTAAGGTCATAACTATTAATAACATTACTAATTGATTTATTTGATATTGCAGCTGTATTAAAGTGATCGTTAATTACTCGATGCGTTAAACCATCACTAACTTTTTTAAGAATTTCAAACTTTAACGTTTCATGGATTCGTTGTCATTTAAGGACATCGAACTCTTTATCAACTAAGAAAACGTATTGTCATTTATTAAGCTCATTATCTCAATATTTATACAATCGACGTTGATAACGAATACGACCATACTTAGTAATTATTGTTCGTTGTAAGATTGAGTGGGGGATGTAACCTTTGTTTTTCCGTCATTCAGACCTAAAGATTTCATTGTCTTTAGCTTGAATTTCAGTCTTAAAAAAATTTATTTGTTGCTGTAGCAATTGTTGGTCTAAACTTTCATCCCAAAAGCTCTTAAAATTAACATTCATATCTTAAACCCCTGTTGAAAAATTTAATTTAATTAACTAAAATTATAATTAATAAAAGTAAGAAATTAAAGGGAGTTTCAGATGAAAAAAATACTAGCTTCTTTGGGTGCAACGTTTTTGGTAACAACAACAAGCTTGGTTGTTATAAGTAAAAGTGATGGTAATCCGTATTTGGAGATTACATATGATGATATGCGAGATACAAATGGCATACCTGGTAATAAAGATAAACTCGATACATTAGCTTTCTTTTTTATTTATGAATTGCCAGACAATGAAAAACCTCAAGTAAGTATTGATAGATTTCATTGGTCTTGAAATTGAGAATTAGTAAAAAGTAATACTAAAGCAATAGGCAAAAATTCTGCATGATTTTCAAGTGAATACAAAAGAGAACATTGAAAGATAGTAATTCAAAAAACTAAAGATAAAGGCATTTTCGTAAGTGAATACCAGAAATCATATGATGAAATTTAAAAAGGAGAAAAAAATGAAAAATAACACAGTGTTTTTTAGTCATAATTCTAAAGATAAAGTAATAGTTGAACCTATAGCACTTAAATTAATGGAAATTTTTGGAAAAGATGTAATTTTTTATGACAGTTGATCAATTCAACCAGGTGAAAAAATTTTCAAAAAAATGGAAGAAGGACTAAACTCTTGCAAGTTTTTCTTTTTGTTTATTTCTAATAATAGTCTTGAAAGTCAAATGGTTGAACTAGAATTACATGCAGCTTTAAATAAATTAACTTCTAAAAATAAAGAAATAACAATTATTACTATAAGACTTGAAAATATAAAAGAAATGCCTTTATTTTTACAAAATATAAAGTGAATAGATTTCTTTACATTAGGATTTGATGCAACAGTAAGAACCATTTACGATATAATAATGGGAAATAATGTTTTTCATCCAAAATTTAAAACAATAAGAAATTTGAAAGCATATTTAAATATTATTGACGAAAATAATGCAGAAGTAACTGTTGAAGCTTCACATTTTTTAGAGCCTAATTCTGAGATAGGAATATGGTGAAGAAACGAAAAAAAATTAGAAGCAACTTTAATAGGTGAGGGATTCCAAGAAACTGGTACTGTTAACGAGAGTCTCTTAAACAATAAAGTACCATTTAAAATTCTTACATTAAAAGGAAGATCAAATTTATACCCTAATAATCCTATTAAAATAAAAGTTAAAACAGAATTTAACCTGCATGAAAATTCTATATTAATTTATCATAGAAAAAATAAAGGTTTATTAGAATTAATAGAAACGACACTAACTAGTGACCCCAATAAAATCAATTATAAAAACGAAATAATAGCTAATACTAAATATCATATTGAATATTAAAAAAATAACCCTTTAATCTAGGGTTATTTTTTATACCAATCTAACTAACTTCATAAAAACAATTAATAAAAAGACATTGGTTACAGTGTTATATAAAGCAGGGCTAAACTTTCAAACAGCAAAAATCTGATCGAAAAATTCATACGTTGTTTTAAAAATATAAGCAATGCCATTAGCTAACTGATTACCTTGCTTAACTCCTGGAATATTGTTAACAATTCAAATCACGGCATTTTTAATATGACAAACAATATTATATCAAGCACAACTTTCGTATCTAGCATCTCATCATTGATCGGCTGGAAATAAACCATCTTTAGTTATTTCTTGCCAATTATAGATGCCAAAATTGCTAAACCAATGAAGCTTAATAATCCACCAACAATACAAACTGAGATAATAATTCCTAAGACTTGCATTCTTTCTTGTCCTTTCTTTCTTTGTTTTTCTTGCGTCGATTGTAAATTTTTAAAACTAACAATGTGGTAATACCACCTAAACCTAAAACAACTAATAAAATTAAAATAACTAAACTTGGTAATGAATTTTGACACGTATTACAGGCTAATAAACTAACCATCGACAACCTCCTTTATGTAAGGATGACCAACCCCGCTTTTGGGTAAGGAACTAAAGATAATGCTATAACCGCCAAATTTCACTATTGTCATACAAAACGTAATCACTTAACTTAAAATCATAAATTGAACCTAAAATTCTTGTCTTAAATTCTGAAAGACTATGTTTGAGAAACTTGATAAATTGGGCTTTGACAGCACGATCAATAATATTTTTGATACTAATAACCGATAGAAACTTTTGTACTAAAGGATTTTTACAATTGTAAGAAAACTGGTAACTCTTAAGGTTGAGATCAAACTGATTTAAAGCTTTAACATTCGTTAAATTCTTACTAATATAATTGGCTTGAATGAACTTACTACAATACTTAGCAACGTGTTCGTGGGTATTTTCTTTAACAATTAAATTTTTATTAAGACCATGTTTTCATTTACTTAAAATAAAGCGATTGTTAAAATGATGATCCATTAGGATATGAAAGTGTACTGCTCCGCGACGTTGATACTCATAGGTATAAACATATTTCAATTCTTGGTTTTTACTTTCAAATAACTCGTACTTTAAACTTTTAAAAAATTTAGCTAAATCACGTTTACACTTTTTGACATTTTTTTCATTGACGGCATAAGTAAGAGTAAGGAAACTTAGCTCTTTATTGTTACTGAAGTTATGGTAAACCTTGCGAATAAAATTACCTCGAGCACGAATATTGTTAGTTACAAGTTTACGATCATTGTTACCCAAGTTTTTAACACCAGTTTCATTACGTAAATTAGTTCTCACAACATCAGTTGGGATCGTTATTTCTTTAACGTAATCACCATAAAATATTGTTTTGACATAAAATCCTTGTGTAGCTTCTAACATACATTAATAATCCCTTTCTTATTAACTCTGTTGCGAGTTGTGATACTTAATCAAGTAATAGGGGCTTCGCCCCTAAAACCCCCACGCGGGATAAATCTCCGCGTGGTTTTTATTTTTTTGGTACAGTTTTATCGTGTTTTTTATCAAACGGACGAATATCAATAATTTTGCCTGAGAAGTTTAGATAAACTTCATAGAATGCTGCAAACTCAAAGTCAACTTTATTTAATAACTCACTATCAGTTTTTAAATATTTGTCTTGTTGTTCTCCTGTTGGCACACCAGTTTCTTTATCGTATTCTAAAAGCTTTAAAACCTTAAAAGCAATTTCATTACCGCTATTTTTATCCTTAATGACTTTGTCACTTAATTTAATTAATTGAACTTTAAACATCGTTCGACCCTCCATGTATTTTCTTTATCTGATTTTATTGGCACTCCTTAAAGACACTCCGCTCTGGCAACTCCACAGCCTTTCTTACTAAAGAACAAAAAAATTCAGATAATTAATATCTGAATTTAAAATCTGTATTCAATTATTGCCAGAAAGGATAACCACAACAATTATCTTTTCCCAAAATTATTTCTATCACCCTATTAAGATTTAATTTTGATAAAAAAATGCTTTATTTAAATAAAGCTAACTCGAACTCTCTAATATCTTGCTCAGTAAATTTTTTTAATTTATTATTTTTGTTTAAATCTTTATCCTGATTTAAAACTTCAATTTGTTGATCTAAATTTTGATTTTCCTTTGGTATTTTTTTAACTTCTTGAAGGAATTCTCCTTCATCTAAATTAAACATCATTCCTTTTGTTTCTAAAGCAGAACCATCATTTTTTCTCTTATAATGCACTAAAGTTTGATTAATAGTTTGACGTAAAACTGCTAACTCTTCAATTCAAAGTTTAATATCATTAATTTTTTGATTTAAAGTTAAAAAAAATTGATCTTCCGAAAAATTGGAATTTTGAATTAAGTATTGATAATATTTATACTCTTCAATCCGTCTGCTGTATCGTATTTTTTGATTTCTGCTTGCTTTACTAATTTGATAATCAACATGTAATCATTTATTTTTTATTAATTCAGAAAATTTTTCTTTTTGATTAACTATTTTTTGTTCTTCTCTTTTTTTTAATTCTTTTACTTCATTGCATATAATAGCAAATCCTACTCGATATTCTTCAAGTTTTAATTTTAATAATGTGGTATTTTGAAATAAACTATTTTTATTACAACTTTTTTCTAACTGCTCATTTAATTTTATTTGTTGCTTATAGTTTAAAGCAGAAAGAAAAATAGTTTGATAATTTTGTAATTCTTCAACTTTTGTTTCTTTAATTTCCGATGAATAAAAATAAAAATCTTTGTTATCAAAATTTAAAACTAAAGGTTTTTCTTGTTTTTGTTGATCTTTTTCTTTTTTTCCTAATCAAATCAAATATTGATTTCAGTTATTATTATTTAATACTATTGTTAAATTTTTGTTAGCATCAATTGTATTTGGCATAATTTTCTCCAATTATTTAGAATTTCACCAAACCTATTTTTTTACCTTTTATCCTTCTTGATTTATTATACCTTATCTTAATTTTGACAAAAACTAATTATTAAAAATTAATATTATCTTTAATAATTTTTTGAACTTCTTTAACTGCGTGATTTAAAACATCGTTAACAACAACATAATCATATTGGTCTTGCAATTTAAATTCCTCTTTAGCTTTCGTTAATCGTTCTTCAATCACTGACTTTGATTCACTAGCACGTAAACGAATTCTTTGTTCTAAAACTTTAAATGTTGGAGGCATAATAAAGATACTAAAGACATGTTTTTTATCGGGATAATTTTTCATTACTTGACTGGCACCATCAGCTTCAATTTCTAAAATAACATTGTAACCTTCAAATTGTAATTGTTGAACATAACTTTTACTTGTACCATAATAGTTATTAATAAAACTAGTGTATTCTAAGAAATCATTATTCTTAATCTTTTGTTGAAATTCTTTTTTACTAACAAAAAAATAATTAATTCCTGGAATTTCATAATTTCTTGGTTGTCTTGTTGTATAAGATACTGAATAAGCCAAATTTAAACTTTTATCTTTAAAAAGTTCACTAATAATTGCTCCTTTACCAACGCCGCTTGGTCCAGAAATAATAATTAACTTGCCTTTTTTGTCACTCATTGCTGCCTCTTTCTTGTTTTTTGATGATTTTTGCAATTACATTAATTATTTTGGTTGATATTGAATAATTTTAATATATATTTTACCGTATTTTTTTTCTGATACGACCTTAAATTGTGAATTTAATTGGAAATTTTCTAGAATAGTATTTGTCTCTAGCATTATTAAAGCATTAGAATTTAATAATTTGTTTTGATAACAAAAATTAAGAATTCATTGTTGGCAATTAAGATTAGCAAACGGTGGATCGACAAATAATAAATCAATTTTATTGTCAAATTTTTTAAAAAAAGTTTGATAATCAAGATTACTTACTAATGTTACTTGATTTAAATGGCAATTATCAATATTTTTTTTAATAATTTTGCAAGCATCAATGTTAATATCATTAATATATGCAAACTTAGCATTACGTGATAAACTTTCCAATGCTAAACTTCCACTACCACCAAAAACATCAACAACAATTAAATTGTCGAATTGACAATGATTTTGTAAAATATTAAAAATATTTTCTTTAATCCTTGTTAACGTTGGCCTTGTATCTTGTCCTGCTAAAGTAATTAATTTTTTCCCTCTTAGTTTGCCAGCAATAATATTCATTGATTAATTTCTTTCTATTTCAAATGATTTATAGTTTTTAATTTAAATAAATTATAAAACAAATTTCTTATTAGATTTGTAAAACATAAAGATAATTTAATTTTTATAGTTTTTAAAAAAATAAAACGATATAATAATTAAAAATCATTTCTAAGAAAATTAGAAAAAAATAACATTTTTACTATGAAAAAAATAATTTTACGATATAATTAATTTAATCAGTGCTGAGAGGTTTTAATTTTATTTTTTGAAAAATTAAAACTTTAAAAAAATAAAAACTTATATTAAGATAATAATTTGTTACACAACTTAATAAAACTATTAAATACTTAAAAAACTATTATTAAAGGAAGCTTTATGTTAAAACTACTGCAAGAAGAAATACCGTCTGCCAAATGAATTGTTAAAGATAATCAAAAATCATTATTAGGAAATTGTAACGAAGTAAAACTTCCATTAAACCGAAATGATGAATTAATTATAAAAAAAATGATTGATTGAGTTCGCGCCTCTCAAGATGAAAAATTTAATGCCAAGCAAGAAATGATTGAAGCAATTGGCATTGCTGCACCACAAATTGGCGCTAATATTAAAATGTATTATATTTTATTGCCAATCTTTGACGATCAAGGCAACAAAACAAAATATTTAGAGCATGCTTTAATTAATCCTAAAATTATTGCTCGTTCAGAGCAATTAGCAGCATTAAAAAATGGTGAAGGATGTTTAAGTGTTGATAAAAAACATCAAGGTTATGTCCCAAGAAATTATAAAATTCATGTTGTTGGTTATGATTATTTAAAGAAAAAAAATATTAACTTAACAATTAGAGGTTATGAAGCAATTGTTTTCCAACATGAACAAGATCATTTAGAAAAAAAACTATACTATCATCATATTAATAAAAATAACCCGTGAGTAAAAAATAATAACTTAATCATTATTTAAATAATGCAATTAAATAATAAAAAATATTGAAGGAGAAAAAAAGAATAATAATGAATCAAAAACCAAAACAAAATCTTCAAGTTAAAGAAAAAAAAACACCTATTAGTCATACAAACAATAACCATAAAGAAGTAACAAAAGTATTTGCTCTTGGTGGTTTAGAAGAAGTTGGAAAAAATACTTATGTCGTTGAACAAGGTAATGAAATTATTTTAATTGATGCTGGTGTTAAATTTCCTGATGCAACAATGCCAGGAATTGAAGCAGTAATACCTGATTATAGTTATTTAAAAGAAAACAAAAATAAAATTAAAGCAATTTTTATTACTCATGGCCATGAAGATCATATTGGTGGGATTCCTTATCTATTAAAAGAAATTGACACAATTCCAAAAATTTATGCTCCAAGATTAGCAGCTGCTTTAATTCGTCATAAAATCAAAGATAAAGGCGTCAAAACAAAAACAAAAATTGAAATTATTGATAATAATTCCTTAATTAAAACTCATAATTTTACTGTTACTTTCTTTGCTGTTAACCATTCAATTCCTGATGCTTTTGGTGTTTATCTTAAAACAAGTAATGGCACAATTGCATCAACGGGTGATTATAAATTTGATTGAACACCATTAGGTCATAACGCTGATTTAGAAAAAATGGCACAAATGGGTAAAGATGGTATAACTTTATTTTTAGCAGATTCAACTAATGCTGAAGTTACTGGCTATACTATGACTGAAATGCTAGTTGTTAAAAGAATTAGCGAGTTATTTGCTAAAACTAAAGGGCGAATTTTAATTTCAACTTTTGCTTCTAATGTTCACCGAATTCAAGAAATTATTGAAGTTGCTACTAAATATCAAAGAAAAGTTATTGTTCAAGGTCGTAGTTTAGAAAGAATTATTAAAGTTATTCGTGAAATGGGTCATTTAAAAGTTAGAGATGACGCTTTCATTAAACCTGATGAAGCAAAAAAAATTCCAAATAATAAAATTGTTATCTTGTGTACTGGTTCACAAGGTGAACCGTTGGCTGCTCTGTCACGAATTGCCAATCGTGAACACCGCCAAATTAAAATTATTCCTGGTGATACTGTAATCTTTTCTTCTTCTGCAATTCCTGGCAATAAACTTGATGTTGAACGTGTTGTTAATAAACTAACAAGATTGAATGCGATTGTTGAAGAAAACTCACCATTAAATTGATTGCACACATCTGGTCACGCATCACAAGAAGAACAAAAACTAATGCTAAGTTTAATTAAACCAAGATACTTTATGCCAATGCATGGTGATTATCGGATGCTAAAAACTCATAAAGAAACTGCTGTTTCTGTGGGTGTTAAAGAAGAAAATATTTTCATTTGTGCTAATGGTGATGCCATTATCATGGAAAAAGGACAATGTCATTTAAGTGATAAAAGAATTAATGCTGATCCAGTTTATGTTGATGGTGGTAAAGATATGTCAGAAATTACAACAACAGCAATTATTCGTGATCGCCAAATACTTTCTAAAGAAGGATTAATTGCCATTGTTGTTTCAATTGATTCGCAAAATAACAAGTTATTAGCACCACCAACATTTATCTCTCGTGGTTCTTTCTATGTTCGTGATTCTGCACCTTTAGTTGCTGAATCAATTGCAATTGTAACTCGCGCAATTAATGATGTTTTAAAAAGTGAAAAAGTGACTTTTGCGATTTTAAAAAACACAATTAAATCTAATTTAGCACCATTCATATTCAAGAAAAAAAGACGAAATCCCTTAATTATTCCTGTAATTTTAAATAAAAAGTAAAATTAAAATTGTTTATACTAAAATCATTTATTTATCCAATAGTAGAAAACTAGGAAATCTAATTTTAACAATTAATGTTACTGAATAATTAATTCAAAGTAAAAAATTCTTTATTATAAAAATTAATAAAGAATTTTTTTTATATAAATATTTTTTTGTGTTATAAGTAAGGTACTAAAATTATTAAAAAATATAACGAAGGGAATATAATAAAATGGCTAACAATTTAATAGATAGTGAACTTATTTTAGAAGAAAAAAAACCAAAAAGGTTATACAAAAATTGAAAACTTTATGCTAGCGCTTTAGGAATTATTGTCATTGGTACTGGTACTGGTTTAGGAATTTATTATGGCATTGAAAGTAATAATCCTGTGGTTGATTTAGGACCTGCAGTAACTGATCAAGATTTTGCTGATGCTATCAATGAAGCAAATTATGCAATTACAGTTAAGGTCCGTGATGTTGTTGCAGAAGTTAACAAATTAATTACTCCTGAATTAATTCACGAGCAACTGCTTAATGAATTTTATGAAGGTTTTAACCCTGATTCATTCAAGTTTAATCGAATTGCTATTGATGACCGAACTTTAGAAGATACTGATTTATTGGGATCTGGGCCAATTGACGCTCAAATTGATTATAATTATGGTATTATTGAAAATCAAACAACTAAACTAACAATTAATGTTGTTGGGGTTGATGATCAACAAATCGTTACAGCAATAAATAACACTAACTATCAAACAGAAATTAAAGTTAATAGCGCAACTAGTGAACTTTCAATTACTGATGAATTTATCAAAACAGAACTAAGTGAGGAAGTTAAAACAGCCTTTAATCCTAATTCATTTAGTGTCAATCAAATTACTGTTGCTGGTGAAAAGTTAAAAGATAATGATTTAACAACATCTGGACCAATTGATGCTCAAATTGATTACAATTACGGATCATTTAAAAATCAAACAACTAATTTAAAAATTGAAGTTACTGGCATTG
This sequence comes from Spiroplasma sp., assembly GCA_031119525.1. Lineage (GTDB taxonomy): Bacteria > Bacillota_I > Bacilli_A > Mycoplasmatales > VBWQ01 > Spiroplasma_D. The sequence goes on from JAVHXO010000001.1 coordinate 137,371, forward strand.
ATAACAAACAAATCGTGGCAGCGATCAATAGTGTTAATAACTATCAATTAACAGTTAATGTTCGCGATGATGTAACAAAAGTTACCAACCAAATTGATAGTAAATTCATTAAAGAAAAATTAACTGATAAAATTAAGACAGCTTTCAATGCTGATTGATTTGGTTTTAATCAAGTAATGATTAATGATCGAAAATTAAATAACGATGATTTACTAGTGTCTGCACCGCTGAAAGTACAAATCAATTACAATTATGGTGGAATTACAAATCAAACAACTAAACTAACAATTAATGTTGTTGGGGTTGATGATCAACAAATTGTTGAGGCAATTAATGATCAAAAATATCAAACAGAAGTTAAAGTTAATAGTGCAGCTAGCTCTGTAATAATTGATGGTAATTTCATTAAAGAAAAACTAACTGATGAAGTCAAAGTAGCTTTTATCCCTAATTCTTTTAGTGTCAACCAAATTACTGTTGCTGGTGAAAAGTTAAAAGATAACGATTTAACAACATCTGGGCCAATTGATGCTCAAATTGATTACAATTACGGATCATTTAAAAATCAAACAACTAATTTAAAAATTGAAGTTACTGGCATTGATAACAAACAAATCATTACAGCAATAAATAGTGTTAACTATCAAACAGAAGTTAAAGTTAATAGTAAGGCTAAAGATTTAATCATTACTAGTGACTTTATTAAAAACCAATTAAGTAATGAAATTAAAACAGCCTTCAATGACAAATTATTTAATTTCAACAAAATTACTGTTGCTGGTGAAATTTTAAAAGATAACGATTTAACAACATCTGGTACAATTGATGCGCTAATTGATTACAATTATGGATCATTTAAAAATCAAACAACTAATTTAAAAATTAAAGTTACTGGTATTGATAACAAACAAATCGTGACAGCCATCAATGGTGCTACCTATCAAACAGAAGTTAAAGTTAGTAGTGCAGCTAGCGCTATTAAAATTACTAGTGACTTTATTAAAAACCAATTAAATAGTGATATTAAAGCAGCATTTAATGATAACTTATTTAAAGTTGATTCAATAACTGTCAATGGCAAAAATCTAACAGATAACGATTTGATAACAGTTAGAACAATTGAAACACAAATTAATTACAACTATGGTTCAATGACGAACCAAAAAACTAAACTAATGATTAAAGTTACTGGCGTTGATAGTCAACAAATTGTTGATGCAATTAACAAAGAAAATTATGAACTTGAAGTTGAAGTTCATACAAAAGTTTCAGAAGTTAAACTTCTACTTGATAGTAATTTTATTAAACAAGTATTAAGTGAAAATATTCAAGATGCTTTTGATGATAGCTTATTTAAGCTTAATAAAATTATTGTTGATGGGGAAAATCTAGAAGATAGCGATTTAACAGACCCTAAATTAATTGAGACGCAAATCAATTACAACTATGGTACAATTGTTAATCAAACAACTAAACTAACAATTAATATTGGGCCAATAACTGAAGATAAAGTTGTTGAGGCAATTAATAAAATGCAATGTGATGCCTGAGCTGTTGTTGATGAGACTGTAGAACAAATTGGTAATATCTTTAAATCTGGCGACTATATTGTAGGACAATTTAAACATTCAACAATATATGATAAATTTAGAGCAGAATTTGAAAAAAATAAAGGAACATACAAATTTATTAGACTTATGTATCAAAATCGTGAATTACGAGATAGTGACTTAAAAACAGCTAAAACAATTGACATTAAAATTGTCTATAATTACGGTACCCATATCAACCAAGAAACTAATTTAAAATTAGAAATCAAAGCAAGTAGACCATAAACATTTTTATAAGTAACAAACTAAAATGCAATAATAATATTGCATTTTTTAATTATTACAATTTAAATAAAAAAAATAATTGGCAAAAAATTATTGATGTTATAATTTGATTAATAAAAAAACAGAAAGAGAAAAAATGAAAAAACTATTAAAGTTATTGTTTACTTTATCAGCAACTACTACTTTGCCCCTATCAGTTATCGCTTGTCAACAAGAAAGTTTAGATGGTACTTTAAAAAAAATTTATGATGGTGAAACTAAATTTACTATTAATCAAATCTTATCTGAAGAATCAATAACAGAAACAATAACAACTAAATCTTTAACGATTGCTAAAGCTAATGAATTAGCAAAAGGCATTGCTGAAACAATTTTAACTGCTAATAATCCAATCACTTGATTTGATCAAAGTTTAGAAGTAAATCAAACATGTTATAATTTTAATATTACTAATGGAACAAAAGATGATTCAAATAGTAATATTAGTTGAGATGTAAAAAAAGATAATCAAAAATTTGATATTAATATTAGTTATCTTGTTGGTAAAGTTAATCAAAATAAAAATTTTGATGCCAAACAAAGAATTAATATGACTTTTAATATTAAAGCAGGCACTAGCTCAAGTGATATAATTCTTAATAAGTGAATTACTAACTTTAATGGCCAAACCGCCAACCCAATTGAAGTTAATTTAACAAGTCAAAATATTACTAAACCAAAAAATGGTACCAGTTGATCGGATGTTGAAAAAAAAGTTATTACAGCAACTTATGAAGCAATCGCTGGTAAATTAACATGAGACGGTGCAAAGGAAGTTACAACTTATTATATCCAAAATGTTGATGCTACAATTACCAATGATTCATTAAAAATAAAAATTAACGCTAGTTTGAATGATGCCAAAGCAAATAGTGCTGATTTTGCTATTAAATTTGTATAATTAAATAAGAAAATAAAAAACAAACCAAAATAATAAAATCCGGGGATTGCAATGGAAAAAAATGATGACAAAAATAAATCATCACAACAAGATAATATAGGGCAAGAAGTTAAAAATCTTAAAGAAGAAAAGCAAAAAAGCAAAAAAGATTTAGCTCGTGAAGAAAAAATAAAAAAACAACAATTAAAAAAGGCACAAAAAGAAAAGAAAAAACGAGAAAAACGTGCTCGACAAAAGAGAAAATCTTTATTTCTTGACGCTTTTAATTTTAAAGATACAAAAATTAAAGAAGAATTTCATAGTTCATGAAAAAATTTTAATATAACTAATACTGCTAAAAATCTATGATGAGTTTTAATTGGTGCTTTTTTAACATCAATTTCATTTTATTATTTTATTAACCCAGCTAATTTATATACTAATGGTTTATCTGCTTTTGCCCAATTAATTGCTAAAGTAATTTTTTTCCAATATGAAAAAACAGATCCCGAACTATATGAACAAATGCGGGCTTTATATTACTACCCTATTTTATTTGCCATGAATATTCCAATTATTATTTGAGGACTTTTTAAAGTTGGTTGAAGATTTTCCTTCTATACTGTGATTTATATGGGATTAAATATTGGTTTATTAACAGGTTTATCATTAATTCCATATGTTAAAGATTTTAAAGTTTTTGGTGCTGTTTTAAATGAAAATGAAGTCTTAAGTCAATCATTTATCTTTGCTGTTCTAGGTGGTTTAATTAATGGTACTGGTTTAGGCTTATTATTTAAAACTGGTGGTTCTAGTGGTGGTATGGACTTTATTAGTACTTACATTTCAATTAAAAGAAAATATTCAGTTGCTAATATTATTAAAAATACTAATATCGTTATTGTTATTATTGCTGTTTTTTTGGATGGCACAATTCTGCATAAACGTAGTGTCCCTGATAATTATTTTAGTGATCCTTATTTCTTTGCCACAATCTTTTATATTTATGTTACTTCATTGGTAATGAATCGTGTTTATCCAAAGTTTATGATGATGACAGTCTTCATTATTTCAACTGAAATTGAAGAAATTCGCAAATATATTTACGCCAACAATTATTTACGTGGTGGTAATATTTGAAATGTTAAAGGTCTTTATTCAGGAAAAGAATACAACATGATGATGACGACGATGTCATTATTAGAATATAACTTCTTTAAATATAAAATTGCTAATATTGATCCAAAATTATTTATGATTGCTGTACCAACTCGTAATATGCATGGTGGTAATCAAGGTAACCCACCATCAGATAAACCAGTTGATGTTAAAAAAATTACTGATGTCACTGTTTAATAATAAAATAAAGATTGCTCTAAACACCATTTTATGCCATAATGTTATAAGTTAAGTTAAAAAAATTACTGAATCATAAGTCCATAGGAGGAAATATTAATGCGTGATGGTGTAACTTTACGTTGTGAAAAATGTAAAGAAGAAAATTATATTGCAGATAGAAATAAAAAAAAGCAAGTAGAAAAATTAGCAGTTAAAAAATTTTGCCCTAGATGCAATGCTCATACTTTACATAAAGAAAAGAAATAAGTTTGACTTATTTTTTTTCTTTATTATAGAATATTTATGAGAACTTCAAAGAATTAAGGTGATAAGATGGATAAAATAAACAAAATTAAAGAAATTTTAGAAAAAAATAAATTGGATGCAATCTTACTATACAGTTTTGAAAATCGTTTTTGATATAGTGATTTTATTTCTACGTTAGGTTTTTTAGTTATTACTAAAAATTATGCTAAATTATTTGTTGATGGTCGTTATATTACTGAAGCTAAAAGTGATGCTAAAAATGTCATTGTTGAAAATTTTACTAATATTTATCAATCACTAAATAATCTTTTTCAAGATACTAAAATAAAGCAAGTTGGTTTTGAAGCTGATTATATTACTGTTGGTCAACTACAAGAATGACAACAACAATTACCAAAAACTAACTTTCTGCCTTTAAATTTAAAAGAATTACGAATGATTAAAGATCATGATGAAGTTAATCGCATTAAAAAAGCTTGTATGATTGGTGATTTAGCATATCAAGATGTTTTAAAAAATGTTAAACCTGGTATGAAAGAAAAAGATCTTGAAGCAATTATTTTAGATTCATTTAATCGTAACGGTGCAACAAAACAATCTTTTGATACAATTGTTGCTTCAGGTATTAGAGGTTCAATGCCCCATGGTAAAGCAAGTGATAAAGTTATTAACAACAATGAACTTATTACTTGTGATTTTGGTTGTGTTTATCAAGGTTTTTGTTCGGATATGACAAGAACTTTTGCTTTAGGGCAAGTTGATAAAAAATTAATTGAAATTCATCAGATTGTTAAAGATGCCCAAATGAGTGGAATTAAAGCAGTTAAACCAGGAATTAATATTAGTATAATTGATAAAATTTGCCGTGATTATATTACTAAAAAAGGTTATGGTGATTATTTTACGCATAATACTGGCCATGGATTAGGAATCGAAATTCATGAAGCACCTTGAGTAACTAAAAATCAACCAACAATTTTACAACCTGGTATGGTAATTACTGTTGAACCAGGAATTTATCTTCCTGGTTTAGGTGGCGTTAGAATTGAAGATGATATCTTAGTAACAGAAAATGGTTATGAAATTTTAACTAAATCACCAAGAGAAATTAATCTTCTAAAGAAATAATTAAGGTGGTGGAGGTGAACAATGATTAATGTAAATGATTTAAGATCAGGCATGACATTTTTATATGAAAAAGAAATTTATCTTGTGATTGAATCAAATCATAGCAAATCTGGTCGTGGTCAAGCACATGTTAAAACAAAAGTAAAAAACTTAAATACCGGTACTATCAAAATAATTACTTTCACTGGTGGTGATATTGTTTATCCAGCAATGGTAGAAACAAGAAAAGCACAATATCTTTATCAAGATAACGATAATTTTATCTTTATGGATGAAGAAAGTTTTGATCAAATTATTATTCCAGCAAAAGATCTGATCTGAGAAAAAAACTTTTTAATTGAGGGTGAAAGTATTAAATTAAAAGTTTATCATGAAAAAGTAATTGGTGTTGAATTAAAACCAAGTATTATCATGACAGTATCTTACACTGAACCTGGTATTAAAGGAAATAGTGCAACAAACACAACAAAACCAGCAACTTTAGTAACTGGCTATAAAGTACAAGTACCATTATTTATTAACACTAATGATAAAATCATTATTAGTACGATTGATGGTACTTATAAATCTCGTGCTTAAAAGACTGATGAAGGAAAAAAAATAAAATGGATAAAGCTACAACAACTAAAGGTTTAAGCCAACATCAAAAAAGAATCAATATAATTGAAATACTTTATCAATACTTTTTAGAGCCAGATCAACAAAAAAACTTTGAAAACTATTTAATAACAATTGCTACCCAAAAAAATCAAAGTCAAATTGCAACAATTAAAGATATTTTATGATATAAGACTGATTTAATTCAAGAAATTGAGAAACATTTAAAAACTAATTGAACTTTTAACAGTTTAAAAGCAACTGAAAAAGCAATTTTAATTTTAGCAACTTATGAAATTCTTTATACTAAAACCGACAAAGCAATTATTATTAATGAAGCAATAATTCTCGCTAAACAATACTGTGATAACAATGTTTACAAGTACATTAATGGTGTTTTAGACAAAATTAATAACTAAAAAAACTAAGTAATTTCCATATATAATATTATTAATGGTTTGGAAAAATAGGGCTAAGTGGGAGAGATTATGATTCCTGAATATCGATTAGTACGTTCATTAGTTAATTTACATACTAATAAAGAAATTAAACAAGCAGTTAAAAATAAAATTAAATCAATTGATTATAAAAAAAAGAAAAAAGTTATTAATTTTATTTTTAATGTTAATGAAAATGTTGTTTTTAATCATGTTATTACTCTTAATGCCCAATTCAATAATTATCAATTAGATCGTTATTATGGTAATATCATTGACTTCAATTTTTTAATTGCTGGTTTAATGCCAGTTTTTGAGTTTCAAAAATTATCTTTTAAAGACTATGAAGAAATTCAAAAAGTCTTGGAAGATTGTGCTTTAATGAATTCTGATATTAATAAATGATATCAAGAAAGTCAAAGTATTGAAGGAAAAAAATTTATTAATCCTGATCTAAATATTTTCTTAAAAAATGAATTAATTCCCAAAACAATTAAAGAAAAAATAATTGGTTTAACACATACTAGTGGCAAGTTTTTTGAAAGTTTAAGAAATACTAATTATCAATTAGGTTATTATTTGATGTTATTTTATTTAATTAGTTTAGAAACAAAACAAACTTTAATTTTTAAATCTGATACTAATTGGAATTTAAAATCTTATTTTTTAATTGAAGACTTTTTTTCTTATAAATTAATGCTGGTTGAAAAATTTAGTAAAATTTTAATGGAAAATGAAGGTCAAAACTTTAATTTATATTTAAGAGTTATTAATGCTTTTCTTAACAAGAACTCTGATTAATTATTACTAACTTTAAACTAGTAATAATTATTTTTTTATTAATTTTTGTTTAAGTACTTTATTATAAAGCACCAAAAAATTAAGTATAATATTTTTAAAAAGGCAAAGGCGGGAAAAAATGGAACAATATTTAAAATTATGTCGTTATGTTTTAAAAAATGGCAAAACCAAGGATGATCGTACTAATACTGGCACAATTTCTACTTTTGGTTATCAAATGCATTTTGATTTAAACCAAGGTTTTCCATTACTAACAACGAAAAAAGTTCATTGACCAGCAATCATTCATGAGTTATTATGGTTTATCGCTGGTGATACTAATATTGAGTACTTAGTAAAAAATAAAGTTTATATTTGAAGTGCGTGACCTTATGAAAAATATCGCAAAACAAAAAGTTTTAAAGGTGAAACATTAAAAGAATTCAATTATAAAATTGCCGGTACTCCAAAATTTGCGGCAAAATATGGTGATTTAGGACCAGTTTATGGCCGCCAATGACGAAATTTTAATGGTGTTGATCAATTGCATGAATTAATGATTAATTTAAAAACAAATCCTCATTCTCGTCGTCATATTTTATCAGCTTGAAATCCAAAAGAAATTAATAATATGGCTTTACCTCCTTGTCATACATTAATTCAATTTTATGTTAGTAACGATAAAAGATTATCTTGCCAACTTTATCAAAGGAGTGGCGATATTTTTTTAGGTGTTCCGTTCAATATTGCTTCCTACTCATTGTTAACAATGATGATTGCTCAAGTTTTGGGATATAAATTAGGTGAGTTTGTCCATACTTTGGGTGATGCTCACATTTATTCAAACCATATTGAGCAAGTTAATACGCAATTAAAAAGAAAACCAAAACCATTACCAAAGATTATTATTAACCCCAAAGTTAAAAGTATCTTTGATTTTAATTTTGAAGATTTTACAATTGAAGATTATCAGCCTGATGATGTTATTAAAGCACCAGTTGCGATTTAATTGTTGTTAATTTTGGATAAATAAAATGATTTATTTAATTTGGGCAATGACAAAAACAGGTATTATCGCAAATAATAATCAATTACCATGAAATATTAAAAGTGAGATGCAATATTTCCAAGCAATGACAATTAATAAAACAGTATTAATGGGTTCAAAAACATTTTTGAGTATTGGAAAACCATTAAAAAATCGTTATAATATTATTATTACTTCTGAACCAAGTAAATATCAAGAATTTGCTAGCCAAAATTGTATCATTAGTAATGATTTATCGGAATTTATTAAAAAATATCGTAAAAATCCTAAGAATGAATTATGAATCATTGGTGGCGCTAAAATTTATCAACAAACTTTTGAAGATGCCGATTTTTTATATATCTCAATTATTAAAGAAAATAAGCAAAAATTTCCAGGTAATTTAAAATTTCCCATTCGTGATTTTTCTAATTTTAAAGAAATTAAAAAAACTGATTATCCAGAATTTATTGCTTATATTTATCAAAGAAAGGTTTAAAAGAATTACCAATGAATTGATGAAAAGTTTTATTAACATGACCTTATTTATTATTAATTTATCTTAAAATGGGATCAATGACTAAAAAAGTCTTAAAAGATCCGACATTAGTACCAGAATCAAAACGATATGTTTGGTTAAAAAAGAAAACCAAATATATTCGTTGACTTTATAATGTTAAAATTATCAGTCATGATATTGAAAATTGACCGAAACATAAAGGTTGTGTTTTAGTTGCTAACCATCAATCTAATTTTGACTTTATTATTTTATTATCATTAAATGATTTTTATCAATTTGCTCCTTTAGGTTTTATTGCTAAAACAGAATTGAAAGAAAATCGGATTGCAAGAAGATTTATTTTTCTAATTGATGTGCTTTTTATTGACCGAAAAGATCCACGAAATGCTTTGGAAGTTTTTAAAGAAGCAAAAGATTTGATCAGAAACCCAGGAAGAACAATGGTAATATTTCCTGAAGGTACTAGAAGTCATGGTCAAGCAATGCAAGAATTTAAACCAGGTGCTTTAAAATTAGCTTATCAAGCTTACGTACCAATCCTACCAGTATCAATTGTTAATTCTTACCAAATTTTTGATAAAAAAATTAAAGGACGAAAAACAATTCATGTTGTTTTTCACAAAGTTTTTGAACCGCAACAATTTATTCAATTAACTTCCGTTAATTTGACTAAACAAATTCAAAATAAAATTGCACAAGGAATTAAACAATGAGATTCTAATGTTAATCAAACAGATGATAGCATTATAGCAACTGAAGGTTCAGAAGATGCTAATGACATAAAAAAAAACTAAAGCAATATTAAATCGGTAAAATAAATATATAAAATAAATTAAAAAAGATAAAGGGAAAATATGTCACTAACAAAAGTAAAACAAAGGAAAGCAGTTAAAACTAATCATTCAAACAAAAAAAATGATTTAACAACTAAAAAACGTAACTTTGTTCTTGCTGGTGGTATGGGAATTAGTTCAGCAATTTTTTATTCTTTAACACCATTATTTGTTTTCTTTTTTGCTGATAATCCTTTAACAATCCTTTATCCAATCTTTATTGCAACAATTCAGGAATTAATGTCTTTTATTGTTGTTGCAATTACGATTGGATTTCAAAAATGAAAAGAAATTCAAAAACCAGCAATTTATTGATTAAACTATACAATAATTATTCCAATAATTTACTTTATTATTATGGGAATTTCATTAGCAATTAAGAATTTAATTATTAAACTACAGAACTTTCAAGTATGAATTGTTGCCTTGGTTGGAGTTCTTGCTGGACCAATTTCAATGGGATTATTAATGATTGCAGCATTATTTTTAAATGATGGCACAATTGGGAATATTATTTTAAATACAGCGCCAATTTATTGTATGATTTTGAGTCATTTTATTTTAAAACAAAAAATTAATCGGGTTGGCTTATCGGCATTAATTATTACAACATTATTTACTTTTGGTATGTTACTAAATTATTTCTTTTATGAAACTATTAATTGAAAAGCAATTGTTGGTGTTTGTCTTGCTTTTATTGCAGCATTAATGTACGCTTTTGAAAGCTCAATTAGTGATTATATCTTTCATCATAAGAAAATAAAATTAACAAATTATGAAGTAGTTAGTGTTAAATCATTTATTAGTTTTTGGGTGATGTTAATTATTGCTTTACCAATTGCTGCAACAATTGATGTTCAACCATGATATGATGGTTGAACCTTATTTAAAACAAGTTTTAATCTTTATGGCGCTCTAGCACTACTAATTTATGTTTCTGGCCTTGTTATGGGGTTTGGTCGATTAATTTACTTTAGGACGATCCAACTATCAACAGGTACTTATGCTTTAGCAACCCAATTAACAATGTTAATTTGAACTCCTGCCCTGCAAATTCTTGGTAATTTATTAATTCCCAAAATTAATACGCAAGATCTACCATGATTCTATTGGTTATGATCTTGCTTAATCTTAGTCGGTTTATTTTTAATGACCTTTAATGAAGAAATTAATAATTGGTTATTAAAAAGGCATAATAAAAAAACTAGTTTTAATAACTAGTTTTTTTATTTAATATTCAAAATCAACTTCCGTACCATTGAAGGCTTTATCATACATTTGATTAGCATCACTCTCAATTGTTAAATTTTGTTTTTCCAATAATTGTTCAATTTCTTCATCTTTTATTTTTGCTTCTAAAACAATTTCGTGATTATTATGTTTCTGGATAAATTCATCAAAATTTATTGGCTTACATAATGGTAAAGTTATAATACCACCTTTTAAAGAATCAGAATTATTCATAAACCGATCACTAGGAAAATAAAAAAAACTCTCTCATTTAAATCTTCTAACAATTTTGTCAGGACAATTTAATTTCTTTAAATTTAAATTCTCATCAAACTCATATTTTTTACCATGAGAAAAAACTATAACATTATCATAAAAATAAATTTCTTCATCTACTTTGGAAGCTAAATAACATTTATGCTTGGTTTTATTTTTGCCTTTTTTGTTATCCCATGTTTTTCATCTCGCTTTAACAATAATATTATTCGCATTAACAAAATTTTCTTTAACATTTGAAATTCAAGTATTTAAAACTACATCCTCTTTATTCATTTTCTTTCCTCCATTTCTTTCATTATCCGATATTAGAGGGAATTGTTAGTGTCCCAACAATCATAGTGTTTGTGGTAGTAAATTTTTGGTAATATAAAAATATCAAGGTTTATTTTTTTCATAATTACACCTTTATTTTTTATTTTTAAAAATTAAAAATTACTAAGCTCAATTAAGATTTAATTTAAATACTATATATCAGAAAAAGTAATAAAAAAATAGTCTTTTATGACTATTTTTTTATTATTCAATCGCTGAAGTTCAATTTCTCGTTCTTTTAATAGCTTCTTGTCAACCTTTATATAAAACTCGCACTTGTTCTTCAGCCATAATCGGGTGATATTCTTTTTCAATTTGATAAAGATGTTTAATTTCATTGAGATCTTTTCAAAAATTAATCGCTAAACCTGCAAGATAGGCGACACCCATGGCTGTTGTTTCAGAAATTTTTGGTTTGATTAAACTTGTATTACTAATATCACTTTGAAATTGCATAACATATCGATTATTGCTGGCGCCGCCATCAACCTTGATTTTAATCTTTAAGTTTTTTTTAACCATTCTTTTGATATCTTCTTGCATAACACGAATAATATCATAAGTTTGATAAGCTAAAGATTCCAATGTTGCTTTAACAATATGCTCTCTTTTTGTTGCTCTTTCTAAACCAAAGATGGCACCACGCGCTGTTGAATCTCAATAAGGAGCTCCTAAACCAACAAAAGCAGGAACAAAATAAATTCGTTGTTGATCTTTTGGGTCAATGATATCAGCATACCAAAGACTTTCATCAGAACGATATAACATGCGCCATGAATCACGTAAAAATTGGATCGCAGCACCAGCAATAAAAACTGACCCTTCAATAGCGTAAACTGGTGGTTGATTTTCTAGTTGGAAAGCAATTGTAGTTAATAAACCATGTTTTGATAACATTGGTTTTTTTCCAATATTCATCATAATGAAACAACCTGTTCCATAAGTGGCTTTAATTTCACCGGGATTTAAACACAACTGACCAAATAAACCAGCTTGTTGATCACCAATTGCAGCACAAATGGGAATACTAGTTACATCATTTTTAAACAACATGCCAGGGTAAGTTTTACCGATTAAACCTGAACTTGGTATTACTTTTGGTAAAATACTTTCTGGAATTTCAAATAATTCTAATAACTCTTGATCTCAAACCTTAGTATTAATGTTAAAAAGCATTGTCCTTGATGCATTAGTAATATCAATGACATGAATTGCTTCATTAGTATTAATTCCAGCAGTCATTTTATAAATTAATCAAGAATCAATTGTACCAAAAGCTAATTTACCTTGTTGGGCTAAAATTTTTGCTTCTGGGATATTATCTAAAATTCATTTAATTTTAGTTGCAGAAAAAAAAGCATCAATTAACAGACCAGTTTTTTTATGAATTTTTTCTTGTCAACCTTTTTTAATCAATGTTTGACAATAGTCGGTTGTTCTACGATCTTGTCATACAATTGCATTATAAACTGGTAATCCAGTTTCACGATTTCATAGAACTGTTGTTTCTCTTTGATTCGTAATTCCAATTGCAGCAATTTGATTAGAATTAATCTTACTTTTATTCAATGCTTGAATCATTGTTGTTAATTGACTATTTCAAATTTCAATTGGATCATGTTCAACCCAACTTGATTGACCTTGTGGATATTGTTGACGAATTTCAATTTGATTACGACCTTTAATTTCACCTTTTTTATCAATAATTAAAGTGCGACAACTTGATGTACCTTCATCTAAAGTCATAATATATTGTTGACTATCAGTCATAGTTTTTTTGCCTCCTGGTTTTTTAATTAGTCCCATTATTCAAGTCACTAATTAATGATAAACCCCTTAATTATTAAAAAATCCCAAGTAATCTAATTAATCCACCAGCAAGTGCAGCACCTAAGATTGGCCCAATAACGGGTACTCATGAATATTGTCAATCTGAAGGTCCTTTACTTTTCAATGGTAATATTTGATGAATAAGTCTTGGACCTAAATCTCGGGCAGGATTAATGGCAAAACCAGTTGATCCTCCTAAACCTAATCCAATTACCATAACACCTAAACCTAAAATAATTGGTCCAGTAACATTATTAAATCCTGAAATTGCTGGTTGATTCATTAAATTTTTAATAATAAATGTACCACCAACAATTAACATTAAAACAAATGTTGCGATAAGTTCTGATATAACATTTCAAACATAACTGCGATTTACAGGTTTTGTGGCAAATGTTGATAACACTTTATCTTTTTCTGTCGTTGTTTGATATTCTTTAAAGTATGCTAAAAACACAAATAATTGTCCTAGCATTGCCCCAACAAATTGAATTGCAATATAAATTGGTGCATAAACAATTTTACCACCAACAAAAGCATCAGTATGATTAGCAACTAATAAACCGATTGTGACAGCTGGATTTAAATGTGCTCCTGAAATACTACTTAATAAAGCAGCAATCCCAACAGCAAAACCTCAACCAACACTGACAACAATTCAACCACTATTATTACCTAACGTTCTTTTTAAAGCAACATTAGCTACAACCCCATTACCTAGTAAAACTAGTAAAAAAGTTCCAACTAATTCGCCAACAATGACTTGTACCACCTCTGGCATTTTACTTCACCTCATTTAGATTATTTATCATATTCGCTACGCGAAGAGCAATTGCTGGAGCTGCCGTTAGACCCGGCGATTTAATTCCAGCAACATTAATAAAGTTTTGATTATTCTTAGCATATTCAATGACAAAATCGTCAGTTTCTTGACAAATTGCTCTTGATCCACTAATAATTTTACTAATGCGATTGGTATTTAGTTTTGGTAAAATTTTTTGTCCTAAATCTTGAATCGTTGTCACCAAACTCAAATCAAGTACTCTTGTATCTTCTTTGGCAACATCATCCTCAGCTGTTGGTCCAACCAAAATATGACCATCAGGCATTGGTGAAACAATGACACCTTTACCATAAACAGTTGGCACTAAAAAAATAACATGGTTATTTAAAGTTTTAGCTTCAGTTTTTTCTAAAATACAATATTGCCCTCGTCGAGTTTTTAAATGAAAAGTTTGGGCATCAATCATTTGCGCAATTTGATCAGCATAATGTCCAGCAACATTAACAACTTGTTTGGCAAAAAATGTTAGTTTTTTACCCGATGTTATTGCTTCAATGATAAATCCTTGATCATTTTTTTTAATTGCTATCACTTGATGATTTAAAAATAGTTGTCCTTTATTCTTTTTTGTTCGATTTCATAAACTATATGTTAACTGAACTGGATCAACAATATAAGAACAAGAACATAATAAACCAGAAGTTACTGTCTGATTAAGATTAGGTTCAAGAACTAACAGTTCTTTTGGTGTTAAAACTTTTAATTCAGAAGTTGATAAACCATTTTTAAGACCACGAAGATAAAGATTTTTAATTGCTTGGTCTTCTTCTTTATTAAAAGCGATTACTAAAGAATCAGTTTTCTTTCAAGGAAAGTCAAGTTCTTTAAATCACTTTGTTTCATACAATTTTCTACCTTGTAAATTTAAAGTTGCATTAATTTTCCCTGGTGTTGGATCAAAACCCCCATGAATAATTCCAGAATTACCTTCAGTAGTTTCTTGGGCAATGCGATAATTTTTTTCTAAAATTGCTACGTTAAACCCTCGCTTTGCTAATTCATCACAAATAGAAACACCAATAACTCCAGCACCGATAATTATCACATCATATTTGTTCATCTACAGTTTTACCCACCTTCTTTTAAGAAAATATCTAAAATAATCTACTTTTTATACTAACATAAAAAAAATTTTTTTATTGTTAAAGAATGTTCGGAGATTATCCTTGCTATTTTAATTATTACAAAAAGTAAGAGAAAAGCAAATATTTTTTTAATATTTACGATAAAATATTAAATGATTATCTTAAATCGTCATAGGTGAACCAAAATGTCATGAAACAATTTTAATATTAAACCGTGAATTGAAAAACAATTAATTACTAATGATATTATTAACCCAACTGAAGTTCAAACAAAAGTAATTCCATTAATTTTGCAAGGTAATAATGTCATTGTTTCAAGTGCAACAGGTAGTGGCAAAACATATGCCTTTTTAATCCCAATTTTAAACAAAATTGAAGCAAATAATAAAGTTCAAGCCGTTATTATTGTGCCAACAAGAGAATTAGCCCAACAAATTTTTAACGTAACAAAAGTATTAATTAAAAATCAAAATATTAAAGCAGCTTGTTTTGTTGGTGGCAGTGAATTACCAAAGGAAAAAACAACAAACAAAGACCCAGAAATTGTGATTGGCACAGTATCAAGATTAAAAACTTTATACCAAGAACATCAATTAAATATTACAACAGCTAAAATGTTAGTTTTAGATGAATGTGATATGTTATTTGAACTTGGTTTTATCAATGATTTAGATTTTTTAATGGAAAAAAGTAATAATCAAATTCAATGTTTAGCTTTTTCAGCAACAATTAATCAAGAATTAGAAATCTTTTTAAGAAAATATTTTACTAATCCTAAAATTATTAATCTTAATCAAAAAAGTTCACAACCAAAAATCGAGCATATTTTTATTAATTGCCCAATCAGCAAAAGAAAAGAACAATTAATCACATTAATTAATTTAATTAATCCTTATTTAGCTTTAATTTTTGTGACTAATAAAAACGAAATTACTACAATTAGTCAATTACTGCTTAATGATGGTAAAAAAACAACTGAACTGCACAGTAATTTAACAGCAAGGAATCGCAAACAAATTTTTAAAAGGATAAACAACCTTGATTTTCAATATATTGTCACAACTGATATTAGTGCTCGGGGAATCGATATCCCAGGTATTTCGCACATTATTTCCTGACAACTACCTTATGACCTTCATTATTATTTGCATCGTGCTGGAAGAACTGCCCGAAATAATCAAACAGGGATTTCATACTTATTCTATGATGATAATGATTTAAAACAACTTCAAGAAATTAAAAAGTATAATATTAATATTCAGTATTACAAAATTAAAAATCAACAATTGGTGCGAGAAACTAACTTAGATCAACGAATAAAAGATGAACCTAAAAGTAAATTAGCAGTTCAAACAATTAATCGCTTTAAAACAACACAAAAAACGAAAAAAGTTAAACCAGGTTATAAAAAAGATTTTCAAATAAAGATGAAAAAAATCGATAAAATTGCTCGAAAACAAGCAAAAAAACGCCAATTAAAACTAACGAAACAAACAAAAAAACATTAAAATTATAAACATTAAAGGAGTTATAGCTAATGGTAGCAATAGATAATAATAAATTAATTATTGGTTGTCATGTGGCAATGAAAGCACCAAAATACCTCCTTGGTTCAATCCAAGAAGCATTTAGTTATAATGCTAACGCTTTGATGATTTATACAGGAGCACCGCAAAATGCTGTTCGTAAACCAATTAGTCAACTATTATTAAAAGAATTCCACGAAGAACTAACAAAAACTAAGATTAATATTAATAATGTTATTGTCCATGCCCCTTATATTATTAATCTTGCTAATACAATTAAAGCAAGTACTTTTAACTTCTCAGTGGAATTATTACAAAAAGAATTAAAACGTTGTCAAGAAATTGGTGTTAACACTTTAGTTTTACATCCTGGTAGTGCTGTTGGGGCTGAAAAAAATCTGGCATTAAAACAAATTATTAAAGGCTTAGATCAAGCGTGCTTTCCAAACCAAACTGTCAAGATTGCTTTAGAAACAATGGCTGGCAAAGGTTCAGAAACTTGTAGTACTTTTCAAGATTTAGCCTACATTATTAATAATGTTAAAAATAAATCATTGCTTGGTGTTTGTTGAGATACTTGCCATTTATATGATGCTGGTTATGATATTGTTAATAACTTAGAACAAGTAATTAAAGAATTTGATCAATTAATTGGTTTAAAAAAACTTTTTGTGCTTCACATTAATGATTCAAAATTTGGGTTAAATAGTCATAAAGATCGTCATGAAAATTTAGGATTTGGTAAAATTGGTTTTAATCCACTACTAAAAATTATTTATCATCCATTATTTACCCAAAAAACTAAGATTTTAGAAACACCATGAATTAACAAAAAACCACCATATAAAGAAGAAATTATCATGATTCATAATAAAAGTTTTGATAAAGAAAGTTTGTTAAAACTTAAAGGTTAAAAATATTGGAGGAGAAAAATATAATGAAAAAAATCGGAATCCTTGGTGGCAGTTTTGATCCAATTCATAATCAACATATTGCAATTGCTAAAGCAACCTACAAGCAATTAAAATTAGATCAAGTATGAATCCTACCAACTAAATTAAACCCCTTAAAAAATAATATTAGTGCGACAACAGAACAACGGCTTACCATGATTAAACTAGCAAGTAAAGGTTTATCATGATTAAAATTAAACCAATATGAGTTACAAACAAAAGCAAAAGTTAATTATACAATTGATACAATTAAAGCATTTCAAAAATCATATCCAGAATACCAATTTTATTTTATTATTGGAGCTGATAATTTAATTAGTTTAAATAAATGAAAAGATATCACACAATTAATTGACTTAGTAAAATTTGTTGTCATTAACCGTCCTGATTACCAACCAAGTATTAGTCTGATGGAAAAATATCACTGTCAATCTTTAACAATTACTAATAGCAGTGACATTAGCTCTTCTAAAATTCGAACTGGTGAAACAATTGAAGATTTAAATCCACCAGTAATTGATTATATTAATGATAATTTAATTTATTGTCATGAGCGATTAAAATTTCATCTTGATGGTGAACGAGTTCAACATTGTTTAAATGTTGGTAAAGCAGCAGAAAAATTAGCAATCAAACATCATGTTAATCCTAAAAAAGCATTAATTGCAGGTACTTTTCATGATATTGCCAAACAATGACCAAAAGAAAAACTAATTAATTATCTGCAACAATATGCTCCAAAACAATTAACAACACCATTTAATCTCTATCATGGTTATGTTGGCGCCTTATATTTACAACATCATTTAAAATATCATGATCGAGAAATCATTAGTGCCATCTTCAACCATACTAGTGGTGCAATAAAAATGAGTAAACTAGATTTAATTGTGCTATTAGCTGATAAAATTTCACCAGAAAGAAAATACCGTGGTGTAAAACAATTAAGAAAGTTAGCATTTAAAAATTTATCATTAGCTTTTAGTAAATATTTAGAAATCTTAAAAACAAGTTTAGATGAACGACAAATTCCTTTAAATCCTGAATTTAATTTAATTTATCAAAAATGGCATAAAAAACAAGTAAAATAAATAATGAAAGGAATTAATTTGATGAGTAAAAAAAAGAAAAGACACACAAAAAGAAAAAAGACGAAATTAAAATCAGACTATGATCAAATTAAAGTTAAAAGATCTGGTTTTTTACGAACTATTTTTAAATATTTTCGCAAATATCCATGACTTTATCTGGTAGCAATCACTGCAACAGTGCTTTCATCTTTAATGACAGTTGTGATGCCAAAAATTACTAATGAATATTTACTTAATGGTGATTTTCAAGAAACAAAAATTATGGAATTAACTTATATTTTAGTTTCACTACAAGTTGCATCAGGAATTTTAATGTATTTAAGAAATGTATCTGGTGGCATTATTGGGGTTAAAATTGAAATTGAATATCGAAATAAAGTTATCCAACATTTATTAGACCTTGATATGTCATATTATGAAGACAATAAAATTGGTGATTCACTAACAAAATTTATTAGTGATACTGAAATTATTGGTGATAATATGCAAAGTATCCCATTATCATTCTTAAGTTCGATTGTAACATTTGTTGGGGGAATGATAGTAACATTCTCAATCAATTGACAAATGTCATTAATTGTCTTAGGGATTATTCTAGTAATTTTAATTCTAGCAGTATTAAATGTTCAAATTATTCGTTTATTAAATTATAAGTGAAGAAAAGTTTATACTGAAGTTAATGCTGATGTTACTGACCGAATTGGGACAATGCAATTAATTAAAAGTAATGGAACAGAAAATTATGAAATGAAACGAGTAGTTGAAAGCCATAAAAAATACTACAAAGCAGCCCAAAAAACCATTAATTTTGACGGTTTCACCCGTGCTTTATTAGTAACATTGCTAACAGGGATCAACACTGTTGGTTTAGTAACTGGATTAATTTTTGCAAGTAAGGACATTATTAAACCAGAAATTATTATTTCATTTATGCTCTCTGTTAATACTTTAATTTTTCCAATTATTCAAAGTATTCAATTTATTGGAAATTGAGCCAGAGCTTCAACAGCGATTATTCGAGTTAATGAAATTACTAATCGTGAACCGAAAATTATTAATGTTAACGATGCAATCAAAATCGATTCAATTAAAGGTGATATTATCTTTAATGATGTTAGTTTTCGTTATAATCATTCTAGCCCCTGAATTTTAAAAAACTTTACTTTTACTTTTGAGCAAGGAAAAAAATATGCAATTGTTGGGGCAACAGGTGCTGGCAAAAGTACAATTAGTAAATTATTATTACGTTATTATGATCCCGAAATTGGTGAAATCTTAATCAATAAAAATAATCTAAAAAATCTTGAATTAGCAACTTATTTAAATCATATTGGTTATATTGAACAAGACCCGCAAATCTTATATGGTGATTTTACAGAAAACATTAGTTATAGCGTCCAAAAAGCTAGTTTTGCAGAAATTGAAGTTGCTGCCAAAAAAGCTAACTTGAATGACTTCATTCAAGAATTGCCAAATAAATATAAAACAACATTGGGAGAAAGGGGAATTACTTTATCTGGTGGTCAAAAACAAAGAATTGCGATTGCTCGAGTATTTCTAAAAAATCCCGAATTATTAATTCTTGATGAAGCAACAAGTGCTTTAGATAATATTATTGAAAAAGAAATTCAAGAACAATTTAATAAATTAATGGTTGGTCGAACAAGTATTGTGATTGCCCACCGATTATCAACAATTAAAAATGTTGATCAAATTCTTGTTTTAGAAAAAGATAAAGGTTTAGTTCAAATTGGAACTTTTGATCAATTGAAGGTTCAAAAAGGTCACTTTAGAAACTTATATCAAGCGGGAATTATGGATTAAAAGCAAATAAAAATTGATAGTTTAACAAACTATCAATTTTTTTAATCTCAGATAACTATTTAATCTCAGATTTCTCCAATTGTTGATTTTTATTTGTTACTTTAGCTTTTTCTTCCAACTGTGTTTGCAATTCTTGATTCGCTTGCTTTTGTTGTACTGTTATCAACCAATAAACAACATCTTGCAAGATTGGTTTAATTGTTAAATCATTAAGGATCGCATGTTTACCTTGATCATAGAACTTGTAAGTTACATTATCCCTTCATTTTTTTTCATTAACTTTAACTTTATCATAATCAGCAAAAACATCATTACCAGTTTGAATAATCATTGCTGGTATTCTGCTATGATTAATATTTTTAACTACAGCCTTACTAATTTTTTTTGCCTGCATTGCATAAAGGACGGTAATACCTTGTTGTTTAGTTCGGCGATAATTTCTTTCATTTAGGTAATCAATATAAATATCATTATCAGAAATATCTTTTGGATCAATTTTGATTGGCAGAATTAATTGTTTATTAAAACAAAAACCAAGCATAATTTTAAAAACTAAACTAGGTGTTAATTTAATAATCTTGCTCTTTGTGACAAAGTTAGTTAGGATTATCCCAGTAAGTTGTGAATTTAAGCGTTTTAATGCTAAAGCACAAAAAGCTGAACCTAATGCTTCCCCCAATAAAAAAATCTTTTGGTTGGGAAGTTTTTCATTAATGACACTAATAATATCTTGGAGATCAGAAATTGTTGTGCCCAAAGTATGATATTTTCACTTACTATTTTTGCCCCAATTACGTTGATCAAAGCTTAATAAAGAAACATTTTGTTCACTCAAAAATTTCTTAACAGCAATAAAATCTTCTTTGGCACACGCCATACCATGAATTCCAATCACAATACACTTACTATCTGGAACAAAATTATAATTAGTATGAAGTAAATAATTATCTCTCGTAATAATCCCGACATCACTTCATTGAGGAAAGTGACGTCGTTTTTCTCAATTATAATCAATATGAAGAAGTTGAAATCACCGAAATAAAAAAAATAACCAAAGTACTAACACAACTGCTAATACGATTACTCACCAATATGTCTTTAAAAAATCCATTACTAAAATAATAACCTCCCCACCTTAATATCTAAAATAATTTTATCAAATTAAATTGATTTTAGTAAAAAATAAAAAAACTCTAATTTAATAAATTAGAGTTTATTAGTTTTGTTAATAACTAATTAATTTCTTCACGTGGTGGTATTTTAACAAGTTCAGCAACAACATCACCTGCTTTTACTTTACCAAATTTTAAAACCTTAATTTTGTAACCGTGCTCGGCAATTGTTTCTTTTGTAAAAACAACTGGTGTTGTCAAATCTTTATTATTTTTTTTCATTGTTGCTAAATCAACTAATACTAATGGATTTTTAGCAACAACTTTTTCTTCTTTTTGAACTTTTGAAAAAAAGCCACTACCATTTAATTCCACTGTATCCATCCCAATATGAATTAAACATTCAATTTTAGTTGATTTTTCAGTAATCCCATAAGCATGCCCTGAATCCATAATTGTTGTTAAGATCCCAGAAATTGGAGCAACAAAAGTTGCTTCTTTGTGTGATTTGTCTTTGGCAGGAACAATGGCAAAACCATCACCTAACATTTTATTTGAAAATACTGGATCTTGTACTTTATCAATACTAATAACTTCACCTGAAATTGGAGCATACACTTCAATTCTTTTCTTTTTAAAGAAAAACATTTTTTAATTCCCTAACTTTCTTTAATTTTTTAACCGATAAACTAATTTAATCTTACAATAATAAATATTTATTATTGATATTTTAATTTTAGTCTAGAAGACTACCCAATCGATTAATTACTAATGCTTTTACTTGTTCATTAGTATCACATTTTAATGCCTCAGCAACTAATAACTCCATATCCTTTTTATTTAAACTATTAATTAATTTTCTTGCTGCTAAAATATCTGATGATGACATTGAAAATTCATCCAATCCCATCCCAACTAATAACGGAATTGCAATTTTATCACCAGCCATTTCCCCACACATACCAACGGGAATTTTTTTATCATGAGCTTTTGCACCATCAATTGTCATTTTAATTAATTTTAAAACTGCTGGATGATAAGGTTGATATAAATAAGAGATTTTTTCAGACATTCGATCGGCAGCTAAAGTGTATTGAATTAAATCATTAGTTCCAATTGAGAAGAAATCAGCATATTTTGCAAAAGTTTCAGCGTTAACTGCTGATGCTGGAACTTCAATCATCATCCCAATTAAAACATTATCACTAACTTTTTTGCCTGCTTTTTTTAATTCGGCCTGACATTTTAAAACAAATGCTTTTGCTTCTTTAAATTCTTCAACTGTTGCCACCATTGGAAACATAATCGCTAAATTACCAGAAGTTGAAGCTTGTAATAAAGCTCTAATTTGGGTTCTAAAAATATCTTTTTGATCTAAACATAAACGAATTGCTCGATAACCTAAAAATGGATTAAGTTCATGTGGTAAATCTCAATAAGGTAATTTTTTATCACCACCAATATCTAAAGTTCTAATCACAACTTTAAATTTTGCCATCGTTTTTAAAGCAATTTGATATTCTTTAAGCTGTTCTATTTCAGTTGGAAAACTTTCATTTTCCATATATAAAAATTCAGTTCTAAATAAACCAATACCATGAGCATCATTTTCTAAGGCCGAATTCAAATCTTTTGCTGAACCAACATTAGCTTCTAAAGTGAATTTGTAACCGTCCTTAGTGATTGTTGGTTTACCTTTAAAACTCAATAACTCTGATTTTAAATGAAGCCATTTTGTTTCTTTATCTTTTCAATTTTTAATATTTGCTGCAGTTAAATTAAATTCAATTTCTCCTGAATTACCATTTAACCCAACCATTGTTTTGTCTTTAACTTTTGTGGTAATATTCTTTAAACCAACAACAGCAGGGATTCCTAAACTTCGCGCCATAATAGCAGAATGCGAAGTTCGACCACCAATATTACATAAAAATCCTTTAATAAATTTTGGATCTAATTGGCTTGTTTGAGATGGTGTTAAATCATTAGCAACAATAATTACTTCTTGTTTGATACTACTTAAAACATTATCTTTAATTCCTAAAAGTTGATTTAAAAGTTTTTTCTTAACATCAAGCACATCAGCAGCTCGCTCACGCAAATATTCATCTTCAATTGCACTAAATAATTGATAAAAATTAGTACAAGCAATATCAGTTGCTTTGACAACATTTCATTTTTCAGTACTAATTAAATTAGTAACTTGATCATATAACTCTGGATCTTCTAAAATTGTTAAATGTGCTTCAAAAATTTCAGCGTGTTCGTCACCTAATTTTTTTCTTGTTTTAATTATTAACTTATTTAAATCACTTTTAACATCTTTGATTGCTTGATCTAATTTTTTTATTTCTGAAGTAATATCCTTATCGCTTATTTTAGTTTCGCTTATTTTTATTGTTTCTTCTTTCAACAACAAAACTCTACCTACTGCAATTCCATTACTAGCGCCTATGCCATTTATTTTCATTAATTTATATCTCTTTCTATGTACTTTATTAGATGTAATATTTTCTACATATATTTTATAAAAATTTATTGTCATTAATAGATTTTTTATTTTTTACCTTATAAAATTATATTAAAAAACTTGATAATTGTATATAAATTTGGAAAAAAACCAATAATTTGCATTTAAAAGGAAATAACCTATCTTTTTTTAAAAGAAAAGTGATACTTTTTATTTAAATTAATACTGTAATAATTTTCTCACCCAATAATAATGTGATCTAATAATGTAATTTGAAAAACTTTTAATTGATCTTTAATTTCATTAGTAACTTTTAAATCAGCAAATGATGGCTCACTATCACCACTAGGATGGTTATGAACACAAACAATTTTATTAGAACGATAAGAAATTGCCAAATATAAAATATCTTTAATATCAATTTTTAAAGTATCGCTTGTACCTTTATATAATAAGTTTTGATGGATTAATTTGTTTTGATTATTCAATAATAATAAGTAAAAATGCTCTTGATTTAAATTAGTATAATAATTTTTAACTAAATTAAAAATATCTTGTGGCCAAAAAATCTTTAAATATTGAAATTGCCGATTTAGCACTTCAATTCTCTTTGCTAATTCAAAACAAGCAATAATTTCCAAAGCCTTACTTTTCCCAATTCCTTTAATTTTTATTAAAGTATTAAAATCAAGTTTTTTAAAATTTTCAAGTCCCTGACATGATAGAATCAAATCTTTTGCTAAAGTTAAAACATCTTTTTCTTTGGTACCAGTTCGCAAAAAAATTGCTAATAATTCTTCATTATTTAATGTTTCAATCCCATATTTAATTGCTTTTTCTCTTGGTTTTTTATCAGGTTGCCAATCTTTAAATTTCATAATTGCAACTCCTAAACAATTATTTTTAATCTCCATTAAATAATTAACTAAAAAAGAAAAAAAATCCTTTTATTTATTAAAAAAGGATTTAAGATATATTTTTTAATTTTTGAATTTCATCAGTTAATTCAGTTTTTTCTTTACGCAATCCTACAACTTTTTCTGTCAAAAGAAGATGTGATTGATGCAACTCTTCAACTTTTATCAAAATTTCTGTTACTTTATTTATTTCATACTTACAATTAATTATTTCAATATCTCTTTTGTTATTAGATTGATTATTCTTAATATTTTGGAATGATGTTATTGCTACTGGTAAAACAGCAGAAAAAGCTGCAGTATAACCAAATCGAATACATCAAAAAACAAATCAAATAATTAATATAATTGAAATGGCTAATATTGAAATTACAAATAATATTTTAGAAAAATATATCTCAAGTTCGTCATCAGTCATTGCTTTTAATTTTTTAGTTTTATGGAAATAAAGTTTAGTTTTTTTTACTTTTCTAATAATTGCTTGTTTAATATTTTTTGCATTAATAACACTAAAAAAACTCAAACAAGCAATTATTAAAATTCCAATTATTAAAATTCAGATTAATATATCATTCATAATAAACCCCCCCCTAATAAAAAAATTAAATAAAAATTGCTTTAGGAAAAAAATGTTGTTTAATTACAATATTTTTTTTAATGATTGGATCAGACAATAAAAAATTAGTAATAAAATTAACAAATTTTTCTTCCATATTATGGCCAAGAACAATAACACTAATATTTTTATCCCGTGCTTCTAGCTCTTGATGTCACTTCATTTCGCCAGTAATTAATAATGAAATATCATCATTGTTGGAGATTGTCTCAATAATACTACCACCAGCACCAGAACTTAAAACAACATAATTAATTTTAGTTTGTAAATTATTGGTAATTACTTTGATAATCTCAAAAGCAAAATAATTTTTAAGATTATTAATAACTTCAGATAATGTTAGATTAGAATAACTACCAATCACTGCCAATTTATCTCGGTCAAAAAATTTTAAATCATTAAGTTTTAAATCTTTAGCAATTAACCAATTCATTCCCTGAAGATTTGTATCAAAATTTGTATGTAAAACATAAACATTAATTTGGTGTTTTAATAATTTTTGATATAAAATTTTTTTTGTTTGATTAATTGTTGCATCATTAATATTTTTAGCAAAAATAAATGGATGATGACAAATAATTAATTTAATATCATCTTTAATTGCTGCTTCAATTACAGAATTAGTTACATCTAAGGTAATTAAAACTGATTTAATTGGAAAATCTTTTTTCGTAGCAAGAACTTGTCAACCAACAAAATCTCAATCACAAGAATCTTTTAGCATAAAAGTAACTTCAATTTTCTTAATTAAATCAAAAAGTTTCATCATTGTGATAGTTTTATCCTTTATAAAATTCTTTGATTAGTTTTGATTTTGATGGATGTTTTAATTTTCTAATTGCTTTAGCTTCAATTTGTCTAATTCGCTCTCTAGTAACTGAAAATTCACGGCCAACTTCTTCTAAAGTCTTTAAAGTATCATACTTATTAATTTGTTTGTAAATTACTTTATTACGAATAACGTCTGGTTTATCTAAACTAGTATCATAATGAAGGTGTAATTCACTCATTGCTTCTTTTAATTGATTTTTTTCTTCTTCATCTTCACAAAGTTCAACAATTCGTCTTAACTTTGTTGGCAGAATTCCAAATCGCATACGAATAACTTTTTCTTCACGACGAGTTAAAACATCAAAAAATACTTGATCAAGTTGTTCCCGCAATCAATGACGTTCAGCAGCTTCATCTGGTGATAGCATATTTTTATCTTTAATAAAATCACCAAAATGGGTATCATCTTCATCACCAATTGGTTTTTCTAAAGGTACTGGATCAGATGCTAATTTTTTAATTTCTAAAATTCGATTAGCATTCATATTTTGACCCATAGCTTCAGCAATTTCTTCTGGTGTTGGTTCTCGTCCTAATTCTTGATTTAATTGGCGCTCAATTCTTGTTAATTTATTAATTCTTTCAACCATATGAACTGGAATTCGAATTGTTCTACCTTGGTCAGCAATTGCTCTAGTAATTGCTTGTCTAATTCATCAAGTAGCATAAGTAGAAAATTTAAAACCTTTATGATAATTAAATTTTAAAATTGCTTTTCCTAAACCAATGTTACCTTCTTGAATTAAATCTTCAAAAGCTAAACCACGATTTAAATGTCTTCGAGCAACAGAAACAACTAATTTTAAATTAGAATTAAACAACTGTTTAAAAGCAAACTCTTTTTCTTCTTCATCTTTTGACTCTAACATTTTTGCATATTCAACTTCTTGTTCTTGCGTTAAAATTTGACTAGTTCCTAAAATATTAAAGTAAGATTTAATTCCATCTTTTCTTCTCGTATCATTAGAAATACTCATAGTATTTTTTAAATTAAAGTCAGTTAAATCAGTTAAATCAGTGGTAATATCATCCAACTCAATATTTTCATCATCAAGTTCTTTTTGTTCAGCATCAAGATCATCCAGTTCTTCAATATCATCAATTTCTTCACCAACTGAATCAAGATCAATTGTATCCATGAAAACAGCACCTTCAGATTCTAAAAAATCAAAAAAATCTTCAATTTCTTCATCATTCAAGTTTAAATCTTGTAAATTAGTCAAAATTGTTTCTTGTGTTAATTCTTTACCAGCAGCTATTTCTTGTGCTAGATGATGCTTTAATTCTTCTTTTGAATTAAATTTTTTCTTTTTTTTGCTCATATAAAATTTCCTTTTATTGTATTTTTTATTTGTTTAATTTATTTTTTAAAATTGACATTTGTTGTAATAATTCAATTTGTGTTGCAAGATTAGTAGTATTAGCAATTTGTTTAGTTAAATCTGCAATTTTTAAATCAATGCGACAATTTTCAATGTTTTTTAGATAATCTTTCACAATTGATCGACTAACTTGATAGTCTTTATTATGATATTGGTTAATTATTTGATTTAAAAAGTCAAAAATTTCATTATCTTTTAATACATCTAAAAGTTCTTGCTGATCAATACAATTAATTTTTTCTTTGTGATATTTTTCAGTAATTAAAAAGTGAAGATTCATTAATCTTTTATCAGGAAAAATAAATTTTTCCTTTTCTAAAATTAAGTAAACCTGATAATCTAATAAAATATAAAAGAATAATTGTTTTTGCAATTCTAAGAATTTTTGTTCTAAAGAAATTGTTGGCAACACTTTTTTGTTCTGCCTTTTAGGTTGATAAACTTTGATATTGTTTGATGACATAACTTGTTCAGTTTTTGACTGAAAATTTTTAAATACTGAAAATAAATCTTCTTCTGATAAATTAGTCATAACTTTTAACTTTTCTAAATAAAATTTAGTTGTAATTGGATCTTTAATTGCTTGAAATAAATCTTTTAATTGTTGTAAAAACTCTTTTAATTGATAACTATCTTGTTTAAAATCATATTTTGTTTGAAAAAAATTAATCGCAAAATCAAATGGGTGTAAAGTTGTTTCAATCATTGTTTTAAACTGAGAAAGATTAGTTTTAATTAATTCATCAGGATCTTGATTTGTTTGATTATCAATTACTTTAACATTAAAATCTTGGGCTAATAAGTTAGTGGCAATTTTAATGGCTGCAGTTTTACCTGCGATATCACCATCTAAAAAGATAATAATATCATTAGCAATTTTTTTTAACGTATTAATATGATCTTTAGTTAAATTAGTACCCATTAAAGCAACACAGTTATTAATACCTTGGGTACTAAGGCTAATAACATCCATATAACCTTCAACTAAATAAATGCCATTATTTTTAATGCTAAGACTATTTTTAGCATTATACAAATTATATAAAATTCGCCCTTTTTTAAAGATTTCTGTTTCTGGAGTATTAACATATTTAAAACTTATCGATGAATCATTTTTTGTTGATGGAACAAAATTTCGACCACTAAAACCTAAACACTCACCATCCAAATCAAAAATTGGAAAAATAATCCTGTTGAAAAACATGTCTTTAACTTGATCATTAGCAGAAATTTTAGCAAGACCAGCTAATAAAATTTCAGTAGTTTGATAACCTTGCATTTTTAAATATTCTAATAATTGATTATTATTTGGAGCAAAACCAAGGCAAAAATCATTAATATTTTTTTCAGTAATTTTTCGCGACTTTAAATAATTAAAAGCATCTTGCGCCTGATCAGTTGTCATTTGATATTGATAAAAATTTAATGCTAAATTATTTAAAATTTTAAACGGATGAAGAATAGTTTTGGTTGAGTCGGTTAAATTTAAATTTAATTTTTCTAAATCAATCTTACCAAAAACAGCAACTTCTTTAACAGCAGTAAAAAAATCAACCTTCTTATATTTTTGTAAAAAAATAAAAAGATTACCTTGTTCACCACAAGAAAAACATTTATAAATTTGTTTTTCTTGTGAAACTGATAATGATGGATTAGAATCTTGATGAAAAGGGCAAACTGCTCAAAAGTTATTACCTTTACGTGTTAATTTCAAATACTGCCCAACAATATCAACAATATTAACTTGTTCTTGAATTTTGTGAATTTTTTGACTAAAGTCTTGATTCATATACACCCTTCTTTAGCTTCTTTAGTTTTTTTTGGTTACCTTTAAACATCTTTTTTATTAACAAAAAATATTTAGTTTTTGATATAAATATTCTTTTAATTCACTAATTTTAACTCGATTTTGACTTGTATCATCACGATTACGAACAGTTACTTTTTGATCATCCAATGTCTGATAATCAATTGTAATACAATAAGGTGTCCCAATTCGGTCATGATAATTATATACTTTACCAATTTCATTTTTTTGTTCCAAAATAATATCCAGTAATGATGACTGTAATAAGTCAAAAACTTCTTGAGTTTTAACACCTAACTTTTTTT
Organism: Spiroplasma sp.; assembly: GCA_031119525.1. Taxonomy (GTDB): domain Bacteria; phylum Bacillota_I; class Bacilli_A; order Mycoplasmatales; family VBWQ01; genus Spiroplasma_D. The sequence goes on from JAVHXO010000001.1 coordinate 167,466, forward strand.
TATTCAACGATGCAATTGCAACATGATAAGGTGTTAAATCTGAACTTAACTTTAAAACAACTCGTGTTTTATCTTTAGTTTTTTCTTTCCTCAAACCCTGGCAAATAATGGCAAAGAACAATCTTTCAACTCCCATTGAAGGCTCAATCACCAAAGGATTAACAAGTTTATTCGTTGTACTATCTTGGGCTAAAAAGTTAGCCTTACTAAATTTTGTGTGTTGCAATAAATCATAATTACCACGATTAGCAATACCACACAATTCTTTTCAACCAAACGGAAATTTATATAAAATATCAGTTGTTGCCAATGAATAATGGGATAATTTATCTTGATCATGATTATGCAATCGATAATTTTCCTTGGTAATACCCAATTTTTCAATAAATGTTTGCACTGATTTGACTCAATAAGTAAATCAATTAATATCATCAGTTGGACTATAAAAAAACTCTAATTCCATTTGTTCAAATTCATACGTTCGGAAAATAAAATTTCCGGGAGTGATTTCATTACGAAAACTTTTACCAATCTGACCAATTCCAAATGGTAGTCTTTTGTTATAAAATTTTTTGATATTATTAAAATTAATAAAAATCCCCTGCGCTGTTTCGGGACGAAGATATAACTTATTGCCTTGGTTTTCAACTGAACCTTGAAAAGTTTCAAACATTAATCGAAATTGTTTAACTTTAGTAAAATCATTTTTTTGGCAATTTAAACATTTTACTTTTGTTTCACCAATAAACTGATCTAATTTATCATTACTTCAACCATCACAATCAATATCAGGATAGTAGTGTTGAATTAAACTATCAGCGCGGAAACGAAACTTACAATTTTTACAATCAACTAAAGGATCATTAAAATTATCTAAATGCCCTGATGCTTGTCAAACTTTAGAATTTAGTAAAATTGAACTATCTAAAGCAATATTAAACTGATTATTTTTAATAAAATAATTTCATCATAATAATTTAATTTTATTTTTTAAAATAACTCCTAAATGACCATAATCTCAAGTATTAGCTAAACCACCATAGATTTCTGAACCTTGAAAGACAAAACCAACTTCCTTTAAATGATTAATAATTTCTTTCATCGAAAAATTATCTGTTTCTTCCACTTTTTCCTCCAAATAAAATTGACGTTGTTTTTTAAGAGTACAATAAATATTTTATCTCATTTTTTCAAAAAACTACGATATTTTATTATTATATACTATATTTGTCAAGACATTATCGGTTGTATTTAATTTAATGTTTTTTGATCTAAAACATAATAGTGGTTTATTATTTGATAAATTTCTTTCTCCTTTGTTGTTGTTCTGTTAACATATGATTTTTTATAACGATAACCACTACTTCTTAAATCAATCATGGCAGCTTTTAATCGCGATTTTAGTTCACTTTCAAGTTATATAGAATTAATTATTAAATATTCCCGCTAGTTTTGTTATAACCATGTTCAAAAGAGTTATATTGTTCAATAAGTTGTTTTTCTTTTCTATCAAGTTCATCTTTACTTTCACATATCTCATAACGATAAACAAAATTATGATTATTATATCAATCCTTAGCAAAAATAACATTATTAACTATTCCATTTTTAAAATGTTGTTTTAATCTAAGACCAAGATTTTTTGATTGACCAATATAATATTTATTGTTATCTTTGTTTCAAATAATATAAACACCCTTTTTGTTATAAACATCTTTAAAATTAAATAATGAAGCTTGTCTAACATCTAATCAACCTTTATCATCATTTTTAATTAAAACAATTTCTTGATTTTCAACATTCTGATAATAAACTAATAATTTATCAATTTTTTCACTAGTTACCTTGTTTTCTTTATTAATTTCATTATTCAAAATTTGGTTTTTATTATCAACAGTATTTTTATGATTAGTATTATATTTTTCGTTTTCTTTATTTAGGATAGCATTTAACCTTGCTTTTTCTTTTGATACATAACCAACAAATGAAAGAAACAATGTTGGTATTGCAAATAATAACCTTACTCAAAAATTACTTTGTCAATCTTGATAATTAGTATTTTTATAAATATAATTAATTTTTTCTTTTTCAAAATATCTTAATTTAGCTTTATAAAAATTAATCTCATCACTAATTGCCTGTAATTTAATTTCTTTTTTTCTTCATTCAGGAGTAATTCCGATTAAATCAATTAGTTCTAAAATTATATTTTTAGACAATTTTAAATCTTTAATTTCTATTTCAACAAATCTTTCAGGAATAATTTTTCTTGAAAACTTTTTAAGTACTTTTGTTCTAACCGAAACATCTCCATATATTGGATATCTCTCATAATTATGTTGTTCATATCTAGTTATTTTTGGTTTGGTTGTCTTTTGAATAAGATTGAACTCTAAATGTTGACTATCTTTATAATACGCAACTTCTTCTAAATAAATTTCTTTTTTTTCTTTTATATCCGACATAATTAAATATCCTTTTCTTCAATTGATTATTTTTTGTTTTTTTAAAACTTATTTTATTAAACTAATTTGGATTAAACGTAATGGAATTGCAATATATTTATCATCTGATGCAATCATCTTAAGTTCATCAAGAATTTGATTAAATTCTTCTTCATGATAAACTTTAGCCGCAATTAATGGATCTTTAATTTGGGCAAAATACATTCACATTAATTTTTTTTGCTGATAAGTTTTTAAAGTTGGGTGACTAAATTCAACATCATCAATTTGAAATTGATTTTGATTATTTAACCAATCTCATAAATGGGGGATACAATCAAATTTATAACCTAAACTATGAAGAAAATCTTGTGATGCAAGAGCAGAACTTTGTAAAACTTCTGAATACGGATATGTTGTTCAAGGAAATCCAGGTTCTTCAATAATTAATTTAGCGCCTGTTTTTAATAATTGATAAATATTTTTGAAAAAAATTTCTCAATTTTTTAAGTGTAATAATAAATAGCGAACATAAATTAAATCTGTTGATTTTAATTGATTTAAAATTTCAGGATCAATATTATGATGTTCAATATCTAATTGAAAATATTGAATATTTTTTTTTCCGTGCGTTCTTTTTTTGGTAATTTCTAATTGATCTTGCGAAATATCAATACTAAATACTTTTGCTTTGGGAAATTTGTGCGCAAAAAAATGGGACATACTTCCATGGCCACAACCAATATCTAAAATCTTCTTAATTGTTTTAGAATCAATATTATTAATAATAAAATCTTGACTATTTTTATCATAAACTTCTGATAATGAATTTAATTTTGGATGATCTTTACTACCATATTTGACAAGATGTTTTTTTTCCATAATTATTACCCCCTTAAAAATTTTTACCTAATTTAAATATACCCTAATTCTTTTAAACTTTTTGGATTATTAGGTCATTCATCAATCACTTTAACAAAAAGATTTAACATAATCTTAATATTAAAGATTTGTTCTAATTCTTCACGCGCTTTAATGCCAATACTTTTAATCATCTGCCCTTTTTTACCAATTAAAATTGCTTTTTGTGAATCTCGTTGCACAACAATCACAGCAGAAATTTCTAATAAATCACGATCAACATCCATATTTTCAATAATAACAGCAACACTATAAGGAATTTCTTGCCTTGTTAAATAAATAATTTTTTCTCGAATTACTTCTTTGGCAATTTGTTGATCACTACTATTACTTTTAAGATTAATATCAAATAATTTTTCACCAGTTGGTAAATATTGATAAATTTTTTTTAGTAAAATATTTAAATTAAATTCTTTAACTGCTGATACGGGAATAATTTCTTTAAAATTTAACAAATCTTTTCACTCATTAATTTTATTAAATAATTCAACTTTAGTAACTAAATCAACTTTTGTTAACAATAAAAAGATTGGCATTATTCTTTCTTGGAGTAATTTAATAATTCTTTCCTCATTTGGTGAAATTGCTTCGTTTGCTGGTGCTAATAAACAAATAATATCAGTATCTTTGGTAGCACTAGTGGCATATTTATTCATAATTCGGCCCAATTGATTATGATATTTGTGAATTCCTGGTGTATCTAAAAAAATGATTTGCATATTATCATCAGTATAAATACCTTGCAGTTGTTCTCGTGTTGTTTGTGGTTTTGGACTAACAATAGCAACTTTTTCCTTTAAAATTGTATTAAGTAAAGTTGATTTACCAACATTCGGTTTGCCAATAAAACTTACAAAACCAGATTTAAAAGTACTACTCATATTATTTTTTATTTCCCTTCAATGATTCTGGCATAAAAGCAAACGGTAATAAATCTTGCACTTTAATAATTTTAAGATCTTTATCATCTTTACTATTACAATTGCTAATAAAAACTTTAGCTGTTAACGGCATAATTTCAATCATAAATTGCCGGCAAATACCACAAGGTGAACCCAAACTAATACTATCAGTAATTAAAAATAAAGCTTCAATATCAGTTTTTTGATAACCTAAAGTAATTACTTGTGCTAAAGCTGTCCTTTCAGCACAAATTGTTGCTGGAAAAGCAGCATTTTCAACATTAACTCCAGTAATTTCTTGGCCATTCTTTAAAATAACAATTGCTGCAACACGAAAATGAGAATATGGTACATAAGCATTTGTTTGTAATTTTTTTGCTTTACTTAATAATTCTTTAAGGTTCATCTTGATGCTAGTATTCCTTTCAATTATGATAACTTTTAATTACGTAAAATTTTTAATTTTGTTAAAACCTGATCTTGTAAAGCAAACATAATATCTTCTTCTGCTTGAGTTTCATGATCATAACCTAAGTTATGTAGTAAACCATGCAAAAATAAAAAAGATAACTCACGATTTAAACTATGTTGATATTCAAATGCTTGTTGTTGAGCTTTGGGAAAACAAACATAAACATCACCTAAATCGTTAATATCTTTACTTTTAACAGAAAATTTATCTTGATTAGCAAAAGATAAAACATCAGCAATATAATCTTTTTTGCGATAAGTTCGATTTAAAAGTAAACTTTGAGCCTCATCAATAAAAACTACAGCTACTTCAGCATTTTTAACAATATAATTTTTTTTAGCGCTACCCTTTAACGCTTGATCTAAAATTGCTGGTGCTAAGTTAGGGAAATTTTCAAGATCAAAATCTTTATCATTAAAAATGTTTACTTGATTACTCATAAGTTTCTGACTCCTATAATTTCTAATTTTAATTATAACAATATTTTATCTTTTATTTTTACTTAAAAATAATATTATTGATAATCAGTGATTTATTAATTACTAATAAAATCACCACCAATAAACTAATATTGACGGTGATTACCAATCTTTTTATTAAATTACTTACGACGTTTAGATTTCTTTGCTGAATTACGTTTTGCACGCATTTCAACTCTTTTTGAAACAAAATATTCTCGTTTTTTTACTTGTCTTTTTGTTTCTTGCGATATTTTTTGAAATGATTTTAGTGCTTTATTAAAAGCTTCCTCATTACTTTTTTTATCTTTTTCATTATTATCAGCTGGTTGTGGTTTTAACTTTACTGATGCCATTTATAATCAGCTCCTATTTCTTTTTACTTATTCAGTATAATTGATAAAAGCAAAAAATACAAGTCAATTTCTATGATGTTAAAAAAATGCTAATTTTTTATTAAAAAAACAAAATTAATTCTCATTTTTTATAATCTTACAATACATTTAAATATTAATTAATAATCAATTAATTTAAATCATATTTTTATAAAAAATAAGTAGTTTTTAGGCTACTTATTTTTTATAAGATAGAATATTTATTTATCAAAATTATCTCATTTATACTGATTATGTTCTTCTATTAATTTTATATTAACTAATAAATCAGTGGCTTTTTTTGTAAAATCGCTCATTTTTAAGAAAATATAAGATAATTTTGAATTAAAATTTTTATGATTAGTAGAAAGTTGACTAATTGCTTGATCAATTTCTGTTTGAATATCATTAATTTTTTCTTTTGTTAAATTTCTAATTGCTTGAGGCAATAAAGCAACATGAATATTTTTTAAATTTTTAATGCTAGTTCAATTGGAATTCATTTCAACAAGATAATTATGTGCTAAATTAATACGGTTTGTTTTTTCTTCAATAGCTAACTCTTTAACATTTTTAAATTGTACATTTTTATTTCAAAATTCATTAAATTTTATTTCTCTAGTTTTTAAACTTTCTTGCTTAGCCTTATATTCATCACGAATTTGTTTGAAAATTGCTTTTGCTTCATCTAATCGTTGATTTTCTTCAATATCATTATCATTAGTAAATGATTTTTTTGAAGCAGCAATTGCTGATACCTTAATATCATTAGGTAAATTAAATTCTAAAAATTTTTTATTATTATGTTGATAAATTTTTTCTAAAATTTCATTAACCCCTGAAAATTGCAATTGTTCCTTTATAGTAATAATATAACTTAACTTAGCATCAATATTTGAAATTTTAGGATCTAATTCATTTAAGTGTTCTTGAATTTCTGCTTGAATTTCTTCCATTGAATTATCTCTAAGCTCTTGGGGTTGTAAGGCCAAATGTTTAGATTTAAAAGCAATAATATTGTTTACTTGTTTAACTGCTTCTGCTAAATAATCAGTAACAACTTTTAAAAATTCTTGTTTTTCTTTTGAATCTGTAGGAATAACCTCAAGCTGATTTACTTGATTTCATTTTTCATTAAACCGTTGAGTTAAAGTATTAAAATCTGATTTATATTTACTAAATTGTTCTGTATATTTTTGAAAAATTTGTCTTGCATAATCTAATTTAATTGCTGTGTCATTTTTTTCTTGATTTAATAAAATTTTATTACTTGCCAATACTGAGTGATTATTAATATTTAATACTAACTGTGAAGAAATACTAGTAGTTGCTATAGTAGCAAAAATAGGTAACATTAATTTTTTCATAATAATTCTCCTTTTTAAGTAAGCATTTAAGTATTTAATAATAATTCAATTTACAATAATTACAACTTATTAAATGTCGTTATAAAAAAGATACAAAAAACTTAGTTACCAAACCCCCTTTTAATTTTAACTCATTATATACACTTGCAAGATATATCCACACTCATTGTATCCATAAATATTAAAAATGTATATATCTTTTAAAAAATATTTTAATATTTAGTTTTCTAGGAAATAGAGTAGCAAATTCAGTTTTAATAACTGTCATATAATTATCTGAATTACCAAAAATATTATTAATTTTAAATTTCCAAAATTTCTGCAATATCAGCTTCAGTTAAGTCAACGTCAGGATTCTGGCCATTTTTAACACCTGCAAAATATAAATTAGCTAATTCATCAGCATCTAATAAATTTTCTTCATTTGCTACTAGCAATTCAGAAATTTTTTCTTCTATTTGCTTATCAACAACTCTTTTTGTTAAATTTTCAAACTTTTTTGATAAATCAAAAAAATTTTGCTTCAAAATTTCAACTTTTGAATTCTCTTTAATGAGGGCAGTAATTATTAAATTATTTGATAGATTAAGATCTAATTTAACATTTTGACTAGTACTTGGATTAACAAAATTAACTAGCCCATAATCTGAATTTTTACTATAATCATTTCAAAGGCTATAATCTTTTTTATCAATATGTTTAACAATCTTATTATCATTAGCATACAAATACTTAGTTTTATCAACTAAACTTTTAAGTTGATTTTCATAATCCTCTATTTCTTGTTTTGATAATTCAGTATCAACAATTCAAGAATTTTTTGTTTCTTTGAAATTATTAAATAAAAATTTAACAGCATTATGAGTAAAATCAATTTTTAGTTTCAATAATGTATTTTGTTGATATAAATCATTTTGATTAATTTTTTGTGCTAATTTTTTAAGTAATTGGCTTTGTTGGTCAAAAGTTAATCGATATTTATAGTTAATTCAACTATTATTGTACGAACAATTTTCTGTTTCAATTCCTGATACATAAAAATAAAAATCTTGACCATAAAAATTTAAAACTAATGGTTCTTCATCAAAATTTTCACTTCTTATGGTGCTTCCTCATCAAGTTAATGCTTGAGAATGGTAATATCTTAAAACAATTTTTTTGCTTTCTACTTTATCAGTAAAAATTGAACTTGAAAGTGAATTAAAATCGCGGTTAAGTTCTCCTAATAATTTTTTAACTTTAGCAAATTCAGCAATATCTGCTTGATTTAAAGCATCTTTACCTTGTTCTAAATCTTCATCAAAAACATCCAAAACATTATTAACAAAATCAATTTGTAATTTTAATAATACATCTTTGAAATATTGATTTTCTTGATCAATTTTTTTACCAAACGCTTCAATTAATCTTGCTTGATCATAATAATCTAATTCTTTTGTAAAATTATGTCACTGTGCTCTTGTATCAAAAAAAACACCAGTAATTCCTGATGCATAAAAATAAATATTTTTGTTATCAATATTTAAAATTAGAGGCTGCTCTGAATTATTGCTTTGAATTGAAAATATTCCCTTTCAAACTAAAGACATATGAACATTATATTTTAATAAAAATCATTTTTCTACTTGAGTTTCCTGCTGAATTCCTTGTTTAATTTTTTGTTTCTTTGACGATTCTAATGGCGTCATTGAATTGTCTAATTTTCTAGTTTTAACTAAAGATTGATTTTTTGCTTTTGGCATATTGGGTTCTTCTTTCTTATGTAAAAGTATGACCTATATTACCTACTAACAGACGCTTATTTCCACTAAAATACTTTAGTAATCCTTTAATTTTATTTTAAACTTTTGATTTATTTAATGCAAGAAAAAAAGAATTAAATTATTTATGTGCTTATTCTTTGCGACAAAGCAACAATACAATCTCCTGACTTAATTTCAATTGTTGGATTTTTAGTAACTGTCAAATCAAATTCATTACTAATTGCAAGGACATCTTGATTGTTAATAATGATATCACTAGCATTATAATACTTGCAGCCAGTAAAATTATAAGTAACTGATTGATCATTCAAACAAAAAAAAGAAATATAACGATAATTTAAAAGATGTTCAGGCACAATAAACTTACTTTTTGCTTTCAAAGTAAAAAGATAATTATCTTCATCAATTAAAATTGGTTGATATTTTTGATATTTCCTTAAAAAATTAATTTGTGCTAAAATCATATCTCATCTTTGACCGCTAGAAATAATAACAACTTGTTGGAATGGCACTTTTAATTTTAATGCGGTAGCAATCGCTAACTCGCTATCAAGATAATCCTTCTTTTGATCGACTTTAAAAACTTTAAAATTAGCTTTTTTTTGTTGATAATTAATTAATTCTCATTGTTTTTTATTAATACTATCAAAATCACCAGAAATAAATTGAATTGGTAAATTATTTTTTATTAATGCTACTGCTCCTGATTCAACACCAACATAAATTGGGTTGAGAAATTGGTTTCAATTAATGTCAAAATCACGACAAACAATAATTAATTGTTTTAAATTTTTATTTTTTGTCATTAGACTCACAACTTTTCTAACTGCTCTGTAACTGACGTTTGATTATTAAGTAAATAACTGCCTGAAACTAGATAATTAGCACCAGCAGCAAAACATAATGGACCGGTTGTATTATTAATTCCCCCATCAACAGCAATTATTGGTGTTTGAGAAAGGTTTTTGGTTATTAAATATTGCTTTAAAGTTTTAATTTTTTGATAAGAACTAGCAATAAATTTTTGATTGCCAAAACCAGGTTCAACACTCATAATTAAAAGATAATCTAGCTTCGTTAAATAAGGAAAAAAAACTTTAATTGGCGTTTTAGGTTTTAATGCTAAACCTTTTTTAAATTCAGAATTACTTCAATTGGCAAATTCTAATAATTGTTTTTTATTCAATGCCTCATAATGTAAAGTGATACTGTTAATGCCTGGCATAATAAAAGGTTTTAAAAAAGACTTAACTTTATCTTTTGGCTTTAATTGCACCATTAAATGACAATCAACAACAATATTTTTATCTTTTAAATAATTAGTCACATCACTTAGAATTTTTGGACCAAAAGATAAATTGGGAACAAAATTATTATCCATAATATCAAAATGAACTGCTGGAATTTTTGCAACTATTATCCGATCAAGTTCACTTTTTAAATTTAAAAAGTCAGCTGTTAAAATACTAACAGCAATCGTATTATCGTTTTTATTCATAATTTACCTTTCATTGTTTTTCTTAATGTAAATTAATAAATTCTAATAAAATTTTACAATAATCTTGGTAAAAATACTTGTTTAATTGATCATTTAAATTTTTAATTACAGCACAACCAGGTTCATTTTGATGTAAACAATCATTAAACTTACATTTATTAACATATTTTTCAATGACAGGAAAATTTAATGCTAAATCAAATTTTGTTAAACCTTGTAACTTCAATACCATAAAACCAGGACTATCAGCAATAATGCCATCCAATAAAAAATAAAGTTTTGTTGTTGTCGTAGTATGTTTACCATGTTTTAAAGTTAATGAAATTTCATTAGTTGTTAAATTTAAATTTGGATCTAAACTATTTAATAAAGAACTCTTGCCAACTCCCGAAACACCAGTTAATAATGAAAATTTATTTTTAAAAATTAAACTTAATTCCTTAATCCCTGCTTGATTAGGATTTGAAATAAAATAACAAGGATATTTTAAATCTTGATAATACTTAACTTTTTTTCACACAGAATCATTTTTAGTAATTAAATCAGTTTTAGTGAAAACCAAAACAACATCAATTTGATAAAAATTAAATAACGTTAACAATTTATTCAAAATTAAAGTATTAAAAGTTGGTTTTGTTAAAGCATTAACAATTACTGCTTGATTAATATTGGCAATTCTTGGGCGATATAATTGATTTTTGCGATTAAAAATTCTTTCAATTACTGCTTGATTCTCACCAATAATTGTTAAACCAACTTGATCACCAACTAATAAATTATTAATTTTAACTTTTTGTCTAACATGAGCTTGATAAAACTTATCATCAACTTTAACATCAGCAAATTTATTAGCAACTGCAACAATAATTCCTTGTTTTAATTTCATGAGTGTTTCTCCTTGAGCTTTCTTGAGTTTCTTCCAGTACTTGAAATTGATTTAAAGAACAATAATCAAAACTGTAGTTAATAAAGATAGCAAGATAATAAATGTTAACAAAATTAAAAATCACTTCTTCAAGAAAAAAGGTAAAAAGAAATTTAAACGATTAACTTTAACAACTTTATCTTTAATAATTACTGTTTGATTATTAAGTAAAGGTTTTTCCTTCTTGCGATTATAATTTAAACAAGATAGTAAATCTTCTGCCATATCAGAAATTGATTGATAACGTTTATTAGGATTTTTATTAGTAGCTTTGAGAATAATATTTTCTAAACTTTGCGGGATTTTTGGATTATAATCACGAATTAAGGGCATTGGTTCTTTAATATGCTTATTAGCTAATAACTGTGGATTCTTATGGAAAAAAGGTGGTTTACCAGTTAATAATTCATATAAGATAATTCCTAATGAATAAATATCACTTTGAATTGTTGTTGGTTCAAATTTAACAACTTCTGGAGCAATATACTTCATCGTGCCAATAACTTGATGAGCATGTTTTTTTACTTCACGCCCATCAATCATGGCAATACCAAAATCTAACACTTTAATTGCACCATTATCAGTTAATAAAATATTATCTGGTTTTAAATCACGATGAATGATTCCCACTTGATGACAAGCATTAACACCTAATAAAACTTTTTCCATAATATTCAGAGTTTCATTAATACTTAAAACTCCAATATTAGTTAAATATTCTTTTAAAGTTTGACCTTTCAATAATTCTAAAACTAAACATCAATTTTTTTGATCAATAAAAATATCATAAACTAAAATCACATTTGGATGTCTAATTCGTGATACAGCTTGAATTTCTTGTAAAAAACGTTCTTTATTTAAATCATCAATTTTATTAGTGTCTAAATTAATAATTTTAATAGCCACACTACGATTCAAATATAAATCGTGTGCGTGATAAACTTTGGCCATACCACCAGCACCAATTTGATTAATAATTTGATAACGATTATTTAACTTTTGGTTTAACTGTTTTACTACTTCATTTTTTGAATCTTTTGTTTCTTTAACTTCCACAATAAACACCAATTATGTTAATTCATTTGGTAAAAATTCATAAATTTCTGGGTGTTCAGCCAAAAATTGTAATTCACCATCAAGTTTTTCATTCTCAATTTCTTTTCGTAAAGCACGTAATTTTTTTTGAATGATGACTAATTTCTTTGGTGGTTTACTTTCTTGATCTCACTTATCAAAAATTTTTTTACCTTGTTGCATTAATTTTTGATATTTACGTTTTAAACTTTGCAATTTGTTGTTTTTAGATCTTTTAAACATAAAAATCAAACTTTCTTTTTAAATCTTATTCAAAAATAAGATTTTTTATTATTTAATAATACTTATATTAATATAAATTTTGGTAACAAAGTTATTTTTACTTAAAATTAATAAATTATTTAATCTTTAATTAACATCAAAACAGCTGATAAATTATCAGTTGAAACATTATTTATTGCTTGTTTAATTAACATTTTAACTTTTGATTTTAAAGTACTATTTTTTTCTAAAATATGACTAATTTCTGATTCTTCTAAAAAATCATGAACACCATCACTTGTTAATAAAAAATATGATGGAGTTTCAAATGATAAATCAAAAATATCAATTGTTAGATTTTTAATTGGTCCTAAAGCACTTGTTAAAGCTTTCCAATAAGTTTGATTAACATCAACATCTACTAATTGCTTTTGATTGTTTTTTAAATATAAATTCAAAATATTATGATCAGAAGTTAATTGTTTTAATCCCTGATTGTTAAATAAATAAACACGTGAATCACCAATATTAACTAAATAAGCTTTGCGATTAGTAATTAAAGTAATAACCATTGTTGTACCCATATCATTTGCTTCTTCATGATTAAGACTATACTGATTCATTGCTGCTTGAATTTTCATAACACTATCATTTAATCATTGATATACTTGTTCATCATTTTCTAATCGTGACCATTTTGTTTGATAAAAGAAATCTTTTAACATTGATACTGCCATTGAACTTGCAATATCACCACAACTATGACCACCTAACCCATCACAAACAACAGCTAACACCTGACCAGTTTTATTTTTCAAGAATATTAAAGCATCTTGATTGTCTTTTCTAAAAGTGCCAACATCAGTTTTAAAACTTGCAATTATATTCATTCTTTTTTTAAACTCCCCTAATAGTAAAAAAATTCTAATTATTTCTTTCTTTAACTACATTAATTATATAATAATTTAAATAATTTTTTGTTGTTTAAGATAAAAAAAACGGAAAAAAATTATCAATCAAAAATCAAAAAAATTTAAAAAAACACTCTTAATTGATAATAAAAAATGATAGAATAACATTCAAAGGAGGAAAAAGGAAATTATTAATTATTTTATAAAATTTTATAAATTAAAAGGGGGAAAAATAATGGCAAAATTTCATTTAAGACAATTATTGGCAACAACTGGATTATTAACAATGGTAATCCCTGCAATATCAAGTCTTCATCAAGAAATTAATACTAACAAAATTAATTTAAATCAAGATAATGATCAAGAAACAGTTGGTGATTTAAAAGAACAAATTGAATTATTGAAAACAAAACTTGATGAAAAATCAAAACAATATAATGAACTTGCTGAGAAACTTGAAAAACAAAATGACCATGTTAATAACTTAGAGCGTACAATAATAGAGATAAAAAGCGAAATGCAAGTAGCTATAAACAAATTAAATTATAAAGATTCAGTAATAAAAGAAAAAGAAAAACAATACGATGAACTTCAAAAAGTTAAAGAAAAGATTGAAAAACAACTTGAATTAAAAAAACAAGATGTGGTTGAACTACAAAAACTAAAAACTAAACTAGAAAACGAATTAAAGCAGAAAAAAGCAGAATTAAATCGTAAAGATTTAGACATAAAAGAAAAAGAAAAACAATACGATGAACTTCAAAAAGCTAAAGACAAAGTTGAAAGACAACTTGACTTAAAAGAAAAAGAAGTTGTTGAACTACAAAAACAAAAACTTCAAGCAATAAATGATATTGAAAAACTTAAAGCTCATTTAAATCGGACACTTTTAGAGTTAGAAGAAAAAGAAAAACAATACCATGAACTTAAAAAAGTTAATGATAAAGTTGAAAGACAGCTTGAAACAAAAAAAGCAGAATTTGTTGAATTGCAAAAACAAAAAGATAAAGCAGAAAATGAATTAAAACAAAAAAATGCTGAATTAAATAGACAAAATCTAAAATTAAAAGAACTTGAAAATATTAAACAAGAAAAAGATCAAATGGAACAAGAATTAAATGAAATTAAAGGTAAAAATCTAATTAATTTCTTAAAAATTAATTCGTTGGAAATTGCAACTAATGATAAAAAATATACAATTGATATGCTTAAAGACGATTTAAAAGAAATTTTCATTAAAGACTTAACAAATGACTTAGAAAATATTAAAAATATGAAAATAGATGCTAATGCTTTTAAAATAATAAGCATTTATTATCAATTCCCTGGAGCAAAAGACCTTGGTGTTCTATTAAGAGAATCAGATATTGCTGACAATAAAAATCAAACAATGACTCTTAACATCATTATTAAATATAATAATACTTTAATTGAAGATCGTTACAAAACACTACAAGTATCATTTAAATAAATTAATTAAAAAATAAATCTTACAATAAAAAAAGTACTCAAAGCTTAAACTTTGAGTACTTTATCAGTTAAAAAAAATAATTATCTTTTTAAACGTTGAGTATTTCTTTTTGAATTACTCAATATAACATTAAATTTCTTTTCTTCTAAAATTTCACGATAAATTTCATCACGATATTTTACACAACCATTAATTACATCATATAATGGATCTTCTGAACAACGAACTTCAAATTCATCACCTTCATAAACTTCTTCAGAAACAACGTTACCCATTTCATCATAAGTTTCAAAATGATATTCTTTAGCAAGTTCTTCTTGGATAAATTTATCAATACCTTTAATGTAGGCTCCACCACCAGAAATTGTAATTCCCTTACCTAATTTCTTTAAATCACCAATTGAACCCAAGGCTTTAGAAACAGAAAGTCTTAATACTTTTCTAATTGATGGAATGATATGTTCTCTAAATTCATGTTGCATAACTTCACGAATTTCTTCAGGTGTTATTGAAACTGTTTTAGAAACTGATAATACTTCACCTGATTTTGAACTATCTTTTGGAATTAATAATCCACTAATTCGATATGGTCTTTCATTTGGTCCAGGCACTAAAGAAGCAATTGCTTTCTTTAAATCTTCAGCATCTTTAAGACCAACATGAACATTTTTTGTTCTAAGAATATATTCACGAATTTGTTCTGTTAAATAATCACCAGCACAATGACTTGAAAGTGAATGTAAGATTGAATCTTTGCTAATTACTGCAATATCTGCTGATCCTCCACCAATGTCAACTGACATAATTGAAGTTCCAAAGATATCTTGACCAGCACCTAAGGCAGCCATTTTCACTTCTTCTTGAACAAAACCACGATAAGCACCTAATTTTGTGACAATACTCTCTAAAGCTTGTCTTTGAACAGGATTAATATCACTTGGCGTTGCCATAATTACAATTAAACGTTTCTTTGTTGCTTTTGAAATTTTGAAGTAATCAAAAATTCTCATAAGAATTTTTTCTAACGCTCTTGGATCAGCAATATTACCATCACGAACTGGTCGTTTAATGATAATATTTTCATTAGTTTTATCAACTAATGATTTAGCTTCTTCACCAAAATAAATTCGATTTTTTTCGTAGTCTTCAGCAATATATGAAGGTTCATCAAATCTTAAGCCAGTATTAACATAACGAGCTTTCATATTTTCAGTTCCAATATCCATGCATAGTCATTCATAACCAGCAATCGATTCATTAAAATGAATACTTTTTTTAAATTGTCATTTTTTGAAAATTTGCATATTATTTTTCTCCTTTCTGTCTTTCTTTATCTACTTGGTCTAATGTATTCTTTATCATATAAATCATTTTTGTACATTTCAAAAATTTCTGTTCCTTTAATTACTGCATGTTTTGGTTCAGGGGCAATTAAAACTTTTTCAAGGTTTAATCTTTGGCTTAGATAAACATCAATATTTTTCAATAATGCGCTTCCACCTGTTAAAATTAATCCATTTTCTTGAATAATTCTTGCAAAACTAGCATCAGAACGTAAAATAATTGATTTAGCAAGATCAACAATTGGTTCAATCGCTTCAATAATAATTTTTTGAATTTCAGTTTTTTCTAAAATAATTTTTGTTGGATTACCAGTTTTTAAGCTCTTACCATAAATTGTAATTTGCTTATCAATTTCTTTTGCTGCATCTTCACGACCTTCAATATTTAGTCCAACCTCAATTTTAATATTTTCGGCTTGTTCTCTAGTAATTGAAATGTAGTGCATTTCTTCTAAATACTTTTTAATATCATTATCAATCGCATTACCAGCAACAGTAATTGAATCTTGAATAATAATATCACCTGTCGCAATAATAGAACAATCTGAAGTTCCAGCACCAATATCAAGTAAAAATACTCCTTGTGAGTCTCAAATTGAAACTCCAGCACCAATTGTAGCTAATTTAACAGCTGGCATAATAACAATCTTTTTGGCACTCATAATATTAGTAAAGTATTCATAACGATTGAATTTTTCACTAAATAATGGAATTCGAGGAACATGTCTTCCACGAAGAGATTCTTTTAATACATCTTCATCTAAACGATAAATTTTAGAAGGAATTGCTACTAATACAACAGAATTCTTTCAGAATCCTTTCTTTCAAGATTTTTTGTTATTAACTTGAACGATATTAACAAAGATTTCTGTTAGTAATGCAATTAAAGCATTAACATCAGAAATAACACCATTTGCTAAAGGCTCTCTAACAATTTTACTTGCTGGTGTTTTATCACGCATATGCAGTGCTTCTTCACCGATAAATACTTGACCACTTTCAGTATCAAAAACAATAATTGAAGGTTGGTCATAAACAATTTGATCATTTACCTTAATAATCAAATTTTTAGTTCCTAAATCAATAGAAACCATATTAACATTTTTCATTGGAAATCTCCTTTCATAAAGATTTGACATAGAATGTTTTTAATATATTATCTTTCTTTTTCCTTAAGTAAAAGTCTTTTATTTTAAAAAAAATAATAGTATAATTTATAGGTTTGTTTTGACTTTTTTAAGAGTTTTAATTAATTTTTGAGGATTTTTTTGGGGATTATTTATTACCAACTTAATAAATGATTAAAATCTTTTTTTAAATAAATTTAAAAAAAATTTATAAAATTTTTAATTAACTGATTCTTTTTTAAAAAGAAGTGTTTATAATATGATTGCATTAAACGACATTAAAGGAGCAAAAAAAATGACAATCTTTATTGCAATTATTGGTTATTTAGCAGGATTTTTAGCAGTAATTACTTTTATTCCCCAAGCAATTAAAACGATTAAAACACGAGATACCAAGGAAATTTCTTTAAAAACTTATTTAATTTACAATCTTGCTAATTTTTTATTTTTACTTTTAGCAATTTTATCAATTGCGTTACCAATTATGCATCCTGATAACGCTAAACTTAGCCAAATCATTATTTGAGCTGTAACATTAATTTTGCCCTATAGTGTTACAATAATTGGTGTTTCATGTATTATTGCTATAAAATTACAGAACATGCGAAAGTTTGGAGAAGTTGCTAATAAAGTTAAAATAAAATTACCACCAAAAAATAATCAGGAGAACAACCATGTTATTTAACCTTTTAACTAACCAAGAAAAAATTAATTCAGGTCTATTTTGGTTCGTTATGGGAATTGGTTTTATTGGTACTGGCATTGCTATTATTGCTTTTTTACCGCAATCATTAAAAACTATTAAAAGCAAAAAAACGAATGGAGTCTCAGTTCTTACTTTTAGTTTTTATACTTTAGCTAATACTCTATGATTTATTTGAGGAATTTTAGACTTATCGTTTAATAGTCATAATGATTTAATTACGATTTTAAAAGATGTCATTGTGATTGTTGCAAATCTTCCTTGTGCAATATGAGCTGGCATCATTCTAGGAATTAAAATTTATAATATTTACCATTATGGCGAAGATTGTAAGAAATGAAAAGGCAAAAAAAATAACTCAGATAATATTAAAAATAAAACTGTTTTAAATCAAATAACAGAAAAGCAAAATTAATCTTAATTAGTGTCATACGACACTAATTTTTATTTTTAATAAAAAATATTCAACAAAAAACAATGAACTAAAAAATAAATAATGTTAAAATTATTTTAAATAAGATGGGAGCAACAAATGGAAAATAAGGGTACTAAAGAAAGTAGTTTAACAATCGACGCTGTAAAAATTACCGATGTTAGTAAAAAATACAAAAATAATTTAGTAATTAAAAATCTTAATTTAACAATTTCTGCTCAAGCACGAATTGGCATTGTTGGTCCCAATGGTTCAGGCAAAACTACTCTTTGCGAAATGATTGCTCAATTGAGGCAACCAACTAGTGGCACAATTACTTTAAAAGAAAATTTAAAAATTGGCATGCAATTGCAAGAAGCAAAATATCCTCGTGGTACAACAGCTTGGGATCTAGTAAATTATTATCTAAGAACTTATCGGATAAATAAATCAGTTGCTGAAATTCAAAAACTATTATATTTCCTTGATGCTGAAAATCTAATTAGCAAACCAATCAATAATTTGTCTGGTGGTCAACAACAAAAAAATAATATCTTGTTAGCTTTAATTGTTGACCCTGATTTATTAATTTTAGATGAGTTAGCAACTGGCTTAGATTTAGAAGTTAGAGAAAGAATTTATCGCCTATTAGAACAAGAAATATTTACTAAAAAAGATTTAGCAGTAGTTATTGTTTCTCATAATATGACTGAAATTGAAAAATTTTGTCAAGAATTAATTTTTATGTTAAACGGTGAAATTATTGGGACTTATAATGTTAAAGAAATCATAAAAAAATATCAGAGTGTTGAAAAATTTGTCAAAGAAAAATTTAAAGCTTATAAAATTGGTATGTATGATAAAGAAGTTGTTGCTCAAAAATTACAAGTTATTACCACTGAAAAATGAGCTAAATCATGAGAAAAACATTTAAGAAAAACTAAAAATACTAATCCTGAAAATAAAAATCAAAATTTAAAGGACAAAAAAAATGAACAATAAAACTAAAACTATTGATAATTGATCAGTTTTAACCATTTTTACTAGTTATTTAAAACATAATAAGGCAATTATTGTTTCAATGTTTTTACTACCAATAATTTTCATTGCTGTTATTGGTGCTAATTATAAAGTAATTTTGCCAAGTACTAATAGCAATGGCGCACTAGTTATCTTACTTTTATGATTAGTTCAATCATCATCTTTTGCTTTGCAAACTTTTTTATCAATTTTATTAGATTTCAAACAATCAATTATTTACCGACGAATTGGTTTAACAAGAATTAAAAAAATCAATTTTTTAATTATCGCTTCAATTTTTAATTTAATGTTAATGTTAATTTCTAATTTATTTATTTTTTTAGTAGTTATCATTTTATTATTTGTTTTTAAATTAACAACAATTATTAATTCAATTTTTAATTGACAATTTATCCTAATAATTGTTTTAATGGTTACTTGTTTAATTTTATTTACTGCTGTTGCAGTAATTATGGCAGTTTTTATTAAAACAAGAACTGGTCAAACAATTGCATCTTTAATTGTTACTTTCTTAATTACAATACCATTATTTACCTTAGTTTTTTTCTTAAACACAATTGTTAATTCTGATAAAGGTTTGATTGGCCAAATTGGCCTCACCAATTTATTAATTATCTTTTTTGGCAGTTTTGTTGCAATTAACCTCATTAGTACCTTACTCTACTACATATCATGACGATATTTTAAGTGGTATGAATAATAAAAAACTTCCAAGAATTTGGAAGTTTTTTTAATGCAGGAATTAATATTTTATGTTAATATGATCCACTAGTTTTTGATTGTTGGTTATTAACAATATTAACACCATTTGAAGTGCCAATCCTTGTAGCACCAGCATCAATCATTGCAATCGCTTGGGCTTGAGTTCTAATACCACCCGAAGCTTTAATGGCAACATTTTTGGCAATATTTTTTTTCAGTAATTTAATGTCAGCCACTGTTGCCCCACCACCAGCAAAACCTGTTGATGTCTTAATAAAATCAGCTTGGGCTTGACTAACTAACTTGCAAGCAAGAATTTTTTGCGGTTCAGTTAATAACGCTGTTTCAATAATAACTTTTAAGATAATATCTTTTGTGCATACTTGACGAATTTGTTTTAATTCTTCCAACAAATAACTATCTTGCTGATTTTTTAACGCAGCAATATTAATCACAACATCAATTTCATTTGCACCATCAGCAATTGCTGTTTGTGTTTCAAAAACTTTTGTTGCTGTTGTATTAGCACCAAGGGGAAAACCAATCACAGTACAAATTTTAACACCAGTATTTTTTAATTTTTGCGTACAATGTTTAACATAATATGGGTTAATGCAAACTGCTTTAAATTGATAAGTTTTTGCTTGATCAATTAAGGTTTCAATTTCTGTCACAGCAGCATCAGGTTTTAAGATTGTTTGATCAATATATTGATTTAAATTATTAATCATTATTTATCCTCTCTTTTTTTAATTTTAATCACAAAATTGTTAATCTTTTAATAATGAATGATAATTAACAATTGATAAAAAATAAAGTGGCGCTGTTTCAGCACGTAAAATTGTTGGTCCTAAACTAATGTTAGTAAAGTTTAAATCTTTAAAATTACTTAATTCACTAGCACTAATCCCACCTTCTGGTCCAATCACAATCGTTAAACTATCAATATCAATCAAATCTTTACTTCAATCATAAAACTGCTTATTGTCATAAGTTAACTCATAAGCCAAAAAATTCTTAGCACTCTGATATTGCTTTAAATCAGGAATTTTTTTAATAACTGACGTTACTTCAGGAATGATATTACGATTAGCTTGTTTTGCTGCTGCTTTAGCAATGTTTTGTCAACGATTAATTTTTTGGTCAATTTTATTAGTAACAATACTAACACAACGTTGAAGTTGAATTGGGATAATCCGATAAACCCCTAATTCAAC
Organism: Spiroplasma sp.; assembly: GCA_031119525.1. GTDB lineage: Bacteria > Bacillota_I > Bacilli_A > Mycoplasmatales > VBWQ01 > Spiroplasma_D. The sequence continues at coordinate 188,813 of JAVHXO010000001.1, forward strand.
TGCTTTTTGAATTATCAAATCAAATTTTTGTTCTTTTAATAAGGCTAGAACTAAAGTAACTTTAATTGGTAATTCATTATTTTGCTGCAGTGGCTCAATGATTTGACAAATAACATTCGGTGATAAAGTAAGAATTTTTGTTAAATATTTTTGTTCTTGAAAAACAACAACGATTTCATCATTAATTTTATGACGTAAAACTTTAACAATATGTTTGGTATCATCAAGATCTAAAAATAATTGCTGGTTTTTGTTTTGATGGTTACTAAAATAGATCTCCATTATTGTTACCTCACAGGATTTATTAATAACACTAATTAATTATAATAGAAAATTTGTTATTTCAAAAATAACTTATTAAGAAAAAGTACTTATTAAATTCTTAATAAGTACCTTAATTGTAATTATTGATGAAAACTAAAGTTTTGCAAATTAACATTATAAACCCGATTTCTTAAACATTTTTTTGTTTCCATCTTTCAATAAGATTTTAAATAAATATTATCTTCATTATGTCAAATTTGAACACCAATTTCTAAATTTAAATAAGCACCTCAAAAACCACCATCATAAGAATAATCTAAGAAGAAGAATTTTTTATTATCATCAGTTGTTATTTTATTAGTTTGTAAGGTTAAATCTTTTCCTTCAAGCTTTTTATCAACATAAGTATTAACAAATAGTGACACAATTGAGTCATCACTAAAAGTTAAATTAGCAAATTTATTAGTAAATTGATCTCAACTATTAGCATAACTAGTTCAGTTGATTAATGTCACTGTTGAACCATAATGGGCTGGCACATCAAGCGCACCTGATAAGTATTTAGCATCATCGTGATATTTTAAATCAAAATTAATCTGATCTTTAATAATTTGAAAGTTAACAGTAATTTGCCCTAGATAATGTTTGTTATCACCAATAACAACTGCTGTGGCATTAGTAATGTTGGTAATTGTTAAATAATCAAGATTAATATTTGGATTTTTATTAATGATTGCCGTTCTAAGTAAATCTTCTGTTATAGTTGAAATTCCATTAGTATCAATTGCCCCTAGATTGACTGTTGTTAAAACTTGACTAAGTTCAATACTACGATCTAAAGAAAATTCTAAAGTAACTGTACCAGTATAAATATCACGATTAGTACTACTAATAATTGCTTTAGTACTACTTTTAATCTCCAACAGTAAGTAAGTAAAATCTAAATTATAGGGCATTAAAGCTTTAATTATTTGTGTTTGTGTTGGTAACTCTTGGTCTGGTTTTACTTTAATAACACCCAAGTTAGGGTTAGTAATTAAATCTTTTAAATTAAGACTATGAGTAATTTGATAATGGACAATAATTGGATCACCAAGATAAATTTTTTGATCAATACTACTAATTGTTGCTTGATTTTCTTGGATATTAGTAATATCAACATAATCAAGATTTAAATTTGAGTTTAAACCATTAGCTTTCAAAGCAATTTCAATGTCAGAAACTGTTAATTGAGCATTAGGCGCTAAATTAATTTTACCAAGATCATGATTAATTAAAATTTGATCAAAACGAATTTGCATATCAATCACAAAACTAATGGTAATTGGATCACCAACATAAATATTTGGATCATTCGTTGTAACAATAGCACTAGTTCTAGTAATATTACTAATATCAATCTTATCAACTTTTAAAATATCAAAGTTTTCAAATAATGCTTTTTTTAAGATTTTCTCATTAACAAAATCTAAACCATTAGTTTTAATAACACCTAATTTTGGATTGGTAATCACTTCTTTAAGTAATAATGATTTAACGCTATAAAAACTAACTGTTACAGTACCACGATAAGTATCACCATCACCAATAATGTTTGCTTCTGAATCAGAAATAACTTCAACAGTAATCTTTGTTAAATTAATTAAATATTTTGCTTTTAATTCTGTTAATTTTGCAATTATTTGTTCAGATGTAGGTTTTGGTTGACCAAAAGTTTTAACATTACCTAAAAAAGTATCGTTAGCAATGACAGAAATAAGATCAATTTCTTTTGCAAGCACAAAACTAACTACCACAGAACCAGTAAGAACTTGACCATCACCACTAATTAAAGCACTAGTAGTAGTTAATTCAGTAATAACGATATGGTTAATATCTAACTTAGGATTAATTATTTTTAACTGATCTCTTAATTCTGCTGGTGTTGGCGCTAACCCAGCAAGGGCTGGAACAATTGTTCCTAAATTAGTTTCAGTTAAAAATTGATTAATCTTTTTTGGTAATTGATTTTTATTAAAGTTATTTTTTTTAACAATATAATAATTAACAACAGAAATTGTTGAAGTACTTGTTGCAGTTAAAACAAAAATTACAAGTAATAATTTTCTCATATTAATGCCCAATCCTTTCTGCATCATTAATGCCAAGTATTAAAAAGGTATTAATATTTTATCATCTTTAAGTTATTTTTTTAAAAATTAATAATTTAAGTGTTATTTTTTTGTTAAATTTAATAAACTTGATTTTTCTTCCGTTGTTAAAAAACGATAATCACCTGGTTTTAAATCTTTTAAAGTTAGGTTACCAATGGCAATTCTTTTTAATTCCAAAACTTTACTGCCAACTGCTAATAACATTTTTTTAACTTGATTTTTATAACCTTGATGAATTGTTAAATTAATAATTGTTACCGCCTGCTTTTGATTTACTCCAATAATTGTTATTTTAGCTGGAGCAGTAACAATATTTTCTTCAATTTTAACACCAGCAGTCAATTGTTGAATTTGTATTTTAGTTAACAATCCTTGGCAAGTAACTTGATATACTTTATTAATTTTATATTTTGGATGTAAAATTTGATTACTAAAATCACCATCATTAGTCATTAATAATAAACCAGAAGTATCAAAATCTAATCGACCAACAGGATAAATTCGAGTTTTAATTTTTGAAAAATAAGGCATGATTGTTGGACGATTTTTAGGATCTTTTAATGTTGTTAAACAATTAACTGGTTTATAAAAAACTAAATAAAGGTAATTATTGAATTGTAAAATTTTATTATTAATTTTAATAATATCAGTCAAAGAAACTTTACTACCAAGTGCTGTTATCACTTGATCATTAACTTTAACTTGACCAGCTGTAATTAATAATTCTGCTTTTCTGCGCGAACAAAAACCAGCATTAGCAATTACTTTTTGCAGTCGTTCTTTTTTTTCACTATTATTACTGTTTTTATTACCTTCAACTGCTTTTAATTTATTATTTTTCATTAGAATAATTATAAATTTCCTGCGGTGCTTCCAAATTAAAACTTGGTAATTCTGGTAATTGTGCTAAAGATTCAAGTTGAAAGTGATCCATAAATTCATCAGTAATAACGTAAAGGTATGGTCGACCTGGTAATTCACTACGACCAGCCTCACTAACAAAATTTAAACTTTTTAATTTATTAATAATGCTATCACAATTAACACCACGAATTTCTTCAATTTTAGTTTTTGTTACTGGCTGATTATAAGCAATAATTGCTAAAGTTTCTAAAGCAGCTTGTGATAATCGAGTAATTGGTTGTGCTTGCAAAATTTGATAATGCTGATGATGTTCTGGTTTAGTTGTTAATTTATATAAATTACCTAATTTAACAATTGTTAAACCTGACGCATCATCATGAGCTAATTTCAATTGCAATTGCTCAACTAAGGCTAAAACATGATTTTTTCTTTTAGTCATACTCAAATAAAAAGCAATCGTTTCCAAATCTAATCCCTCATTGCCAGCAATAAATAGTAGTCCTTGAATAATTGCCGTTTGTTCTAGTTGCGAAAGATTTTGTTTTGCTATTTGCCTTTCTTGTATTATTTTTGCTTCTTTTGTTTTTGCCATTAATAACTCCTCTAGTTTTTCATTAAACTAATTAACCACGATATTTAATCATAATTGGACCAAAATTATCTTTTTGCTCAATAATTAAAAACTGATGTTTTGCTAAATCTAAGATAGCAATAAAAGTAATAATAAAATAATGTAAATTTAATTGTGAAACTAAAAATAATGATTCTAATTTAATAAAGTCACCTTTATTTTTTTTAAGAATATTTTTAATTTCTAAAGCTCGATCTTCAGTTGAAATTAAATTTAAATTCAAATTAACCGATAATTTATTTTCTGCTTTCAATTGTTTTCATAAATTAAGCATTGCTTGACTTAGTTGATTAAGATTATTTTTCCCTAAAATTGGTACTTTTGCTTCATCACTAAAATATTGATTTAAATCACTAACATCTTTCAAAAAGATTTTTTGCCGATTTTCTGCTTGTTTAGCAAAATAAGTTGTTATTTCCTTAAATTTTTTATATTCTAAAATCCGATTAATTAATTTTTGGCGATTGATTTCAGCTTCATAATCACTATCAACATCTTCAGACTTTACTACTGGCAATAAGCGTTTTGATTGTAATTCCAACAAATATGAAGCAATTGGCAAATACTCACTAATAACTTCAAGATTAATATTTTTTTCTTGAAAAATAAAAGTAAGATATTGTTCAGTGACAATTTGTAAATCCAAATTTAAAATATCTAATTCTTTTTCTTTAATTAAATGTAATAATAAGTCAATTGGACCTTGAAATGATTCAAGATTAATCATTAATTCTTTCATACATTAATACCTTTTTAGCACTTCCTGGTAATAATTAAATTTTCTTTTCTAATTATATAATAATAACACTAGCAATTTTGCAATTTAAATTTAAAAAAATCATTATTTTTATTAATTATCAATTTTCTCATATATATATTATTGTATTTACAATTGCAATTGAGAAGATAAAATTTGTTACTACTTTTTTCTTTACTTTATTATTTATAAATAATAAAATAATAATACACTTATAGAGTGAAGATAGGAGGGGGAAGCTCAAAGATAAATAACGGAAATTAAAAAGCCTTTTTTAAAAATACAAGGAGTTTCAATTATGCATAAATATTTGTCTGGATTAACAGTTTTAATGTTATCAACATCAACAACTTTGTCAGTTAATGCAAGTATAAATGATAATTCAAATAGTAACAATCAAGGATTTAATATTAAACAATCAGACACAATTTATGAAAAAAAATTGAATATCAAGCTAATCGGACGAGAAGTGATGTAGTATGCTGCCGTAGCAAGTGTACAAACGGTACTTGATTATTATGGAATTCAAGTAACGCAAGGTAATATTTTCAATGAATTTCAAGGAATAATTCCCCAAGAAATAGTGTGGAATGAAGAAAATATTGATTGAATTAATCGCAGATTAGTAGAACATAATGTAAACGCAAGATATTCTCGGACATATGTTCCTTCAGGTTTTGGTCAAACCAATTCTGACTTATTGTTGTTTCAAAATTATGTTATTTCTTCATTACATCAAAATGCACCAATAATTTTTTCTTATCATATACCGAATTCGGATTATAGAGAAACAGTTACTATTTATGGAATTGAAATACATAATCAAACTAATCCAAGAGAAACTCTATATCTTGTTTCTAACTCAGATGGGGTTCAAGGAAGAGGAATAGCAAGTATTATCAGAGGTGAAAACTTACAAAATTTTTTCTTATCAAGCAATGATGCTTATTTGATTGGATCTAATCGAAATTTTGATTTAGAAAATCGTAAAATTAACATTAATCCACCAGAAAAAATGCTTGCTTGTAGTTTGCAAGCAAAAACAAAAGAATTAAATCAGGCCGTTGATTTAACTAAAGAAGTAGGCATCATAAATTTAGCGCAATTAAAAAAATTTAAAAAAGTTGAAATATCAGATTACAGTCTTAGTACTAAATGATTTAGTAAAGTTTCCGAAAAAAAAGGCGAAAATTGACTAACAAAGGGTTTTATTGACGGTTCAACACCATATAAGCAAGATGAAAAACAAAGTTGAGCTCTAACATATCGCAGTGTTGCACAAGGTGAGTTTACTACAAAATATCGTTCAAGCACATGATTAGAAGACGATAAGAGTTTTTACTTAAATTTATCCTATCAATTTTATGCTCAAGCATTATTAACAACTACTTTAATCTATGTCAAAATATTTTTGGGATCAAAATGAGTTTTAACATTTTAATTTAAGGAGAACTGATGATAAAAATATCTATCTAGACGAACAACTTTAGCTTTTTCAACAATTACACTTTGTTCTAATGCTAGTAATATAATAAATGTCAAATCAAATAATGCTCTTGAAAGTATTAAAAAAATGAAAAAAAATACAAGGGAGTTTCAATTATGTATAAATACTTGTCTGCTTTAACCGCTTTAACCTTATCAACATCAACAATTTTGTCAGTCAATGCAAGTATAAATGATAATTCAAATAGTAACAATCAAGTAGTTAATATTAAACAATGAGCACGCGCGGTTTTTGAAAAAAAATTGAATATCAGAATAATACAGCGAGAAACGAATTTTTATTCTGCTGTAGCTAGTGTCCAAACGGTACTTGAGTATTATGGAATTCAACTATCTCAAAATGCCATTTATAATGAAATTGGCGGAACAAGATTCGAAGAAATAGGATGGAGTGAAGACAATATTAATTGAATTAATCACAGATTAGCTGAACATAATGTAAACACAATATATTCTCGGACATATATTCCTTCAGGTTTTGGTCAAAGTAATTCTGACTTATTTTTGTGTCAAAATTATGTTATTTCTTCATTACATCAAAATGTACCAATAATTTTTTCGTTTCATTCACAAGGTGCCGAATCTAGACAAACAGTTGTTATCTATGGAGTTGAAGTACATGATGAGGTCGATCCAACTCAAACTCTATATCATATTTCTCGGCCAAGTGGTAGAAATGAAAGCGCGAGAAATACTACTTTGCGAGGTGAAGATTTGCATAATTTTTTCTCATCAAGAAATGGCGCTTATTTTATTGGAGCTAGTAGAAATTTTGATTTAGAAAATCATAAAATTAACATTAAACCAGAAGAAAAAATGCTTGCTTGTAGTTTGCAAGCAAAAACAAAAGAATTAAATCAGGCCGTTGATTTAACTAAAGAAGTAGGCATCATAAATTTAGCGCAATTAAAAAAATTTAAAAAAGTTGAAATATCAGATTACAGTCTTAGTACTAAATGATTTAGTAAAGTTTCCGAAAAAAAAGGCGAAAATTGACTAACAAAGGGTTTTATTGACGGTTCAACACCATATAAGCAAGATGAAAAACAAAGTTGAGCTCTAACATATCGCAGTGTTGCACAAGGTGAGTTTACTACAAAATATCGTTCAAGCACATGATTAGAAGACGATAAGAGTTTTTACTTAAATTTATCCTATCAATTTTATGCTCAAGCATTATTAACAACTACTTTAATCTATGTCAAAATATTTTTGGGATCAAAATGAGTTTTAACATTTTAATTTAAAGGATAATTGATATTAATTGATTAATATTTAGTAATAATGTAATGCAATTAATCGAATTATGTCTAAAATAAAATAAATCATTGGTAGTTTATATAAACTACCAATGATTTATTTTTTTATGAAGTTTTAACTTTAAGATTTAATTTGATATTAGAAATTGTTGCTTTGATTGTTTTACCACCAATTTGAGATTCGAAATCAAGCGTAACAAGGAAGTAACCAAAATGAATATTATCACTTGGGTTTTCATCTGATTCAAGGACAAATTCACTACTATTGGCAGTAGGGAAAGTAATTGCTGCTTGCGTTCAACTACCATCAATTTTTTCTGTTGGATAAATTTTACTAATTAGGGAGAAAATCTTTTCTCTTACTTTATTAGTAAAGGCGCTACCAGCATCATACTCTGATAAAACTTGACCAGCAGTTGGCAGAGCACCACCAGGCAGATCAGCACCTTCAAATTTTAATCCATCGGGTCCTTGATTTAAAATTCGACCAATTTGATTATTAGCATCAGCAAATTTTTGTTGAACTTTAAGACTTTGATTAGCTTTATCTAAACTATCTAAAGTTATATTATTATATTTAACAGTATTTTTATCAATAATCTGTAAGGTTAGATTCTTTAAAGTACCATTAATTGTATCATCTTGAACTGCTGATGAATCATTTAAAGTGTAAATTGTTTTTGCTGGTTCTGCTTCACCAATTGGCAAGACATTAAAATCAATACCATCAACATCAATGACTGGAATTGTTGCTTCATTACTTGAAGTAAATAACGCAGCTCGCAAATTACTTGTAATAGGACCATAAGCGTGTTTAGCTTCTGGTTCAGAACTTAATAAATTATCTTTTAATAAAGTTTTAAATTCAAAGACAAGATTGGAATCATTCAAATAATTTTGTAAAAAAACGCCAATAGCATCAATTCTGTCTTGTGCTTTTGTTTCATTATTAGTAATTTTAACAACAATTGGTACTGAACTAGTTAAGCCTTTGAATGATAATTTAGCTACTAGATTAATTCTTGCTTCAACTTTTGGACCATATTTATTAATAAAAGATGATTCAATAAATTTTAATGGTTCACCACTAGTAATATCAACTGTAACTGTTGGATAAGCTCAATTTAAATTATTTGTCACTAAATCACGATAAAACTCAGCAATTTTTGTTTTTGCTGATGGAAACTTTCAATCGTCATATTTAACTTTATCGGCTGGTAAATCTGATAAACCTAAATAAGTCATATTAAAAATATGATCTTGCATCATACCTTCAGCAGAATTTAAAATATCTTGATCTGAAATTGATGTTGCAGAAGTTGTTGAACACGCAACAACACTAACAATTGGAACACTAGTTAATGTTGACAAGAACAAAAACTTTAAATGTTGTTTCACTAATAACACCTCGATTATTTTATTAAAGTAAATTATTAATTATTATTATACTAGCGAATTTCTGAAATTAGAATAACTATTTCAAAATTTCTAAAACTAATTGGTTTGAATTTGGTTTAGTTTTGGTAATTGTAAAAGTTTTACATGCTAATTGTTGAAATTCTTTAAATTTTGCTACATCTTTATTAGTATGCAATTCCATAATAACTTGATGTTTTTTGATTTTATCACCATGAATTTGTTTTAAAACGATTCCTGCTAATGGATCAATAACATCATCTTTAACAATTCGCCCTGCACCTAACAAAACTGATAATTCACCCAAAAGATAAGTATTATTAAAATTTAAATAACCATCACTAACTGCTTTAACTAATAAAATATTTTTTGCTGGCGGCAATTTGCCAATATTTTTAATGTAATCAAGATTACCACCTTGAGCAATAATAAAGTCATAAAAAAGTTTTAATGGTTTAGGCGAATTAAAGGCCTTAATTGCTTTTGTTTTTGCTTGTTCTAAAGTTACTTTTTTATCACGTGCTACCAATGCTAAAGCCACTAAATTAACAACTAATTCTTTTAAATCATTGGGACCTTGATTTTTTAAACTGGCAATAACTTCTTTAAGTTCTAACGCATTACCAATTGTGCGACCCAATGGCTGATTCATATCACTAATAACAACAACAACTTTTTTATTAAATCCCTTGCCAATCTCAATCATTAAATCAGCTAATTTTCTTGCTTCGACAATATTCTGAACAAAAGCACCACTACCACATTTAACATCCAATAAAATTAAATCAGTGCCAATCGCAATTTTTTTACTCATAACACTAGCAGCAATTAATTCTAAAACATTAACAGTATCTGAAACATCACGCAAAGCATAAAGTTTTTTATCAGCCGGTACTAAGTTAGTTGTTTGACCAGTAATACTAAAACCAACTTTATTAATTGTTGTAATAAATTCTTTGGTTGATAACTCAGTTTTAAAATCAGGAATTGATAATAGTTTATCAATTGTACCACCAGTAATTCCTAAACCACGGCCAGACATCTTACATACTTTTAACCCTAAACTAGCAGCAATAGGGCCAAACACTAAACTAGTTTTATCACCAACACCACCAGTTGAATGCTTATCAATTTTAAAGCCTTTAATGGCACTTAAATTTAAAGTTTCACCAGAATTAATCACTGCTTTAGTAAAATTAATTAATTCAGATTTAGTCATACCTTGAAAATAAACTGCCATCGCCCAAGCAGTAATTTGATAATCAGGGATCAAATTATCAGTAATTCCCTGCACTAAAAAATTTAATTCTTGTTCTGTTAATTCTTGCCCTGCTTTCTTTTTATGGATTAAATCAATCATATACATATAAATTATTTTTCTCCTTTAAATCTTTAAATCCTTCAAATGACTAGATAATATTGTTTATCATAACATATGCTTTATTATAATAAAAAAATTCTAACTTTTATTGAAAAAAATTAGAATTTTTATTTTAGTTAAAACTAATCTTAATTACTAAATGTTGTGCCTGCCTTACCAGCAATCGCATCCGCTGCTTGTGCTAAATTAGCAATGATTGCTTTTCTGCCTTTTTTGCTTTCAATAAATTTCTTGGCTGCTTGAACTTTGGGCAACATACTGCCAGCAGCAAATTGATTTTCTGAAATATACTTGTCAATTTCTTGACTATTCAATTTATCTAAAGCTTTTTGATTTGGTTTACCATAATTAATCATAACTTTATCAACAGCTGTCAAAATAATTAATTGGTCAGCATCAAGAATTTCTGCTAATTTTTCACTAGTAAAATCTTTATCAATCACAGCATCAATTCCTTGGTAACCAGCATTTGTTTTAATGACAGGAATTCCACCACCACCAGCAGCAATCACAATAAAACCATGATTAACCAAATCAGCAATGACATTTTTTTCAACAATATCAATTGGTAGTGGCGAAGCAATTACCCGTCTTCAACCGCGATTAGCATCATTTTTGACAGTTCAATTATATTTTTTTGCCAAAAATTCTGCTTCATCTTCTTTATAAAATGGGCCAACTGGTTTACTAGGATTAGAAAAAGCTGAATCATTAGCATTAACTAATGTTTGTGTGACAATCCCAGCAACACCTTTCTTAAGGTTTCTTTTTTGTAATTGATATTGCATTGCTTGTTGTAGATGAAAAGCAATATAACCTTGTGACATACTACCACACTCAGGAAATGGCATAACTGGAATACTTTTATCATAACGGCTAGCAACATCAAAACCTAAATTGATCATACCAACTTGCGGTCCATTTCCATGGCAAACAATTAAAATATTACCTTTCGCAACAATATCAACTAAATATTTAGCAGTTTTTTTAACAATTTCTTTTTGTTCTTCAGGATTATTACCTAAAGCATTACCACCAAGTGCCACAACAACTTTTGCCATCGTTATATCTTTCAACTCCTATATTTTTTTTAATTTTAATTAGAAAATTGTTCCCCCAATTAAACTTCCAGTGACAATTAAAACAACCGATAAACCAATTAAGATTAATAATAACGGTCAAATACCTTTCAATAACTTATCATAACTAACCTTACTAATTGCTAAAGCCCCCATAACAACTCCCGAAGTTGGTGTAACCATATTAATCAAACCACTAGCAAAAGCAAAAGCAGTAATTGATCCTGAGCCAGTAACAGCACTATCAGGCATCGTCATAACAACAGGTCCTAAAATTGGAAAAATTGCTGTTGCAAAACCACTCGTTGAGGGAATTAAAAAAGATAATGGGATAAACAATAAGTATAAAATTATCATCAAAGCAAGAGTATTAAAACCAGTAATTACTTTAGTTAAACCAGTAACAATTAAATCTTGCATAAAGGTTTTTTCTAAAATAACTCCAATCCCTGCTGCAGTAGCAATTACTAAACAAACACTTAAAATATCAGCAGCACCATAAAGATAATTACTAATAAATTCACTTTCTTTACGGAAATTAATAAAACCAAGAATAACTGCTGAAGTTAAAAAGAAAGCAGCAACATCACCTAAACCACCAGCACCAAAACCAGGAATAAAAGCAGTCAACCAAGGAACATGAGTATTCATTCAAATTCCAGCATTTTCAAAATTTTTACCACCCAAAATTGAATCTCAACCAATTAAATAAATAATCATAATAACTAAAGTTAAAGCAAAAATTACTAAAGTCGCCTTCTTTCTGCCATCCATAATAACAACTTCATTAACACTTTGTAAGAAAAAATTTTTATCTGCTTCCGCTGTTGCAAACGTAATTGAAATACTACTATTCTTTTTAACTCGAGCAGCATAAATCATCACAAAAGTAATTACTGCCGTTGTTAAAACCAACCAAGCAACTAATCTTCATACTAATCCATCACCAGCACTAAGATCAAACCCAGCACCAGTAATTGAATCAACAGCAACAGTAATTACAAACGGATTAACAGTTGAACCCATAACTCCAACACCAGCACCAAGTAAAACCATCATTAACCCAGTAAAACTATCAAAACCAGCAGCAATCATTAATGGAATCATAATCATATAAAACCCTAATGATTCTTCAGCAAAACCTTCCGTTGAACCTAAAATTGAAAAAAAAATCATAACAAACGGAATTGCTCAAATTTCTTTACCTTTTAGTTTTTTAGTAATAATTTGTGCTGAACCAATTAATGATTTAGAAACTAAAACAACATTAATAAAAGCACCTAGTGATAAAATAAAAATTACAATATCAGATTTTTGAATAAAACCTTGAATTGGCACCCAAAACAAATCAACAATGCCAGCAGCAGCAATTTTAACTGTTGATAAATTATCCTCACCATCATAATGATCAGTGGTAATGCCAATCCCATTTAAAATTCAAGATACAACAATTAATACCAGAATAATAATAATTAAAATTGAAAAAGCTGAAAGCATCTTAAATTTAAAAGATTTTTTCTTTTTTTCAGGATTTTTTATTTCCACTTTAACCTCCGATGTTAATTTATCAATAATTTAATCGCCAATTGTTGCAACCATAACTGCCTTAATTGTATGGAGGCGATTTTCTGCTTGATCAAAAACTTTTGATTGTTTTGATTCAAAAACTTGATCAGTCACTTCAAATGCATCCATCTTAAACTTGTCACCCATTTCTTTACCAATCTTAGTCTCTTTATTATGATAAGCTGGTAAACAATGTAAAAAAATTGCCTTAGGTTTAGCTTGATCTAAAAGTTTTTTATTAACTTGGTATGGACTTAATAATTTAATCCTTTGTGCTCAAACACTTTCTGGTTCACCCATTGACACTCAAACATCAGTATAAAGAACATCAGCATTTTTGGCAGCTAATAGTGGTTTTTCATTCAATTCAATTTTTGCTCCAGTTGTTTTAGCAATTTCTTGGCACTTCTTAACTAAATCTGGTGATGGCCATAAATCTTTTGGCGCACAAGCAACAAAATGTAATCCCATTTTTGCTGAGCCAATCATTAAAGAATTACCCATATTATTCCTTGCATCACCAAAAAACACTAATTTAATACCCTTTAAATTATTATTAACATGCTCCTTAATTGTTAAAAAATCAGCCAAAATTTGGGTTGGATGATAAGAATCAGTTAAACCATTCCATACTGGCACTCCAGCATATTTTGCTAATGTTACAACATCAGTATGTGCTGAACCACGAAACTCAATTCCCTCATACATTCTGCCTAAAACTCGTGCTGTGTCAGCAATTGTTTCTTTGACACCAATTTGTGATCCTGTTGAGGCAATATAAGTAACACCAGCTCCCTGATCAAAAGCACCAACCTCAAAAGCTGATCTTGTTCTTGTTGAAGTTTTTTCAAAAATTAAAACAACATTTTTATTTTTCATTCTTTGTATTTCATTTTTTGCTTTTTTAGCTTTTTTTAAACTACTTGATAACTCTAGCAAATAACCAATTTCTTCTGGTGAAAAATCTAACAATGTTAAAAAACTTCGACCCTTTAAATTTACAGCCATTTTTAAATCCCCTTTTAAACTCTTCTTTAAGTAATTAAATATCTTCTCTAACTAATGGCATTGACATACATCTTGGACCACCACGCCCACGAGATAATTCTGATGATGGAATTGTTAAAACTTTAACACCTGCTTTTTTTAATAAATCAATCGTGACATGATTTCGCTCATAAGCAATAACTTTGCCTGGAGCAATTGCTAAACAGTTGGTCCCATCATTTCATTGTTCTCGACCAGCAGCAATTTGATCATCACCACCACATTTAATTAATTTAACTTTTTTACCAACTAATTCTCCAAGATAGTCTTGTAAATTCTTTTTAATTTTTTCTTTGCCTGCTTTAGTAATTTCTCACAGTTTAAATTGATTAATATAATCAAAAATTAATGGATGAACAATAAATTTATCATAATCAATATTAGTAAACACAGTATCCAAATGCATAAAAGCACGACTTTTTGGTAAATTAATGACAACAATCTTTTCAAAAGTTGTTTTCTCATCTTTAAAAATTCGTTTAGCAATTAACTTGATTGCTTTCATTTCCGTTCTTTGCGATAAACCAATCACTAAAGTTTTCTTATTCAGAACCATAATATCACCACCCTCAACATGACGATGATCCTTCCGGTTATAATAAAAGGTTAATTGGTTAGCAAAACGACTATTATTTTTTAAAACAAAATCTGAAAAAAGTGTCTCACGATTTCTTGTTTCAGCTCACATTTTATGAACTGTTGCTCCGTTACCAACACTAGCAAAAGGATCACGTTGAAATAAAATATTTGGTAGTGGCTCAGTAATAAAAGGATTATCATCAGTAACTTCAATCTTCAAGTCAAACTTTTTTGTCCCAGAAATCATATGTTTAACCATATCCAAATTCTTTTTTTTGGCAAGAAAACTACGATATTTTTCACGAAATGATTTTTTTATTTTTGCTTCTTTGATAAATTTATCAATAAATTGATCGCGTAAATTTGGATTTTCATCTAAAGTTTGTGCTACTAAGTCTTCAATATATAAAACTTCAACGCCATTAGTTTGTAATTGTACTTTAAAAGTATCATGCTCTTGAGCGGCAACTTTTTGAAAAGGAATTTCATCAAAAAGCAATCTTTCTAATAAATCAGGGGTTAAATTTTCAAGCTCCTCCCAAGGCCGGTGAATTAAAACGGTTTTTAATTTACCAATTTCTGAAAAAACATTAATTGGATTACTCATAAACTTTTTTGCTCCTTCATTTTTGACTATAATTAATTTTTTCAATTTAATATTAAAAAAAGATATTAAACTTATACTATATACATTTTAATATTTTTTAAAAAAAGGAAGTAAAAAATGCTTATATTCTTGTTAGTTAGTAATAATTAAATTTTTTTTAAAATTTTTTTAGTATTAGCAAAATGATATTTTGTATGACGAAATAAAAACTTCTTAATATCTTTATCAAAAAGACTTTGATTTTTAATAAAAAAGTTATCAACTTCAGCACCAGCACCTAAAGGGATCGCAACCTTTAACTCTGTGGCAATTTTTTTAATTTCTTCTAAAAATAAATAACGACTAATAATAGCACTGCAAGCAACAGCGAGATATTTATTTTCTGCTTTGATAGTAAAAAGAACATTATCTTTAACAATCCGATTTTTATTTGCTGCCATATTTGTTAAATATTGATAATATAATTTTTGATCAACAAACTGATCAATAACAATCTTTTCATAATGATTTTTATGTTGTAACATTTTAACTAAAACTTGATTATGTCCCCAAGCTTTAATAACATTAGCATTATAACCTTCATTAATTCATTGATTATATTTGCGATTATTAATAATCACTGATTCAAAAGTAACAATCTTCATAATTTGATTAGCTAAATAATAAATTGCTTTACTATCCAAAGTTTTTGAGTCTCTAATATTTAATAATCGTAATTTTTCTAACATGCCTGAACCTAAATAACAACTAGTAATAACAATTGGACCAAAATAATCACCAGTTCCAACTTCATCATTACCAATGATAAATTTTTCTTTGTCATCAAAAATATGCCAAAAATCACGATACTCACGAATAATTTCTGTTAACGGTCCTTGAAATAAAACCTTATTATTATATAAACTAATTGTTAAATTATGATATTTAAAAACTTTTTGGGCATGAATATTATTATTATTGATTTCATAACTACGATAATGATTAGTTATTTGTTCTTTTTCTGACTTTTCTAAATAAAAAACCATTACATAACTCCCTTTAGCATCTAACTGACACTAATAATTTTTATTTAATACTTTTATTATATAATAAAAGAGCAAGTAAAATTACTATTTCCAAAATTAAGTTAATTAAGGAGTTTTTAATGAATACTATTAAGAGTGTTGGTATTGATATCATTGAAATTGATCGAATGCAATTACTTCCAAAATTAATTGCCCGTTATTTAAGTCAAGATGAAATCAAAGAATTTGAAAACATAAAAAGCAAAAAACTAAAAAAACAATTTTTGGCTGGTAAATGAGCGTTAAAAGAAGCACTTTATAAAGCGCTTCCTTTTGAACATTTAGTTTTTGACAAGATTAATATTATCAAAAATCAATCTGGGCAACCAACAGTAAAAATTAAAGACTATCAAATTAGCTTATCACTATCACATAATCAAACTAGTGTAATTGCCATTGCGGTTATTTTTTAATTTTTTATACTTTCACCCAATAATATTGCTTAACGATTACTTTTCTTCCCTATAATCTAAAACAAGGAGGGAAATAAATATGGTTAATAATGTAATTATTGTTGGACGATTAGAAACTGAACCAGAAATTGTGCCAACGAAAGAATCTTTACCTGCTAAGTGAGCAAAATTTATTGTCGCAGTTGAGCGCCCATTTAAAAATCGGCAAAATGAATATGAAATTGATTATATTACTATTAAAACTTGATTAGCTAATTGCCAAGAAATTAAAGAATTATTAAAACATGGAGTTATTATTGCCATTAAAGGGCGGATTCAAACTTTTAGTAATAAAAATAATGACTTTCATTATACAGAAATTATTGCTGACAAATTAACTTATATTAATTAAGGTAATAACTTAACAAAAAACTTACCAAACAAGAAATTTATTGGTAAGTTTTTTATTTTTTTTATGGTTTATATTTGCTTTTTTTAATCTGTCGATTAACTTTAATTAAAGTTTTTTGATAATAAAGTTCTAATTGCTGTTTCTCATTTTGTGAGCGTTTGAACATTAAATTATTAATTCACATATAAAAATATTGTAAACCAAAAACTAAACCAAAAATAACAATTACTGCGGCTGATGCAATCAATCAACCATATGGTTGATAAAAATTGAAAAAATAATATGGGTATCAAGTATTAGGTGGTGTAATATTATCTAAAGATTTTAAATAACCACGAATTAAAATTACTACTGAATAAATTACTGGATATAAGGCGATCAATCATAAATGGTTATGGTGTCATTTTTTAATGGCAATTTGTTCTCTGCCTGAAGTTAAAACAAAACTGGTAATCATAATGATTGGCATAATTAAATGTAAAGTTGTTGTATTAATTCACGTATAAATACTATAGTGGATAAGTTCTTGAGTTTGAGTAAAAATTCCGCCCCAAAATACTAACATTGTAATTGAGATATAAACAGTTACTGCTAGACGAATTGCAAATGATGGTCTCGTTTTATTAAAATATAAAGTATACAAATAATAAACAAAATAAAGCACAACCAAATAATTGCTTTGCGTAGTAAAAAAAGCATAATAATGACTAACTCGCTCACCATATCCTAATGAAATCGTAATATTACTAGGAAAATAAATTGATGTTACTAAATCAATCACTAAAAAACAAATCATCATAATTAATGCTGATAAATAAATATAAAAAGTTGCTCTCCGATTAATTTTAAAAAACATTATGCTCCCAACCTTTGATAAATTATTACTTTTAAAAAATTGTTAAGTAATTTAATTCTAATTAAGACTTTGAATCTAATCCTTCAGATAAATCTGAAGTTTCAATTAAATGATTCAAAACTCCTAATTCTTTCATTAAAGCAAAATTTGTTTTAGTAATATTTGTTCTTGCTAATAAATCTTGTAATGAAGCAAACGTTTGATCCTTTCTTGCATTAACAATTGATTGAGCATTAACTTCACCCAAACCATCCAAAACAATAAAAGCAGGTAAAATAAATTTTTTATTATCTTTTGCCATAACTTTAAAAACTTTTGTTTCTGATTGCTCCAAATTAACATTACTAAAACTAATGCCACGAGCATACATTTCTAAGGCAACTTCTAACATTGGCACTAAGTCTTTTTCTTTTTGACTAACTGCTTTTTTCGTTGCATCTTTTTTTAAACGACCATCAATATCTTTTAATTTTGCTGCAATTGCTGATTTACCTTGTAACATTGTTGTAATATCAAAAATATCACAACGAGTTGTAAAGTACGTCGCATAATATTCATGCGGATAATAAACTTTATACCAAGCGACTCGTCAAGCCATCAAGACATAAGCTGTTGCATGAGCTTTTGGGAACATATATTTAATTTTCTTGCACGATTCAATATATCATTGGGGCACATGATGATGTTGCATTAACTTTTCAAATTGTGGCGTTAAACCTTTACCTTTTCGCACATCTTCCATAATATTAAATGCTGACTTAGCAGGCAAATTTTGATAAACCAAATAAGTCATAATATCATCACGACAACCAATAACATCTTTTAAACTTAAACCTTTTTGAGTAATTAATTCTTCAGCATTATTCAATCAAACATCAGTCCCATGTGATAAACCAGAAATTTGCACTAATTGAGCAAAAGAATTTGGTTTTGTTGCTAAAAGCATTGAGCGAACAAAACTAGTCCCAAATTCAGGGATACCAATTGCCCCAGTCATTTCGCCATTTAAATCATCACTGGTAATTGATAAAGCTGATAAATTTGAAAATAATGATAAAACTTTAGCATCATTATTTGGAATTGTTTTTGGATCAACCCCTGTTAAATCATGGAGCATTTTTAATGCTGTTGGATCAACATGACCTAAAATATCTAATTTTAAAAGGTTATCATGAATTGCTTCAAAATCAAAGTGGGTTGTTTTTCAAGTTGATGTAATATCATCAGCCGGATAATTAATTGGCGTAAAATCAGTAATTTGATATTTCTTTGGCACAACAATAATACCACCTGGGTGTTGACCAGTCGTTCTTTTAACACCAACACAACCTTCGCTTAATCACTCAATCGTTGCATTTCTGGCTGCAAAACCTGTTTGATCAATAAAATTCTTAGTAAAACCATAAGCTGTTCTTGATGCAACAGTTGAAATTGTACCAGCACGAAAAACATTATTTTCGCCAAACATTTCTTTTGTAAAATCATGAGCTTTTAATTGATATTCACCAGAAAAGTTTAAGTCAATATCTGGTGTTTTATCACCATCAAATCCCAAAAAGGTCTCAAAAGGAATATCATGGCCATCAACATTTAATTCAATATTACAATTAGGACATAACTTTTCTGCTAAATCATAACCACACTTAACAAAACCATCACTAACAAATTCACAATAATGACATTCTAAACATAAATAATGGGGAGGAAGAGGATTAACTTCAGTAATATTGGCTAAAGTTGCCACCAAAGAAGAACCAACCGAACCACGAGAACCAACTAAATAACCATCCGCTAATGATTTAGCAACTAATTTATGGGCAATTCAATAAACAACAGCAAAACCATGAGTAATAATTGCGTCTAGTTCTTTTTTTAACCGACTTTCAACTATTTCTGGCAAAGAATTACCATATAATAATCATGCTTTTTCAAAACATAATTGGCGTAAATTTTTGTCAACATCAACAATTTCTGGAGTATATAAACCAGATTTAAGCGCAGCAACTTGTTCAAATTGATCAGCCAATAAATTAGTGTTCTTAATCACAATTTCATTAACTAATTTTTCATCACCTAAAAAACTAAACTCGGCAATCATTTCATTAGTTGTTCTTAAATGTTGATTAGGATATTCTAAATCTTGTTTTTTATAATCATATAATGGGTGCATAACCCCACCAATTGCTTTATTACTAATAATAATTTTGCGAAATACCTTTTGATATTGATATAAATAATGAGCATCACTCGTGGCAATGACAACTTTTTTTAACTCTTTGGCACAATTAATAATTTTTTTAATAATTTCATGCAATTGTTCTTGAGTAATATTATTACGGTCAACTAAATGTTGATAAACACTTGGTGGTTGAACTTCAATAAAATCAAATCATTTCATTTTTTCTAACAACTCTGGCAATGATTTATTCATTGCTGTTTCAAAAGTTGCGCCATTAACACAAGCACTACCAATTAACAAAGTATCACGATACTGTTCTAATGTTGCTTTAGCAATTTTAGGGCTATTAGCAAAGTATGTTGTATGTGATTGTGAGATGATATCATAAAGATTTTTAATTCCTGCTTGATTTTTAGCATAAACAGTAATATGTTCACCGCGAATTTTATTAGTAATTTTTGGATTAAATAGTTGCTCAAAACCATTTAAAGCAGTAATATTTTTTTCTACTTTCAGTTCATTTAACATTTTTAAAAATACTTGAGCTAAAACATTAGCATCATAATCAGCTCGGTGAGCTGTTTCACCATCATATTTAACACTATAATTAGTACAAACTTTTCCTAAACGATAAGATTTTAATCCCGGTTTTAAAATTCTTGCTAATTGTAAAGTATCAATCACAGAATTTTCTAATTCAGACAAATCAAATTTTCTAAATGCTGCTTTTAAAAAACCAATATCAAAACTAGCATTATGAGCAACTAAAACTCGATTAGCAATAATTGTTTTAATATCAAAAATTGTTGCTTTTAAAGTTGGTTTGTCAATTAACATTTCATTAGTAATATTTGTTAACTCAGTAATATGAGCAGCAACTGGAATTTCTGGTTTAATTAAGATTGAATTTTGTTCAATTATTTGACCATTTTTAATTACAACATAACCAAATTCAATAATTTCATGATAATTAACTGATAAACCAGTTGTTTCCAAGTCAAAAACTAAATATTCAAGATTATCAAGTAAATCTTGGGTTGGATTTTTAACAACGGAGAAATCAGCAATTAATTCCATTTCAACACCATAAATCACTTTAAGTTTCGGATATTTTTTTGCTGCCATAAAAATTTCTGGATAAGCTTGTAAATTTAAATGATCGGTGAAGGCAATTACTTTATGACCTCATTGCGCAGCAGTTTTAATGTAATCACTAGGACTAGTAACACCATCCATCGCACTCATTTTGGTATGTAAATGAAATTCAACCCGTTTATTTTTTGCTTCATCAACTGGTAATTGTAAAATTGGAGCAACAACAAGTAAATCATTAAGTCAAACTACTTGTTCTTTTAGAAAATTATCATAACGTGCTTGACCAGAAATTTTAATCGTATCATTTACTTTAATTTCAGTAACTAAATTCTCTAATTTAGCAGAATTAACAAAAGCCTTAACAGCTAATGCTTGTTGATAATCAGTAATTAAAAAAGTATAAAATCATTTTTTATTCTTGGTAAAAAATTTTGTCACTTTAAAAACAGTACCAGTAACAATAACATTCTCATCATTAACAATCTCAGAAATTTTATGGGTATCTTGAACTTTATTTAAATCAACTTTATTTTGATTATAACTTCTATTTGCTGTTCTTTTTTTAACGCTAACATCACTAAAACCATTAGTTTTTACTTTTGTTAATTCTTCATCAACCTCTTTTTGCAAATTAATAAATTCTGGGATTGAAGGATCACAATTAACTTTAATTTTTAAATTTTTAAAACCATATTGCAAAAAATACTTAAGAAATTTTGAAAGTTCTTTTTCAATTAATTTTGCCTCAGTAATCGTATGAGCACGAATAATTAAATTATGATCATGATAACTAAAAGCAGTAAATGGTAATTGCGCATAAATTCCAGCAAACAATTTTAAGTGATAAACTTTAATATACTCAAAATATTGTTGCAACAATTCAAAATCATAATCTTTTTCAATGACATGAAACTCTAAAAGTAAATTAAAATTTACTTGTTGAATTTTTTTTTCTAATGCTTTTAAAACGTCAATTGGTAAAAATTTAGCAATTTTTAATTTAATTACTCCTTGTTGATTATGATGATAGTATTGTATTTTAAACTTACTATTAGAAAAAAATGATCAGTTTTCATTAAAATCAATTGCTTTAAAAAAATTTGTTAATTCTTTTGAAATCATGCTAAGTCCTTTCTGATTATTTAGATGTTATTTTTAAATCTTTAAATATTTTACCTTAAATTAAAATATCTTTGATGGTAATAGCTATGAAAATTGCTAAAAATAATATTGCGCCAATAATGCTAACAACGATTTTAAATTTTGAATTTATTTTCTTTCTTGTGACTGCTTCAACAGCATTTTCAACAAATTTATAACCATCCAAAGGTGGAATTGGAATCATATTTAGTAAAAATAAATTTGCTGATAATAATCCAGCTCAACGGAAATAATTACTAGCACTTTGTTGTGTTGTTAAATTGCCATCCAAAAAAGCTGTCGTTGATTTAATAATGCCAACTGGACCACTCAAATTCTGTCAGTTAAAAGTAAGTAATTGTCCCAAAGCTTGTAGGACGCTATAACTATTTTTAAAAGTATCAACAAACCCATCACCAATAATTTGACCAGCATTTAATTGATAACTACTTGCTGTTGCACCAAGGAAGTATTTATCTTCTGCTTTTGTTGTCACTTCAATTTGAATTGGTTCTTTAGTTTCTGATTGACGATTAAATCAAATTGTTAATTGATTTTCTTTTTCTTCTCGATCAAGATTATTTTTTCCAAGTCATTTAGTTAAATCATAATAACTAGTAATATCTTGCTGACTCCCAGCAATTAACTTATTTTCAATCTTAATAATAACATCAGTAGCACCAATCTTAATTGTATGTTCTGACTTATCATTATATTGCTCAACAGCTTCAAACACAGGACCATAGTTAATAAATGTTGGTGCTAAATTTAAATCTTGTTTAACAGGAAAAATTGTATAACCAATAATTAATAACAGAAAAGCTAAAAAAAGATTTACCAATGAACCAGCACTAATAAATACTGCTTTTTTTCCACGATGAATATTTTCCATAAATTGTTGCTCAGTAACTTCTTCTGCTTCACGACCCTTAGGTGGATCAACAATTTCTGATGCAATTGAAACATAACCACCTAAAGGTAATAATCTTAAAGTATAACGAGTTTCTTTTTTGCCTCATTGAAAAATTTTTGGCCCCATACCAATTGAAAACTCATAAACATAAGCACCAGAAAGTTTAGCAACAACAAAATGACCAAACTCATGCAAGGTAATTAATAATAAAATTGTGATTAAACCAATTACAATTGATAAAAATATTGTCATTTAAACCACCTTTAAAGATTAGAAAATAATAAGAATGTTAAGAAGTAGGTAAACAAAACAACTAGGGAAAAACCATCTAATCGATCTAATAAACCACCATGACCTGGAAAAATATTAGAAAAGTCTTTAACATTATGATTTCGTTTTAATAATGAAAATAATAAATCGCCAATTTGAGTTAAAGCACTCAAAAGACAAGAAAGTCCTAAATAAACAAAATACATTGGTATTTTTCCTACTACTCCTTGATAAATTGGTAGGGGATCAATTTTTGTTATTTCGACAAGGATTGCCACGGTTGTCATACTTAAAGCAACACCAAAAATAAAACCAACAATTGCCCCTTCTCATGTTTTTTTTGGTGAAATTCTTGGTGCCATAAAGTGTTTACCCCATAATGAGCCACCAAAATAAGCAAAAATATCATTACTTAAAATGATTACTCATAAGTAAGTAAATGTTGCTCATCCTAAATGTCGTGGAAATTGTTCTTGCAACATTAAAAAATTAACACCTTTAAAAACAAATACTAAATAAAACGTTCAAAAACAAATGAAAGCCCAATCATTGTAAGTAAAGTTCTTGACTGAAAATCTAATAATAAGGAACAATAAAATAAAAAATATTCAAGAAACTAAAGTAATTCAAAAACTAAACCATTTATCATTGTAGATATAAGGACCAAAAGTTTCATTACCTAATGGTAACCACAATAAAATCAAAGCCATAGCAAAAACTAAAATTTTAATTGAAATATTTCAGTTTAATCCTTTTCGTAAATTAACAATTTCATAAATTGCCATCATTAATAATAAAGAATTAATTGCCATAAAAGTATAAGCCGATCAAATTGGTTTTGTACCAAAAATATCAACTAAATAAACAGCCCCACTGAACATTCAACCAACAGCAGCAATAACTAGGAAAACACCAGTGATGCTTCTTTTAAGCAAGCTTTTATTTTTAAGCAAACTATTTTGGTTTTTTTGGTTTCTTTCTTGCTTTATTTTAACTTTTTGTTCCATTAATTACACCAAATTTCAACAAAATTATACTTGCATTAAGTCAGAAATTTTTTCTTTATCAATCGTATTAATTAAACTGACTTTTTCATCAGTTAATTTTTGAATTGATTGTTCTGATTTTTTTTCATTATCTTCAGGTAAATTTTGAACTTTCAATTTTTGAATTGCTTCACGACGACAATTACGAATTTTAATCCGAAATTCTTCAGTAATTTTTGCTAAATCTCGAACTAAACGTTTTCTAACATCTTCTGTTAAAATCGGAAAAACAATCCGCACAGCATTATTATTTTCAACTGTAAATTGTAAATTTAAACCAGAATGATTTAAAGCTTCAACAATCGCTTTAATTGAATTAGGATCATAAGGTTTAATTAATAATTGTCTTGCTTCAGGAACTTTAATTTGAGCAATTGACTTCAATGGTTCAAAACTACCATAAGAATTAATTTTAACATGATCTAAAATATCAGGATTTGCACGACCAGTTCTGATTTTACTAATTTCTTTTTCATAAGTTTGAATCACTCGATCCATACAATTAGTTGTTTCTAAAATTAATGCATCCATTGTTTTTTCTCCTTCAAGTTATTTAATATGCTTTTATTTAATTAGTTAATAACTAAAAAATTTAATCATTAATATTATATAATCAATTAAATTAAAAATAAATTTAAATCTTAATTAATTTAATAATAAAAAAATCGCCAAATCATGGTGATTTTTTTATTATTTTCTAAATTGATTATTATTTCTTTGTTGAAAAATCAACCAAAATTAAAATTCCACCAACAACACCTAAAAAAGCGCCAAAGATAATTCCCAAAATTGCAACAAGCATTTTATCATTATCAGTTGCAATGCCTTTAGAAATTTTTGAAATACTATTGAATGCTGGAATTGTTCAAATTAAAGGAATAATCAAAATTGATTCAATAATGAAAACAATTAATATTAAAATTGAACCTGCTCTTACTAATGGTGACATATTTTTAATCCTTTACTATCTATCCACTATTTTTAGTTAATACAACCACTATCTTTAGTTAATACAATCACTACCTCAGTTAATACAATTTAATTAACGATTAACTTGGTATTTATAAATAAATTTTAAAGCAGCATTTTTAGAAATAATTCTAAGAACAAACCTTGTTAATTTATTTCAAAACCCAATGATAATATAATTTTTTTTTCTTACCTTCATTGCTTTATTCAATGATTTTTCAGCAAAAACATCGTTAGCCATAACCGGAATCCCTGATTTATATACTCGTTCTTTATCATCAATTTTTGATCGTTGTCAAAAGTTAGTTTTCAACGGACCTGGACAAATGGCAATTATTCTAACCTTGCTTTTTGCTCGTCGTAATTCATAATTAGCAGCAATTGATAAGTTTAACACATATGCTTTTGAAGCATAATAACTAGAAAAACCTGGACCTGGTTGGAAAGAAGCCATTGAAGCAATATTAATTACTCGGCCATAGTTATATTTGACAAATCTTTTAGTAAAAAGTTTTGTCAAAATATGCAGAGCATCAATATTTAAAGTTAACATATTTAATTCTGTGTCTAAATCAGTGTCAACAAACTTACCTCAAACACCATAACCAGCATTATTAATTAATAAAGTAACATTCAAATTCTTAGTCAAGTTATACAATTTATAAACATTCTCCAAATTAGATAAATCTAAATCATAAGCTTTAATTTGTAAATTAGGATAATCTTTTTTTAATGCTAAAATTCCTTGTGCTTTTCTTGAAACCCCCAAAATATGATAGCCTTTGGCTAATAATAATTTACAATACTCATAACCAATGCCAGTTGAAGCACCAGTAACAACCGCTCACTGATTTAAAATTTGTGTTTTTTTCATTTATTTCACCTTTTTTCTGATTATTTAGTTTTTGGTTTAGGGGTTTTTTCGATTAAATATTTATAATTTAATGAAAAATAAACGCCAGCACTATAAATACTTAAAATTGTTGCCAGATATGTTGGAATTAATATTAATTGATTAATTAAACCATATTGATCATAACAACCAGAACCAGTTGAACTACCATTAAAACTTTGATAGTTAACAAAAAATAGGATTGTTAAACCAAGCATTTGAATTCCTGCTTTTCATTTACCATATCAATTAGCATCCATAACAACATTTTTAGTTGCTAAAATTTGTCGTAAGGCATCAATTAAAAAATCTCGTAAAACTAAAATTAAAGTAATTCAAATTGGCATAACCCCAACATAACTCATAGCAATTAAAACGCCATTAGTTAATAGTTTGTCAGCAATTGAATCAAAAAATTTACCAAAAGTAGTTACTTTATTTTGCTTTCGTGCTAAATAACCATCCAATAAATCAGATAATGCTGCAATAATAAAAAGAACTCCAGCAATTAATCAAGCAATTGTTAAATGAAAATTATTAATAATAATAGCTTGATCTCAGTTTATTAACATTAAAATAAGAATTATCGGAACAAAAATAATTCTAAATAAAGAAATCATGTTTGGTAAATTCATTATGCACCTCGATTAGATTCTGTTATCTGCTTTAAAATTTAAAATTTGTTAATTTTGATTTTTAAAAATTTCTTGTAATCCTGGCAGGTCAGGCATTTGCCCTTGTTTAACTTGCCCAGCAATTCGATCCATTGCCTTTTTAGTTTTTTCATATTGTTGCAATAATTTATTTAATTCTTTTTCAGTTCGCCCTGAACCTTTTAAAATTCTTGCTTTCCTTGTTGGATATCTTAATAGTTGCGGTTTTTCTCGTTCTTTTAACGTTGTTGAACTAATAATAACTTCAGCAGTTTTTAAATCTGCTTCAGCAGTAGCAATTTTATCATCACTAATTTTAGCACCAATTCCTGGAATCATGCGCGCTAAAGAACCAAGTTTACCCATATTTTTCACTTGCTTCATTTGATTTAACAAGTCATTTAAATCAAATTGTCCTAACATCATGCGATTCATTGTCGCTTCAATATCTCGAGCAGTAAAGTTATCTTGTGCTTGTTCAATTAAAGATTCAACATCACCCATACCAAGAATACGATCAGCCATTCTTTTTGGATAAAAGACCTCCAAGTCATTAACTTTTTCACCACTACCTAAAAATTTAATTGGTAATTTCGTTAAATAACTTAATGATAAAGCAATCCCACCTTTAGCAGAACCATCCATTTTTGTTAAAATAAATCCTTTAACATTAATTTTATCAATAAAAGTTTGAGCAACATTAATCATATCTTGCCCTGCCATACCATCAATTACTAATAAAACTTCATCAGGATTAACTACTTTTTGAATTTGCACTAATTCAGTCATTAACGCTTCATCAATATGTAATCTACCAGCAGTATCAACTAAGACAACATCAAATCCTTGTTCTTCAGCGTATTTTTTAGCATTAGCAACAATCACTTCTGGTTTAGTATTTTCTTGATGAAAAACTTCAAGATTTAATTGTTTTCCTAAAGTTCGCAATTGATCAACAGCAGCCAAACGATAAATATCAGCAGCAACTAATAAACAATTTTTATTTTGTTTTTTAACAAGATAATTTGCTAATTTAGCTATTGTTGTTGTTTTCCCTGAACCTTGCAAACCAGCAACCATAATCACTGCTGGTTTATTAGTTAATGTTAAATCAACATTTTTAGTACCCATAATGTTAACAAACTCTTCATGAATAATTTTAATTAACATTTGTTGGTAATCTAAACCTTCTTTGATATACTCGCCAAGGGCTTTTTCTCTAATTTGATCAATCAATTTTTTAATAACTTGAAAATTAACATCAGATTCTAAAAGGATAATTCTTAAATCTTTTAAGAAAGCTTCAATATTATCGGCTGTTAAAGTTTTTTTATTTAAATTTTTAGTTAAAGTTTTTTGCATTTTTTTTGCCATTAAATCAGCAAAACTCATTTTGTCACCTCTGAATAAAATTCCTTAATATTATATCACTAATCAACCACACAACCAAATTAAGTAAGGTAAAGAAAAACTGAATTAAGTAATTAATTCAGTTGCCCGCAACTCCCTAATGACAGTTATATGAACATCACCAGGAATTGTAATAAATTTTTCCAGTTTTTCTTTGATAGTTTTTGCTAAAAGATGAGCATCATGATCATTAATTGCTTTGGGGTCAACAATTACACGAATTTGTCTACCTGCTTGAACAGCATAAGCTTTTTCAACACCAGGAATTGCACTACACAAATCTTCAATTTCTTTAATTTTAGTAATAAAAGCTTCTAAAGAATTATTTCTTGCACCCGGTCTAGCAGCTGATAAAGTATCAGCAGCCGAAACAATTGCAGAATAAATATTATTTTTTTGGACATCACCATGATGTGAATGAATTGCATTAATAATAATATCATTTTCATGAAATTTTTTTGCTAGTAAGACACCATTATAAACATGTGAGCCTTCTAATTCAAAATCAGCTGCTTTACCAATATCATGTAGTAAACCTGCTCTCTTAGCTAATTGGATATCCAAACCTAATTCTGCAGCAATTGCACCAGAAATTTTAGCAACTTCAAATGAATGGACTAAAACATTTTGACCATAACTAGTACGATATTTTAATCGTCCTAAATATGAAACTAAATCAGGATGCATATCAACTAATTTTAAATCATCAAGAACTTGTTGACCGTCAACTTTAAAATTCTCAGTAATTTCTTGTTCATGAAATTTTAATATTTCTTCAATTCTAACTGGCTGAATCCGTCCATCTTTAATTAAGTCCTCCAAAGCTCTAGTAGCAATTTCTCGCCTAATTGGATTAAAAGATGAAATTTGAATTGTTTCAGGTGTATCATCAATAATCACATCAACACCAGCTAACAACTCAAATGACTTAATATTTCGGCCTTCTTTTCCAATAATTCGACCTTTCATTTCTTCATTAGGAAGTTTGACATAGGAAATCGATTTATCAACAATAAAGTTTGAAGCATACCTTTCAATCGCTTCGGCAACGATTGAATTAGCAATTTCTTTTGCTTTAATTTTGGCGTTATACTCAGCATTTTTAACAATTTTATTTAAATCTAACTTTAAATTAGTTTCAAGTTTAGCAATTAATTGCTCTTTGGCTTCTTTTTTAGTAATGCCAGCAATCTTTTCTAATTCAAAGATTTCTTGATCAATTTTTTGTTTATATTCTAATTTAAGATTATTAAGTGCTTCTTTTCTTTGGAATAATTCCTGGATTTTTGTTTCTAAATTATCTTCTCTTTCTAATAACTTTCTTTCTCGTTTAGTTAAAAGATTTTCATAATCTAAATTTTGTTTTTTTCTTGCATCAATTTCTTGTTGAACTTCGTTTTTAAAACGATTAGCTTCAAGTTTAGCATCTGCTTTAGCAACTTGAATAATTTTTTTTGCTTTGGCTTCATGCTTTTTTATTTGTTCTAAACTCTTTTTTTCTTTGATTTTTCAAAAGACTTTCCTTACAAAAAAGCCGATAATTCCGCCGCAAATAATTGTTGCAATAATAATTATTGCAATTAATCATTGTGATAAGTTTATCATAAATTTTATCACTCCTTTTCTAATCCGACAAAGAGAAAAGTAGCACTTTTTATTAGTTAATTAAGCTATTTCTTAAATTAAAATTAGGGTTTTTAATTAAATTATTTAAATTCAAATGGATAATTTCCAAATTAATTTTAACATAAATTACTATTTTTTATTGGAAATTCTATTTTCAATTTAATTTTATCTAATAAATCAAGATGGTTTTCTAAGTACTCTTTGACATTATCTTTGCCTTGTCCTAATTTAAGATCTTCATAACTATACCATGAACCTGATTTACTAATAATTTTGCTTGTAACTGCCAACTCAATAATTTCATTAATTAATGAAATTCCTGATTTAAAATAAAAATCAATCATTGCAACTTTATATGGGGCAGCTAATTTATTTTTAACAACTTTAATTTTGATTTTATGACCAATTACTATTTGATTTTCAACTATTTGTTCGCCCTTCCTTACTTCTAACCTAATTGAACTATAAAATTTCAGTGCTTTGCCACCGGGAGTAACTTCAGAATTACCATAAATAACACCAATTTTTTGGCGAATCTGATTAATAAAAATCACAGTACAATTAGTTTTAGCAATCATTGGCGCCAATCGTCGCAATGCTTTTGACATTAACCGAGCTTGGGCACCAATTATTTGATCATTTATCTCACCCTTTAATTCAACTTCAGGGACTAAAGCAGCAACTGAATCAATCACAATCAAATTAATTATTCCTGTTTTTACAAGCATCTCCAATATTTCTAATGCTTGCTCACCAGAATCGGGTTGCGACAATAAAAATTGATCCAAATCAATTCCCAATTTTTGACAATATTGAGCATCTAAAGCGTGCTCAGCATCAATAAATGCAACCTTTTGCTGATTTTTTTGTCCTTGTGCCAAGGTTAATAAAGCTAAAGTAGTTTTACCTGTTGATTCAGGACCATAAATTTCAACAATTCTTCCTTGAGGAAACCCTCCAATTCCTAAAGCTTGATTTAATAACATACTACCAGAACTAGTAACTTTAACATTAGTAAAAGTATCATCATTAAAAAGCATGATAGACCCTTTACCAAACACTTTTTCAACTTCTTTAACAGTTTTTATTAATGAATTTTCGTTAACATTTTCGATCATAAAAAAATCACCTCATAAAGTTATTAATAACCTTAATTAGTGATTCCTTTTTTTATTATTGATTTTTTAAATTTATTAAATTTGCGAGTAAAAGTTCTTGCGCTTTTTTTATTACTGCAACCCTAATTTGATCACGATAACCAACTAAATGTAACTCTTCAACTCAAAATTGTTTTTTATTAAGAACGATTGCTAAATAAACTAAACCTGACGGCTTATTTTCAAGATTATCGGGACCAGCATTACCAGTAAAACTAATGCCAATATCTGTTTTAAAAATCTTTTTAATATTTTTGGCCATTGCTAAAGCACACTCACGACTAATTGCACCAAACTTATTAATAATTTTTGGTTTAACTTTGACAACTTTAATTTTAATTTCGTTGTCATAAGCAATAATTGCCCCTTTAAAAACTTGTGAAGCACCAGGAAAATCAGTAATTGTTTTACTAAAAAAACCACCAGTAATACTTTCACAACTACTAATTGTATAACTAGCATCTTTTAACAATTTAATTATTTTGGCAGTTAAATTTTTGGTATCATTCGTTGCTTGTTTTTTGTCAGCCATTTTTAATCCTTTTTTTATTTAATTATAAAAAAAAATTATTAGAAAATAAAAAAAAGAATAAAAAAATCATAAGCCACGTTCTGTATGTTATATTGTAAACCAATATAACATGCTAATCATTTATCTATTGAATCCCGAAAGAATTCAATTTTGTTTCCCATTGTTATTCTAGAAAACAAACTCCCCTACCAAATTTGGGTTTCTCACTTGTGGGGTTTACCACGTTCCACTTCTTAAGTTTCCTTAATACTCGTCTCTATGACACTTTTATAGACTAGAACCATATTTTAATTAATAATTAAAACTTAGGTTTTTCATCAGCCGTTAGTTAAATCAAGATTTAACTACTTAAAGTTATTTTTTCCTTTAACACAAACCACTACTTTCATTTCAGAAAGTGTGAGCGTGGACTTTCCTCTACAAATTTTAGTTTGCAGCGATTAGCTCATTTTTTATTCTTTACAAGTAGAATTATACCATAATTAGTCTTCGTTGACAATAGTTTCTAATTTACTTAATCTTGTGATAATATCAACATTTTCAACACCTTTAGCTTCTAAAGCTGTTTTTTGTTCTTTTAATAAAGAATAACTTTCATTTAATTTTGAATATTCTTCAAGAATTTTTTTATTATTATTTTGCTCTAAAGATAATTGATCTTTTAATTTTTTAATTTCTTTTTCCAACAACTCAAAATATACTGTCAATCAGTCTAAAAATTGATCAACTTCATTAGGATTATAACCTTTATATTCAACACTAAATTCTTTATCGAGAATTTCTTGTTTCAGATTGATATTTTTCATATTCATAATAACAACAACTCCAGCAATTTAAAGGAAATTTTAAGATTAATAATTAATAAACTATTGAGGTGATAAAATGTCTAAGTTAAATAATAGTAATTACTTAGAAACTATTATTAATTATACTATTGAAACTTATAATAATGAAAGAAAAGCATTAATCTTTAAAAATTCACCTAAACTATTAATTAGAAATAATCGATATTATTCCCTTAATCAAGGAACAGTAGATTACCATGGTGTTTATCAAGGTAAATATCTTTGTTTTGAAGCAAAAATGACTAATAAATTAAATCTACCATGAAAAAATATTAAAGAACATCAATGAAATTTTTTACAGTTAGCACACCAACAACAAGCAATTAGTTTTATCATTATTTATTTTAGTTTCTACCAACAATATTATTTAGTTTTTATTAACCAATTAATAATTTTAAGACAAAAAAAGTTAAAAATTTCTTTTCAATGAATAAAGAAAAATGGGTCTAAGCTTGAACTTATCAACCCATTTTTATTAGATTTTTTAAAAATTATTTAATTATTTATTTAATACTTCTTTAACGGATTTGCTAGCTCTAAATTTTAAATTATTAGAAGCTGGGATTTGAATTTCTTTACCAGTTTGTGGATTACGTCCTACCCTTGCTTTACGTTTTGATAATTTAAAAGTTCCAATTGGTAAATTAATTTTTTCATCTGAAACTTTTTTTACAATCAGGTCAAAGAAACTATCAAGCACTACTGTTGTATCCTTTACTGAAACATTTGTATTCTTTGATACAATATTAACTAATTCTTTTTTAGTCATTTAAATCTCCTATCTTACACAGTTTTCTCAAACTCAAAACTTAGTTTGTGTTTTTATTTTATCATTAATTAATAAAATAAATATGTTTATTAATAAAAATAAGCGATTTATTTATTGTGCTGCATGTTTATTAAACATTGGAATTAGCATTGTTGCTGCAACTAAACCACAACTAATTAAAAAAATAAATACAGCAGTTCAGCCAACATTAATTAATCATTGACCAATAATAACTTTTGACATTAAAGCATCACCAAAATAACCAAAAACTCCTAAAACACCTGTTGAAGTTGAAATAACTTTATGATGAGAAAATTCATTTGCCATAACTGATAAAAAACATTGAGGAATATACAATACCCCTGCTAATAACATAAAGGTTGCCAATAAAACAATTGAATCTTTTGCAAGCAATCAAATTCCTACTAGTGATAGGGTAGCAATTAAAATCATTGCCATATTAAACTTAGCAAATTTTTTCAAGTATTTATTGGCTAATAACCCTAATATTAATGTTGTACTAACACCACCTCAGTCAAACATTGAATAAATTCATTTCCCTTGATTTTTAATATCAAAATCATGAACTTTTTTTAAATAATTTAACCCTCAATCACTAATACCCATTCGCACGGTATACATTAACATATTAGCAACTGCTAAAAATCAAATAAATTTATTTTTTAAAACATATTTAATAAAATAATATTTTCATGGTTTATCAACTTCATTATTTTTTACTATCTGATTTTCTTCGCCAATCATTTTCAAATTATAATATTCTTGTAATGACGGCAAACCAGCTTTCTCTGGTCGATCTTTAATAATTAAAATAACAATAATTCCAAAAATAATACTAATAACGCTTGGAAGAATAAAATAACCTAGTCAACCAAAAGTTTCAGAAAATAAAGAAAATGACCCAATAATAAGAAAACTTGATAATGCTGAACCAATATTATGAGAAATATTTCAAATAATATTACGATTCCTGCGACTTTTATGATCAAATCAATTATAAAAAAAACGAACACAGGGAATTGCACCCAAACTATGAATTCAACCAATTAAAACCATTAATACCGAACTAAGAATGATTGGTGTCAAAATATTACTAACATTAATTCAACTAAAACCTAATAAAAAATTAAAAATACCCGCACCAATTAAGCCCAAACCTAATAATCAGCGATTAGATTTACGATCAGACAATGGTGAATTAATAAATTTTGATAAACCATAAACAATCGCTAAAATTAAACCAACAATACTATATTGTGATGTTGTAATAATTCCATCTTCCATTAATTGACTACCAAAAACTGTTCATTGTTTTCTAGTAAAATAAAAAATCATATACGCCATGAACACAGTTCAAAAAACAGTTTCTTGGTTTTTTTTGTATTCTTTTCGTAAAATAAAATTATACAAATTTTCTTCTGTTAAAGTTTTTTTGCTAATTTCTGGACCTTTAACATCATTAATTTTTTTCACATTTGCCCCCTTAAAATATAAAAAAATAATCGTTACTTTTTAGAATTTAAATTTTTGATTAACACTTTAAGTAATTAATTAAAATTATATTTTAAAGATTAAAAATTTTCTAGTTTTAATGATTAATTTAATTTAAAAATTAAAAAGGTTTGACAAAAAATCATCAAACCTTACATTGATAAATTTAATTTAAAACCTTACTAGGTAAATAAAATTAACTAACTGCTGAAATTAAAGCAAAAACTCTCAATCAGTCAATAATTTTAATATTAAATTAATTCAAAATGAACTTCAACATTTTCGCCCACCCACATATAAGCATTTTCTTCAAGATTAGTAAAACTTAATTTAATAAAATCAAATGTATAAATATTATTTTCAAAATCAATTATGTCATCTTCTACTAATGAAAATTTATATGATACTACCTCATGCGGTAAACCTAGTTGTTCATGTTCTTCAGTTCTTGTATCATGAATTAAATTGAATAAATAGGATTGTAGTCGATTAGAGATTTGAATATCATCACCATTTTTAATTTTTACTGGTTTTCTTACAATTTTAGCAAGAAAAATATCACGCATTGAATTAAAATATTTTGTTCAAGCGTCCAAATAATCTTCTTGATATGGCTGTTTACCTTTAAAATTATCAATTGCTTCAAAAATTCTTAAATTATCACCATCAATTGGTATCGTTAATTTTTCTTGATCAAGAAAAAAGATTGAGCTTTCAGGATCAACCGACACAAAAATTTCATATGGTCAATTGTCAAGATTTCAAGCAAAATTTAATTCTTGATTTAAAACTGCAACTGCAATATTAGTTTTTTCATTAATATATTCAAAAATATCAGAACTAATAGCATTCAAAGCTAATTTTCTAACTTTTACTGCATCCAATTGATAATCTTCCAATACTTCTTGTAAATTAAACACTGGCTGTGGTTCTGACTTTTCTTGTTCTGCTCGGACAGCAATTATTATTCCAGTACTACCAATAGCAATAATAGTAATTAAACTAACAATTGCTAAACCAACTAGTCACTTTTTTTTCTTATGACCAAATTTTTGGATTTTATTTTCTTGATCGTTAACTAAAGTCTTATTTGACATTTTTTGCACCCCCTTTTATAATTTCATAACAAAAATGAATTAATTTAAATTAATCCCCTAAAAAATTTAAACTGATTCTTACTTTACTTATATCATAACAAATAATTGATTAACTGTGCTAATTATTGATAAAATTCAAAAAATAAACAAAAAAAGAATTGTTAACAATTCTTTATCGATTAAATATTAGGATCTAATCATTATCTTTATACAATGATTTACGATTTTTTAAAATTATTCTAATTGGTACCCCAACAAAATCAAAACTATTACGAATTTGATTAATTAAAAATCTGTGATAAGAGAAATGGCAATAATCTTTATTATTAACCATTAAAATAAACGTTGGCGGTGCTGTTTCAACTTGCGTGCCGTAATAAATTTTTAATCGCCCACCATTAAAATTTGGTGCTTGATTAATTAATTGAGCTTTTGTTATTATTTCATTTAAGACACTTGTTTTAATTCTTAAGTTCATATTTGTTAAAACAACATTAATTGCTTTAAATAAAACATTAATTCTTGTTCTTTTTAAAGCTGATAAATAAGTTATTAAAGCATAATCTAAATACTTAAACTTTTCTTTAATTTTTTTAGTAAATTCCTTCATTGCTTTCTCATCATTAGCAACTAAATCTCATTTATTAACAACAATAATAATTGGTTTATCCAAATTTTTTGCTAAACCAGCAACAGTTAAATCTTGCTCAATAATCCCTTCATCAGCATCTAGTAAGAAAAGAATTAAATCACTACGTTTAATGGCATCAGTTGTTCTAATAACACTATATTTTTCAATACTGTCAGTTATTTTACCTTTTCGTCGAATCCCTGCGGTATCAATTAAACAATATTTTTCTTTATTATATTGAAAATAAGTATCAATCGCATCAGTTGTTGTACCAGCAATTGGTGATACAATCACCCGATCTTCAACTAAAATTGCATTAACTAAACTTGATTTACCAACATTTGGTCGACCAATAACAGCTAAATTAGTTATTTTTGCTGCTGTGATAACTTTTTTATCACCCAACTTAATGATAATTTGATCTAATAATTCACCAACACCAATGCCATGACTAGCAGAAACTAAAATTGGTCAACCAAAACCTAATGATAAAAAATCAGCAACTAAATCACTATTATCAACTTTATCATACTTATTAGCAACTAAAATAATTGGTTTTTTAACTTTATATAATAACTTAGCAATTGTTTCATCTTCAACTGTTAAACCATCTTGATAAGAACAAACAAAAATTACAACATCTGCTTCATTTAAAGCAACATTAACTTGTTGATTAATTTCTGTTTGAAAATTAATTTTGGCACTACTAATGCCACCAGTATCAACAACAACAAATTGTTTTGTTAATCATTGTGTTGCACCATAATTGCGATCACGCGTTGTTTGTGGTTGATCACTAATAATTGCCGTTCTTTTTTGAATAATTCGATTAAATAATGATGATTTACCAACATTAGGTTTACCAACAATTACAACTTTGGGAAAATCTTTTGTTGTATTCACTGTCGCCATAATTAATATTCTTCCTTTTTGGTTACAGATGTTGGTGTTGCAACTGCTTTATAGTTACTAAAAATTTCCAAAAGTTTATCAACTGTCGTTGCTAAATCATAATTACTATTATCTAAAACAATCGCATCAACAACAATTGTTAATTGTCCAACATCACGATTTTTATCAGTACTATCACGTTTTTGCATATCTTGAAAAACTGTTTTTCTTGTAATATTAATTCCTTCAGAAAGATATTGTTTTCATCTTCTTTCACTTCTAGCTTCTAACGTTGAAGTTAAAAAGATTTTTAATTCTGCATCAGGTAAAACAACACTAGTTATATCGCGCCCAACAACAATATAACCTTTATTGCTAACAATTTCTTGAATCTTTTCAACAAATAAAGTACGAATTTCAGGAATTACAGCAATCATTGGAACACTTTTTGTAACATTAGAACTATAAATTTCATCAGTAATTGGTTGGTTATTAAATAAAAAATGATTATTAACCCATTTAATAACAAAAGTTTTCAAAGCAGAAATTAAAAGTTGGGTATTTTTTAAATCAAAATTATTTTGTAAGCAAAATCAAGTAAAACTACGATAAATAATTCCAGTATCAACAAAAATATAATCAATCTTTTTTGCTAACATTTGCGCTGCAGCACTTTTTCCTGACGCTGCTGGACCATCAATGGCAATATTTATTTTTTGACTCATATTCTCGTTCCATCCTTATTTCATCCTTGATTCAGTGATATTTTCTCGATTGTTAATTATTTTTTAACATCATTAAACTACTAACAACAATAATAATACAACAATCACAATTAAAGCAATAATAATTATTGCAAATAAAAACAAACTAATTTTATAACTATTTTTTCCTTTAATCTTTAACTGTTGAAAATCATCTTGTAATTTATTACTATTCACCTTAATATCTTTAATACTTTGGTCAAAATTCTGGGAAGTATTATCCTTTTGATATTTCCTTTCAATTGCATGACTAAAAGCATTAATATCATTAATTTTGCTTTCTAAATTGGTTTCAAATTCAGCAATTTTTTGATTAATACTATTAATTAAAGTTGCATATTCTAATGGATAATCAACAACAGTTTTTTCAATCACACAATTTTGTGATTTTGGTTGGTAAGATTCAAAAATATTATTAAGATCAGATAAAAGTTTAATTAATAAATACTTATCTTTTGGTGCTAAGTATTGATAATTATTTTTTAAAAGGATACTTTCTAGGTTAATTAACTTCAAGCTATCATCAAGTTTCTTAATAATTGGTGCAAAATAATCATGATTCATTTTCAACAATTGATTTTTATATTGTTCAATTTTCTTTTCTTGTTCTCAAATCACAGCATTTTCTTGAATTTCTTTCGTAATTTGATTTCTTAATTGGTGATATTTTTCAACTCTTGTCATTTTTTAACCTCCTCTAATCTTAAAATATCATTTATTCAAGACCAACTGTTGTCGTTTGTGATGAATCAGCACTTAATGTTGTTTTAGTATCAGCTAATTTAATTGTTACCATCTTTGTTACCCCTTGATTTTCCATTGTTGTACCATATAAAACATCACAGTTTTCCATTGTCCCTGGGCGATGAGTAACAATAATAAATTGTGTTGTTTGAGAAAAATTACGAACATAACGAGCAAATCGTTCTAAATTGGCTGGATCTAAAGGTGCTTCAACTTCATCTAAAATTGTTAATGGCAGTGGTTTAACTTTTAAAATTGCAAATAAAACTGCTAAAGCAACTAAAGATTTTTCACCACCTGATAATAAATTCAAATTACTAATTTTTTTTCCTGGCGGATTAGCTAAAACTTCAATTCCAGTATTTAAAATATCATCTGGTTGACTATAGCGTAATTGACAATTCCCACCACCAAATAAAGTTTGAAAAGTTTCTGGTAGCACCTGATTAATTTGTTTGATTGTTGCATCAAATTTTTCAATCATAACTTTATCCATTTCATCAATTGCTTGTAATAACTCCTTCACAGCAGTTGTTAATTCTTGATGTTTAGTTTTTAAATTTTGGTATCTTTGATTCTCAGTTTCATATTCTTCAATCGCATTAATGTTAACAAACCCTAAATCTTCCAAATCAGCACGTAATTTAAATACTAATTCTCTTGCTTGATCTTCATTATCTAATGGCTGATGATAAAGTTCAGCTGCCCGATCAAAAGTTAGATGATAAGTTTCAACTAAACGTTTTAAAATTTGTTCAACTTTATTTTCCAAATGAATTTTGGCTAATTTATCACTATTTAAATTAGTAATCACCGTATCATATTCTTGATCAAAGGCATAAACTTCATTTTCTAATCCTTGCATTTCCGTTAAACTCTGATGCTTTTCTTGCCGTAATGTTTGCAATTGTAAATTAAAATTTTCCTGTTGATATTTATTTTTTTGATATTGAGCAAAAATATCATTTAATTCTTGATTATTATCTAAAACAATTTTTTTCCCAGTTAAATTTTGATATTGCGTTGATAATAACTGAGAACGATTTTCTAAATCAATAATTTCAGAGTTTAATTTACTAATTATTAAATCAGTTTTTACTTTTTGAGTTTGGAAATTATTAATTTCTGCTTCAAAACTAGTAATTTGAATATTCAAATTAACTGATTCTTGTTCTAAATTTTTAATTTCCGTTTTTATTGCCTCAAGGTTATCATCTTTTTTTAACAAACTAAGATTACTATTATTTTGTCTTTGAAAACCACCAACAATCGCACCACCAGCTTTAACTAATTGACCATCAAGCGTAACACATTGATATTTTGCTGCAATTAGTTGAGAAATTGCTCTAGCATTTTCTAAAGTTTCACAAACAATTGTTCTTGCTAAAAGAAAATCAATCGCTTTCTGATAATTACTACTTTTTGTTGTCACTAAATTATTAGCAAAATCAATAAAACCTGTTTGACTATTAACAACAATCATATCTTCTTGAAAAACTGGGCGTACTTGAATTGTATTTAATGGTAAAAATGTCGCAATCCCAGCACGATTTTCTTTTAAGAAATTAACTGCTTTTGCTGCATCTTTATCAGTTTTAGTTACTAAATTTTTTAAATTATTACCAAGAACAACACTAATTGCTTGTTGGTATAATTCTGGTACTTCAATCAAATTAGCAACAATGTCGATTACACCATATAAACTATTACGATTATTCAACACTGTCTCAACAGCAAAGTTTTTTTGTTTTTGTCGTTCTTGATTAGCAATAATAAAACCTAAATTAGCTTTCTTTGTTCCTAAAGTAGAATACAAATCATTTTTGGAAATTAAAACATCATCTTTTTGTAAAACAATATTTGCTAATTTATCATTCAATTGTTGTAAATTTTCTTGTTCTTGTTGGTGAATCACTTTTTTATGATTAATAATGTTTAATAAATCTTGAATATTTGTTGTTAATTTGCTAATTTCTGAAGCATTTTGAGTTTTTTCTCTCGCTTGTTTTGCTTGATCTTGCAAAACTTTTTTTTGCTGCTCCAAAATATTTAATAAATTATTAATATTAGTTAAGTTCATCTCCAAACTATTAATATTTTTATCTAATTCATAAGTTTTATTCTTTAAAAATTTTAATTTTTGTTGATGATTATCAATTTTTAACTTTAATGATTGATCAATTGCTTCATTTCTTGCAATATTATTCGTTAATTCTTTTAGTTGATCTTGAAAAATTCGCCCATCTTTTACTAACAAGGTAATTTCATATTTTTTTAAGGTTTCACTAATCTCAAGATAGTTTTTAGCTTTTTGTGCTTGCTTTGCCAGTGGTTCAATTTTTCTTGAAATTTCACTAACAATATCTTCAACACGAACTAAATTTTCATTAGTTCGTTCTAATTTTCTTAAACTTTCTTCTTTTCTTTTCTTATATTTTGCCACACCAGCAGCTTCTTCAAATAAAGTTCGACGTTCTTCTGGTTTTGAATCAGCAAATTTGGAAACATTACCTTGACTAATAATTGCTAATGAACCCTTACTTAAACCAGTATCAATTACTAAATTTTGAACATCTTTTAAGCGCACACGAGTTTTATTAATATAATATTCATTTTCTGAACTATTACGATAAACTTTTCTAGTAATTTCAATTTCATTGAATGGCGAATTAAATTTTTTAGTTGAATTATCAAAAACTAATGTTACTTGCGCCATATTTAATGGTGCTTTACCTTGAGCACCGTTAAAAATAATATCATCAACTTTTTCACCACGTAAAGATTTAACCGATTGTTCGCCAAGAACTCACCGAATTGCATCATTAATATTAGATTTACCACTACCATTTGGTCCAACAATACCAACAATGTTAGTATTAAATTCAATTTTCAAATCGTCAGCAAAAGATTTAAACCCATGTGCTTCAATTCTTTTTAAGAAAGCCATAAATATTATCACCTATAATATAATTTATTAAATTTATTTCACTTTGTTTCAATTTATTGTTTCAATTTTATCATGGATTAGCAGATAAAACTGATATCGTAATATTAAAAATTTTAAAAATATTAATGATAAAGTAATAATAAATTTAAATCATAATTCTAACTTTACAACAAAAAATCTGAATTTATCAAAAAAAATACTATAATTATTATAATGAATAATAAATTATTAAAGATAATAATGTGGGAGACAAAAATGATCAATAATTTTAATCAGCAAATTAATAATTTGTGACAACTAATTATTTTATTAATTTTGCCTTTTACTTTATTAATTTTAATAACTAAAATTAATCTAATTTTAACTGCTAATTACCAACAAAAATCACATAAAAAAAATTTACTAGCAGAAACAAATTTAACTTATGAAAAAATTGTCTTAATTTCATTTCAAGTTGTATTACTGGTTTTAAACCAAAAGTTTACTAATATTTTTTGAAATCAACTAATGCCATTTTTATCACTAATTTTATTGTTACAATTTATTATTTCGTTTAGTTTCCTAGTTAAAAGTAACAAAAAAAATAAATTAACTCCTAGTTCTTCAAATTTAAGTTTTATTATTTTGATTGCCATTATTTTTGGTCAATTTTTAATGATTTCATGAAAAATTCATAATTTATTATTAACAAACACCAATAATACTATTTTTGTTATAATAATATATAGTATTTTTACTTTGTTTATTTTTTGCCTTTTCAATGAAAATTTCTTAGTAATTAAATATTTAATTATTGAAACTTATCATATTTTAATTAATAAAAAAAATGATGAATTAATCAAAGTGAAAAAAAGTTTAACTATTTATAGTAAAACAAAAGCAATTGCTACATTATGAAATTTTGCAAATTGAAAAAAGCAACAAACAAATGAGATTGAAAATTTAAATAACAACAAGAACACAATTAAACAACAATTTGTGTTATTTATTATTGCTTGAATTAATCTTGGAAAAAAAAATATTATTAAACTACAAAAAATTATTATTAATGGTTGAAAGATTAGCTTAATTGAATAATAAATCCTGTACTTAAAGTAAAATTTTAAGAAAGGATAAATACTGAAAAAATGGAGAAATTAAAACAGAAGAAAATTAAAAAACCTAAAGACAAAAAAAGTTATCTCAACTTATTATTATTTAAAAATGCTGCAAAACAAGCATTCCGGAATAAAATACAGTTAATTGGGTTAGCAGTTTTAGTTTTGCTTTCATCAACAATTTTTTCTTTGATGCAAACTAGTTTAACTCGGGTTGACACACAATATAAAAATTTGATTTCTGAAGAGCAATCTAATATTCATGATTTTATTTTTGACCCTTACAATACTGCAAAACTAACTAATGATTTACCAGAACCAAATCATCCAGAACATCCTGATGATCCAGCAGCAGCAATTGAAAATCAACAGTTATATTTGAATGAAATTGCTAATAACCCTAACAATAGTTTTATTTGAGATCGGGTTGAGGCTCGAACTTTACAACTTAACAATCATAATGATCCCAAAGTATTAAAACTAATTGCTTATAATAAAGATGCTAGAATTGATAAATTAATTATTAATCATGGGTTTAATATTGGTGAAAATCCTAATGAGATTGTGCCAATTGAAAAACAAACAGTTATTAATAAAGAATTTGCTAATAAAAATAATTTAATAATTGGTGATGTTATTAGAGTGCAGTTGGATGAAAAAGGTGATAGTTTAAAAGTAGACTATGATATCACTAATCCAGCGTACAATAACTATAATTGATTAAAAATAGTTGGTTTTGGTGGCTCAGCTGATTTTATTACACCAATTATTGATCAAACAACACCATTACCAAATAAAACTAAAGAGGGAATTTTATATGTTGAACCAACAAAATTTGGTTTTGCCAGCAGATTAAAAGTTGATAATAACTGATTATGATTTCATAATAAAAGTAAAGATTGAATTGGTACAGCATCTAGTAAAGATACTGAAGTTTATTATGTTGGTAAATCAACAATGACAGAAAAAAA
The DNA here is from genome assembly GCA_031119525.1 of Spiroplasma sp. GTDB lineage: Bacteria > Bacillota_I > Bacilli_A > Mycoplasmatales > VBWQ01 > Spiroplasma_D. Next base: position 232,796 of record JAVHXO010000001.1, read on the forward strand.
TGATCTAACAGAAATTTCAAACTTTTTCAAAGCTCGTTATGTTGATATTAGTAATGCTGGTGCTAATTTAGTTTATCGGCTTGGTGATAGTAATTATCGTTTTAATAGTCGAACATCAACTTTACCAGGCACAATTCAAGCCTTCAAATCATTATTAATTGCTTTATTATTAATTGTTTTAGTAATTACCGGGATTACTGTTATCTTAATTACTTTCAAAAACATTGATAATTCAAAACCACAAATCGGAATTTTAAAATCATTAGGTTATTCTAATTGAAAAATTTTAATTACCTCACTTGCTTATCCAATGTTTGCAGCATTGATTGGTACAATTTTAGTTTTCTTTCCAGCATCGGGATTACAAATCTTGGTTGTTAATACTTTTGCTAATTATTTTAATTTAAACTTTGGTAGTTTTGTCTTTGATGGTTTAGGTTACTTATATTGTTTATTATTAACTTTTGGTTTTTTATCAATTATTGCGTGAATTATTAGTGCTCTAACAGTAGTTAAAAATCCAATTGTTTTAATTAAAAATATTTCAAATAATCGTGATTCATTGTTCAAAAAATTTATTAAAAAGATTAGTGGTAACGCTACCTTCTTAACAAGATTTCGATTAGCATTATTTACTTCATCAATTGGGAAGATGTTAGCAGTATTTTTAACAATGTTTTTAGGAACTGTGCTAATGACAACAGCAATTATTGGACCAAAAATCATGACTGACAATCAACGAAATACTTATACTGGTATGAATTATCAAACTTTAACAGAATATGTTAATCCAACTTATAACTCACCATTTAGTTTTTATAAGACTTATAACCCTAATAGTACACCTTGAGATTATGAAATAACAAAACATGGCGATGATTATGTATACAAACACCCAAAACGAACTAATGAACAATTTGCCCAAGAATTAATTGATAATAATATTAATCCAGAAGCTTATGCACCAATTACTCCTGATCCGACTGATCAAAGTTCATTATTAACTTTAGGTTTAAATCATTTAACTTACTTATATGGCAAAATGTTTACTAAAAACTTTCTTGATGGTTTAGATGCTAGTACAACTGATCCAACGTTTTTAATGTTTATTCTCCCAATGGCGTGACCTGAAGGTTTACCAATTCATAACCTTGCTCAAGCATCAGATATTTATAGTTTAGAGCAGTACCAAACTGCGAGAACTTTTTATATTAATTATCGTTCAACAATCGCGATGGACTTAAATCCTAATGTCAGTGCTGATAATAATAAAAAACAACTTGATAAAAATAAATTTACTACTTTTGTTAGCGCTGCTGGCGCTTGAAATAGCGATGAAGCTAATTTTAAAACTGACTTAGCTAATTTTGAATTTGATGCAAGTGATAACTCTTATCCATGACATATTGCAAATGAATCAGAATTATTTGATCATCCTAATCCAATTGATGATCAAATGCAAAATCAGTGAATTAGAAAAATGCTAATTTGATACTACGCAATATTTTATAATCGCGTTGGTCAAGCAATTGCCCAAGGAACATATACAAAATCACCATACTTCATTAAACAAAATATTGCTAAAGCCTTCGAAAATCCTGATGGTAAGTTTAATATTAGTTTTAATGTTGTTCCTTTTGATAAAAATACTGATGAATTAGGTACTTATTTTGTTGGTACTTCAGAACAACAATTCAATAATAAACCATATTCAATTAAAATTTATGGTTTACAAAATGAAAAAAATCTGCAAAAATCATCATTAATGCAACTATATAATAGTAATGGTCATAGTTTAAATGATACTTTAGAAAGAAAAAATGATCGTGGTGAAATTAATATCGTTATCAACCAAACAGTTGCTAAACAACTAAACCTAAAAGAAAACCAAACATTTAAAATGTCAGCTAATGGTAATGTTTTAAAGACAAATCAAGATCCAGAGCTTCCTAATCAATATACCCCAATTGACTTAAACAAAATTGATTTTAGTGGCATTAATAATGATGACCCAGTGCCTGATGGTGAAAATAATGTTACACTTAAAACATTTACTACGAAATATAGTCAAATTCCAAAAACTAACACTAGTGGTGCTTACCCAAATGGTGGATCTAATGCGACACCAATGTTAAAAGAAATTAATCAAGGTAATGTTGTGGTTGAACCAGAAAATGAATGAACAGAATTTAAAGTTGCTGGAATTTACAATGGTTATGGTCAACCAACAGCTTATATTGCTAAAGATAATGCTGATCAATTATTACATTTTGATCAAACAAAAATGGTTTTATACAAACTTTATCAAAAAGAATGACAAACTAAAGGGATTGTTAATGGAATTGATTTTAGTTTTTTAGCTGATAATGATTATGAGGAATTTAAAAAATTACCAGAATCTGACCCATTAAAAGTTATTTTTAATAATGAATTCCCAATCTTCAATTTTAAATTTTCAAGTTCTAATAAATTAGTTGATATTACTGAATCATTCTCAGTTTCGCAAGCATATGGTGATTATAGTGCGGTCGGTATGAATGGTGGCCAAGATACTACTGATAAAAAAATTTATCCAGTTTATGGTGAAGGTACTGCTGTTAATGTCTTGCCATTATATGTTCACCAACAATTATTAGAACAAATTACCCAATTAGTTAATACCGTCTTATTATTCTTTATTGTTTTCTCACTAATTATTTCATTCTTTATTATTTTATTAACAAGTAACTTAGTAATTTATGAAAATCGTAAGATTATAGCAACAATGAAAACTTTAGGTTATAGTAATGGTAAAATTACTAATATTGTTATTGGTATGTATTTACCAATCATTATTGCAACTTGAATTATTGGAACACCAATTGGATGAGTTATTGTTAATGCGATTACTAACTACTTAGCATTTAATACAACTTGAGTGCTACCATTATTATTTGCTTGATGATTACCACTTGTTGTTGGTGTCATTGTTTTAGGTATTTATGCTACTACCTTTATTATTGAATGACAAGCAATGAAAAAAATTCGACCATTACAAATATTGAATGAAACTAATTAGGATATCGTGGAGGAAAAAAATAATATGGCAAAAATAAAAAAAGATAAAAAAAATAGTAAACCAGAAATTATTAAAAAACATGCAACCACCGATCAGGGTGAAACTAAAAAAGACGAAAAAAGTGAAAAAAAAGCACGCAAAGAATTTAAAGAGCGCGAGCGAAAATTAAGTAAGATTACTAAACGCCATTCAAAAGAGATTTTAGAAGGTAAAATTGTTTCAATTAATAATAATATCCCTAATATTGAAGAAAATATTATTGAATTATTTGATGTTAAGAAATCTTATTTAACGGGTGATTTAGAATACGAAGTTTTAAAGGGTGTTAATTTAGCAATTAAAAAAGAAACTTTTGTCGTAATTTTAGGTCCCAGTGGTTCTGGTAAAACAACGTTGTTAAATATTATTTCTGGTTTAGATAAAGCTAATCAAGGTGATGTTTTTGTTTCCGGTTATAACTTGTCGTTATTAAAAGATAGCCACCTAACAAAGTTTAGGAGAGATAATGTTGGGTTTATCTTCCAACAATATAATTTATTAACAAACTTAACAGCGAGAGAAAATGCTGAAGTTGGCGAAAATCTAGCTAAAACAAAAAATAAAGAGTTAGGAATTGAAGAAATTTTTAAGGTAATTGAGATGGATCAACATATGAATAAATTTCCAAGTCAATTATCTGGTGGTCAACAACAGCGAGTTTCAATTGGTCGAGCTTTAGCTAAAAACCCAAAAATCTTATTTTGTGATGAACCAACTGGTGCTTTGGATGAAGAGATGGGTCGTAAAGTTTTAGAAATTTTATTGGATGTTAATAAAGCCTTTAAAACCTCAGTGATTATGGTTACCCATAACCCAAACTTTCAATATGTTGCTGATACTGTGATTAATGTTCGCAATGGTATTATCACCAGTGTTAAACATAATGCTCACCCCAAGAAACCTAGTGAGATTAGTTGGGGTTAAAATCGGATATAAAAAATCTCATAACGTTAAGTTATGAGATTTTATTTTGTTTAACCATTAAGTTTAAATTCATAAATATCAACAGCATGTTTTTTAATATCTAAATCTAAGACATAAGCAATGCCACAAAGGAAGTCAATAATTCTCCTACGATCGCCAATAATCGTATTCTCCAGATTTAACTTAACTGATTTCCTTGCCACTAAAGCATTAGCAATAATTTCAACTTCTTCATAAGTTTGGGGGCTAAATTCTTTAACTAAATTGTTTGGTTCTTCTTTTTGAAAAACATTACTCTCAGCTAAAGGTGAAGGATTAATATCTTTTTGATTTTTTGCTTTTCATCAAGCCATTTATTTCACCTCCATATTATTCTCTGCGTTTTCTTAAAAAGGCTGGTAGATCATCGTTTTCTAATAATGATTCAGTAATATCTTTTTGATAATTTTTTTCTTGCTTTCCTTGTTGATCTTGAAAGTTTTTAATTGATGAAGCAGAGGTATTATTTAAATGTTGAGTATTATTAATAAAATCTAAAATGTTAACTTTATTATTAAAATTATTAGTTGAAGCTCGTTTATGGTCTTCAAATCCAGTGGCAATTACTGTGACAATCATCGCATCATTTAAATGTTCATTAATGGCAACACCAAAAATAATATTAACTTCATTACCAGCAGCTTCACGCACAACATCAACAGCAATATTAGCATCAATCAATGTCATAGTTGTACCACCAGTAACATTCAAAATTAAATTCTTTGCCCCTTTGATAGTAACATCATCAAGCAAGGGTGAAGAAATTGCTTTTAAGGCTGATTCTTTCGCTTTATTTTCACCTTTCCCCATACCAATTCCAAATAAAGCACTACCTTTATTTTGTAAAATAGTTCGCACATCAGCAAAATCTAAGTTAATCAATGCTGGTACAGCAATTAAATCAGTAATTGTTTGAACCCCCTGACGTAAAATATTATCTGCTTCTCGAAAAGAATCTTTTAAAGGAATATTACCAATAACATGAAGTAATTTATCATTAGAAATAATAATTATCGCATCAACTTGTTTTCGTAATTTTTCAATTCCCATTGCAGCATAAGAATTTCTTTGACGACCTTCAAATTTAAAAGGTTTAGTAATAATTGCGATTGTTAGAGCACCAGACTCTTTAGCAATCCGGGCAACAATGTGGGCAGCACCAGTTCCAGTACCACCACCCATACCAGCAGCAACAAAAACCATATCAGCACCTTCAAGTGCTTTTTTAATTTCTGATTCACTCTCAATTGCTGCTTGTTGACCAATTTCTGGATTAGCGCCCGCCCCTAAACCTTTAGATAATTCTTTACCTAAAATAATGCGATTTTTTGCTTTAGATGCGGCTAAAACTTGAGCATCAGTATTAGCAACATAAAATTCAACACCTTGAACGCCTGCTTCAATCATACGATTAACAGCATTATTACCAGCGCCCCCAACACCAATAACCTTAATTATTGCAACTTGTTCAAATTGTGCAGTATTATTAATTTCCATATTTATATTTTTACCTCCGTTATTTTTAATATTTTTAGCAATTATCTAATTATCATTATACTGATAATTTAAATTTAAAGGTGAATGATATTGATTTACATCAGTTTTATTAGCATTATCTGCAGTTGTTAGAGCACTTGATACCGAATCTTTATTAATCATTACCTTACCAGGGTTATTAATTGATGAAATTAAGACATTATTAAACAGATTTAAATTATGTTGATAATTTGTGATACCAATTAATGTTGCTCACTCATAATTATCAATCCCTGGGATTGTATTAGTAATGAAAGATACATTACTTAACTTATTAAAACTCTTAATATAACTACTAAATCCAGGTAAGTTAATTGTTTGACCAGTAAAAACAATCTCAATATTGGGATCTTTATCAAGAATATCAACTAAAAAACTCTCAATATGTTCAACAATTTCATCCAATTGATTGCGAACAGTAATTTGCAAATCGGCTTTACTTAAAGTAACGATTCGTTTTGTTTCTTGATCAAAATACTTATCAACAACTAAATCACTCAAATAATCACTATTGACATTAATAATCTTTGTTAAATATTTGATTGCCTTACTATAACTACAACGCATCTTTGTCATTAAACCTTTAGCAATTTGGTTAAAACCAATTTTTATATTATGAATTGCATATAACGCTGAATTTGAAAAAACGCTGATTTTAGTAGTATTTCAACCTCAATCAATCAATACTAAATTATTAAAATTATTATGTAAATTAAAGACTAAAGCAAATTGTTCTAACATAGTAGATAATAATTCACATTTAGCAGCTTTTAATACTTCCAATTGGGAATTATAAATTGCTTTTGGTAAAGAATAAATTAAGCTTTCAAGGTAAATAATTTGGCCTTGAACATTTAAAGGAAAAGAATTAGGGAAATTTTTATTATCAACTTTAAAATCATATGGTTTAGTCAAACAAATAACTTCATCTTGATCAATACTAATATTTTTTGTCATCTCAATTACTTGATTAATATCATTATTAGTAATTGTATGGTTAACTTCTTTAAAATCAAGCATTGCTCGTGATTGATAAATCTTTAAATTATTTGATGGTAAATTTAAAGCAATCCTTTCAATTTTAATTTTTAAAAGTTGATTAATTTTATCAAGGACTGTTCGTAAAAGTTTACCAGTTAGTTCTGGATTAATCACAACACCACCTTCAGCATATTGCTCACTATTAAGTACTTCTTTATAAAGTACTTGAATATGGTTATTAACATAACGATTAACCATAATTTTTAAATTGAAGTCATCAATTTGACAAACAACGTATAATTCTTGTTCAGACATTTTTATTAATATTCCCTTTCTTACTATTTCCCTAATTCTTCTTTTTTTTAATTTATTCTTTCAATTACCCTTAATTTAGCACTACGACTTCGAGGGTTGGATTCAATTTCTTCCTGACTAGGAATAATTGGTTTTTTAGTAATAATCTTGTAATCACTTTGTCAATTACTAATAATTGGCAATTTAGCAAATACTTCAGCTTGTGGGTCTTTAATCGCTTCAAGAAAAATATTCTTAACAATCCGATCTTCTAAAGAATGAAAACTAATAACAACAATTCGTCCTTTTGGATTTAATAATTTCAAAGCCTGTAATAATGAAAATTGTAAACTATGCAATTCATTATTAACAGCAATCCTAATTGCTTGATAAGTTTTCTTCGCTGGGTGATGATTTTTATTTTTTTGTTTTGCTGGTAAAGATTTTTTTATAATGTTTGTTAATTGCTCAGTTGTATCAATTGGTTTTTTTGCTCGCAAATTAACAATATTTTTGGCAATTTGATTAGCAAAAGACTCTTCACCATAAGTTTTAATAATATTTCTTAAATCTTGATAACTATAAGTATTAACAAGATCTCAAGCACTAAACTTTTGGTTTTGATCCATCCGCATATCTAAACGACTATTAGTTTTATAACTAAATCCTCGAGTTTCATCATCAACCTGCGGTGAAGAAATTCCCAAATCGTAAATAATGCCATCAACTTTAGTAATATTTCTTTGCAATAATTCATGTTGTAAATTAACAAAGTTACTTTTAATTAAAAAATATTGTTTACCATATTGTTTTAATAAAGCATTACTATCATCAAGTGCTGTTTGATCTAAATCAAAAGCATATAATTTACCAGTTGTTAACTGCTCTAAAATTGCTCTACTATGTCCTGCTCGACCTAAAGTACAGTCAACATAAATGCCATCTGGTTTAATTTCCAATAAAATAACTGATTCTTGTAACATAACTGGTGTGTGTGATAAATTTTTCATAAATTAAAACTCTTTTAAAGCTGTACCAGCTTGTATTAATTAATCTTTTGTTTCATTATTTTTGGCCAAGCAACATCTGATTTTCACCCATAGTTTACCACTACTACCCTTATTATATGACAATAACAAAAAAATGCAAAAGATTTACTAAATTTATTAATATTTTAACGAACAAAACTGTTAATTTATCTTAAGTCGACCCATTCATTATATGAAAATCAGTTAATAAAAATTGACCATTAGCATTTTTTATCAAAGCAACTAAATAACTTTTTTTTGTTATTTGATCAAATAACTTATAAGATAATCTCATTGTTGTTGATTGTTGCTCCAAATTAATATTACGTAATAGGAAATATTGCTCATTACTAATATCAAAAAAACGATAATATTGTTGTTCTAACAATTCCTGTTGTTCTTTAACAATATTAGCAATAATACCATTATTTTTTTCGAAAAAAATCTTTAACACTTGATTGAGGATACTATTTCGATCATCAAACAAATTTTTAATAATGGCAAGGATAGAACCTGGTTTAAATTCTGTTTCACCTTTTTGTAACCCTCAATTAACTAAAATTGCTTCTAAACTATCATCTGGTGTTTTAGCATCATTAATTAAAGCAATTAATCGTTTTAACCCACTAACAAAAATGTCATTAGCAAAAAGTTGATTAAAAGTAGTAGCAAGTTGTTGTAAATCAATTACTGGATTATCAATTAAATATTTATCAGCAAAATTAGTAATTTGCGTTAAAGTTTCATCAAGCTTGAACTTTTTTGTGACATCACTAATTGAATTAGCAATTTGTTCAGCTAAAACTTCTGGTTTTAACCCTGCGCCAATAATTCAAGATATTGGTGGTGTATTAACTAAATCAATTAATTCTGGCAAAGTATAATAACCAAGCGTATACATATTAATCGTGATATCTTCACCAAAAGGACCAGTTAAAACAGAAGTTAATAATTTAACTAAGTCTTTTTGCCCTTCTGGTGATAATAAATGTTGTAATTCAATTAATAAGTTTCTCAATAATAAATCTTGTTGACCTGTTGTTTTATTTCAAGTAAGATTTTTAACGCCGAGAGTTGGATTTTCTAGTTTTAAAATTTTTGATTTAATGAAGGGTACAATTGCTTTCATTAAATAAGGCCAAGCTTCTAAAGTTTCTGGTAATTTGTTAATTGCTGATGATAAATCATTAATAAAAGCCTTTTGATCAAAACCTCATTTGAAAGGTCCAGCATCTAAGTGATTGTTGATTAACTCACCAAGATAATTACCTGATAATTTTTTAATCATATAGTTAAGATTAGCACCAGCAATATATTGATAAAAATCATTTCAAGTTCAGTTTTTAGCACGAACTGCAACATAATGTCATTGACCTTTAGTGCCAATATTTTTAGCTTGAGCAATATTACCTTTATCTGATGCAATATAATTTTTCATTGCTGCTAAAGGAGTAGTACCATAATCACTTTCTTGATCTCAATCAGTTATTACTTCATTCAGTAAAACTGAAATTGGTTTAAGATAATCACTCACAAGGGATAAAGAAGTAATAATTTTGGAATTATTTGTTTTAATCGATGGCAAAATATTTTCGACAATTTTAATTATCTCGGGATTTGATAAATTGATATTAGTAAAATAAGATTTAACGACGTTAACTAATGATGGATAAGACTGATAATTAATAATCATTTTTTTAATATTATTAATCTGGTTTTGATTAATACCATTACGCTGATAGTGACTTTGAATATTATTAATACTATCTAAATCTAAATTAGTCGTTAAATTATCAATAAAATCATTAGCAGTTTTAATCTTACTTAAATCACTACTAATTGTTGATTTAACTAATTTTTGATTCATATCATTTAATAAATTCGCAGTATTTAACCCTTTTTCTCGACCAATTAATAAAGCTTTAGGAATAATTGAAGTTGCTTTGGCATATTCTTGTGCTAATTCTAAATTATGATTGGGTTGTTGCAAATTATTTTTGCGAATTTGCAATGACTTATCTAATAAAACAATACTAGTAGTACTTACATTTAAAACTAAACTTGATGTAATAATTAACGATAAAAGTTTTTTCATTTTCTCACCATATTAATTTAAGGAAATTAACCTCGCTAAAATTATTGCTTTTAGTTATTATAACGATTTATTTTCTAAAAACAAATATTATTAATATTATTAGTGTTTGGTTTTATAATGAAACTTAATAATTAATCTAATTATCTGATTATTATTAAATAATAAATCAATTATTAAATAATAATATGTTATTATTTTTTATAGTTAATATTTTAATTAGTAAAAATATCAATAAATTATATGAAAGGAGCAAAGGAGTAACCTAGTGCAATTAAATTTGAATCCAAACAATAATAAAGAAACTAAAGGGGAAACAGAAGAAACTAGAAGCCCAAGAGATACCTTCATTGAAGTTTATAAACTTTCAGCAAAGAAAGCTAAAACACCATTACTTAAAACCTTTTTATTAGGTATTACTGCGGGAGCTTTTATTGGCATCGCTTGAATTGCTTCAATCTGAGCAACAAGAAATATGCAAGATCAAGGAATGTACAACATAGTATTTGGTGGTGTTTTCTTAATTGCCATTACCATGATTATTTTTATGGGTGGCGAAATGTTCACTTCAAATTCAATGATGTTTATTCCAGCTTTAAAAAAACAAGTAAAATGACGTCGATTATTTGCTAATTTATTTGTTGTTTTAATGGGTAACTTTGTTGGTGGTGCGATTTTTGCCTTACTAACATGGGGAGCTGGAATGTTAAAAGATCAAGCATTCTTAGAAAACGCTTGAGCAGTTACTAGTGGTAAGTTAAACAAAGATTGATATAATCATTTCTTTAGTGGCATTATTTGTAACTTATTAGTTGCTGGCAGTGTTTATATTACTTATGCCACAAAAAATTCAATGGCAAAACTTGCCTTAACATGTATGTTAATTTTTCCATTCGCTGTTTCAGGATTTTCCCACATTGTTGCTAATAGTTATCCTTGAACATTATTACCAATCTTTAATCTTTATGGCATTGAAACAACAGTAGGCGATTGATTAAAATTTGGTTATAATACTCAACTACCAACATTATTTGGTAACTTCATTGGTGGTGCAATCTTCTTGATGGGTACTTATTACTTAATTTTTAGAAAAGAATTACCAAAAACTATTGAACTTTAAAAGAAATAAAGTATTATCAAAGTTAATCAGTTATGATTAACTTTTTTTATTTAATAATCTTTAAATTGAACAAAAAGCAAAATTTTTATATCACCCTTATTAGTTTTATATAATAAAAGTAAATTTTATTTTTTAAGAAAAAAATAGGGGATTATAATAATGAATTTAGATGACTTAACAAAACAAGTTTGAGATAAAGCACAAGATTGTAATTGTGATGTTGAAGATTGTCGGTCAAACCATAAATTATGCGGGATTTGCAGTAAAACAATCGTTTATACAGCGCATGAGAGTAATCAACCAACTAGTGCTTATGCTTGAAATCGTGATCACATAACACCATTATCTAAAGGTGGTAAAACTGAACTTGAAAATTTACAAGCAACTCACGTTCAATGTAATCATAAAAAAGGTAATAAAGAAGAAACCTTACAAATAATTGCAACAATTGAGGATGAAGACAAATGGTAATTAAAGGCTACGACCAAAATAAAACCCTATGATATAAAGATTGATTATTTCTTTATAAATTAATAGCATTTATTGTTGGTAGTAGTCTTTTAATTTTAGGTTTTATTTTATCAGTTTTTGTTCAATCGTGATATGTTAGTGGTAATGATAAGATAACTTTCTATCATAACTTATTATGGTTAGCAAATTTAGATGTTATGACAAGTTTTTGATCAGTGCAAACAATTGTTATGGCGGAAATTTGATTTTTATTTGCATTAATTTATCATCGCAGAGAATGAAAAAACAAAATTAGTAACTTTAATACACAACTAAATATTACCGTTTATATTACTGTAACCTTTGTCATTTTTTGAGTAGCTGTTGGCATTAGTTTTTTTACTACTCTTAATGTTGGCTTTAATTTTAATGACTTTAGTTTAACAGCTAAAATTCTTGGTAGTTTAACCCACTTAATAATTCCGCTTAGTATGATCGTTTTATTTTTGATTGATTCTCATAACAAAAAATATCAAGCAAAAAAAATCTTATTTTCAGTTATGATTTATCCAATTTTATATCAACTTTATGTTTTAATTCGCGCAACAATTCTTGATGCTTATGGTGTTAGATTAAATACAATTGGCAGTTATCCATATAAATTCCTTGATTTCTCTAATCCATTGTTCCCAGTACCAATTTATGTTAATGCTTTATTGGTAATAATAAGTTTTACAGCTATTTTTTGGATTTTATCATTTGGCTTTGTTGGTCTTCAAAAGGTGATTTGGCAAAATAAATGACAAGTTAATGATAAAAAAGCAAGTAATGATGTTGTAAAAAATAAAAGAATTAGTATTGATGATGTTAATATAATATAAAATTATATTATATAAGTACTATTTTAATTTAAATAAAATATAAAAGGAGACACATAAGTCTCCTTTTATAGCGTTGGGCAGCTTACCTGCTCTCGAAAAGCAAACCAGTAACTCTGTTTCTAGAAGTATTTACCGACTAGACTCTGACCAACAGCATGTTATATTTAACATATTATTATTATATCTAATTTTTGGAAACTTACAAGCATTTATATAGAATTCAAAATTATTAAATAAGTTTAATAATTCTTTTGCATTTCGATGTTGATCTAAGTATTTATTTGAAAAATTTACAATAATATCAGCAGCTTGAATGCAATCTGCTTTTTTCGAATCCAAATGCGAAACCTTATGAATATATATTTTTTTGGCACGTAAAAATCTAATTATTTTATTTGTTGAATAATCTTTATTTAAATATTTATGTAAAATATTAGCATCCATTTCCTGTATTTTTTCTGTATGACTCGCATCAATATAAATTCTAATTACAGAATCAGGCATTATTTTATTACTTTCTATTAATTTTTTTAATAACAAAGCTATCATTTCATTTCTTTTTAATTTTGCATGTTCTTCATCAAAAGCAGGTACACTTAAATCATCTTTGCAAGTTCAAATACAAAATAACGCATCAACTAATTGATATTGTTTAATTAAATTTTCTATATCTGCTTTTTTATAAGGACTTTTTTTATGCTTAATATATTTTTTGGCTAAATCATTACCTTTAATTTCAGATTTTTTTGTTACTTTATTTTTTGCCAATTTAAAATCTTTAATAAAACTATTTCTTTTATTTTTATTGTTAAAGAGAACACCACCATAAATTACATGTTTATCATTTTTATTAAGAAATGAACCACTATCATCTAAATATAAAAAATATTCCATCATAATTTTTACCTATTTTCTATAAGAAATATATTAATATTTTAAAACTATTTTAATTGATTAAGAATATTTTTTGCAAAAAAATAAAATTTTTTTTTAAAAAACATACTTGCCTTTTTTTAGAAATCAATTATAATACATAAGTTAATGACTCAACATTGTTATTATTTATTCTCTCAAATAATTGCTTTGCTGAGCCGGACAAACAATACATAGGAGAGAAAAAAATATGGATCAAAAACACTATGAAACTTTAATTAAAAAGTTTCGTTTAAATGATAAAGATACAGGTTCAACAGCTGTACAAATTATTAGTTTAACAAAAAGAATTTTGGAATTAACAGAACATCTAAAAGTTCAAAAAAAAGATGTACCAGCCAAAAGAACTTTACTAAAATTAGTTGCAACAAGAAAAACTTACTTAAAGTATTTAAAAACTCAAAAGTTAAATAAATACACATATGAAGATTTACTTAAAGCATTAAACTTAAAGAAATAAAGTAAAAATCAGTTTATATAATAAACTGATTTTTTTTATAACTCAAAGCTATGCAATTCCAATCACAATTTCTTCAAAACTACCGTCGATTTAATAACTACCTTTAACTCATCATAAGTTGCACCCTGCAAATCACTGAAAGTTGGAAATTTAGCAAGAATTTCTTTTTGTAATTTTGGGCCAATCCCAGGAATTGTTGCTAAAAAACTATTAATCATTGATTGACTTCGTTTTAACTTATGATATTTAATCGCATAATTATGAATTTGATCTTGCAAGTTTGCTAAAAAAAGAAAACAAATATCATTTTTAGGGATATGAACAACTTGAAATTTACTATTAATCACGCGATCAGTTTGGTGTTTTTTATTTTTTGCTAAACCAATCACAGGGATTTTTAAATTTAATAACTGCAATTGATTTAAAGTTGCTTGAATTTGTGGTTTACCACCATCAACAATAATTAAATCGGGTAGTGGCAATTTATTAACTAATAAATTATAGTAGCGCCGATAAATCATTTCTTCAAAGCGATGATAATCATCATTCAATTTTGGGTTTAATAAAAAACGCCGGTAATCATTAAAACTTGGTTTACCATCTTTATAAACAATCATTGCACCAACACTAGCATTTTTATATAAGTTAGAAACATCAAAAACTTCTAAATGGTTAATCACTGGCAATTTTAATCATTGGGTTAATACTTTCATCATATTAACTTCACTTGTTTTTGCTTTATCTAAGTAATTTTTTCAAGCATAAACAGCATTAGTTTTAGCAATATTTAAAATATTCTCTTTTTTGCCTTTAACTGGGTGGAAAAACTTAACGGTTGGAAATAATAGTTTTAAATCTGAGATTTCAACTTCGTTTGGTAAGTAAATTTCTTTTGGTAGGGTGTTCTTATTATAAAGTTGCGTACAATAATTACGAACAAAATCTTCAATATCTAAAAAATTGTTCTTACCAACATACTCATCTTTCGCTTGCAGTTTACCATTGCGATAAAATAAAGTAACAATACTAATTAAATTATCTTCTGTTAAATAATTAATAAAGTCACGATCACCAAAATCTTGGAATTCAACCACTTGTTGCGATAAAAATAAATCAATCTTTTCCAATAAAATTTTAATGCGATTAGCTGCTTCATATTGCTGATTATCAGAACTAATACTCATACTATTTTGTAATTGTTGTTTAATGACTGCTACATTACCTTTAAAGAACTGATTAATTTTATTAATTTGATTTTGGTAATAACTTCAAGGGACTGCTTTAAAACAAGCCCCTGAACATTGTCCTAAATGATAATATAAGCAAGGTTTACCTAAATTACCAGCACACTTCCTTAACGGAATAATTCGCTCCAATAATTTTAAAATTTCTCTTGCCCCGGTACCATCAGGAAAAGGACCATAATAATTACCTTGGTCTTTATTTGCTCGTCTTAAATAATGATATTGTGGATCTTTTTCTTTTGTTACTTGAATATAAGGATATCTTTTGTCATCAGCTAGTAAAATATTATATTTGGGATGATATTTTTTAATTAATGTTTGTTCTAAAATTAAAGCTTCTTTCTCATTATTAGTCGTAATAAAATCTAAACTCACAATATCATTAACTAATTGCATTGTTTTAAAATTACTTACTTTAGTAAAGTAACTAGTAACTCTTTTTTTCAATGATTTTGCTTTACCAACATAAATTAATTGCTTATTTTTATCTTGATATAAATAACAACCAGAAACATTTGGTAAATTTTTAACTTGTTCTAATAAAATTTCATTTTTTTTCATTATCTTTTTTGCCACCAACAATTGTGCTTCAATATTTTTACTAATTATATTATATCTTTTTCTTGGATTAACAAAATAAAAAGTAGTTTTATAAACAATTATAAAACTACCAATAATTAATTATTATCAAGGTCTGGTTGATCATTATTAGTTAAGTCAAACTTTTGCGTTGAATCTTGATTAATACTTTTATTAACTTGACCAAAAGGTGTTAAAGTACCACTCTCTTTTAAAACATTTTGGACTAACAATTGTTGATGATTTGTTTTTGGATTGATTGTTGGTTCAATTTTAACTTCAGTTACTTTAATTTCTGGTGCTTTAGTTTGATTAAGCTCTTGGTTATTAGTTAATTCACTTTTTTTAATCGCCATTTGCTCTTGTTGGAATGATTTTTGATTAATTTTTTCAATCTTTTGCTTTCTGAAATATTTAATTAATGGTTTTAGGAAGAAAAAAATCAAAGTCAAGAAAAATCATGGTTTATTAAAGAAAACTCAAGTAAAACTAATAATTAATAATAAAAAATTAAAAACTAAATTAGTAATAAAAGAACCATAATTAGTAATAAAAATTAAGAAATTACTAATAATACCACCAGCAGCATAACTAGGGAAGAAACTAGTGATATTAGTTCAATCAGTAAATGAAATTGGTTGAGCAAAAAATCCCCGATAATTATTAATAATTGTCTTTGACCATCACTCATTAAAATAATCACCAAGACTATTAAAGTTGTAAGGGCTAAAACTGAGAAAAATTCGCTGATCATTAACTAAAATCAAATTAATATTACTAACTAACCAAGAAATAGCAATCAAACTAATAATTACTGCAAGAATAAATGACAATTTAAATTTAAAATAATAATTAAAACAAATTGGAATTGTTAAACCAATTAAGGTGAAATAAACTAAATACTTGCTTCAACCAAATAAGAAAAGAAAGATAAAGTCATCAAATAACTTACCAACGGCAAATAAACGAAAAAAACTAATAAATAAAAAAATTAGCAACAATAAACTAAAAAATAATATCGCAATTTCATCACCACGAATATTAAGTTTTTTAATTTTGATTGGTACTAATTTTTTATTTGCTTTCATATAATCCTAAACCTCTTTTGTTTTTTAATTATTAAACAAATTAAATTTCATTAATAACTGGCAGAATCATTGGAATTTTACCAGTTTCTTTTTTCATAAAATCTTGTAATTCATTCTTAATTTTATTCTTTATCTCTATTGTACTAAAATTATTACTCTTTTGTGCTTTTTCAACAATATTGATAATTATTGTTTGAATCTTCTTCAACATTTCTTCATTATTTGTTAAATAAACAACACCACGCATCTGCGCATCAATTAATGAGGTAATTTGTTTTGTTTTTCGATCAATTGTTAAACCAGTAATCAAAACACCATCACTCATTAATCTTCTTCGTTCTTCAATAACGATGGCACCAATATCACCAACACCAATGCCATCAACATAAACATCACCCGTAGTAATTAAATTTGGATTATCTTTATTTCGCGAAGCATTTTTCCCAGTATTATAACTAACATCAGATAAAACACCATTATTAAATGTTACAACTTCACCATTATCTTGAATTAAAGCATTATTATGTAAAACACCCGCATCAATCGCAGCATTTCTAGCACCATTTAAATCTTTATATAAACCTTTAACTGGCAAGAAATATTTTGGTTCTAACATATTAGTTAATAATTTAATATCTTCATAAGATGCTTGTAGACTTCATGCTTGCTTATCAGAAATACTAATCACTTTAACATCAGTTCTTGCTAACTCATCTAAAACTGCTGCATGTGCTAATTCATTACCAGGAATTGGTGGTGTTGCTAAAATCACAGTATCATCAGGCAGTAAATTTAATTCATCATCATTGTTAGTAGCAATTTTATTCATCTTAGCAAATAATCGCTCACCACTACCAGTAACAACCACAACACTATCTTTAATTTTTGTTGCTAATTGTAAAGGAACAATCCGAATTTTATTTTTATCAGGATCATTAGCATTAAAAGTAACATTAAAACCTTTAACATTAATCTTTGGTTGACTTTTATTAGTCACCGGGTTAGCAATTGCTTGTAAAACTTCATTTAATGTTCGGCCATGAATTGCAACTTTCCTTGTTGAACTAACTTCAGCCATCGCTTGAAAAATTTCATTAACCCGAAATAAATCTTGATCATAACAAGCTAAAATAATTCGCCCAGGTGCTTCTTTAATGATTGGTTCTAATCTGTTTTGAATTTTATGATTTGGTGCTGTAAAATCTTTTCTTAACGCTGTTTGACCTTCAGAAATTAATAATAAAACTTGATTTGCTTTATTGACAGATCTAATTTTAGCAATTTGATCAATTTTAGTTGTAAAATCATTATTTTCATTGCCAACAAGAATATAATCACTTAAATAAAAAATTGTATCATCAGCATAATTTTTTTGTTGTGCTTTTAATGGGTGATTACGACTATGAATCGCAAAACCTAAACTACCAGGAATCGAACTTGTAGTATTGAAAGCATCAATAAAAACATTAATATCATTAAATTCAATCCGCTCATTAACATTAACAACATGTAATTGAATATTATTATTCATAAAACGGAAATATTTTAATTTTTGTTCAATCATAAATTTTGTTAAATCACTACTATAAATTGCTAATTTTGTTTTTTGGTCTTTAGTTAAATCTTTTAATAAATAAGGTAGCGCACCAAAACTATCATCAGAAGGTTTACTAATAAAAATTGCTTTAATTCGATGACGATTTTCTTTTAAATAACCAAAGTCAGGAATAATTACATCAACTCCTAACATTTCTCGTTCTGGAAATTTTAAACCAACATCAAAAATAAAAATATTATTATTAATCTCAATTAAATATAAATTTTTCCCACGTTCATCTAATCCGCCTAATGCTACAAATTTAATTTTTGCCATTATTTTTTCACCCTTTATATTTTCATTTTTTAGTATTTTAATGATAGTTTGAAATTGTTGTTGATAATTTATTTAACAATCTCTAATTCAATTTTATCTTTTTCATTAATTTTTGCAATTCGAACATTGAAAACATCATTAACTTTAACAAATTCAGTTAAATTAATATTTTTTTTATTAAAAAAATTAGCAAAATGAGAAATATGCAATAAACCATCAATCCCATTTTTTAAATTAATGAAAGCACCAAAATTTAAAACTTTAACTACTTTACCTTGAAATTGATCACCAACAGATAATGGTTTTATTTCAATAATTTCTTCAATTAAAGATCAAGCACGATCAATTGCTGCTTGATCTTGATGATAAATTAAAATTCGACCATCATCTTCAATATCAATTTTAACATTACTAGCTTCACTAATAATTTTATTAATCACCTTGCCCCCTGAACCAATAATGTCACGAATTTTTTCAACTGGTACTTGTTTTTGTAAAATTTTGGGAGCATTTGGTGCTAAATTAGGTTTTGGTTTGGCAATTACTTGATTCATATTTGCTAATACTTGCAATCTAGCATCTTTTGCTTGATTTAAAGCAGCAGTTAAAATACTAAAATCAAGTCCTTGAATTTTAATATCCATTTGTAAAGCACAAACACCTTTTGTTGTCCCAGCAACTTTAAAATCCATATCACCTAAATGATCTTCTAAACCTTGAATATCAGTTAAAATCGCATGATGATTTTTATCTTTAATTAATCCCATGGCAATCCCAGCAATGGCTGATTTAATTGGTACACCAGCAGCCATTAAAGCAAGGCTAGAAGCACAAATTGCTGCTTGTGATGTTGAACCATTTGATGCTAAAACTTCAGACACAATTCGAATTGTATAAGGAAATTCTAACTCACTAGGAATAATTTGTAATAATGCTTTTTCTCCTAAAGCACCATGACCAATTTCTCTTCGACCAGGTTTACCAATTCGCCCAGTTTCACCAACTGAAAATGGTGGAAAATTATAATGATGCATAAAACGCTTATAATCATCTTTACCCAAATCATCAATAATTTGTTGTTCATGTAAAGCACCCAAAGTTACAATTGATAAAACTTGTGTTTCACCACGATTAAACATCGCACTGCCATGAACAATTGGCAGTAAATCAATCTTGCTTGATAATGGCCGAATTTCTGTTAAATTGCGACCATCAATTCGCTTATTAGTATTTAAAATCATTGTCCGCATTTCTGTCTTCAATAAACTTTGTAAACCTTCAATAATAAATTGAACCATCTTTTCTTCTGTTAAATCTAAACTTTCATTAAGATTTTGACTAAAAAATTGATTTTTTGCTTGTTCGACAATAACTTCAAATTGTTGATTACGATTATTTTTTTCAAGGATGGTTGTTAATTGTTGAATTTCTGGTTGATATTGCACTAAAAAATCTTTAATCAGATCTGGAATAATAACTAAAGGTAAATCAAGATCGGGCTTTTTAAATTTTTTAACCAATTCTGTTTGAATGGTAATTAATTTTTTAATTTCTTGATGCGCCAAAGCAACAGCATCCAATAATTCAGCTTCTGAAATTTCTAAAGCTTGTGCTTCGATCATATTAATTGCATCATCAGTACCACCAACAATTAATTCTAATTGCGAATTATTTAATTGCTCTTTAGTAGGATTAATAACTCATTGATTATCAAGTCGCCCAACAATCACACTCGCTGTTGGTCCTTGAAATGGTAAACCACTCAAAACTAAAGCTAAACTAGTAGCAAAGGCACAAACAAAACGAACATCATGATTTTCACTCAATGCTAAAACATTATTAACTACTTGAACATCATAATAAAATCCTTTTGGAAATAATGGACGAATTGAACGATCAATTAATCTCGCACATAAAGTTGCGTACTCGCCAGGAAATCCCTCACGTTTTAAAAAACCACCAGGAATTTTACCAATTGAATATAGTTTTTCTTGAAAAACTACCGTTAATGGAAAAAAATCATAAGAACTAGGTTTATTATTATAATTAACTGTTGTTAAAACAACTGTATCACCATATCTAATTGTGACAGATTGCGCTGATAAATTTGCCATTGTTCCTAATTCAATTACTAATTTTTGATTAGCAAAAGAAAAATTAAAAATATTTTCTGACATTATAATTATTTTCGCTCCTTAAAATTTAAAAAATACTCTATATTGAATTATAACATAAACAAAAACTGGTAAAATTAGAAAAAAAGAATAACAGGTGAAAATAATGGCGAAAAACAAAAATGATTATCAAATTGATAACAAAGAATTTGACAAAATCAAAAATAAAGCTCTAATAATTGATGTTCGAGACCAAGAAGAATTTCAATTATTAAAGAAAATCCCTCATTCAATTAATGTTCCTTACCGACAATTAATTGCTCATCCAGAAAAATTTATTACAACGAAAGAAGAAATTGTTGTGACAATTTGTAATGCTGGCCATCGTTCAACTGCTGCTGCCCAATCTCTGCGAGAACAAGGTTATCAAAATGCTTTTGTTTTAATAACTGGGATTTATGGTTATTATCGTTAATAAATTATCCTGTTAATTATTCAATATTTTCTATTTCATAGTAAAAGATGATAATAAAAAATTATACCAAAACTTTAATCTAATATCAATTTTGAATTCAAAAGCAACAAAAAAAAGATCATTTTGATCTTTTTTTTACCTTAAACAATTTCACTACTTTTAATTGTAGTAAGACTAACATTATGTAAATTAATCATATCATTAACCATGATGCTAACTTTATTAGCATAATCGCCTAAAACAATGGTAATATTATCACTTTGAACAACAATTCCAGTATTATTAATTTTCTTTAAACGATTAAAATTAACTTTTTCATAACTCAAAATCTCAATTTTAATTTTAGTGTCAACCACTGAAGTATTAGCAATATTATCAATTCCGCCTAAAGCACTAATAAATTTATCTAACTTGAAAGGAATTTTTATTTTTTTAGTTATCGTTTTTTTATTAACAAAACCTTCAGTACGCAATTTTTTAGCACGTAAAATATTTCAAATTCAAAGAAAAATACTAATCAATGCAAAAACTAAAGCACTTGCTAATAAAATAATTTGTCAAATCGGCACAATTTTCACCTTTTCTTTAATCTAAGATTTAATAAAATATTTATTAAGTTTCATAGTTAAAGTTTCAAGACTATTTTTATAAGAAAAAACTTTTAATGTTTGAGTTGAAAGTTTAATCTTAATTTCTTTAACTAGTTTATCATAAAAATTAAAAGTATCAACCACTATTTGTGTATTTATCGTCTTTTCATTAGTTTTCTTATCTGTACTAACTTGTGTTTGATGAATGTTTTTAATTTTTAAAGTAATAATTTGATTTTGATCGAAAACAATCGGACTATTAATCGTTCGATAGCCACTATTATTAACAGGAAATAATTCTTGATACTGCATTAATTTTTCTGCAGCAAAAATAATTGCCCCACCCGCTGTTTTCATTAAACCAGTGGCACCAGTTTTAGTTGCAATAATAATCCCACTACCACGAAAAAATTCTAAAAATTGATCATTAATATAAACATCACAACTTAAAGTTTGACTTAAATTAACCAAACGAAATTCATTAATGCCATAAATAACTTTCTCATTAATGCTAACCTCAAGTAAATCAAGTTGATTAATAATTAAATTTTTATCATTGTTAGCTAATGAATCAATAACTTGATCAAATTGATCAACCAAAAAGTTGTGATAAAAACCAACATTACCTTGATTAAAAGTCACAAACTTAATTTTATCTAATTGTTGATTATATTTATTGACAGCCTTCAAAAAAGTGCCATCACCGCCAATAACAAAAACAATATCAGGACGCAAAGAATTTTCTTTAACTTTTCTTTGTTGTAATTTTTCTTTTAAAAGTAAAGCAAATTTCTTTGGTTCTTGATAATCATTTGTGATAATAGCAAATTGATATTTTTTGTTCATTGTAAAACCCTACTTTATTTTAATATAAATTAATTATATTAAAATATTTTACAATAATCATCTAATTCATTTTCTAAATTGTCACGTAAAAAAATTTCAATCTCATCTTCATTATATCCAATTTGAATCCGTTTCTTATTTTCTTGTAAAATTATTGGTCGTTTTAACACTGTTGGTGAAGTTTTAATTAAATTATAAATCTGTTCCATTCTTAAATTCTCAATATTTATTGCATGAGTTTTAATAAATTTTGCACGATTAGAAACAATATCATTAATACCATTGGGAACAAATTGTAATAATGATTTAATTTCACTTTCAGTTAACGGATTTTGAATAATATTTCTTTTAACATAAGGTATCTTATGCTTATCAAAAAATTGAATTACTTTTTTTGACGATAAACAACTTGGAGAAACATAAATTTTTATCATACTCTTTCAACACCCCTAATTTTGAAATAAAAACTTATTATTTATTAAAATATTAGTAAAATATTTCCAATCTTAACCTCCTTCACTTAATTTTTATCTTATCTTACCTACTCTATTAAGATATAAAAAATTATATAATAGTTTTTAATTTTGTAGGTTTTTATGATTTTTTTGGTAAAAAACACAATAAATTTTTTTCAAAAATAATCAGAGAAAAATTACCGAATTTGTTAATAAATAAGTTAAAATTATTTATAGAAAATAATAGGAGTTCAAATTAAATGAAAAAACGTGTACTTTCTGGTATTACTAGCACAGGAAAATTAACATTAGGTAATTATTTAGGAGCTATTAATAATTTTATTAAATTACAAGATGAACATGAATTATTTATTTTTATTGCTAATTTACATGCCATTACAATTCCAGCAACAAAGCAAGCACTGCAAGAAAATACTTTAGAAATTGCTGCTTGATATTTTGCGTGTGGCATTAACCCAAAAGTGACTAATGTTTTTGTTCAATCTGATGTTCTTGAACATACCCAATTAAGTTATATTTTAACGTGTCATAGTTATCTTGGTGAATTAGAACGAATGACTCAATTTAAAGATAAAAGCCTAAAAGTTAAATCATCAAATAAAACAATTAGTATTCCAACCGGATTACTAACTTATCCAACGTTAATGGCAGCAGATATTTTGTTATATGACCCAGACTTTGTTCCAGTAGGCAAAGATCAAACCCAACATTTAGAACTAACTCGAACACTAGCATTAAGAATGAATAGTAAATATCAAACACAAATTTTTAAAAAAATCCCTACGCCCTATCAAAACGAATTTACAAGTAAAATTATGGCTTTGCAAGAACCAACAAAAAAAATGTCAAAGTCAGATAATAATCTTAAAAATGTTATTTTTTTATCAGACAATTTAGCAACAATTACTGAAAAAATTAATAAAGCAGTTACTGATTCAGAAAATATTATTAAATATCACCCAGAAAAAAAACCAGGTGTTAGCAATTTATTAGTAATTTATTGTAGTTTAACTAATAAAACAATTGCCCAAGCAGAAAAACATTTTTTAAAACAAAATTATAGTGTCTTAAAAAAGGAAGTAATTAAAGCCATTGGGAATTTATTAATACCTATTCAAAAAAAGTATCAAGAATATATTAATGATAAAATAATCTTATTAAAATCATTAGAGCTTGGTGCTAATAACGCCAGAAAAATTGCTGCAAAAACCCTTAAAGAAGTGCAAACAGCAATTGGAGTTGATTATCATTAATCTTATTAACTTTTTAATTGAGAGGAACAATTATGAATAAACTTTATCAGACAAGTAAAGGACAAAAACGACTAATCTTAATTGATTTAGATGGCACAACATTAAGAGATAATGGCAAAGAAATGCATCCAGTTACTGTGAAGGCATTAAAAAAAGCAACAGCAGCAGGGCATATTGTTTGTATCGTTACTGGGCGACCTCATCGTGGGTCATTAAAATTTTATAAAGAATTGGGTTTAAAAACATTATTATGTAATTTTAATGGCGCTCATATTCATGATCCAGAAATTCAAAAGTTTAAACGACTAATTTTTCCAATCTCTGAATCAATCATCCAAGCAATCCTTAAAGAAGACTACCTTTATAAAAATATTAATAATGCCATTATTGAATACTATAACAAAGCAATTTGTTTAAAACATGATGAATTTTTTGAAACTTACTTCCATTTAGATTCAATTGCTAATGATACCTTCACAATCTCACAATGAATTCGCGATTGAAAAGGTAATGCTAATGCCATCTTAATTGAATTTAAGAAAAACACTAATTTAGATCAAATTTTACGTGATTTAGAAAAATATTCTAATGCAATTAAAGTTACAACATGAAGACCAATTAAAAAGAATACTTTAATTTTTGATATCTCAAGTCGTTTTATTGATAAAGGTATGACAGCAAAAATTTTAGCTCAATATTATAATGTTGATATTCGTGATGTTATTGCTTATGGCGATGAAGTTAATGACAAAGAAATGTTAATGACGGTTGGTTATGGGGTTGCAATGAAGAATGCTAACCCAGTTATTAAAGGCGTTGCCAGTGATATCACAACAAAAACTAATGATGAGGGTGGGGTTGGTTACCATCTGATGGAGTTATTGGATTTGAAGTAATAAATTAACATTAAAAATCAGTAAATTTTATTTAAAATTTACTGATTTTTTTTATCATACTGATATAAAAGAGCATAAAAAATCCCATCATACATTTTGCCATATAATCTTTGAACTTTCCCAACTCGTAAATATTCATATTTTTTAACTTTTTTCACCAATTTATTATTATGCTTTTCATAAATATAATTAATAAATTCTTGAGTTAATTGATTTGGCAAATTGGTATTTGCTACTTCAATCGTACTAAACCCAGTTTGTTGCTTAGTTCCTTGCATCATTTGACCGATACTTTGAATAGAAATTTCTTTTAAATGATTAATAAATTCATCACTAACTTTTTTGCTTTTAATAATAAATCTAAATTGAAATAACAAATGATGATCCAACTGTGTTTTCTTATCATTATCAAGAAATTTAGTCATTATTAATCAACATACCTTTTAATTATTAATATTATGAAAAAAATTAATCATATCTTGTTTTGTTATTTCTTCATTTTTTGCTACTTCTTTTCACGGACCGTAAATATGTGATAAACTTACTAATTCAAATGAACTAAATTTATTAAATTTGATAAAACTTTCTTCCAAAAAATCTAACTGCTTTTCATTTAAAGAATTTATTACATTTTTATAATTGCCACTTTTCTTGAATTCATCGAAAAATATCGGTTTTCGTTCAAATTTTTTTAATCCTTGATAAAGTGAAGGAATAACTGGGCCATAATCTCAAGCTTCAAAATTTTGAGAAAATAACTTTGTATTAAATTTAACTAAAAAACTTGCTTCAATAAAATAAAGTAATTTTTGAATTTTTAAATTGCTTAATCCTTCTCAATCTTGGGGTAAAATATTAATTCTTTCTTGAATATTTTCATTAGTTTTTAATAAAAATGCAACAAAATCATTTAAGTTTAAACTTTTATTTTCCATAATGCTGCTCCTTATTTTTTAATTTATTAGGTACATTAAGTATATAATAATTAAAATTTAATAAATAATTAATATACATAGAATAAATAAAAATTATTACTATTTACTAAAAAAGGTGGGAAACATCGAATGTTCTTACCACTTTGGAAACTTAATTCTATGGCCACCTACAGATTTAATTTTATGATAAAAATCAAACAAAAACTAGTCAAAATTATAAAAAGTGAAATTAAAAATTATTTTAATCTCACTCATTCTTTAATTTCTTATTAGTTAAAATTTCAACTTTGAAGATAATAATTTGACCCTTCTTCTTTAATTTTTTAATTTTATCAACTTGAAAGGTAAAATGACGATATTTAATTAACGGACTATTTTTCTTAAGAGTTTTAGTTTTATTTTTTGTTCGCAAACGATATCATTCTTCAACTGTCATACTTTGTTTTAAAGCAGGCGGAGTTGATTTTAAATAACGTTTAAATAAAACATCAACATTAGTTCGACCATCAACTAAAAATTTGTAAGTGCCAACTTCTTGTACTAAACCAATTTTATCAGTTTCGTCATAAATTTCACCAACTAATTCTTCCAAGATATCTTCTAAAGTAACAATACCATTAAAGTCTTTTTTCTCTTTATTAATACAAACAATGGCAATGTGAGTTCGTTCAGCTTGTAAGATCTCTAGTGCTTGATTTAATTTCATTCTTTTTGATAAGAAAATTGGTTCACTAATTAAAGCACTCAAATCAGGTTTTTGATTTTGCAGCATTTCAGCAATATAATCTTTGATATTTAAAATTCCAATTACTTCTTCTGTTTTGCTATCTAAAACTGGAATTCGACTATATTTTTCTTTTAAATAAATATCTTTAATAACACTGGCTGGCGTATCATGATAAATATAACGAATTCTTTGTTTTGGTTGCATTGCTTGATAAACTGTTTTTTCATCAAACTTAATTGCTGATTCAATTAAATCCCGTTCACCTTTTTCTAAAACTCCCTCTCTTTCAATAATTGAAACTAACTCAATCAATTCTTGCTCTGAGCTTGTTGGTGCTTTACTTTTAACTTGTAATAATTTAAAAATCATTGTTAATGGATAAAATAAAATAATCAGCACATAAAGTGGATAAGCAAGATTTAAAGCAATTTTTTCTGGATAAAGTTTGGCAATACTTTTTGGTAAAATCTCACCAAAAATTAAAACAAGAAGTGTTGAAACAAGGGTGGCAATAATTGGCGCAATATTACCTAATTGAAACCCATTAACAAATAACATCGTACTTAAAGTACCAATTACTAAGTTAACAACGGTATTAAAAATTAAAATTGTTGTTAAAGTTGAATTATAGTTTTTAACTAACTTAAAAACCATTCTTGCACGTTTTTTTTTCTTATTATTTTTTACTTTAGCTAATGATTTAATTCGCACAAAATTTAACGATGTAATAGCAGTTTCCGATGCTGAAGAAAAACCACTACAAACCGTTAATAAAAGAATAATTATTATATAAATATACCAACTGGCTTCCATAATTCTTTAAAATTGTACTTCCTTTATTTTGTAATATTTTGTTAATTAATTATACCATAAACAACAATAAAATTACTATGCTGTCACCTTAATAAAAAATAATATAAAAGAAATATTCAAAAAGTTTAAAAGCATTATATAATTAATAATGTTATATTAGATATACATTAAACCCTTTGTTTTTTAACAAAATTTAAACTAATTATTAAAGGCGTGTGTGAATATGAGAAAATTAATGAAATTAATGACAATTACTACAGTAGCATCTGTTTCTGCAGTTCAAGTACTTGCTTGTAGTAATGATTCACAATATGAAAATTTTATTAATGACATTAATGATAGTGAAAAAAATAATACTGCTTTTTTTGGTTTTTTAGGTTCAGCCGATAGCCAAGAATCAATTGCTTTGTATGATATTTTTTCTTATTTAAATCAATCAATTAATAATCAAAAAAGTCTGTGACAAAATTGAATTACTGAACAAGATGCAACAATTAAAAATGCTGGTTTAACTAACATTTATCTTAAAGCTTACCAAGGACCACCTCATGATCCTAAACCTAGTGATCCAATTGATTCATTTTGAAATGATAAAAACATATCATGACAAAAAAATATTTTTAACTGAGTTTATGGTAATACAAAAGGTAATTCAAACTACCATACTCCCCAAGGAGTATCAGAAGTTACAGAAATTGAAGTAAAAAAAGATGATAAAGATAATGATATGTTCAAAAATCTACCAATTGTTTTTATCATTAAAAAAGGCCAACTAATAACGGCTGGCCAAAATTGAATTTCAACTGAAAGTAACCGACCTCAAAAAATAGAAGCAGTTAAAACTTTTGTTTTAACTAATTTATTCCTACCAAGTTAATACTAATAATTAAAAATACCCGTATGGGTATTTTTAATTATTCCTAACTTACCTCCACAATAACAAATTAATATTATTTTCAAAGATTTTTTGCTCAAAAATTTCTTGATCTAATATCTCTAATTGACTAATACTTTGCAATTTTTGTTCAAACATTTTCAAAAAATCAGTCTCATAAATCTGATAATAATTTTCGACTACTTTTAATGTTTGATTTTCAGTTGCTTTCTTTAAATTTAAATATTTTTTTAATAAAGTAAATGCTGCATAATACATAACTAAAATTGCAAATCATTTTAAATAATAAGTAAAGTTATCCATCTTAATGCCAATACCACCTTGAATTCCAACAAAAACAATGAAAAAAGCAGCAATTGAACCAAAAATTCCACCAATTAAAAGACCAATTGAAACCTTTGGACTATAATTATTATCACGATGGAAAGCTCAAGCAGTTGTTGGCATCGCAAAACCAGAAGCACAAGTCATAATCGGGAAGGCAACAATTGTTTCCATACCTAATAATGAAATGATGGCTAATGCTGGAGCATATAGACCAACACCAAAACTTTGTAAACCACCAATGACAAAGAAACTAATAATTCCAACCGCTAATCTTCAACCAGTTAAACCTTTTGTTCCGATATTATTAAAAATTCCCGTCTGACCTAAAATCATTAAAACTCCAGCAATTGCTAAAGCAATCGCAACAAATAAGGCAACAAACTTCTTATCAACCTTACTAACTAATTTTGCACCAAAAAAAGCACCAAACATCGCAGCAATTACTAGGGTAATTAAAGTTACTAATTCAACTTGAATGGCACTAACAAAAAGTGTACCAGCAAATAAGTTAGGAATTGTTAATCCTAAATTTAAAGTACCAGGAAGTTTTTTAACATTTTTAACAGTATTTGTTGCATTCAATGTCGCAACAGTAATTGAGAAAGAACCAACACCAATCGTATCAGTAAAGGCACCAGCAAAACCAATACTAGCAGTTTTAAATAAATTCTCATCTTTATCTAAAAAAATTCGTTTAATAATATTACGAACCACAAAAATTAAAAAAGAAAAAATTAATAAAATGCCAATACAAACAAAAACAAAAGCAGTAATATGATTTTGATTTTTAAAACTAAAACCTTGACCATTATTAGCAATTTTGAAATAGTATAAATAATTAACTAATAATCCAGCCAACAATAAACCAATTGTGCTAATAATTGCAATAATTATGATATATTTTGCTGGTAATGTTTTTTTAAGAATTTGATAATCTTTTTTTAATTTCTTAGTCACTAGCTTTTGATCATCATGATTTTTAATTGCTTGCATTTTTTTAAGATAATCTTTTTTTAATTTCAAATAATCAAGATCTTTTTTTAAAACATTTGATTGTTGGTACTCCCAAATTGCCAAAGAATAATTTAAATTTAAAAAATCTTGCATTTTTTTATGATAAATTTGATAAACTTCTTTCGTTTCAGCAAGTTTTTTTAATAACTCATTCTTAGTAATTTTTTTTTCTTTGTATTCATTTTTTAAAAAATTAATTTGTTGTTTATAAAAACTTTTTAATTCAAGTTCTTTTTCTGATAATTGATCAATGTTATTAATATGACTAACCAATTCATCTTCATTTTTTAAAACCTCAGCAATTGCCACTCACTCACTCATCTTTTTTTATCCTTTATTTAAAAGCAATTACTTCAATTTCAATTAAAGCATTTTTTGGTAGTGCTTTAACAGCAAAAGTACTTCTTGCAGGTTTATGATTAACAAAAAATGTTTCATAAATTTTATTAACTTCTGGAAAATCATCAATATTAGTTAATAAAATTGTTGTCTTAATAACATTGTCTTTTAAATAATTTTCTACTTTTAAAATTTCATCAATATTTTTTAAAGCTTGTAATGTTTGAGTGATAATATCAGTTGGTAATTTCATTGTTTCTGGAATTAAACCTAACTGACCAGAAATATATAAATAACCATTATTTAATTTTATTGCTTGAGAATAGGGTCCAACAGCACTTGGTGCTTTATCTGTACTAATATATTTCATTTAATTAATTACCGAATTAATAAAATCTTTTTCCATAACAACATACCCTAATCCTTCTAAATCATTAACAATATTTTTTAATTCTTCTTTGGCATTAATATCAATTACTAAGCGAATAATTTCATGATTAACTGCTAAAGTATTTTCTAATTGCGAGTCAGAAATTTTAAAAATTTTAACACCATTCAAATCAATAACATTAGTAATTTTTTTTAAATGTTCTTTACCCAAGGGTGCATCAATTTTTAAAATAATTCGCCGCCTTAAATCAATTAAAGCACGATTAGTAATATTCAAAAATGTTGTAACATCAATATTGCCACCAGAAAGGACACAAACAATTTTTTTGCCCTTAACATTCTTTAGTTTATTAAACAAAATTGCAGCACTAGCGACCGCCCCTGCACCTTCAGCAACAATTTTACAATTTTCAAATAAGAATAAAATTGTTTTAGCAATTTCACTCTCAGAAACTAAAATTACATCATCAACATATTTATTTAATATTTCAAATGTAATATCGCCTGATTGTTTAACAGCAATCCCATCAGCAATTGAAAGTTTAGCATCAATTGATAAAATTTTCTTGGCTTTTCTTGCTTGATAATAACTTGGGACATTTTCACTTTCAACACCAATTAATTTACATCTAGGGTTTACTTGTTTAATGTATGAAGCAATTCCAGCCAGAATGCCACCACCGCCAACAGGTACTAAAACATAATCAGCATCTTTAACTTGCTCAATAATTTCAATGCCAATTGATGCTTGTCCAAGAATGATATCTAAATCATTGAAAGCATGAATTAATGTCTTATTAGTTGCTTTAACAATTTCGATTGCTTTATCATTAGCATCATCAAAAAAATCGCCATGCAGAATAACATCAACACCATAATTTCTTGTTGCATTTATTTTTGCTAATGGTGCTGTTTTTGGCATAACGATTGTTGCAGGAATATCTAATAACTTAGCAGCAAAGCTAACTCCTTGGGAATGATTACCAGCACTAGCAGCAACAATTCCTCTTTTTAACACGATAGGATCAGTAACAATTAGTTTAGAAAGTGCTCCTCGTAACTTAAAACTGCCAGATCGTTGGAGATTTTCTAATTTAACATAAACTTTATTGCCAGATAATTCACTTAATTTTGTTGCATAAATCATTGGTGTTTTAATGATATAATCTTTAATTTTTTGATATCGACTTTCAACATCAAGTTTTGATATTTCTAGATTCATAATCTAAAATCACCTTTCTTTCCTCTCATAATTTTAATTATATAATTTTTCATTAATTAATTAAATAAAAAACTAATGTTTTTCCAAACACTAGTTTTTAAGAAACTTAAATGGTAAAAAATTATTTTTTTAACTAATATTAATGCTTCATTTATGCTTCATTAATGATCCAAATACTCTAACAATTGGTTTAATGCTAAAGCACGATGTGAGATTTGATTCTTTTGTGATTTAGTCATTTCATGGAGTGTCATTTTTTGTTCTGGTAAATAAAAAAAACCATCATAACCAAAACCATTGTTATCACTAGTAATCTTGGGGGCAATTTCACCATTCAGAACACCAATAAAAGTTTTACTAATTTTGTTTTGATAATCAAGATAAGCAATTACAGTAACCATTTTGGCATGACGATTAATTTTATTAGCCAATTTTCCCAGAATAACTTCCATTGCTTGATGAAAATTCATCTCACCTTTTCATCGTTCAGAATAAATACCAGGAAAATTGTCCAAAGCACTAATCTCTAAACCAGTATCATCGGCAATGACAATTGGATCAGCAACTAAATTATTAATAAGATAGTTAACTAAAGCATGCGCTTTAATTAAAGCATTCTCTTGATATGTTTTACCACTTTCTTCAATATTTAATGGTTGTGGTAAATCTAATAAACTTTTAATCTGATAACCAAAAGGCTGAAAAATTTCTGTAACTTCAAGAATTTTATTAGCATTACTAGATGCAAATCATATTGTTTTATTCATTAATAATCAATCCCTTTTCTTGCTGCTTGACCTTTTTCAAAATAATGCTTTTTATTATTAACTTCGCTAACTAAATCAGCAACTTGTTCTAAAGCAAAAGATGCATAACGACCAGAAAGAGCAATTTCAATTTTTGGTTTCTTGGCTTTTAAAATGGTAATCAAGTCTTGTTCTTTAATTAAATTATTTTGAATACAACCTAAAATCTCATCAACAACAATTAAATCAACATTATCATTTTGACTTAGTTGTTCTAAATATTTTAATCCCTGATTTGTTTCAAGTTTTAAAGTATTTTTTTCTTGTTCATTCATTTCCCAAAAAAACTTTTGTGAAGTTTGATAAAAGCTTTTAATAACTAATCTACCAGTTTGTTGTAAAAAGTCAATTTCACCAGATGGGCGATTTTTTAAAAAGCGTAAATAATAAACTCGTAAATTATTACCTAACGCTCTAACTACCATACCATTTAAAATTGAAGTTTTACCACGTCCTTCGCCTTTATAAATATGAATATAACCTTTATTTAACATTTAAATCACCTACTTTGACTTATTATTCTTCAAGTAAATTGTATAATTTTATCATTTTAGAAACAACTAAAAATAATTTAGCAGATAAAAGTAGTAATCAATTAATGATTTATAACTATATAAGTGTTATTATTTACATTAGAGAGGGTTTAAAGGGGGTTTAACCATGAACAAATTAGGGGTGTCAATTTTAACTATTTGTCTATCAGCAATGACAATCAATCAAATAATAAATATTAATAGTAATAAACAAAGTAATACAACTTCAAATTTAAATCAGAATAATCACATAACAAAATTAAATCACGAACATCAAACAAGAACCGAAATATTAAATGATACGATTAAAAATAATTTAATCAATAGTATTACTTTAATTAATAATCAAATTATCATTAACTATCAAAATTTAAATCGTGAATTATATTCAAAAGAAATTTATCAATGAATTCTAAATCCTAACTATCTTGAAGCACTAAAAATTCAATATCAACTTAATTTAATTAGTTTCAATGAAAAAAAACATATTGTCTTTAACGATCAAGTTAATTTAGCTCCAACAACAAAAGAAGTTTGAACTGAAGCTCGCTGATACTGATTTGGGTGATGAAAGTTGTGTTTAAGTCATACAGCAGTAGCAAAAATATTGAAAATAATTGGTGGAGTACCAGGCAGCACTGTCGCAGTAAAATCAATTGGAAAATATTTAGCAAAATGAATAACAACTCCTACATTATTTGCTTTTGCATCAATCATTGTCATCAATTATTTTGTTCTTTTAAGTTATAGTAATAATATCAAAGGGTGTTGAATTGGCATTTTATGATGAACACCTGGCTTTGGTTGAGGAAGCAATTAAAATGAAATATTATAAATCATTTGAAGAACAATATAAATATATTAAAAATTATTCTTACATTGGGATTTTTGGTAGTATATGATTAATTCTTAGTGCTGTAATCCATATTGCACATGAAAATATTGACATATTAAGTGCTTGTTTCATTGTTTTTGGTATTCTTTTTATTAATTATACTTGTTGTGTTTTATTGTTATATTGAAAAGTGACACAATATAACAAAACTAATCAACCAATTCCAAAGTGATTTAGAATTGCTGCAACTTTTGTTTTAAGTTTTTATTTAACATTTTACCAATTAGATAAAAAAAATAATGATAATTACCGTAATTTCCTTTTGTTAGACCAAATTCGTCATTATATTTTGCTTTGAATAATAATTTCAATAATAGATTTTACGATAATATATTGAGCTATATTTAAAGCAGACCAAATTTTTTGAGCTTTAATTAGTATTTTGATTACAACGATTATCTTGGGAATTGATTTCATAATTGCAATTTGTATTTGTAAATATAAAGGAACCAACAGTAAATTATTGAAAACTTTAACCATTATTACTTTACAATACAACAATTATCAATTATACAAAAAAATCATTGATTTAAATATCAAAGAAATTTCAAATTCAAAAAATAATAAAAATCAAACTAATTAAAGAACTCTGCTTCATTGATAACAAATAAATTGTATAATTTGATTAGTTAACAATAAATAATTGGAGTTATTAAATGAAATTTAAACAAGTTGAACTGCCATATAATTTTGCAGTTAGTAAAACACAAGGTTTAACAAATGATTTATTAATTTTGAATGATAAATATTTTGTTAAACGATCAAAAGATATTAGCAAAAAATTTCTTGACTGAAATAATCAAATAAATGTCATTAATTTAGTTCAAAACAAAAAATTCACTCTCCCAATTTTAGAAGCAATGATTGATGATAATAAACTTTGAATTTTAATGCCATATTATGAGAACCTAATTTCTTTAGCAAACAAAACAATTGATCAAGCAACTTTAAAAGCATTAGCAAAATTAGTGCAAGAACTTCATCAAGTTAAAATAACAAATCCTAAAATTAAGATATGAGACCCAATTAAACAACTAAAGTTATACTGCAATTTAATTCAACCAGAACAAAATTTAGAAAAAATCAAAAATCAATTAATCAATTGATTAAAAACATACCAACCAAAGAAAATTGTTTTAGCCCATAACGATTTGGTAATTGATAATTTTGTTTATTTAAATCAAAAATGATATTTAATTGATTGAGATTTTGCAACTTTAAATGATTGTTTGTTTGACATTGCATCTTTTGCATCAGAAACTTTAACTAAGGTAGGTGATATTAATTATTGATACCAATTATTTAATCTATCAGAAGCAGAAATAACAATCATAAACAAATGAATTAAATATCAAAATTTAATTTGATATTGTTGAGCACAATATTTATACCAAGAAACAAATAATAAAATCTATCAAATGATTGGTAAAACAAAATTAGCTAATTTATTTCAATAAATTAGCTAATTTTATGTTTTTGAAAGTAAGTAATCGTATTTTTTAAATCTTGATTAATTTGAGCAATTAAATTTGTTTTACTAGAAAAACTAATGTTATCACGCAAATAATCTAAAAACTGCACCTTAATAGTTTTACCATAAATATTTTGGTTAAAATTTAAGATGTATGATTCAACTAATGGTTGATTATTGCGGTTAATCACAAGCGTCATTGATTGATATCACCGACCATCAACTTCGGTTGTTGTAATATAAGTTGCAATCCCTGGGATAACATAATTATCAGTTAATTTTAAATTTGCCGTTGGGAAACCTAAAGTACGACCTTCCTTAATTCCATCAACCACAACCCCAGTTAAAGTATATTTTTCCCCCAATAAAGTGTTAGCATGAGCAATTGCTTTGTTCTCAATTAAATTTTTAATATAAGTTGAAGAAATTTTCTGATGTTTTTGATCAAACAAATCTTGGCTAAGAAAAACTTTTAGTTGTGATTCTTGCAAGGTTTTTAAACTACCTTGACCTTTATGACCAAAATGAAGATTTGGATTAACAACAACTGCTGCAACATTGTTATCCAATAATCATTTAATAAAATCTTGAGCAGAATTAGCAGCAAATTCCTGACTAAATTTGATTTGACAATAATAATCAACAGGTTTATTTGCTAAAAAACTAATTTTATCTTGATTACTTAATAAAATAGGCAATGTTTTTTTTAATAAAATACTTTGTGGTTTAACATCAAAACTAATTACTAATGACTGGTAATGATATTTTTTTGCTTTTTTTAACATCGCCTGCAATAAAGCTTGATGACCTAAATGTCAACCATCAAAAAAACCTCAAATGGCAATTAAAGGTTTATTTTGTTGATTAAATTTTGCTGTTAAATTGTTAACGTTTATCACTTTCATCAATATTAAATCCTTTTTTACTAATATAAGTTGTACCCTTACTATTAGCATAGATTGCTAATGGTTGCCGGCTATCATTAACTAATAAAATTTCTGGTTTAATTTCAAGATCTGGTAAATCGATTGTTTGACCATTTTTAATTCTAGTAATGATATTTTTATTAGTAATCGTAACAATTTTTAAAGAATCTTTCAATGCCTTAACAATTGGAATTTTATGCTTGTTAATACTTTTTTCATCAACAATATTATCTAATAAAATGGCATCTTGAATTCTAAAACTGCCTTGTTCAACCCGCCTTAATGCTGTCATTGTCGCAATTGTTTTCAAATCTTGAGCAATATCTTTAATTAAAGAGCGAATGTAGGTACCTTTTGAGCAAGTAACTTGAAATTGAATTAAATTTTCTTTAAATGAAATTAATCTTAAACGACGGATTGCAACAGTTCGTTTTGGTAATTCAACAGGTTTATTTTTAAAAGCATATTGGTAAAGTTTTAAACCATCTTTTTTAACTGCTGAATAAAGTGGCACAACTTGCTCATATTCAGAATTATCATAAAAATTAAAAACTCGTTTTAAACTTTCTTGCGAAATTTCAACTGGTGTTCTAGTTTCTAAAACATTACCACTAATATCGTCACTATCTGTACGAATAAATAACTGCATTGTCGCAAAATAAGTTTTATCAGCATTTAAAATAAAATTACTTAATTTAGTTGCTTCATTAACTAAAACAATCATCAAACCAGTAGCAATTGGATCTAATGTTCCAGTATGACCAATTTTCTTAACTTTTAATTTTCCTTTAAGAATTGTTAAACAATCTTGTGATGTCATATAAGCTGGTTTATCAATTAATAAAATATAATCTTTCACAAAAATCACCCTACCTAAATTTTGCTCCAAAGTTGCTTATTCTTCGACTGTTTTAGTTGCTGTTTGTTCTTCTATCTCTTGATATTTTTCAATATGTTTACATTCAGGATAATTAGTACATCCAAGAAATTTTCTTTTTCCCTTAGCTGATTTAATAACTAAATTACCATTCTGACATTCAGGGCAAGGTTTAATAACTTTAACTTCTTTTTTAATATAATTACACTTTGGAAAACCAGAACAAGCAATGAATTTACCATAACGCCCAACTCGTTCAACTAATAAATGTTCCTGACATTTTGGACAAATTTCATCTAAAAATTTTGGAATTGGTTTTGCTTCAGTCATATTTTCAAAAGCATTTTCAACTCTTGGTTCAAATTTCAATCAAAAATCTTTGACAACTTCATTCATTACCAAATTCCCTTGAGCAATACTATCTAATTCTTTTTCAACTTGTGAAGTATAGTTCTCATTAATAATATCATAAAAAAACTCTTGCAGTTTATCATTAGTTAATAAGCCTTTTTCTGTTGGTTTAAAAGCTTTATTTTCTAAAATAACATAACCACGAACTTGAATGGTATTTAAAATCGGACTATAAGTTGATGGCCGACCAATTCCTAAATCCTCTAAAGTTTTTATTAACCTTGCTTCACTATATCTTGCTTTTGGTTTAGTAAAATTTTGCTGTAAATTAAGTTTATCAGTAGTAATGACTTGATGTTCTTTTAAACTAGGCAAGTTAATTACTTCTTCTTTTTCAACACTACTATCATCAATAATTAAAAAACCTTTAAATTCAATTTCTTGACCTGATAATTTAAATTGATAACCTTTATTGTCAAATCAAATTGTTGTTGTTCATAATCTTGCTGGTGCCATTAATGATGATAATGTTCGTTGATAAATCAATTGGTATAACTTTAATTGATCTTTATTCAAAAATTGACTAGCAAGTTTTGGAGTCATTGCTAAATCAGTCGGGCGAATTGCTTCATGAGCATCTTGAACATTTTTTTTGTTGGTAGTCTTCTTTGCTTGACCCAAATACTCTTGACCATAAGTATCAAGAATTAATTTTTGTGCTGCTTCAATAAAACTAGCATTTAAACGAATTGAATCACTTCTTGGATAACTAATAAATCCTTGTAATTTACCATTAATGTCAATCCCTTCATATAATTGTTGCGCAATAAAAGTAGTTTTTGCAGTACTAAAATTTAATTTAGTTGCTGCTTGTAACATCGTACTTGTTGTTAAAGGATTTAATGAATTGCGCTTACGATTTTGCTTAGTAATACTAATAACTTGATATTTATTACTTAAAGCTGTTTTAATTTCATTTGCTTGTTGTGCATTAGTAATTTTAATAATTTCATTATCATATTTTTCTAAAGTTAAAATAAATTTTTGATAATCAGCAGTAATTGTTCAATACTCTTCAGGAATAAAACTAGTAATTTCACGCTCACGATTAGCAATTAATTTTAATGCTACTGATTGTACTCGCCCAGCACTTCGTGAACCAATTTTCTTTTGCAATAAATTACTTAATCGAAACCCAATCATTCGATCAAGCATTTGTCGTGCTTGCTGACTATTAACTAAATTTAAATCTAATTGATGATCTTGAAGCATTGCTGTTAGAATTGCATCTTTTGTAATCTCATTGAAAGTTACACGCGAAGATTTTTTCCCGGTTTCTAAAACTGTATCTAAATGATAAGCAATTGCTTCTCCTTCACGATCATGGTCAGTTGCCAAATAAACATGATCCGCTTTTTTAGCAGCACTTTTTAATTCTTTAATTTTTGGCATTTTTGCTCTTGGAGTTTTGTAAATCGGAGTATACTCGTCAAAATCAATTCCCAAGCCAAATTGTCCTTTCGTCGCTAAATCTCTAATATGACCATCAGAAGATAAAACAAGGTAATCTTTGCCTAGATAACTAGCAACTGTTTTTGATTTTGTTGGTGACTCCATAATTACTAATTTTGAACTCATTTAATCAACCTCTTTGTAAATTTATATTTTTATCATTATAAAGTATAATACGAGAATTCGCATTTTTTCAAGAATTTTATATTTTCTTGCTAAATTATTTTAACAAAAAAATCATAGATTAATATGATTTATTTTGATTAAGCATATTTTTAACTGGCTGATAAGTCTTACGATGAATTACTGAGACACCAAATTTTTTTAAACTATCAGCATGAATTTTGGTGTAGTAACCTTTATGTTTAGCAAAGTGATAATTAGGATAATATTGATGGTAATCATTCATCATCCGATCACGAAAAACTTTTGCCAGAATTGAAGCTGCAGCAATATTAAGTGATTTTTGGTCACCTTTAATTAATGATTGACAAATACCTTGAAAATTCAGAAAACTTGGTTGTTCAAAATCAATTAAACAAACATTAGGAGTTAAATTAAGATTTTTAAAAGCAATTTCCATACCTTTAATTGAAGCTTGTTTCGGATTGATTTTTTCAATCATTTTTAAATCAACAATTGTAATCGCATAATCTAAAGCTTTTTCAATAATAAGTTTGTATGCTTGCTCTCGTTGTTTTGCTGATAATTGTTTTGAATCTTTAATCAAATCAGATTGAAACCCTAAAGGCAAAATCACAGCTGCAACAACAATTGGTCCAGCAATTGCACCACGCCCAACTTCGTCAAAACCAGCAATTTTTTCACAATTAGGATAATTAATTACTTCATAATCATAGTTGTAAACAATTGTTTGCTCCATAATAACCTAACTTTCACAAATAATAATTTTAACTATATTATAAAGATAATTATTGAGAAAAATTAATTAATAATTTTAATTATTAATTAATTTTGTCTCGACATAGGGCATTCAAAAAATAATATTTATTCCCCAATCATATTAGTGTAATTGAAGTAATAAGTATTTCAATTAATTCTTGATGAATATATAATATTTGTAAATAAGTTTAAAGAGGGGAGAAAAACTTATGACTAATAATGAAAAAAAAATATTAATCAAAGAAACTAACGAAACTAAAGAAGCAGTCAATGAGTTTAATACTAATATATCAATCCAAAACTCTGATCTGCTTGGAATAGAAAAAACAAAACAATACAGCGAACTTCAAGACAAAAAGAATGAAATTGTTAGTGTAATAAATGAAACTACTCTTAAAATCACGGTTATTAAAGGAATTGATCGTTATGAAATGGGCGATAATATTAAGTTATATTTAGCAGATGCAATTAAAACAACAAATCAAATAAAAAGTTCTTTACAAGAGTCCTTTGAACCTAATTTATTTAAAGTTACAAACATTGAGGTAGTATCAGCAGAGATAGATGATGAAGATGAAGATTATGATGAAGATTATGAAGAAATTATGATACATCCAGAAAATCTGATTATTAAATATGATTACTCAACTATTAAAAATCAATCAGTTAAATTAAAAGTTAACATTATTTCTGAAAATAAGATCTACGACGAAATATTTAACACAATAACACTAGAACAAATGGAAATTTTAGGATCAAAATATAAAGAATTCAAAAATACAATCTATGACATTTTTTTACAAAGGTTTAATGATATTATTACTGAATATTTTTTACCCCATTTCAAATCATGGTTTAAAATTGAAATTGGTTATGGTAAAGATATTACAAACATTAAAATAATTAAAGATGATGAGATATTCAATGAGTTTAAAAATAAAATCGATGATTTATCTGATTGAAAAAAAAGAAAAGAAAAATTTTATATAATTACTGAAAGTCAATATACGAAGTGACCACAAAAAAGTATATTTTCTGATTTTAATATTAATTAAATCCTTCTTTTTAAGAATATTATCTTAAAAAAATACCTTTATAAAAAAGGTATTTTTTATATTATTTTAATTTAACTAATAATTAACAAACACCATGAAAATTAAGAAAGTTTGGTTAAATAAAATCAATTAAACAAAATTAATAAAAAAATAATTATTTTTTTTACTTTAAATGATAGAATAATAAAATGACACTTATAAAGGGGGAATAAAGGGAACAATTAAACAATACTTAAAAAATTATCAATATAGGGGGAAAGATAATAGATGATAAAATTTCATCTTAGACAATTATTAGCAGCAACTGGATTATTAACATTAGTTATTCCAAGTTCACTAACGATTAATAATGTAGTTAATAGTAACCAAATTGGTCGCAAAGAAACCATAAAAACCTTAAAAAAAGAACTTGAATTATTCATTCAAGATCAAAATAAAACTAAACAAGATCTTCAAGGACAAATCGATGATTTAAAGAATCAAATCAAAGTTGTTAATGCCATTAACGAAACTAATTTAAAAATAATGGTTATTAAAAAAATTTCGCGAACAAAAATGTACGATAATATTAAATTATATTTAGTCAACGCAATAAAAACAACAAATCAAATAAAAACTGCTGTTGCAAAATCCTTTGAAGATAAGTTATTTAAAGTTACAAACATTGAGGTAACAAAATCAGAAATAAATAAGGAAAATATTATAAATCCAGAAAATCTGATTATTAAATATGATTACTCAACTATTAAAAATCAATCAATTGAATTAAAAGTTAATATTATTGATGAAGAAGATATTCACAAAGAACTATTCAAAGAAATAACATTTGAAAAAAAAGAAGTTATGAAATGAAACTATCAAGAATTCAAAAACAAACTCTATGACATCTTTTTACAAAGGTTTAATGATATTACTACTGATTATGTTATGCCCGATTTCAAATCATGGTTTGAAATTGAAATTGGTTATGGCAAAAAAATTTCAAACATTAAAACAATTGAAGATGATAAGATATTCAATGAGTTTAAAAATAAAATAAATGATAACAAAAGTAAAGAAAAATTTTATATACTTACTAAAAGTAAACATAGCGAACTATTAAGTATATTTTGAAATTTTAATTTTATTTAACCATCCTTTGCTAACAAAATCATCATTAAAAAAATGCCTTATTGTTAAGGCATTTTTTGCATTATTTTAAATTAATTAAGTTATTGATTTGCTCTCTTAAGTAATTTTTCTGCTTTTTCTTTTTTTGATTTTTTAAAAATATTTTTAAAATCATCTGTAGTTAATTTACCTTTAGTTTGAACTTCAACTAAGATTCTAAATAAAATAATGTGAACTATCACACCAATAGCAATTGCTAATAGATATAATGGAATTCCAACAAAACTATTACTATAAGTTGTTACACCAGCAAAAATCGCAATAATTGGACCACCCCAAGCACCAACATGGCCTGATACTTGGAATAAACCAGCACACATACCAGCAATACCACTACAAATAATGTTTGGTACAATTGCTGCTCAACGGTATTTAATCGCAAATGGGATTGCACTTTCACTAACACCCATAAATCCTAAAATTGTTGCATTAATACCCATAGCACGATCATCTTTAAATTTATTTTTAAAGATGAATGAAGCTAAACCAGCACCTAAAGGAGCTACAGCAAAGGCAGCAGCAGATGCACCCATAGCTTTACCACCATCAACAGCAATTAAAGCTGTCGCACCAAATGAGGCAATTTTATTAATTGGTCCACCAAGATCAACACCAGCTAATAATCCTAGCACTAATCCCAGAACTGGCATACCAACATTAGATTTACCAATAATTTGAATTCCTTGGAAAACATAACCCATAGCAATTCCTAAAACAGGACCAAATGTGAAGATTCAAATTGTACCTAAAATTAATGTGACAAATACTGGAATAATAATAATTGGCATAATTGGTTGAATATAACGATTAATTTTTCATTTAGTGTTAATTCAATTTACTAAATAACCAACTGTTAATCCAAAAATTAATGCACCAACAATGTTTAGACCCTGCATTGTATCAACAATTGATCGATTGTCAACATAAATATTTTCAAAATATCCATGTCATCACATAGTTGGACTATTACCCAAAAATGTTAAAATAAACGCTGGAGCAATCGCACTACGACCAGCAATTGAGTTGGCAATATAAGCACCAGCAATTGGCATCATAACAGTGAAACCAATA
Source organism: Spiroplasma sp. (assembly GCA_031119525.1). Classification (GTDB taxonomy): domain Bacteria; phylum Bacillota_I; class Bacilli_A; order Mycoplasmatales; family VBWQ01; genus Spiroplasma_D. Next base: position 276,297 of record JAVHXO010000001.1, read on the forward strand.
TTAGCAAAAGCATTAAAGATATATAATACCTTCATACCATCATTAGTTACTCATGACGCTCATTTTCCATCAATAAAAGCTTTGCCAATATCTTTAATTGACCCACCATTCCCATCTGGAATGTTCATTGCATTAACAATTCCAGCAATCAATGCTGAGGTAATACCAGCAAAAACAATAAACGGAATCATAAATGAAATACCTGTCATTAAATGATTAACTCAACTTTTACTTTGTTTCTGTTTGTCTGCCTTAAACTTTTCAATCTTTTTTGATCCTTGTTGTAATTGACCTTTTTCAAATGAAGCAACAATTTCTTTCTTAGGATCTTTGATTACATCATTAATATTGACATGATAAACTAATTTGTTGTTAAATCGTTCCATATCCAACTGTCCAAGACTGATTGTAACAGCAATAATTACAACATCTGCTTGAGCAATATCTTCATCAGTAAATTTGTTTTGTGTACCAATACTACCATGAGTTTCAACTTTAATGTCATAACCTAACTCTTTAGCAGCAATGTCTAATTTTTCTTGCGCCATATATGTATGAGCAACACCGGTTGGGCATGCAGTTATGGCAAGAATTTTTTTTCTTACTTCTGACATAAACTTACCTTTCTTTTAATTATTCCGAGATTTTCTTTATCTGCAATTGATAAAGTCACACATAGTTTAATTAAATTATATTTATTAATAAATAACAACAACTTTTAAGTGTTAATAATGGATATTAATTCGGTATTTTATAATATTTTTTTATTTTCTTAAGTTTCAAAGATATTTCAAAAAAACAGGATTTAAAAATTTAATATAAAAAAAAATCAACCTTAGATATCGGCTGATTTTCATTATTAATTAATTTGGTTTTTCAAATGAAATTAATCCTAATTTACCCACTTGTAAATCATGAATTAATAGATTCATTGCTCGATGAACATTACATTGATTATCAATCAACTTAAAATGATATTTTTCTGATAATTGTTCAAAATATTTTTGTAAAGTTTCATTAGTAATATTTTTTTGATCAAAAGCAATTTGATAAAAATCTGATAAATTATTAGGATAATTAATCATTAAAAATTTTAAGGCATAATTAGCAATTTCTTCTAAAAATAAATGTTTGGCTGGCAATGTTTTAATTAATGCTAAAACTAATTTTGTGTCATCATCAGCAATTTTTGGTGATAAAATTCCTGGACTATCCAATAAATCAATCATATGATTTAACCTTACTCATTGTTGACCACGAGTAATACCAGGACAATCAGCTGTTTTTGCTACCTTTCTTTGCAATAAATTATTAATAATTGTTGATTTACCAACATTGGGTAATCCTAAAATTAAAACCCTAATTTGTGGATTTTTAATTCCTTTAGCAATTTGTTGGTTAATTTTATCAGCATAAATTAAATTAATTTGTTCAATTAACTTTACTTTAATTTTTGTTGTTAATGATTCTGTTAATATCACATTAACATTATTTGCTTGAAAATGTTTAACCCAACTTGCAGTAATTTCTCGATCAGCTAAGTCAGCTTTATTTAAAACGATAATTCGTTTTTTATTTTTAATTAAATCTTCTAATGTTTTACTTTGACAAGCAATCGGTGCTCTAGCATCCAATACTTCAACTACAACATCAATTACTGGGAGTTTTGTTTCAATTGCCTTCATTGCCTTAGCCATATGACCAGGAAATCAATGTAACTGTTTTTCTTGTTCCATTTTGTTCTTTTTTCCTTTAATAAATGAATTAGCACCATTAAATATGGTGCTAACAATTATATCACTTTTAATTTTTTTTGGTATTAAGATTAGCTTTAATCTTTTTCTTTAACGCCTTTGTTCCTAAATTACGTAAATAAAAAGGTTTTGCTTGTCTAATTTGCCCTGTAGCAACTACTTCAATATTTTTGATTAACGGTGAATGCAAAGGAAATGTTTTTTCTACACCTTTACCTTTAACACCTTTACGAACAATAATATTTTTATTAATTAATGAACCTTTGATACTAATAACAATTCCTTGAAAAACTTGTAATCTTTCTTTTTCTTTTTCATTACTAATAACTCAAGTAATTTTCACTGTATCACCAGTGCGGAATTTAGGTATATTAAGATTTAATTGGCTTTGATTTATTTTTGCCATGATTTGATTTTCCATTTTTTGCCCCTCCTATCTTTTTATCTTTTTTATCTTTTTGATATTTTTTTCTTTTTTGCTTGTTGATACTTTTTTATCTATTTTTTTTTCATCAGCGAGATATTCTTCAATAATATTTGCTTCTTCTTGGGTTAATTGATGTTGATTAAACAAATCAATTCGTTTTTTATAAGTATTAATTAATGCTTGTTTTTTTCGATATAAAGCAATTTCTTTATGGTTACCACTAAGTAATACTTGTGGTACTGCCATATCACAAACTACTTCAGGTCTTGTATATGTTGGGTAATCTAGTAAGTTATTAGTATGCGATTCATTAGTAACTGACTCATCGCTAAGAACACCTTTAACTAAACGACTAATACTATCAACCAAAATCATTACTGGTACTTCACCACCAGTAAGAACATAATTACCAATTGAAATTTCTTGATCAACAAACTTGCTAATTCGTTCATCAATTCCTTCATAATGACCACAAATAAAAATATAATTATTATCACTTTGGGCATAATTGAATGCTTGCTCTTGAGTTCATAATTGACCTTGTGGTGTTAATAAAATTACTTTAGCATTTGAAGATTTTGTTTTTGCTTTCTCAATTGCTTTGATTACTGGTAATGCTTTTAAAACCATTCCTGTACCACCACCATAAGGGTAATCATCGGCTTGTTTTTGCTTATCAGTGCAAAAATCACGAATATTAATAATTTCAATGATAATTTTTTCTTCTTTAATTGCTTTCTTGATAATTGAAGTGTTAATAAAATCATTAAAGGCTTCAGGGAATAAAGTTAAAATTGTAAATTTTTTCTTATTCATAATTAAACATTCCAGAAATTAAATTAAGATAAACAAACTTGTTTTTATCATCAACTTTAGTAATAAAAAATTGATTATTTGGCACATAAAAAGTTTTACCTTCACTATTATCAACTTGTCATAAACCAGTGTGATTATTATCAATTAAAGCCACAATTTTACCTAATACTCCTTGATTTGCATTATTAATAACTTGATAACCAATAAGATTTTGAAATGAGAAATTAGCATCACCTGAATTTTGCTCATCAACAATTACTAATGATTTATTTTTCATAAATAACACTGCATCAATCTTATTGTAAGTTTCAAAAGTTATTAAAAGAAACTTCTTATGTGGTCTTACTTTACTAATTGTTAAAGGTTGGTAGTCATTATCATTTTTTAAATAAACTACTTGATTTGTTTTTCACTTAGTAAATTTTTGACCATAATAATTACATAAAACCTTAACTTCACCTAAAAGACCATGAGTATTAATAATTTTAGCAATTTCTAAGTATTGCATTTTAATCCAATTCATTAATGGTAATTTTAACTTTTTGATCATTCATCTCTGCCTTAATATTAACTAATATTGTTAAAGCTTGAATAATCTTACCATTTTTCCCAACTAATTGTTTAAAGAATTTTTTTGGTGCTAAAATTATCACTTCAACTTCATTGGCATTTTTATCAAGTTGACGAATTTCAATTTGGTTAACTTCTTCTAATAAAATTGGTGTTATTAACTCTTCAAGAATTTTAGTGTACATATCTCACCTATTTTAAACTATTGACTTTATTTAGTCTTAGTTTCTTTTGCTGCTTTAACTGTTTTAACTGCAGCTTTTTTGCTTGTTGTTTTTGTTTTGTTTTTTGTTGCTGTTGCTTTTTTTTGCTCAATTTTTAAAGTATGAAACTTTTCTAAAACACCTTGTTTTGACAAAAGGTTACGAACAGTATCAGTTGGTTGAGCTCCTGTTAATAAAAACTTTAAAGTTAATTCTTCATTGATTTTTACAACCTTTTTAATTGGGTCATAAAATCCAAGAATATCAATATATTTACCATTCAGTTTTGTTCTAGCATCAATGGCAACAACTCGAAAACTTGGTTGTACTGATTTCCCTGTTGGTATCAATCTTAATTTAACCATAGTTCCTCCTCATAGTTGAATCTAATCATTTATTCATTTAATGAATATAATAAAATATTAACCAAAATTAATTATAATGTCAAGTAAAATTACTTAACATTAATAAATAATATTGATTTTAAAATGATATAAGTGTAATTAAATTAATAAGTATTTAATTTAATTTTTAATGGTTATATAATACTTGGAAATAGGTTAAAAAGGGGGGAAACTTATGGAAACAAATGAAGACAAAATATTAATTGAAGAAATTAACGCAGCAACAAATGAGTTACCAACACAAAATTCTAGCAACTTACAAGAAAGACTTAATAAAGAATTAAGAGAAGTAGCAGAAAATAAATTTATCATACAAGAATTAGCCAAATTAATATTAGAACAAACTAAAAACATCAATTATAAATATAAATTTGAAAAAAAAAATTTTGATATACCAGCAATCAAAATTCAAGCTTTTCAATTAACAAAAGTCGAACAAAAAATAATAAATAATCAAAATCAAATTAATAATTTTGAAAATGAAAAAAACGAATTAAAAAATAAAATAAACGAAATAGAAAAAAAAGCAGCAAACTATAACAAACTTGAAGAACAAAAAAATGAATTAAAGAAAAAATATGATGAACTTGAAGTAGAAAAAACAAAAATCAACCAACAACTTCGAAACAAAACTACAGACTACAACGAACTTGAAATAGAAAAAAAAGAACTACAAAAACAATACAAAACTCTTGAAACAGAAAAAAATAAAATTAACAAAGAACTTGAAGACAAAAAAAATGAACTAAACAACAAAATAAACGAAATAGAAAAAAAAGCAGCAAACTATAACAAACTTGAAGAACAAAAAAATGAATTAAAGAAAAAATATGATGAACTTGAAGTAGAAAAAACAAAAATCAACCAACAACTTCGAAACAAAACTACAGACTACAATGAACTTGAAGACAAAAAAAATGAACTTCAAGATCAATATAACAAACTTGTAAAAAACAAAAAAGAAGTTGATGAATTACTAACAAAGAAAGAAACAAACTATAATAAACTTGAAGAACAAAAAAATCAATTAAAAAAACAAAAGAATGAGCTTGAAGTAGAAAAAACAAAAATTAATAAAGAACTTGAAGACAAAAAAAATGAACTAAACA
>JAVHXO010000001.1:281679-283756 GCA_031119525.1 Spiroplasma sp.
CAAGAAACAACTTGAAGAAAAGTTGCAAGGTAAAACTGTAGCTAATAATGAACTTGAAACTTTAAAAAATGAACTTCAAAAGCAATATGATAATCTTGAAGCTAACAAGAATCAGTTGGATCAAGAGCTGCAAGATAAAATTTTAGCTAACAACAAACTTGAAGCAGAAAAAAATGAACTAAAAAATAAAATAAACGAAATAGAAAAAAAAGCAGGAAACGCCAACAAACTAGAAGAAGAAAAAAAAGAACTAAAACAACAATATAATAATCTTGAAAGCAACAAAAAACAAGTTGAACAAGAATTACAAGACAAAACAACAAAATACAATCAACTTGAAGTAGAAAAAACAAAAATCAATCACGAACTCGAAAACAAAAAAAATGAATTAAAAAATAAAATAAACGAAATAAAGAAAAAAGAAATAGAATACAACAAACTTGAAGCAGAAAAATTTTCAATTAATACCAAGTTGAAGACAACAGAAAATCAATATAATACTCTTCAAATTCAATATGCAACAAATGTTAAACAACTAAAAGATACAAAAAATGAATTTGATAGTTTTAAAAAAAATAAAAATATTGAATTAACTAATATGAAAAAACAAGTTAACAAACTTGAAGGAGAAATAAAAACCCTTGAAAATGAATTAATTAATATTAATGATGAAACAGAAAAAAATAATTTAAATGCTATTATTCAAAATCCAAATTTAGAAAATGTTTATGGTGGAATAACTAATAAGCCAAATAAAGCGGAAATATTAAAAGCAATTCATAGTAAAAATCCAAATGCTAAAAAATTAACAATAAATGACTTTGAATTTGTCAAAAATTCACTAATGGATAATGAAGCAATAATTACTGGGATTGGTAAATACAAAGATCAAGTAAAATTGTTATACAAAACTATTAATTTTACTAACCCATGAAAACAAAAAGGTTATATTTTTGCCTTAATAATTGATCAAAAAAACAATATTTATGCTGGCAGTTCAGATGGAAATGTATACAAAAGTAAAAACGGAACTGAACCCTTCACTGCAATGATAGGAACTAGCGGCTACATCTACTCACTAACAGTAGATAAAGAAAACAACATCTACGCAGGAAGTTTAAATGGCACTGTTTATAAAAGCAATGATATCGAGACATTCCAACCTATGGTCGGAACAAGCGGTCAAATTTATTCGTTAACAACCGATAATCAAGGAAATATTTATGCTGGTAGTTCTGACGGTTACGTATACAAAAGCAAAAACGGAACTGAACCCTTCACTGGAATTATAGGAACAAACGACTATATCTACTCACTAATAGTTGATAAAGAAAACAACATCTACGCAGGTAGTTCTGACGGCTACATATACAAAAGCAAAAACGGAACTGAACCCTTCAATAAAATAAAAACACAAACAAATGATTATCTTTCAACAGGTAGTTACATTTATGGTTTAGCCATTGATAATGAGGGCAGTATTTATGCATCTTGTTGAAATGGTTATGTTTATAAAAGTAACCATGGGGTTGAACCATTCAGTATAATTCAAGGAACCAGCGGCTATATGTTGTCAATAAAAATTGATAAAAAAAACAACATCTACGCTGGCAGTTCTAATGGTAATGTATACAAAATTGATGGCAAAGAAAAATTTAAGCCAATTGCTGGAGCAACAGGGTATATTTATTCATTAGCAATTGATAATGACAACAATATTTATGCTGGAAGTTCAATTGGATATATTTATAAAGGTAATGGGGTTGATAAATTCAATGTTTCATCAACAACAAGCGACGTTATTTATTCTTTAACTAAAGACCATCAAGGTAATATTTATATTGGCAGTTTAAATGGCACTGTTTATAAAAATAATGGCACAGCTTGATTCACTATCATACCAGGAACCAGCGGCTATATCTACTCACTAACAGTAGATAAAGAAAACAACATCTACGCTGGCAGTTCTAATGGTTATGTATACAAAAGCAAAAACGGAACTGAACCCTTCATTGCTACTAAAGGAACCAGCGGCTATATCTACTCACTAACAGTAGATAAAGAAAACAACATCTAC
>JAVHXO010000001.1:283856-291578 GCA_031119525.1 Spiroplasma sp.
ATACAAAAGCAAAAACGGAACTGAACCCTTCATTGCTACTAAAGGAACCAGCGGCCGTATATACTCACTAACAGTAGATAAAGAAAACAACATCTACGCTGGCAGCCGCAATGGCTACGTATACAAAAGCAAAAACGGAAGTGAACCCTTCATTGCTACTAAAGGAACCAGCGGCTATATCTACTCACTAACAGTAGATAAAGAAAACAACATCTACGCTGGCAGTTCTAATGGTTATGTACATAGAAGCAAAAACGGAACTGAACCCTTCACTAACATTTTAAGCGCCTGAGGTTATATCTACTCACTAACAGTAGATAAAGAAAACAACATCTACGCTGGCAGTTCTGACGGAAATGTATATAAAAGTAAAAATAGAATTGAACCCTTCACTGCAATGATCGGAACCAGCGGCTATATCTACTCACTAACAACTGATAAACAAGGAAATGTCTACGCTGGCAGTTCTGATGCCAATCTTTATCACGGAAAAAAATAACCAAAAAATTTATTAATATCTTCAAATGTTGTTTACATTTAACCTTAAATGTAAACAACATTTTTTAATTTAGGAATTACTTTTGAAAATAAAAAACCTTTAATAAAAAAAGAGATTATTATAAAATTTTATTATTAATATTTTTTTAGCAATTATTAATTTAGGAAGGCAAACTCTATGCGTATTATTAATAAAACTGCTGATGAAACAATTGTTGAAACTGCTAAAGTTTTATTACAGTGTTTAGTTGATCCAAAATTATCACTAGAAAAAAAACAAAAATATACTAGGTGAGTTAGTTGGTTTTTTGATTATCAAGATGCAATTCACATTAAAAACGAAAAACAAATAATTAATTTAGAACAAAAACTAAACCTTTATCAATTACCAAAATATTACCACGATGGCCTGCAAGAATTTAAAAATTGCAATTTATTTTTTAATCAAATTAATGATTTTAATGAACTAAAATCATTAATTTTTGATTACACAACAAAAACAACAAAAAACAATATTAATAAATTTAGCAAAATTTTCATCAACACTTTTAAAATTTATAAAATTAACTTAACAAAAAATTTTATTGAAAACTTTCATATTTTAATCTATACAATTCATTATCATTTAACTTATATTTTTAAAGAATTTTTAGTGACGACCGTTAAATTATTAACTAAAATTCTACAAAAACAAATATTAATTCAAAAAACTGAACAAACAATATCATTAATTAATTTAATTTTGCAAGAAAATGAAATTTTTTTTAATCAAATTCAACAAATTCATTTAATAAACTTTATTTACCAACTTGAAGAAATTTTTGATAGTACCAACCAAGAAAATATTATCAATTTAAGGATTAATCAATTAATTTTCAATCAACCAAATAAAATTACGATTAGTATGAATCACCTATTAAAAATAAATAACATTAAATTTTATGATGAAATTTGAAAAAATAATTTGATCGATGAAAAAAAAAGTAAGTTATTGATGCATTTTTTTGCATACGAAACTTACTTTATTCAAGGTCATAATCATCATCAGATTTATGAAAATTTAATTTTAAAAAATTTAATTGATGAAGAAAAATACTGATTGATTTTATCGCAATATAAAAGGAAAAACAAAATTACTTCTTAATTTGTAGCGTCAAACTTTGTGCTGCCTCCATAATCAATTCTGAAAAAGTTGGATGAGGGTAACAAGCATTAGCTAATTCAAACACAGTTCCTTCACTTGTCATAAGGTTAACAACACCACCAATTATGTCAGTCGCAGTTGCACTAACAATATGAGCACCCAAAATTTCACCATATTTTTTATCAACAATTAATTTAACAAAACCATTAATTTCGCCATCAGCTAAAGCTTTACCATTAATTGCATAGGGAATTTTTTTGATTAAACAATCAGGATATTTTGTTTTAGCTTCAGTTTCAGTTAACCCAACACTAGCAATTTCTGGGAATGAATAAACACAACTTGGCATTTGTTGATAATTAACAGTTCGAACTTGATATTTTTCTGGTTTTTGTTTAACCAAAATATTATTAACAGCAACTAAACCTTGAGCTGATGCTACATGAGCTAACATTTTTTCGCCATTAGCATCACCAATAACATAAATATCATTAATTACTTGATTATTTTGATCTAATGCCTCCAACTTTTCATTAACAGCAAAAGCACCATTAGGTTTAATTAAAATCCCTAAATTATCAAATCCTTTAGTAATTGGTGCTCGACCAGCACTTAAAAGAAAGTAATCACTATGAATTGTCAGTGGTTTTTTTTGTTCTTTATCTTCAGCATGAACATAAGTTAAAGTATTCTTCTCTAACTTAGTTACACTATGACTAGTAAGAATTTTAACATCATTATTTATTAATATTTTTGTTAATTCATTACTAATATCATGATCTAATGTTGCTAAAATTCGATCTAAATATTCAATCACTGTTACTTTTGTGCCTAAACTACTAAATAAACAAGCAAATTCAATCCCAATTACGCCACCGCCAATAACTGTTAAAGTTTTGGGAATTTCTTTTAACGATAAAATTTCAGTTGAGGTCAATAAAGCTTGATTAGTTTTCAAATCATTACTACTCAAACCTTTTGGTCCGTTAGGATTATTAAACATTTTAACTTCACTACCTGTGGCAATGATTAAGTATTTTGCTGTATAGTTTTTACTATGATTTTTGCTATCAGTTATTTTAATTGTATTAGCATCCAATGCAGTAGCAGTACCAATTAAAGTATCAACTTTATTAGTCTTCATTAAAAACTGAACACCATTAGTTAATTGTTTAACAACTTTTTCTTTTCTTGTTTGTGCTTGATGTCAATTAAGTTTTATTGAACTTTTATTAACGTTAATACCATATTTATTACTATCTTCTAAATAATGAAAAATTTTAACATTTTTTAATAAAGTTTTGGTTGGAATACAACCAATATTTAAACAAACTCCACCCCACATACCTTTTTCAACAATCGCTGTTTTAAGACCTAATTTTGCTGCTCTCTCAGCTGCAATATAACCGCCTGGCCCAGCGCCAATAATAATTAAATCATAATTATAATTTGACATTTTTAATAAAATCTCCTTCTATGATAAAAAAACATTATGGTAAAAGTAATAAAGCTGGGTTTTCTAATAACCGTTTAATTTCTTGCATAAAATATCCTGCTGGTGCTCCATCAACAACACGATGATCAATTGAAATTGATAACGGGAAAAAATTATGAAAAACAACATTATCATTAACAAGTACTGCTTTGGATTCAAGAATCCCAATTCCCAAAATTGCTACCTCAGGATAATTAATAATTGGTGTCCCATATTTTAACCCTGCTGAACCAAAATTAGTAATTGTGAAAGTACCACCTTGCATTTCTGCAGCACTTAAAGCACCAGTGCGACCTTTTTGCGCTAAATCATTAACATGTTTAGCAATTTCAAAAACTGGTAATTTATCAGCATTCTTAATTACTGGCACAATTAACCCACGTTCAGTATCTGTTGCCATGCCAATGTTGTAATATTTTTTAACAAGTAATTCATTACCTGGCAAATTAAGAGTTGAATTTAATGCTTTAAAACGTTCTTGGGTTAAAACTTTAGCAACCGCCTTAATAAAAAATGGCATAAATGTTAATTTAATAGCACCATTTTCTGGTTTTGCTGCTTCTTCTTTTAAACTAGTTCGCAAATTAATTAAGTTTGTTGCATCAACATCAATCATTAAACTAACATGTGGTGCTGTATATTTTGAAGTTACCATTTGTGCTGCTACTGCTTTACGAATTGGCGTTAAAGTTAAATGATCAACTGGACCAAAACTTTCAATTTTGGCAACATTGATTGTGCCACCAGCAGAAATTGTTGGACCAGAACCAACAGCTTTACTTGCTGGTGAATGACCAACTGAAGAAGTTGAAGGACCTTTAGTTGCGTGACCTGGAGCACCTTCAATATCGGCACGTAAAACTCGGCCATTTGGCCCAGTACCTTTAACTGTTGTAATATCAATTCCCAAATTACGAGCAACCATACGAGCAATTGGTGTTGCCAAAACAGTTTTATTATTTCTTTCAGCAACTGCTTTAGTTTCTGCAACTTCATGATGTTCTGATTTTACTTCAGTTTTTACTTCTTTAATATCTTTAGTTACTTTAATATCTTCTTTTACTTTATGATCATCTTTGGCTTGATCACCACCAGTAAATTCAATCACAACATCACCAGTTTTAATTGAATCACCAGCACTAAAATTAACTTTGGCAATCGTACCATCATATGGTGATGTAACTGTATCTGCTGCTTTATCAGCTTCAATGTCAAAAAGATCATCACCTTTTTTAACAACTTGACCAACTTTAACATGGATCGAACTAATAGTAACTTCATCAACACCATCCATACCAGCAAATTTAAATTGTGGCATTATATTTCTTCCTTTCTTTTAATTCTTAACGAATTTTGATTAATTTATCAATTATTCTTGATATTCTAACATTGTTTTTGCTTGTTTTAAAATTTTGTCTGGATCAACAATAAATCACTTTTCACCTTTCGATAAAGGTACAGTAATATCATAACCAGCAACTCGCGCAGGTGGGCATCTTAAATATTCAAAACATTTTTCATTAATTGTTGTAATAATTTCTGCTGCAACCGAAAATGATGTAACAGCTTCTTGAACAACTAGCAGTCGTCCAGTTTTTTTAACTGACGCAATAACTGTTTCACGATCTCATGGTTGTAGTGTTTGCAAATCAATCAACTCAACTTTATAGTTTTTCTCTTCTAACTTTTTAACTGCATACTCACAATCATAAACTTTTGAACCATAAGTAACAATTGTTAAGTGAGGATTTTGCTCAGCATCATATGATTTTAAGACTTTTGCTTTACCTAATTGGGTTACCTCATAATCATCGCTAACTTCTTCTTGGACATTATAAATATATTTATTACTAATATATGTATTAAAATAAGTTCCCAAACATTCTAAAAACATCACTGGATCAGGATCTTCAATTGCTGCTAATAATAATTTCTTAGTATCACTTGGTTTTGAAGTCATAACAACTTTTAATCCAGGAATATGGCATAATAAAGCTTCAATTGCTTCCGAATGATGTTCTAAAGCACCATTAGCACCATTATTTCAATCATAAGATGGCATTCTCACAACTAAAGGACAAGCATAACGACCACGAGAACGATTCCGCATTCTAGCAGCATGAGCTAATAATTGTTGGAAAGCAGGAAAAGCAAAACCAGAAAATTGCATTTCAACCACTGGCTTTAAACCATTAATTGAGGCACCAACAGCACTACCAGCAATTAATGCTTCAGCAATCGGAGCATCAAAGCATCGTTCAACACCAAATTTTTTTTGTAACCCCCTAGTAGCTCGAAAAACACCACCAACATTACCAACATCTTCACCATAAACAATTACATTATCATGTTTTTTCATTGCTAATTCTAAGGCTAAACTAATAGCTTGGACGTTGTTTCGCTTCATGGCTTACTCACTTCCTTTCCTGGCAGCACCAAAGAACTCTTTAGCTTGTTTTTTTTGTTCTTGCAAAATTGGCGGTAATGTTTCATAAGTATAATCAAAAATTTCATCAATGCTCACAGCAGCATTTTTTTGTGCTCAAGTAATCGCAGTAGAAATTGTTTTTACATGACGAACATGTAAGGCTTGGTCTTTTTTTTCATCCCATAACTTATTTTTTATTAAATAAGTTTTTAATCTACTAATTGGATCTTTTTTTAATCACTCTTGTTCAATTTCAAAATCTTTGGCAGTAAAATAATCTCTTTTAATATCAAATGCTGAGTGGGCATATTGACGATAAGTAATTGCTTCAATTAAAGACGGACCTTGACCTTTTTTTGCTCTGTCAATCGCAACATTGGTTGCATGATAAACAGCAAAAAAATCATTGCCATCAACACGAATATTTGGAATGCCAACAGCTGAACCTTTTTGGGCAAATGTTGGACTCATTGTTGCCTTGCTTGTTGGTGTATCTAATGATCATTGATTATTTTCAATAAAAAAAACTACTGGCAATTTATGAATTGCTGAAAAATTAAGTGCTTCAAAAAATTCACCCTCACTAGTACCACCATCACCAATGGTTGTAAAAATAACACCTTTACCTTTTTTATACTTCTCTGCTAATGCAAGACCAGTAGCATGAGAATATTGGGTAGCAATTGGAATATTAACTGGTAAAATATTAATTCCTTTTGGAACTTGACTTCCAGCTTCATTACCTAACCAGTATTGAATAATTTTGTCAATTGGATATCCAGCAGTAATTCACGCAGCGTTATTACGATAAGCTGGAACTAATCAATCAATACCTTTCCTAATATTAATCGCATAACCAACCTCAGTTGCTTCTTGACCAGATGAAGCCAAAAAATTAATGACCTTTGATTTAACTTTTGGTTGACCATTAATTATAAGAACATCACCTTTAGCATCACGCTCATAATTCATCTCCAATTGCATTTTTTCTTGCAATCTTGATAAAGTCATAAAATGATAAGCTTCAAGTAAAACTTTATGATCAAACTTTTTTACATAATTAAGATAATCAGGATTAATTAACTGTTTTTCATTTAAAATTTGAAAAATTTCTTTTTGCGGATTATCAAATTTTTCAATTCACATTAAAACTCGACCTACTTTCTAACATACATATTAATACCTTAATTATACTTATTAATCATGCAATGATATTAATTTTGTAAAAATTTTTTAAATAAGGAAAAAAATCAACAATTAGTTACTAGAGAAAATAGTTTCCCAGTTTGTAACTCAAAAAATTAATCTTAATTTTGCAGAAAAAAACACGCGAGATAAATTCCCGCGTGAAATTTTAAGGCAAAAAATCTTTGACCTTCTGAATAAATATGGCAAACTTTTTAAGTTATTATATTTTCATATTATAGTTTTGCATTTACTTAAAATTTATCAATAAATTGAGTTTAAAAACTATTTTAAAATATTTTAATTAAATCAAAAATTAAACTGAAGCATCATTAATACTAACTCACCTTACACTTGAATCGGTTTTAAACACAATTCGGTTAATTGCGCTATTACTAAAAAATAATTGACTAATATCACCTGAATGATTATATATGTAAGTAGATAACATTCAATATTCTCAGTCACTAAAATTTCGATTACCACTACTTGTTCAACTTGATATCTCTTGAGAAATTCATACTAACAATCAGTGAACACTTGCTCGACCCAACAAAGTAGAACGAAATACGGCTAAAAACTTATTAACTCAAGTATCTCTTGTAATAAATACTTTTCAATCATTCGTTGCCAAAAATTTGTATCAATTTTCAACACCATTTCTTTCATTTATATTATCACTTTGCTGAATATTTATAGCAACACTTTGTTGATCATTATTTAAAGTGACATTTACTATATTACTAGCATTAGAACAAAGTGTAATTATTGAAAAAGCTAAAGTTGTTAACCCAAATAAATATTTTTTCATCATCAATTCTCCTTTAAATTAAAAGTAAAAACGATTAATATTATTGAAATTTAAATTACCACAAAAACTAAAGTGAAGCATCTTCAACACCAATTCACCTTACACTTGAATCGGTTTTAAACACAATTCGATTAGTTTCTTTATATTTATTAAAAAAATAA
>JAVHXO010000002.1:0-1802 GCA_031119525.1 Spiroplasma sp.
AAAAAAACAAAAAAGAAGTCGATGAACTACTAACAAAAAAAGAAAACGAATACAATGAACTTAAAAAATGAGAAAAAGAAGTAGATGAACTACTAACAAAAAAAGAAAACGAATACAAAGAACTTAAAAAACAAGAAAAAGAGCTTCAAAAAGAATATGACATAATTAGAAAAGAACTCAATATTCTTGAAGAAGAAAAAAATGAACTTCAAGATCAATATAACGACCTTGAAAAAAACAAAAAAGAAGTTGAAAAACAATTAACAAAAAAAGAAAACGAATACAACGAACTTGAAAAAAAGAAAATAAAAGTTGATGAACGACTAACAAAAATGAAAAAAAATTATGAAGACCTTAATGAACTATATAACAAGCTTGAAAAAATCAAAAAAGAAATTGATGAACAACTAACCGGCAAAGAAAACGAATACAACGAACTTCAAAATCAATATAATAGCCTTGAAAAAAACAAAAAAGAAGTTGATAAAAAACTAAACAACCAAGAATTCGAAAACAAACATTTGAAAGAAGAATTACAGATATTTAAAAACGAAAAAAAAACTATCAACTTGGTATTGAAATAATTAATCTTTTACAAGCAAAAATTACAAGAACTAACTTTTGAATTAATAATTATAAAAAAATATACACAATTGAAAAATTAGAAGAAAACCTTACAAAATGTTTTATTAAAAAAGCGATAGAATTAAATCCAAACAAATTAAATTCGCTTAAAATACTAAAAATTTTCTATTCACGTGGGTCTTGAAAAAAACCTGGTAGACCATTACAAGAAGATGATATAAACAACTCAGTATATGGCGGTACAAGTAGAGACCTAAATATCTTTTTAATAGTTAATGGTACTAAAATATATGATAAATTTTTAGAACTTAAATTAAATCTTAACGGAACGATAACTCCAAAAGATGATGACATCATTTGTAGTTGATAAAAGTATTTTAATTAAATAGTAATAAAAAAAGATTCTTTTATTAAAGAATCTTTTTTGTTGACCTTTTTTTATACAAAAGTAATAATCACCATCTTAGCGTTATCACCAATCCTTGGGTTAACTTTAATCAATCTCGTATAACCACCAGCATGGTCTTGATAAAAATCAGCAATTGTCGTAAACAAAGTATCGATGACAATGTCTTTATTACTATCTTTGTTAGTGATTTTTCTTAGTTTAGCAATTGCCAATCTTCTTGAGTGTAAATCACCAGTTTATCTATTTTTATACAATTATATTGCAAATACATACAATTCATATGTGTTAATTTACAAAAACAGTGATATTAAAATATAATTTTTACACTTTTGATTGCTTTAAAAAAAAAACTTATTTTTATATAATTTATTTATGAATAATTATAAATTTAAGGAGGTATGATTATGAAACTAAATCAGGAAGAAGTATTCAATGATGAAGAAACATTAACTACTAATCCAAACGAATTATTTCAAAATGTTAATGATAACTCAGATAGAAAAGATTTAGAACAATATAAAGCTATGCTTCATAATTTAAAAGATTTAATATTAGAAGAACAAGAAAAATTATCACTTGAATATAAATTTGATAAACAATGACTTATTTTTGATCAAGCGAAAATTACTTTGTTTAAGTTAAAAGAAATAGAAAACAAAATGCAAAATTATGAAAAAGAAAGAAAGGAAATTGAAAATAAATTAATAAATCTTAAAAAAGATTATAACACACTTGAAATAGAAAAAACGGAATTTGAAGATAGATTCTATAACCTAAACATTAAAAACAAGATGCTCGGCCAAAAACT
>JAVHXO010000002.1:1902-184406 GCA_031119525.1 Spiroplasma sp.
GTAAACTTGAAGATCAATATAATAAACTTGAAAAAAACAAAAAAGAAGTTGAAGATAGATTCTATAACCTAAACATTAAAAACAAGATGCTCGGCCAAAAACTAATAATACTTGTAGACGAAAAACGTAAACTTGAAGATCAATATAATAAACTTGAAAAAAACAAAAAAGAAGTTGAAGAACAACTAACAAAGAAAGAAAACGAATACAACAAACTTGAAGACGAAAAAAATGAACTTCAAGAAAAATATGATGAACTTGAAACAGAAAAAACAAAAATCAATAACGAACTAACAAAAAATCAAGAAAAATACAAACAACTTGAAATAAAACACAACAAACTTGAAGACGAAAAAAATGAACTTCAATATCAATATGAAGAACTTGAAACAGAAAAAGCAAAAATCAATAACGAACTAACAAAAAATCAAGAAAAATACAAACAACTTGAAATAAAACACAACAAACTTGAAGACGAAAAAAATGAACTTCAAGAAAAATATAATGAACTTCAAAAAGAAAAAGAAACATTAGAAAAAGAATACCAAATACTCCAAGAAAATTATGACCTTAGTCAAACTAAAATAACTGAATTGCAAAAAAATATTACTTATTTAGCAAAAGAAAAAAAAGAAATAAACGATAAATTTTATGAGAAAAATAAAAAGTATAATTATTTAAAAAATAAGCAAGAAAAACTTGAAATTTCCATGATTCAGTATTATTTTGACACGTGATCATTAAATAATCCTTTTGATTTAAAAAATACCATTAATATTGACAATACCTGATACGATGTTTTAATAAAAATGAAAGAACATATGATTACATATGTTCCAGGAGTATCAGAAGAAATTTTTAATCTGAATGAGTGAGCTGGAGAAAATGAATCATCACTTGATATTAAATTAAAAAATGACGGAGTAAAAAATATTAATCATTCTAAAATATTTTTATTTGATAATTTTACATTCAATTTGCATTTTAAAAATATTGATACAAAAAAAACTATCACTGAAGCTTTTTATGAAATTGAAAAATACCTTCAAACTTGAACAAAAGAAAATCCTTTTGATTTAAGAAATGAAGTTACTTTTGAAAACACTTTTATGGATATTATAGAAGTGATTAGAAAAAGATTATATTCTGAAGAAGGCATAAACGAGGAAATAATTTATCATATTCGTTGAATAATACCATCTGAAGTTGTTGGCAAAAAATTAAAAGATATCAATTGAAAATTCCAATCTATAGGAATTAATAATCCTGATAACAACGAATCTCGCGAGATAGATATAGCGTTTAAAAATATTTATACAAAAGGCAAACATGTTGAAGATTATTGAAAAATCAAGAACTATTTAGATAAATGAGGTTTAATGTCAAAATTTGATTTAAGATACAGAATTTCTGCTTTTGATGATACCTTACTAGATCTTACAAAAGAAATTGAACGAAGATTAGTCGCAGAAGAAAACTTTGATAAAAAATTAATTAAAAATATTGAATGAAGAGGAAAAAGTGGTAGTTCAATTCGACAAAAAATAATACGCAATGAAGGAGAAGATGGAAGATATCAAAATTTACAATTTAGATATTTACCTTTTTTTGACAAATGAAGTGATAATATTCCTGTTTATTTTGATAATTTTACTAGCAAAAGATAACTCCATAAAGGAAATTTTAAATCTTTCTAAATTTACAATCTAATAAATAAAAAAAGATTCTTTTATTAAAGAATCTTTTTTTTATTTTTCTTTTTTTATACAAAAGTAATAATCACCATCTTAGCATTATCACCAATCCTTGGGTTAACTTTAATCAATCTTGTATAACCACCAGCACGGTCTTGATAACGATCAGCAATTGTCGTAAACAAAGTATCTATGACAATGTCTTTATTACTATCTTTGTTAGTGATTTTTCTTAGTTTAGCAATTGCCAATCTTCTTGAGTGTAAATCACCACGTTTAGCTAATGTTACTAAGGGTTCAATAAAGCTTTGTAATTTTTTACCAGTATTTTCAGTTACAACTAATTTACCATGTAAAATTAATTGACTAGACAAATCACGCATCTTACCGTACTCTTTAGTACTAGTATTACCTTTATCATTAATATATGACATCTTTAATCATTACCTCCTTTATTTACCTTCATCTTTATATTCTTCAACAATATTTTCTAATGACTTTTCTTTTCATTTATCAAAGTTCTTTTTGAAACTTTTAATGATTTTATCAATAGTTTCTTTACTAATGCCAAAGACAGTTAGAACAGAAGTAATAATATCTTCCAATGATTTATCACCTAAATTTTCCATATCTTTTAATTCAATTAATTTTTTGTGATAAAAATCAGTTAAAGTTTTGCAACCTTCACGTTTTAAACAATTATATGAACGAGCAGATAAATCTAAATCTTCCAATAATAAATTCAAGTTATCATTTTCTTTGTTATCAGATGTTGCAATAACTTCAAAGCTTCTAACTTCATCATCTAAATTAATAAATAATTCTAAATGGCTGAAGAAAATTTTAGCTGCTGTAGCAATTGCTGATGATGGGCTAATAGCACCATTAGTTTCAACAGATAACAATAACTTTTCATAATCAACACCTTTAATTGTTTTTGTTATTGGTTCGATCTTGTAAGTTACTTTAGTCACTGGTGAGAAGTTAGCATCAATTGCAATAATTCCCATACCATTACCAACTAGTTTCTTATTTTCTTCAAAACTAGCATAACCACGAGATTTTTTAACAAAAAATTCAATTGTTAAATTAACATTACGATTAGTTGTACGACAAATAACTAAGTCTTTATTAACAACTTCAATGCCAGTTGGGCAATCAATATCACCAGCTGTGACAGTTTCTTCACCTTTAATTTCTAACGTTAAGTTTTCAAGTTTATTTTCTGAAAAAGTATTATTATGTGATGTTAAAACAATGTTTTTAACATTCAAAATTATTTCTGAAACATTTTCAACTACACCTTTGATTGTGCTAAATTCATGAGTTACACCATCAATTTTAATAGCATAAATTGCAACTCCAGGAATTGATGATAAAAGAGTTCGTCTCAAAGCATTACCTAAAGTTGTCGCAAAACCACGCTCTAATTGGTTAACATTAAATTCCATGTAATTATCATGGTTATTTTCTTGATTTAAAAGAAATTTTGGTCTTAAAAATTGATTCATTTCCGTATCACCTTTATTTTCTTGGTTTCTTTGGTGGACGACAACCATTATGAGGTAACGGTGTTACATCATTTAAGTCAGACAATTCAAAATTTAATGCTTGAAAACTTCGAATTGCTGGTTCTCTTCCTGGCCCTGTTCCATTAACATTAATTGATAAAACTTTAATACCATGTTCCAAGGCAATTTTACCAACTGCTTCAGTTGCTTTTTGTGCTGCGTGAGGTGTTGATTTTCTTGTTCCTTTAAATCCGACTGCACCAGCACTTGATCAAGTAATAACATTACCATTAATATCAGTAATAGTTACAATGGTATTATTAAAAGTTGCTTTAATATGAGCTTTAGCTTTAAGGAAATTAGGATTAACTTTAATTTTCTTTTTTGTTGTTGTTGATTTATTAATCATTTTAATTTGTTCCTCCTATGATGCTTTCTTCTTATTAGCTACAGTTTTTCTGCGACCCTTACGAGTTCTAGCGTTAGTTTTAGTAGATTGACCATTAACTGGCAATCCCTTTCTGTGTCTAATGCCACGATAACAACCAATTTCCATTAAACGTTTAATATTTAAAGAAACATCTCTTCGTAATTCACCTTCGGTTTTATAATTTTTTTCAATTTCTGCACTAATAGCACTGATTTGTTTTTCTGTTAATTCAGCAATTTTAGTAGTTGGGTTAATATTTAAACCAGATAAAATCTTGATGGCACTACTACGACCAATCCCATAAATTCTTGTTAAACCAATATCAGAGTGTAAATTCCCTGGGATATTAATTTGACCAATTCTTCGACTTGTTATATTAATATTTGACATGTAATCCTCCATATTATCCTTGACGTTGTTTGTGTTTTGGATTTTCACAAATAATCATATTACGATTTTTGCGTTTAATTGTTTGACAGTTATCACAAATTTTCTTTACTGATGATTGTACTTTCATAATTTTTTAGCTCCTTTATTTAAGCTCTAATTGTTTTCTTGATTAGTATTTGATGGTTTTTTACCTTTATGACGAAAAGTAATTCGACCTTTTGTTAAGTCATAAGTTGACAATTCGACACTAACAAAATCGCCTTTCAAAATTCTAATGTGATTTAACCGAATTTTGCCTGACGGAGTTGCTTCAATAATAGTATTAAAATCTTTTAATAAAACCTTGAACTTTGCATTTGGTAAAACTTCTACTACTTGTGCTTCACATAAAATTGTATTTGGTTTACTTTTCTCAAAATTATTAGTATTTTTATTACCATTATTTTTTTGTGCTTGTTGTTTCTTTTTGGCCATTAATTACCTCTCTAAATATATCATAATTTAATCTTTTTTTAAATAGCAGTTAAGATTTCACAACCACTATCTGTCACAAGCAAGGTGTGCTCAAAATGTGCGGTTGGTTTTTTATCTAATGCTACAACTGTTCACTGATCACTCAAAACTTTAACTTTATCAGTTGAAGTTTGGACCATTGGTTCAATACAAATGGTCATACCAGCTTGTAATTTAACTCCCGTGTTGGCAATACCAACATTAGGAATTGCTGGTTCTTCATGTAATAATTTACCAATACCATGACCAGTATATGATGTTGGTAAATAAAAGCCTTGACTTTCAACATAAGTCTGAATTGTTGCACCAATATCACCAATTCTAGTGCCTGGTTTCACAATCTTGATCGCTTTCATTAATGCCTGTTTAGCTACATCAATAATCTTTTCTTGTGCTACAGTTGTTTTACTACCAACCGCCATTGTGAAGGCTGCATCAGCATGATAACCATTAACTGAAGCACCAGCATCAACTTTAACAAGATCATTAAGTTTAAACGGCTTATCATTGGGAATCCCATGAATTAGTTCTTCATTAACTGAAACACAAATTACTGCTGGAAATCCATGATAATTAAGAAATGACGGTTTAGCTTGATTTGCTTTAATAATCTGCCTTGCCTTCAAATCAAGCATCTTTCCCGTTGTTCCAACCTTAATCATTTTCGCTAATTCTTGATGAATTAAAGCAACAACTTTGCCTGCTTGCTTCATATTAGCAATTTCTTTAGCACTTTTAATACTAATCATAATTAGCTCCTTTAGCAGAATTAACTACTGAGTCAATTATTGCCTCCAACTGTTGGTTAACAACTATTTTATCTTGATTAGCATTAATTACTTTTAAAGTGCCTTGCTTTTTAAAATAATCAATTAAAGGTTGAGTTGATTGTTGATATTCTTGTAATCGCGTAATAATTTTTGTTTGATCACTATCATCAGTGCGTTGCACTAATGGTGTTTGATCTTTATCGCAAAGAGTATCAACTTTTGGTGGTGAGCTAATGCGATTATAAGTTGCCTTACAAACAGGACAAATTAATCTCGTTTGCAGTCGCTTTATAATAGCATCCTTGCTAACCTGTAAATAAATAACAAAATCAATTTTTGCTTTGATTTGTTTTAATGTTTTTTCTAAAAATTTCACTTGACTAATTGTTCTTGGATAACCATCCAAAATAAAATTAGTTTTAATTTTAGTAAGTTTAGTTGCAACAACTTGATTCATTAAATCATCAGGAAAATATTTACCTTGATCAAGATAGTCTTGTGCTAATAAACCAAGTTTTGTTTTTTGACGAATTTCTTCTCTTAATAAATCACCAGTAGATAAATGTAGTAAATGATAATGATTTACTAAAAATTCTGATTGTGTGCCTTTACCAGCACCTGGTGGACCCATAATAATTAAATTCATATATGTCTTACCTTAATTCCTTTGATCTTTATGATCATAAATGTTCTTGTGAAACTTTTTCTTCTTTATAGTTTAAGAATGAGTGTTGAGTAATTCTACCCTTAATTTGTTTTGTTGTATCTAAAGCCACTCCCACCATAATGATAACACCAGTACCACCAATAGCTAATGATGATGGTAGGTTGGCAATCTTGGAAATTAAGAATGGTAGAACAGCAACAAAGGTTAAGAATGTTGCTCCAATGGTACTCAAACGATTTAACATTCGCTTAATATATACTTCAGTTTCTTTACCTGGTTTAATTCCGGGAATATAGGTTCCCGATTTTTGGAAGTTTTGTGTCATTTGTTCAGGATTAATTTGAACTTGAGCATATAAGAAAGTGAATAAAATTGTTAAAATTGCGAAGATGCTAATCCCAGACCACGATTGTAATGATAAGTAGTTTTGTGTGAATTTAGCAAAACCACTCGTGGGATTACCACTTTGAATAATTTGAGCAATCGTCATCGGCGCTGTAATCAATGCCGATGAGAAGATAACTGGAATAACTCCAGCTGAATTAATTTTTAAGGGCAGATAAGATGATTTATCACCCTTCAATGTTAGACCGCTCCCTGATTGTTGAATTGGCATATGTCTCTCAGACTCATTGAAAAATACAACAATCAAAATGATAAATAAGAAAGCCAATAAATATAAGGCAAACTGTAGAGCACCTTGGAAGATAACGGCATTGTTTGAATCTGGTGCTACTCAATATTTAAAAGTAGCAACTAAATTGAATGGTAAATTAGCGGCAATGCCACCAAAAATAATTAACGAAATTCCATTACCAATTCCACGATTAGTAATTTGGTCTGCCATTCATAATGATAACATAGTACCTGCTAGGAGCACCATTGGAATCAAGAAATAATAAAACATTGCTGGTCCAACTCCAGAACCTGAAGATCAATCAACAGTGATAATCCCTTGTGATTGTAGGCCTAGAATTGTGGCAAATGCTTGCATAATAGCAAATGGTACAGTTAGAACTCGATTCAATAGTTCTAATTTTCTTTTCCCTTTTTCACCTGATTTGGCTCAACGTGTTAAAGTTGGTACAACATCAGTTGATAATAACTGCACAATAATTGATGCAGTAATATAGGGAGAAACTCCAAGAGCAAAAAGTGAGAAACGATTAATCGCCCCACCACCCAACATTGAAATTAGATTAAAAAACTCTAATCCACTGTTATTACTATCACTTAAATCAATATTTAAATGAACTCCTGGAGCAGTAATAAAGGCTCCTACCCGAAAGATTACTAAAACAAAGATAGTAAATAAAATTCGAATAATCACTTCTTTATACTGTTTTGTTACTTCGCGAGCGGTTTTAAACACCTAAATCACCTCAGCTTTTCCTCCATTTTTTTCAATTGCTGCTAAAGCAGTCTTTGAAAATTTATGTGCTTGAATATTTTTAGCTGTTGCTAAAGTTCCTTTACCAAGAACTTTAATTTGATGTTTTTTATCTTTAATAATTTTTAATTGATATAACAATTTTGGTGTTACATCAGTTTCTTTAATTTTATTAATTTGATCTAAATTAATAATTGTATAAGTTGTTGTTGTTGGATTTGTAAAACCTCGTTTTGAAATTCTACGATATAAAGGAGTTTGCCCTCCTTCAAATCCTGGTCTTACTCCACCACCAGTTCTGGCATTTTGCCCTTTAGTACCTTTACCAGCAGTTTTACCAAGACCTGAGCTAGTACCTCGACCTTTACGTTTTGGTTTTTTTCTAGCTAAAGGAGAAGATGTTAATTGATGTAATTTTAATTCCATATTTTTAATCTCCTATCTTTTGCTCTCAGTGTGAGCTACTGGTGTTCTTTTTTTAACAAATTTGTTCTTAAAAAAATCTTCTGATTTAAGGGCAGTTAAACCTTGAATTGTTGCTCGAGCTAAATTAATTTTGTTATTTGAGCCTAGTGATTTAGAATAAATATTTTGGATTCCTGCAAGTTCAATAACATCCCTTGCACTTCCTCCAGCTTTTACTCCAATACCTTCCTTAGCTGGTTTTAAAATAATTTGGCTAGCACCATAATGGCCAATACCATGATGGTAGATTGAAGAATTTGCATTAATTGCTACTTGTTTTAGATTTTTATGAGCAGCAGCAATACCTTTTTTAATGGCATCATTAACTTCGTTAGCTTTAGCAACTCCAAGTCCCACTGTTCCTTTTTTATTACCAATAACTACAGCCGCTGAAAATCTTAATCTTCTACCACCAGTAGTTACCTTATTAATTCTTCTAATTCAAATAACTTTTTCTGTAAATTCACTTTGTTCTTTTGGTTTACGAAAATCTTGTCTTGATCTTGTTGGTCTTTGACCAGTTGGTTTTCGATCTTGTGGGTTAGGGCGGAATGGTTTTTTAGTATTGCTTTGAGCAACTTCAGAATTTCTTGGTTTTGATAATTCTGAAGGATTATTTACTTTATTTTCTATCATTTCTTAATCTCCTTTTAAAACTCTAATCCGTTTTCTCTGGCAGCATCAGCAAACGCTTTAATTTTACCATGATATAAATTCCCACCACGATCAAAGACAACTTCTTTAATTTTTTTTGTTTTTGCTAATTTAGCAATTTCGCTACCTAATTTTGTTGCTGCTGTAATATTTTTCTTTGACTTTAAATCTTTAAAAGTCAAAGATGATAACCCAATCATTGTTTGTCCTTTATTATCGTCAATTATTTGTGCGTAAAGACTAGTATTTGATTTAAAAATACTTAAACGTGGTCTTGCTTTAGAACCAACAATTTTTTTTCGAATTCGCAAATGACGAATCTTACGAGCTTTTTTTCTATCAAACATATTTTTTCTCCTTAATCTCTGTTAAAAGCTATTTGCTTTTACCAGCTGATTTTCCTTCTTTACGACGAATAACTTCATCGGAATATTTAATTCCTTTACCTTTATAAGGTTCAGGAGTTCTGAACTGACGAATTTGGGCAGCAACTTGACCAACTAATTGTTTATCAAACCCACTAATTTGAATTGATGTTGGTTTTGGAGTTACAACTGTAATTCCTTGTGGGATTTGATATTTGACTGGGTGTGAATATCCTAAATTAAGATTTACAATATCACCTTGAACATTAGCACGATAACCAACACCATTAATTTCTAATTCTTTAATAAAACCTTTAGAAACTCCAATTAACATACCATTAATTAAAGAATTAACAGTACCATGTAGTTGTTTATTTTTTTTATTATCATTTGGTCTTGTTGTGCTAATAGTATTTTTTTCTTGATCAATGATAATTTTAATTTCTTTTGGTAGGGCCTTTTCTAAAGTACCCTTACCACCAGCAATATTTAAAAGATTATTTTCTGTTAATTTAACTTGAACACCATTTGGAATTGTTAAAATTCGATTACCGATTCTTGACATATCTTTTACTCCCTATTAACTATCAAACATAAGCTAGAACTTCGCCACCAAGGCCAAGTTTTTTAGCTTGTTTGTTTGTCATAATTCCTTTTGAAGTTGAGATAATAGCAATTCCATAACCATTCAAAACACTTGGTAAAGATTTAGCTTGTGCATACACTTTTAACCCAGGGCTTGAGATACGTTTTAAACCAAGAATATTATTTTTGGCAGTATTGCCTAATAAAATTTCTAAGGTTGGTTTTTTTGGTTCATGTTCATTAACACGATATTTTTCAATATAACCATTTTTATATAAAATTTCAGCAATTTTCACTAATTGTTTTGATGATTGAACACTAACAGAACGATGTTTGCTCTTATCAGATGTTTTAATTGCATTACGAATTACTGTTAATAAATTGCTTATTGGATCATTTGTCATTTAACATACCTCCTTCTTTATCATGAAGCTTTTTTTAAGCCTGGGATTTGTCCATTATATGCTAGATCTCTAAAGCATAGACGACAAATCATAAATTTACGAATTACTGCATGTGGTCTACCACATTTTTGACAACGAGTATAAGCTCTAGTACTATATTTAACTTCTCGTTTTTGTTTTACTTTTAACGATTTCTTTGCCATACTATGCCTCCTTTACACCCTTGTTATCTTGTTTCTTTACGTTATCTTGTTTTGGTTGCTTTGGTTTTCGCTTGAATGGAAAACCAAATTGTTCTAATAATCTAATTGCTGCTTCTTTGTCTGATGTTGAAGTAATAATAGTTATCTCTAAACCTCTGATTTTATCAACATCTTCATAGTTGATTTCAGGGAAGATAATTTGTTCTTTAACACCAAAAGTATAATTACCATTTTTGTCGAAAGAATTTCTTGATAAACCTTGGAAATCACGTACTCTTGGTAGCGCAATTGAAATTAATTTATCTAAGAAGTCTATCATTTTTTGACCCCTTAGGGTTACCTTACAACCAATTGCCATACCTTCACGAAGTTTAAATCCAGCAATTGATTTCTTTGCTTTTGTGATTACTGGTTTTTGCCCAGTAATTTTTGTTAATTCTAATACAGCTTTATCTAAAGCCTTAGGTGTAGCAACAGCATCACCAACACCAATATTAATAACAATTTTTTCAATTTTCGGTACTTGCATAATTGATGAGTATTTTAAGTCTTTTTGTAATTGGTGAACAATCTTTGATTGATATTTTTCTTGTAAACGATTCATATTAAACTCTTGTCCTCCCATTAATTAACTTCTGATCCAGATTTACGATAAATCCGAATTTTCTTATCATCTTTAATTATGTACCCAAGTCTTGAAACTTTTTTTTGCTTTGCTTGTTTACCATCAATAATCATGACATTAGAAATATGAATTGGAGCAGGAATATCAATAATTCCGCCTTCTTTTTCTTCTTGTGATGGTTTTTGATGTTTCTTCATTGTAATACCTTCAAGGACAACACGATTTTTATCACGTAATACTTTAATAATTGGTGCAACAGTTCCTTTATGTTTTCCAGCGATAACTTTTACTTTATCGCCTTTCTTTAATTTAGTATCAAGAATTGTAATTGCTTTAGTTTTTTTATTTAATGCCATAATAATTCTTTTCCTTCTAAACTATTTCTTCTGCTAGAGAAGCAATTTTGTTGAAACCACGTTCTCTAACTTCTCTTGCTAAAACACCAAATACTCTAGTACCTCTTGGTGTTTTATCATCTTTTATTACTACTGCTGCATTATCATCAAATTTTACACAACTGCCATCATTTCTTTTAACGCCAAATTTTGATCGAACAATAACTGCTTTCACAATTTGTCCTTTTTTAACAGCTGAATTTGGTGTTACTACTTTAGCAGAACAAACAACAATATCGCCAATATTAGCAGTCTTCTTATTACTTCCACCTAAAACTCTAATTACCATAGCTTCTTTAATACCCGTATTATCGGCAATATTAATTCATGATAAATTTTGTAACATGATTAATCTTTCTTTGCCTTTGCTTTAGTTTCTTTTGCTTCTTTAGTTTCTTTAACTTGTTGTTTAGGTTTAACAACCTTTAACAAACGGAAGCGTTTTAAAGCTGATAATGGACGAGTTTCAATGATTTCAACAACATCACCAATTTGAGCTTGGTTATTTGCATCATGAGCATGGTATTTTTTAGTTGATTTAAAACGTTTGTTATACATCGGGTGAGTTTTAGCTGTTCCAACGCTAACAGTTATTGTTTTGTCGTTCTTATCAGATACAACGGTACCAATAAAAGTTTTACGTCTTTTTACAAGAGTATTACTATTTGTCATTGTTTTTGTCCTCCTTAGATGAAGATTTTGTTGTCTTTGTTGCTGTTTTTTTAATTTCTTTAGGTTTTACTTTAGTTTCTTTTGTTGCTTCTTTTTCAGAAGCAATTTTTGTTTTTGTTGTTGGTTTTTTATCAACAACTTTAATTTCTTTATCTTCTTTAGATGTAGATTTTGATTTTTGTGCTTTTTTAGTTTTATCTTTTGTTTTTTCTTCAGGTAGTGTCATCTTTTGAATATTTAATGGTTTAATAATTTCACCATTCAATGCTCTAGTTTTTAACTCAGTTTTGATTCTTGCAATATCTTTACGTAGTTGATTAATCATATGAGGTGTATCCAATTTACCAATCGCTTTTTGAATTCTTAAAGCAAATAATTGCGCACGAAGATTTTCTTCGTGTTCTTGTAATTCAATTGTTTTTTTAGATTTAATTACTTGCATTTCCATTGCTTTCACCTAATTCTTTAATTTCTTGGTTTTTTGTTACTAATGATATTGGATCTTCATCTACTTGATTATCAGCACGAGTAACAATCTTACATTTGATTGGTAATTTATGCATTGCCAAACGTAAAGCTTCTCTTGCCATATCTAAATTTGGATAATCAACTTCAAACATAACAGTACCTTTTTTAACAACCGCCACTCAATGATCAATAGATCCTTTACCAGAACCCATTCTTACTTCAGCTGGTTTTCTAGTAATTGGTAGGTGAGGAAAAATTCTAATTCAAACTTTCCCACCACGCTTCATATATCTTGTCATTGCCACTCTGGCTGCTTCAATTTGTCTTTCAGTAATATAACTACCTGCTTCAGCACGTAATCCTAAAGTACCAAAATCAATATTTTTACAACCTTTAGCTTTACCTTCATAACTTAAACGATGAACAGCAGAATATTTATATCTTTTTGGAATTGCCATTTTATTTAGCCTCCCTACGATGATTTACTGCTTGATGATGGTTTTGGTTACGTTGATGTCTTGGCTTAAAGTGGGTTGGTTGTCTTAATTTTTCACCTGGTAGAATTTCACCTTTATAAACTCAAACTTTAATACCAATTTTACCTGAAACAGTATTTGCTTCAGCCTTAGCAAAATCGATATTACTTCTTAGAGTTGCTAGAGGTACACTACCTTCTGAATAACCTTCAGTTCTTGCCATATCAGCACCACCTAAACGACCTGAAACTTTAGTTTTAATACCTTTAGCTCCAGCTCTTAAAGCACGACGGATCGCCAATTTTTGCACAGCACGGTGTGATAAACGATTTTCAATTTGTTGCGCAATTGTATTCGCTAGAATTTGAGCATCCAAATCTGGATTGATAACTTCAACGACATTAATTTTGATACCAATCTTACGATTATTAATTGTTTTTTGAATTAATTTTGTTAATACTTCAAGGTTTGCAGCACCTTGACCTAAAACTGATCCAACACGAACACAGTGAATGAATAAGGTAATTTGTTGTTTTGTTCTTTCAATTTCAATTTTTGAAACACCAGAATTTTTTAATTGATTTAATAAAGTTGTACGAATCTTGTTATCTTCAATGATTCATTTTGCCATTTCTTGATCGTTAACAGCATATCAACGAGATTGTCAATCTTTATTAATACCATATCTTAAAGCGTTTGGACTAACTTTATGACCCATAATTTCTTACCTCCTACTTTTCATCACTAAGAACGATTGTAACGTTACTTGATCGTTTTAAAATTTGAAATGCTCGACCATGTGCTCTTGGTCGATATCTTTTTAATGTTGGATCTTCATTTACATAAATTGTTTTAATTTTTAACTTATCGGCTTCCATACCGTGATTATTTGTTGCGTTAGCAATTGCTGAATTTAATAAATCTCTGATTGGTTTGGCTGCTCTTTTTGGTTCATGAGCTAAAATTGTGATGGCTTTAACAACGTGTTGATTGCGGATTAAGTCAGTTACTAAACGTACTTTTCTTGGACTCATTCTTAACTTAGTTAATTTTGCTTTTGCTTCCATTACTTAACTCCTACTTTTTCTTCTTGTCATTACCATGACCACCAAATTTTCTTGTTGGTGAAAATTCACCTAACTTATGACCAACCATATCTTCTGTTACATAAACTGGTAAATGAGTTTTACCATTGTAAACTCCAAAAGTGTGACCAACAAATTCAGGAAAAATTGTTGAACGACGTGATCAAGTTTTAACAATTTGTTTTTTCTTTGCTTTATTTAGGTCTTCAACTTTATTAATTAAAGATTGATCAGCAAAGGGACCTTTTTTTAATGATCTTGCCATGATTACTTAATTCTCCTTTTTCCTATCTTTTCTTGGCAGCATGTCTAGTTCTAACAATGAACTTGTTTGATGCTTTCTTTTTATCACGAGTTTTCAACCCTAAGGCTGGTTTACCTCATGGAGTTACTGGTGTTTTTCTACCAATTGGAGCTTTACCTTCACCACCACCATGTGGGTGATCGTTAGGGTTCATAACACTACCACGAACAGTAGGTCTAATACCTCTTCAACGGTTTCTACCAGCTTTACCAATGTTTACTAAATTAAAATCTTCATTACCAACAACACCAATTGTTGCTCGACAATTACTTAATACTTTTCTAACTTCACCTGAAGCCATTTTCAATAAGGTATATTTACCTTCTTCATCACGACCTAAAATTTGTAAACTTGTTCCAGCACTTCTTGCTAGTTGACCACCCTTACCTGGTTTTAATTCAACATTATGAACAAAGGTTCCCTGAGGGATTTTGTTTAATGGTAAACAGTTACCAACAAGAATATCAACTTTAACTTGATCATTGTTACCAGAACTACTAATAATTTTATGCCCTACTTTAATTGTTTTTGGTGCTAAGATGTAACGCTTTTCACCATCTAGATAATTAACTAAGCAAATATTAGCATTACGGTTTGGATCATATTCAATCGTTTTAATTGTTCCAACAATATCATCTTTATTTCTTTTGAAATCAATTACCCGATATTTTCTTTTATGACCACTACCTTGATGTCTAACAGTAATTTTACCTTGGTTATTTCTTCCTGCTTTGCGAACTAACTTTTCTACTAATGTTTTTTCTGGTTTATTAGTAGTAATAACACTTTTATAGTCAAGTACTGTCATATTACGTTGACCATTTGTGATTGGATTTTTTGTTTTAATTGCCATATCTTACTCCTTCTAAACCTTACTTAGTTTGTTCATCATTAAATAGACTTAATTGTTCACCAGCAGCTAATTTAATAACTGCTTTTTTCACAGCAGAAGTTTTACCAACAAATCTACCAACAGCTTTAGTTTTTGGTTTATTGTTAACAATGTTAACTTTTTCTACTTTAACTTCAAAAATTTGTTCAAAAGCTTTTCTAATATGAGTTTTATTAGCTTTACGATTAACAGAGAATGTGTAAACACCATTTGCCATCTGCGCATAAGTTTTTTCTGTCAAGATTGGACCTTTAATTACTTCACTTAAATGCATTATCCTAAAGCCTCCTCAATATTTTTAACTGCTTGTACTGTTAATAAAATTTTATTAGCATGCAATAATTGGTAAATATTAACATTATTGCTACTAATAACTGCTGTTTTTTCTAAATTTCTTGCTGATTTAATTACTGTTTTTTGATTTTCTAAATCGCTAATAATTAAAGTTTTATTATTAGCTAATTTTAATTTTGTCAATGTTTCTAACATTGTTTTTGTTGATGGTTTTTCAAATATTAATTTATCAATAATTACGATATTATCATTTTGTAATTTCGCAGCTAGAGCTGATTTTAAAGCTAAACTACGAACTTTTTTATTTAATT
This sequence comes from Spiroplasma sp., assembly GCA_031119525.1. Classification (GTDB taxonomy): domain Bacteria; phylum Bacillota_I; class Bacilli_A; order Mycoplasmatales; family VBWQ01; genus Spiroplasma_D. The sequence goes on from JAVHXO010000002.1 coordinate 17,466, forward strand.
TAATCGTATAGTTTCTTTCAGGGGTTGGACCAAAAACAATTCCACCACCTTTTCATTGTGGTGCTCTAATTGATCCTTGTCTTGCATTCCCAGTACCTTTTTGTTTTCAAGGTTTTCTTCCACCACCAGATACTTCAGCACGAGTTTTAACTTTGTGAGTACCTTGTCTTTGAGCAGCATTATAACTTAATAAGCTATCAAACTGAACACTTTGGTTTGGTTTAATACCTCAAACTTTTTCATTTAATGTTACTTCACTAACTTTTTTACCATTATGATCAACAACATTAATTTTTAGATTAGTTTTGTCCATTATTTCCTCCATCTGTTGATACCTCAACATTTTGACTAGGATTTACTCATTGGTGTAAGTTAGCTGCTTTTGTTGGTTTTGAATTTTTAATTGCTGATTTAATTACAACAAATCCTTTTTTTGGTCCTGGAATTGAACCCTTAACTAATAAATAATTACTATCAACTTTGATAACCTCTAAATTACTAATCGTTCTTTTTACATTCCCCATATGCCCTGGCATTGGTTGTGCTTTAAAAACACGGTTAGCAGCGATTGAACCAGTTGAACCCATTTGTCTGTGTAATCCAGACCCATGTCCCATTGGTCCACGAGATTGGTTAAAACGTTTAATTCGTCCTTGAAACCCTTTACCTTTTGAAATTCCTGTTACATCAACAAATTCTCCGGCTTTGAAAATGTCTCCAACATTAATAATGTCTCCAACATTAAAACCTTCCATTGTCCGAATTTCTTTCACGAAGCGCTTAGGTTGACTATCAACTTTTTTAAAATGACCAGCTACAGCTTTATTTGTTAAATTCAAACGTAAATCAAATGCTGAAAGTTGTAAACTATTGTACTTATCTTTATCAGCAGTCTTAGTTTGACTAACAAGATTTGGTTGAACCTCAATTACTGTAACAGGAACTAGTTGTCCATTGCTTAAGAACACTTGTGACATACCTAGTTTTTTTCCTAAGATTCCTTTCATCTCTTTTCTCCTTATTCTTCTAAACTTTTAAAATATTATTTTTTAACTTTATTTCGTTTAATATTTTTTTGTTTCTTTGATTGTTGTCTTACATTAGCCTGATTTTTTGATTCTAAAACTAATGACACACTAACACTACTTGGAAGTTTAATTCCACTCAAAGCATTTAAAGCTTTTTGTGATAACTTAGCAGTAATAATTCTCTTGTGAATTCTTCTTTCAAATTGTTCACGTGAGTCTTTGTGTTTATGTGGTGAACGAAGAATTGTATACAATTCACGATGGGTTGGTAATGGAATTGGTCCAGACATTTCAACGTTTTCTTCTTTTAACGTATTAGTAAATTTTTTCACAATATCATCAAGTGCTTCTTGATCATATCCTACTAAACGAATTTTTACTCGATCTTCAATGATTGCCATTGATTGTTTCCTCCTATTAGAACAAATATTGATAATTTTCTTTTAAATTACCAATTTAGATAAAGAACAATACAGGGTTATTTTTGTGATACAACTAACATCAGTGTATCAAAAAAGACACAAAACAACCATGCCTAGTAAGTATAGCATATAGTTATGTTGTATGGGAAGAGGAAATTAGGATTTTTTATTATAATTTTGGGTTATTTTTTACCATTTTTAAAATTAATAATTTTTTCTGGATAATCATTATTATTTCTTGATATTGCAAAGTAAACAAGGACAATATCTTTTAATCATTTTAAAGCATTTAATTTTTCTTTTTCATCAAATTGAGACAATAAATTAATATTTTTAGAATCTTTATGTTTGATTAAACCATTATTAAATAAATAAAAAATATCACTATGAATTTTATTACCTAAACATTTTTTAATCTGTTCTTTTTCATTATCCAAATAATTGTTATAAATAATGCTTAAGTAATTTTCTAAGTCTTTTTTCTCTAAATTTTCTTTTGATAATTCTAATAATAAAGTTTTTAAATTCTTTTCAATTGGCAATTTATCAATTATCTCTGCAATTTCCTTTTTTACTAAATGATATTCTTTATATCTTGAACTTTTATTCAATGTATTATCAAATTTAATTAAGTTATAACCATTTCAATTTAAAAATTTTTCTAACTCATTTTGAAATTCATTAAAAATCTCAAATCTTTCTCAAAATCTTTTATTTCCTACATTAGAAGTATTTGCTTTTAATTCTTTAAGCGCAATTGATATCATAGTTTCAAAAATATTATAAAAAAATTCCAAAGTTGGCAGAAATCAATCATTTGTATTAAATTCTTCTTCAATATCAAATTGATTTCAAATTCTTTCATAATTCTCATTAATTTTTAAAAGCAATTTAAAATTTGAAATTTGAAAAAGTTCCTTAGCTGCTCAATTTAAATAATTATCATAATATTCAAAATTATCATAATATGTTCGCATTAAATTATCTCATGCTAATTTTAATTGAGTTTTTTTGAATATTAATTTTAAGTTCTATATTTTTTAATTGTTCAAACATTGAATATTCTTTTTTCATAAATCCCTCTTTTAATATTTATTATATAATTTTAAATATAATTAAAAATAATTTCAACTTTTAATATGATTAAAAAGTAAATTAATTTGCAAAAAGTCTTAATATTTTAATTTTTATACTCTAGTAATAATAATTCAGTTAAAAAGATTTTAATAAAAAACTACAAAAAATAATTTTATTTTATTAACAAAAATATTAATTGTTGTTGTAATTTCTTAAGGTTTTCTTCAAAAAAATTAATTCTTAGCAATAAATTATAAAGATTTTTCAAAATAAATTCATGAGAATTAGAATATTTATTTATTGATAATATATCTTCTTTTTTAATAAATTTAATCACAGCTCCGTTTGATCTTTGACGTAAATTATCTAACTCTTTATTTAAAGAATAAAATGTAGTATAAAAATCTTTTTTTTCTTTTAAAATATATACTCTTTGATAAGCATCAAAAATACCATTATAAATTCAAGTGAATATCTTTCCATTGCCTGATAAAATTATATTTCTACCAGAAAAAGAAGAACTATTTGTTTTTAAAATTCTTTCACCACAAGTATAAAAATTAAATTTGCCATTACCAACTGCTGCATCAGCATTTAATTTGCCAGTATTTATTGTTTTAAATATATTTTTTTCATCAGTTTTTTTAATTTCCAATTTATTAATAAAAATAATAATTTTATTTTTAATATTTAATAATTTATTATTTATTTTTTCTATTGGTTCGATAATGTCAATTATTTTTTGTTGTATATTTATTTTTATTGGATTTATTAAATTTATAAGTCTTTTTCATTCATTTATATTTGCTCTTTGAACGGTTGTACCATTACTTATTATTTTATTAATATAAAATAATAACCCATAATATAAATATTTTGTAAGAAATTCATTACTAGTAATTCTATATGTTTTTTGATGATGTGAAAATTTTCCATTAACATATTGAATTGAAAAATTTCCTTCTGAAGGCACTATAATATACTCTCCATTATATGAAAAAGAATTTATATTTTTAAATGTGTTAGATCTATCAAAATATTTATATTTATATTTATTTGAAAATTTCATTAACGATGTTGCTTTAATATCTCCTGTATGTATAATAGCCATTAATAAACAAAAAACAAGTTCTATTTAATAGAACTTGTCGTATATTTTTTTATTTTCTTCAATTGATAATTGTAAATATCGAAATGTAGTTTCAACCTTTTCATGGCCCAATTGCATCATTACCATTTTTGGATTTGCTCCCTTCAAAAGTAAATGAGTTGCGTGGGATCTTCGTATTGAATGGGGAGTATATTTTTTTCCAAGTATTTCTTTTGTTCATAATCTAATTGTTTTAGTAGTAACATTTTTAAATTGAATTTTATTTGTTGTATTAAAATTATGAAAAATTTCTCTGACTTTATTCCCTTTTCCAATCACTGTTATTGTTTTTTTATTAAAAGTAACAATTTGATTTAATTCACAAACTCTGAGTCCTGTTTCAAATAAAAATTTAATTAACATTTTTTTATTAATTTTTTCTAAAGTATCAATGTCTTTAATTTCTGTTTTTGTTAGTAAATATTTTTTATTAAAAACAACCATAAATTTTTTTGGAATTCTAGGCAGTTTCATTTCTTTTAATAAATCTAACCTTTTATCTTTAGTTCATTTTAAATAAGAAGAAATCACATTATAATGTGTTCAAACTGTATTAGGACTTTTAAAGTAATAAGAAAGTTTTTTCTTAATTAACCTAATGTCTTTTAAAGCATGTTGGTATAAACTTAAAATACTTTTATATGTTTTAATTGTATTTTCAGAATATTTGTTTCTTTTTAAATAATTTATATATTCTTTCATTTTTTTACCTCCATACTATGTTATATAAGGTAAAATTAAATAATACAAAGGAGGTTCATTAATGGCTATTTATAAACTTGGTGATATTTGTAATTATGTAGAAGGCTATGTTAATCCAGAAATTGCAAATGAAGATTATTTTGATTCAACTGGTACACCTTGATTAAAAGTTGCTGATTTAATACATGGCTCTAATATTTATTCTACAAAAACTTATCTATCAACTTTAGGTAAATCATTAGCTAAACATGAAAATCAATTGTTTAAAAAAGATTCAATTGTTTGATCAAAATCAGGTTCTATTGGTGTTACATCTATTTTAGGAATAGATGCTATGGCTAATAGAGGTATTCTTAATATTAAACCAAATACTAAATATATAAAAAATAAATATTTATTTTATTTTTTATGTAAAAATAAAACTATTTTTTCAAATAAAGGGTTTGGTGCTGTGTTAAAACACTTTTATGGACCTAATTTAATGAATGAAAAAATAAATTTGCCTTTATTAAAAAAACAACAAAGTATAATTGACATTATTGAACCAATAGAAAAGTTATTTTTAAAATATTCAAATTGTGTTAGAATTAATACTTTTGAAAATGTTCAAAGTGACATAAAAAATTTAATTGACATTATTGAACCAATAGAAAAATTAGAAAATAATATTTATAGACAAATAAATAAAATAAATTTTTTAATAAAAAATATAAAAATAACAAAACAAAAAATTAAATTATCAGATATATTGGAACCAATCAAAAATCCTCCTAAAAGACTAGAACAAGCATCGGCAAAAGTATTGATGAAAAATACAACACTAATATCAAGTTTAGAAAAAAAAGGAACCTATAATACAAATTCATTTTTTTGTCCTAAAGAAACATTTTTATTTTGCTCAATAAGAACATATTTACAAAAATATTGTATTTTGCCTATTGATGCAGATGTAAATGGAACACTTTATCAATTTAAAATAAAAAGAAATTTTACAAGTCTCTTAAATGCCTTGCAAAATAAAGAATTTTGACAAAAAACTAATTTATTAAGTACAGGTACAAAAATGCCAAAAATATCACAAAAAGATTTTTTAAATATAAAAATAAATAAAACTACATTTGAAATAAAAAATTTAACAAAACTATTAGTAATTCAAAATAAAGTTTTAATAAAATTAGATAAATTAAAAGAAAATTTAATTTACCTCCTAATAAAATAGAAAAAGCACTAGGCTTCTTCACCATCATCTTGGAAGTCCAGTGCTTTTTGAATTGCATCTTCTACTTTAGGAGCTAAATCATTAAATTCTTTTAATAAAGTTGAAATTTCAGTTGACAATTTTTTAATTTCTTTTTTAACTTGTTCTTTATCAATTTTTTCTTCTTTGGAACCAACATAACGTCCTGGAACAAAAGAAAAATCATTTTCAATTAAATCTTCTTTAGCAATTGATTTAGCAAAACCAATCTCTTCAACTATTTCACCAGCTTCATGTTGATCAAAAAGATTAACAATTCGATCAATATCTGATTTTTGTAATTCTCTTAATTTTTTAGAAATCATCCGACCTTCAATTGTTGAAGCAGAAATCATTAAAACTTTATCCGTTTTTTTATTATTGTTAAAAAATCAAACACAAGCAGGAATACCGGTTGTATAAAATAATTTATCTGGTAACTCAACAATTGCGTCAATTTTATTTGCTGCAATTAAATTCTTTCTAATTGCTAATTCATCTTTTTGCGATGATGATAAAGAACCATTAGCCAAAATAACTGCTGCTCGACCATTTGTATTTAATTTAGAAACTATATGTGATAATCAAGCATAATTAGCATTACCTGATGGTGGTACTCCCCATTTTCATCTAGGATCATCTAATAAAGCATTTTGACCTCATACTTTTAAATTAAAAGGTGGGTTAGCCATAACAAAATCAAATTTTTTATTTTTATGCAAATCATTAGCAAATGTATCAGCAGAAAGTTCACCCAATACCCCATTGTCATGGGTATCAAATAAAGCAAAACCGTTAAGAACTAAATTTAATTTAGCTAATTTTCATGTAACATTATTATATTCTTGCCCAAAAGCAATCATATTTGCAACATCACCATGATGCTCTTTAATATATCTTTTTGATTGTACTAAAATACCACCAGTACCACAACAAGGATCATAAATTGTTCCTTTCATTGGTTTTAAAACATTAACCATTAATTGAACAATTGATGTTGGAGTATAAAATTCGCCTCCTTTTTGTCCTCGATCTCTAAAAAAGTGACCTAAGAAATATTCATAAATTCTACCAATAATATCTTCTTCTTCATTTTGAGAAAAATCTTCATCAGAAAAAATTTTAACTACCCCACCAAGTTTTTTTTGATCTAAACCTTCCTTGTTATAATTTTTATTAAAAATACCAACTAACATCTTATTTGTATTTTCTAATTCAATAAATGCTTCATCTAATTTATTTCCAATATCTGGAGTATTAGCAAACGTCATAATATAATCTCAAGATGCTTTTTCAGTAACTTTAAATGTCTTATATGTATAATATAATTCTTCAGGTTCTAATAAATCTTCTGTTATCTCGTCAAGTGCTATTTGTTTTAAAGCCACTTTATAACGATCAGAAATATATTTTAAAGATAATATACCTAAAATAATGTGCATATATTCTTCAGCGGACATATTACCTCTTAAAGTATCTGCTGCCAACCAAAGTTTTGATTCAATTTCATTAATATTTTTTGCCATTTTTAATCATCCCTTCTAAAAAATTCTTTGTCAATTTTAATTTCTCTTGTTAGTTGATCAACTAAAATTCCTGAAACACCACCTAAATGATCTGGTGGATAATTATATTTTGTTTTTAATAAAATTTTTAATTTTGTTTTAATTTTTGATCGTACTTGTGGGTTATTTTCATATTGTTCAGTACCACTTTTTTTAATTTCATCAACTAATTCTTCAGCTAATCTTCTCAAAACTTCTGAATTTTGATTATTTTTTAAATAATCATCATTTGAAAGAACTTCAAAAAATGCTTGTAATTGACGATCTTTAAATTCTAATGGCTTATTTTTTTCATTAACAATATCTTTACTTAATGCTTTTAATAATTCCATAACTTGTTGAATATCTTCTTGTCTTTGCAAAGCATTAATAATCTCTCTTAACTTATCAGAAGCTTTCTTGGCAAAAACTGGCCTGATATTTTGTAAGATTTTTAGATTTGCTTTAATTGAATGCTTCATGAATTCAATCGCAACATATGGGGAAGATTTTTCTAATTCTTTAGCTTCTAAAGCTAAAATTTTAGCAACTTCATTAATATTTTTAGAAATTTTTGTTGCTGAAACAAAAACTTCAGACGTTTTTGAATCAACAGCTCGAGCAATTGCTGCTTTAATTAATGCAATTGTATTTTGTAATTCTTCATCTGTTTGAATTGAAGTTGATGAAATAAAAGAATTAATAACTTCAATACATTTAGCTGTCGTTGCTTCTGTTTGATTAATAACTGAATAAGCCATTTTAAAAAATCTTTTTGTTTTTCTTGCTAAAAGAATAAATTCATTTTTTTTATCAACAACTTCAGCTAAAATTTTATCAACTGCAGAAATAATAAATCGATATTGTTCTTTTGGATTTAATAAAATAAATTTATCTAAATCTTTAACATAAGAATCATTAATAATTGCAAAAGCTTCAAGTAATTTTTCTTTTGCTTTATTAACATCTTCAATTGAAATATCAACAGTTTGTTCTTTACCAGAAGCATAATGTAACAATGCATCTGCTAATAACTTTCAAATCCCAATATAATCAACAATTAACCCATTTTCTTTAATTTGTTTAGTAATTTTATCTTCATATGTTCGATTAACTCGAGCAATTGCTTGCATTAAATTATGTCATTTAATAATTTTATCAAGGTAAAGAACATCAAGATCTGGAACATCATAACCTGTTAATCACATATCAACAACAATTGCAATTTGATACTTAGAATTATCTTTTCTAAATTCTTCAGCCACTTTATTAACATCTCTTTTAGGAACTATTGCTTTTCACATTTCATCTAAAGTATCTTTATTACTTTCAGTAATAACAAGAATTACTTTATCTTTTAATGAAGGATCGAGTGAAATAATTGTTTTATAATACTTAAAAGCTGCTAACCGAGTACTAGCAACAATCATTGCTTTACCATGTAAAACTGCCGATCTTTTCGCTAAATGCCTCAAGATATCTGTTGCTTTGGCTCTAATAACATCATCATCTTCTAAAATTTGTTTAAGCCGAACCGATTTTAATAAAGTATCAATTTTTTGTTGTGAAGTAATATCATTAAGATTAAGTGTTTTAAGATATTCATTTTGAATAAAATCCATCTCATCTAACTCATCTTGATTTAAATCAAGATTAACTTTTCGCATTTCATAATGAATTGGCACAACAGCATTATCAGCAACAGCATCATTCATTGAATAAATATGATTATAATCACCAAAAACTTGCGTAGTTTCTTTATCAAATTTCATTAATGGTGTACCAGTAAAACCAATAATTTTGGCATTTGGAAAAGCATCACGCATATATCGAGCAAAACCAAATTTATTAATAAATTCTTCGTTTTCTTTTGAAAGAATCTTTTCACCATCAATGTTATTTTGTGTTCGATGCGCTTCATCAACTAAAATGAATAAATCACCTCTATCTGTTAAAACACTTGCTTCTTCAGTAAATTTTTGAACTGTTGAAAAATAAATACCAAAATGTTTTTTATCTTTAAGTTTTTGCTTTAAATCTTTTCTGCTTTCAATTGTTACTGCTTTATTTCGTAAATAATCTTCAGCATTTAAAAATCGTTTATGTAATTGTTGGTCTAAAGTATTACGATCTGTAACAACAACAATTGTTGCATTATTTATTTCTTCAATAATTGCTTTAGCAAGCATGACCATTGTCACTGATTTACCAGAACCTTGAGTATGTCAAACAACTCCACCACGATTATCACCAGCAATTTTTAATTTTGCAATTGTTTTTATAACAGCTTCAATTTGATGTGGAGCTGCCATATATTTAACAAACGCATTATTTTCAAGAGAATAAAATGAAAAAGTTGTAATAAATTTATAAAAATTATCCTTATCAAACAAATACTCTAAGATATCAATTCCATCCTTTGTTTTGAAATTGTTAATAGTATGCATTCTTTTAAAACCTGCTAAACTTGAACCATACAACGAAACAATCCGATTAGATAAAAAATTCATAACATTAAAAGCTCATAACTTTGGTAATTGTTGTTTTAATGATTGATTTTGATTAAACGCATCTTCAAGGTTTTCAGTTGCCAAAGGTGCTTTCAATTCAAAAACTACAACAGGTAAACCATTAATATATAAAACAACATCTGGTACTCGTAATGTACGACCATCAGAAACTTCTAATTGTCTAATGACTTGATATACATTTTGACTGTTATTTTGGGAAATTAATTTAATTGTTTTATATAATTCAGTTTTTTGATCATAAACTTTAATTCCTTCAACTAAAAAATCTCAACATTCTTTGTTCATACTAATATAAGTATCATTAATTCTTTTAATTTTATTAATTGCAACAACTGCAATCTCATCATCAACATGATTAATTTCTTTAATTTGCTCTTGTAATAAAGAAAAATCAATTACTTCTTGAGTATTATTTCTTTTAATACTAGTAATTTGTTTTCATCCTAAAGCATTAAGTTTTTCAACTATTTCTTCTTCAAACCTAAACTCTTTAAGAAACCTTAAATCTTTTTCTACAACGTTCATAATCTCCAAATTCCCTCACAATCTTATATACCCTTAATTAAACATCTATCTTTCATAACCTAGATTTAACACTTAACTATTATAAATAGTATAACTTAATACTAAACTTTGCAATTTAATCAGTGAAAAAAATAATTTGCAAAAACATAATCTTAATATATAATTAATAAACTTAATTTAAAACTATTATCAATGATAAAAAATAAGTCCCTTAGGGCTTTTTTACTGACAATCAAACCAATAATTTAAAAGAAAATAATAATGATAAAGCAGTAAATTTTAGTATAATTAACGATATACGGGAGCTAAGAAAGATGAATGAAAAACAAAACTATATTATTGTTAAAGGTGCCAGAGAACATAATTTAAAAAACATCAACATTAATATTCCCAAAAATAAATTAGTTGTTATTACTGGTGTTTCAGGTAGTGGTAAATCATCACTAGCTTTTAATACCATTTATGCTGAAGGAAGAAGAAGATATGTTGAATCATTGTCTGCCTATGCCAGACAATTTTTAGGTAATAGTGAAAAACCTGATGTTGACTCAATTGATGGCTTAGCACCAGCAATCTCAATTGATCAAAAAACAACGAGTACAACCCCAAGATCAACGGTTGGTACAGTAACAGAAATTTATGATTACTTACGATTACTTTATGCACGAGTTGGAACACCTTATTGTAAGAATGGTCATGGAGTTATCAGCCATCAAACTTTAAAAGAAATGATCAAACAAATTCAAACACTAAAAGCAAATGCGAGAATTGAAATTTTAGCACCAGTCATTACTAGTAAAAAAGGTAGTCATCAGGAATTGTTGGCACAATTAAAAAAAGAAAATTACTTACGAGTAAAAATTGATGGCAAAATTTATAACCTAGACGATGAAATTAACTTAGATAAAAATAAACGTCATGATATTGATGTTGTTATTGACCGAATTGTTTATCATGATGATGATGAAACAATTTCTCGTATCCATGATGCTTTAGAAGTTGCTTTAAATCAAACTAGTGGTTTAGCTCGAGTAGCAGTTAGTGACCCCAAAGAAACTTGATTGTTCTCACAAAAGTATGCCTGCAAGGTTTGTGGTTTTGCTTTACCCAATTTAGAACCACGATTATTTTCTTTTAATGCCCCTGCGGGTGCTTGTTTTGAATGTAAAGGGATCGGCATGAGATTAGAAGTTGATGAAAATCTCATTATGCCTGAAATGAAATTATCAATTAATCAAGGTGGGATTGAATACTACAAAAACCTTGTTAATACAACTAATTTAGAATGACAAAAATTAACAGTTTTATGTCATCATTATTTAATTGATTTAAATCAACCATTAAATACTTTAAGTAAAGAACAAATTAATATCATTATGCGTGGTAGCCAAGAACCAATTAGTTATACTTTAACTTCAGCTAATGGTCGTAAATATCCAAACCATGACTATATTGAAGGTGTTGCATCAGCGATTGAAAGAAGATATTTAGAAACAACTAGTGATTTTGCCAGAGAATACTATCGTAAATTTATGGAGCAAAAGATTTGTATTACTTGTAAGGGTTCAAGATTAAATCAAGATGTTTTAAGTGTCAAAATTAATACTAGTTTAAAACACAAACCAATCTTATTAAATATTAGCCAATTAACTAATTTAGATATTGAAGAAAATTTAGAAGCAATTAGCAATATTAAACTATCAGAACACCAACAAGAAATTGCTCGTTTAGTTCTAGATGAAATTACTAAACGATTAAACTTCTTAATAAATGTTGGTTTAAACTATTTAAACTTAGCACGTAGTGCCCAAACATTATCAGGTGGTGAATCACAAAGAATTAGATTGGCAACACAAATTGGTGCCCAATTAACTGGCGTCTTATATGTTTTAGATGAACCATCAATTGGTTTACATCAAAGAGATAATAATAAATTAATTAATACATTAAAAACAATGCGTGATTTGGGAACAACATTATTAGTTGTTGAACATGATGAAGATACAATGTTATCTGCTGATTGATTAATTGATGTCGGACCAAAAGCAGGAATTCATGGTGGTAAAATTGTTGCCGAAGGAACGCCAGAACAAGTGATGGAAAATCCGAAATCAATTACTGGCCAATACTTAATTGGTAAAAAATATATTGAATTACCAAAATCAAGAAGAGCAGGCAATGGCCAAGTATTAGAAGTACAAAATGTTAATGCTAACAATCTCCACAATTTAGCTGCTAAATTTCCTTTAGGTAAATTTATTTGTGTTACTGGTGTTTCAGGTAGTGGTAAATCAACTTTAGTGAACCAAGTTTTATATAATGATCTGCACAAAATCTTAACTAAAAAACAAAAAACAAGTAGCACCATTAAAGGTTATGAAAATATTGATAAAATTATTGCAATATCACAAGACCCAATTGGTCGAACACCAAGAAGTAACCCAGCAACCTACACATCAGTTTTTGATGATATCCGAGATTTATTTGCTAGTAGCCCCGAAGCTAAAATTCGTGGTTATACTAAAAGTCGGTTTTCATTCAATGTTCCTGGCGGTCGTTGTGAAAGATGTAATGGTGATGGTGTTATCAAAATTTCAATGCATTTTCTACCAGATGTTTATGTTGCTTGTGAGATTTGTGATGGTAAACGTTATAATAGCGAAACCCTGCAAGTTAAATATAAAGGTAAAAACATCTTTGATGTGTTAGAAATGCCAGTTGAAGTTGCTTTAGCATTCTTTGCTAATTATCCAAAAATTAATAAAAAACTAACAGTTTTAGAAGAAGTTGGTTTAGGTTATATTAAACTTGGCCAACAAGCAACTGAATTATCAGGTGGTGAAGCACAAAGAATTAAGTTAGCATCTTACCTACATAAAAAAGCAACTGGTAAAACAATGTATATCCTTGATGAACCAACAACTGGTTTACATATTGATGATATTAAAAAATTAATTAAAGTTTTAAATAAGATTGCTGATAATGGTGATACAGTTATTGTCATTGAACATAACTTAGAAGTTATTAAAGTATCTGATTATATTATTGATTTAGGTCCTGAGGGTGGTAAGTATGGTGGTAAAATTATTGCTACTGGAACACCAGAGCAAGTAATTGCTAATGATAAATCATATACTGGCCAGTTTTTAAAACCAATTTTAATTCGTGATCAAAAGAGGAAGTAATAATATTGCGATTATTTAAACTAAAATTTAATCCTATCTACAAAAAATAATTAATATAAAATTTATATTAATTATCTTGATACCAATTTAATCCCATGTTAATATTAAATTAACTTAGTTGTCTTAAGTTTTTAGCCGCAAGGCAGACCTAATTAAGGTCATTTTATTGAGTAACTTAGGCTTTTAAAAAGTCTATTGGTAGTTCTCTTGATTAAGAAAACTACATTATATTTAAATTTAACTAAAAAATAAAAAGATCTATTTTCACAAAAATAGATCTTTTTTTAATAACTAACTAATAACTTTAATTTTAATCTGAGATTTCAACTTATTAACTAAAGCTAAATCACCAATACCCTGACTAAATGCTGTTGCACCACCAGCTGCTGTAGCAATTTGTAGGCTCGTTTTTGGATCATCCGTTTTAAGATAACTACCAATAAAACCAGCCACCATTGAATCACCAGCACCAACGGAATTAACTAGTTTACCACTGGCTGAGTTAGCATAATAACTACCTTTTGATGTCACTAAAATGCTACCCTCTTTACCATGACTAATTAAAACATTTTGCGCACCTTGTGCTAACAATTTTTGCCCCAATTGAATTACTGCTTTTTGGTTATCAAATTGATAATCAGTATTAAAAATTTCATTCAATTCTGCTAGGTTTGGTTTAATTAACAATGGTCGATATTGTAAGGTTGGCAGTAAATTTGCTTTCGTTGCATCAATTGCGAAAGCAATTTTTTGTTTAGCACAAACTCCAGCAATTTTTTGGTATAAAGTAGTTGATGTTCCCATAGGAGTTGAACCAGAGATTATTAAAAAGTCATCCTTTTTTAATTTTTTTTTCAATCAATTGAGGATTGTTTTTTCATCATCTTTGTTAAGACTAAAACCTAAACAATTTAATTCTGTTTCTTGATTATTAACTAAATCTTTAATCTTCAAATTAACTCGCACTTGGCCTTTAACAACAAGGAAGTCACTTTTAATTGTTTGTTCTTTTAAATAATCTTCAAATTGTTGTTGATTATCTTTACCAATAAAACCTAAAGCAATATTGTTAACACCTAAATGTTTTAGCATTACTGAAACATTAACACCTTTACCACCAAGAATTTGATATTGGTCGACAGCTTTATTAGTTGCTGTTAAAGTAAAGTTTTTAACTGATATCATTTGATCAATGGCTGGATTTAAAGTTAATGTATAAATCATTGCATCATTTATCCTTTTTATCTTTTTAGTTTACTTTAAAATTAACTTACCTTTTTTAACATCATGCATACGTCAGAATCCCAGCATAGCAGCACTAACTAAAGCACCAACAAATAAAGCAATTAAGGTAATTGAAATTCCAACACCAATCGAACCGGCAGTTGTTGGCATTTGAAATCAGTTTGTGCCATTATCTTGAATTCCCATTAATGGGAAAACAAAGATTCCACCATGGGGGGCACTCAAAGTAACGCCAAAACCAGTCATAATAGCACCAGTAACTCCACTACCAATCACAGCAGAAGGAATTACCCGTTTTGGATCTTGCGCTGCATAAGGGATTGCACCCTCAGTAATAAAACAAGCAGCCAAGAATCAGTTAGTATTACCACCCTCAACATCTTTTTCAGTTCAATATTTCTTAAAGATTCTTGTTGATAAAGCAAGGGCCAATGGTGGTGCCATACCTGCAACCATTGAAGCAGCCATAAAGATTGTGCCATTATTACTTGAACGAATTGATTCAAAAGCAGTATTTGAAGAATCAATTGTTGCAGTACCAAAAACATAAGCTGCCTTATTAATTGGACCACCCATATCAACTGCCATCATCACACCAATAATTAAACCTGCCAAAGCACTTAAATTATATTGCGCTAAATATTTTAATCCTAAACCTAAACCATAATTTAAGTATCCTAAAGGAATATTAATACCAAACATAATAACACCAGCAGCCAAAGCACTAACAACGGGAATGAAAACAATATCTCGAACACCCCGTAATGCTTTAGGTGATTTTTGTAAACCTTTTGTTAAGCCAAAAACTACAAAAGCTGCTAAATAAGCACCAATAATTGCACCAAAGAAACCTGAGTTAAAACTAGAAATACTATCAGGGAAAATTCGCCCTCAAGTATTAGCTCAACCCGTTTTACCAGCTTGATATAACATCTCGGGGGCATTAGCAGCTAAACCACAGACCATACCAGGCAATAAACCTTGTGGTCCAACAATTGAATAACAAACATAAGCACCCAAAATTGGGATCATCATTGAGAAAATAACTTTCCCTAAACCTGAAAATCAAGCAGCAACTGAACGAGTAACACCAAAGTCACCACCTGAATTACCAGTATCTAATAGGAAACCAATTCCTAAAATAATTCCTCCTGCAACAACAAAAGGTAACATTCGTGAAACTCCACCTAATAAGTTTCTTGTAACAAATTTAAAGTTTGAAAATGAAAAATCTACTGCTTCACCATCTTTTGCTGCTTTTTGATTAATTGTTGTTAATTTAACTTTTTCACCCAAATAATCTTTAATTAACTTTTTGCTATCAACAATGGCTTCTTTTGTTCCAACTTGCAAAACTTGCTTACCGTTAAAGCGATCAACACCAGTCAAAGCTTTATCATTAGCAAAAATAATTACTTTAGCATGATCAATATCTTCTGGAGTTAAAACATCTTCATTGCCACTACGACCTTGAGTTTCAACTTTACAACTCATATTTAATTCTTTTGCCGCTTCAAGAATTTTTTCTTTTGCCATATAAGTATGAGCAATACCAGTTGGACAAGCAGTAATTGCAATTACTTCTGGAAATTTTTCAGTTTTTGAGATAACTTTATTGCCAGAATTTTTTTCAATCGCCATTCTTATCTCTTTTCTCCTATTCTTTGATCTTAAATATTTAATTTTATATTATTAATTACAAAAATTAATTATTAATAACATTAACTTTATCATACCATATAACTATTAAAATAGACAAATTAAAGGATTATCAATAGTTATTTTCAATATAAATAAAGAAATCAAGTTTTTTTATTATTTTATCAAGTAACGTCAGCAATATTAACAATTATTACTTTTGCTAAGTTTTGATATTTGGTTTTTTTACTTGCGTTGCTTTTGTTCTTTTACCTTGGCTTGTTGTTTTACTTTTCGTTTTATTAACATTTTTAGTAACATTATCTTCCCGACCAATTGTTTTAATATTTAATTTTTTAATTAAGAGCATAAAGATAAGTAAGTATGAACCTGCAGCGATGGCAGTTAATGCTAGAGTTCATAGTGGATTTGCTAAAATACTTTCTTTATAGACAGCAAAACCTCATGATTGTGAGAATGATATAATGTAATCAATTAATCCAGCACTAAAATCAAAACCAATTTGAATCCCCATAGCAGTTGTAATTGCCATAAAAACACCTGTTAATAATGAATGAATACTATAAAGTAATGGTGAAATAAAAGCAAATGAAAATTCAATTGGTTGAGTAATACCACTAATAACAGAAACTAGCGATGTGCCACCAAGAAAAGTAATAACATTACTACGATTTTCTGGTTTAGCAGTTAAAATCATTGCTAATGCAATCGCTGGAATTCCACCCATCATAATTGGAAAAAAACCTGATTGAAATAAACCAGAATTTTCAATCCCTTTGGCAAAAGCATTAATATCACCATCAACACCACCAATAACTTTGCCAATAATTTCTCCTGATGTACTAATTATATTTTCAAAGCCACTATTTAGTTGATTTCAAAATATATCACTAGAAATTTCATCTAACCCAAATGGTAATAATAAACGATTTATAACACCATAAATTGCTGTTAATGGTGTTGCTGAATCCATATGATTTGAGGCATATGTACCAAATTTAAATAATCCAAATTGGATTCAAGGTCAAATTACAGCAAACAATAAACCAACTGGTAATACTAGGATTAACACACCCATTAACACAAATCTCCGACCACCAAAAAATGATAATGGTTTAGGAAGGTTAATTGTTGAATATTTGTTATGTAATCAAGCAGATAATCCACCAGCAACAATTCCTCCCAAAGCACCAATGTTTAAAATGTACTTCATATTTGGAATTTTCTTAAAAACTCCTTCGCTTTCTTCAATAATTTTCATACCATCTTTAAAATAAACTAATCCTTCTTTATGACCATAAAACATCTCTGGTAAACTTCCAGCAATTGAGGTCATAGCAAATAATACTAGATAAAATACTGCACCTGCTAATGCTACTTCACCGCGATAATCTTTCGCCAAACCAAAAGCAACACCAATTGCAAACCATAATGCGATGTTATCAAAAACAGCTTTACCACCAATTTCAATGATATATGAAATTCAGTAACCTACTTCATTAGTTATTACACCATTTTCGATTGTATAATTAATACCTAAAGCTCCAAAACGTAATAAAATAGCAGCAAACGCTAACACAGTAATAGGAAATTGTAACGTTTTACCTATTTCTTGTAATAATTGTAAGGCCTTCCCTTGTATTTTTTGTCCGTTCATATTACTTTTATTTTCTTTATTTTTAATAATACTCAAACTCATTTTTTAATCTTCCTTTTACATTTAATTAATGCCAATTGGAATAAAAACCAATGCCATTATTGTTAAACTAAAAATAATAAAAATATATATTGTGTGACCCCAAAATTGTGATATTTCTTTAATAAAACTTTTTTGTTTTACTTTGAAATTATTTAAATTATGACGATCATTTTTTAATTTTCTTATGTATAAAAAAACTATTAATGGTATTAATATCAAAGCAGTTATCCCTGCTATTAAAAAACCAATCCGCATTTTTTTAACCCCTTATAAAAAAGAATATCTTATTTGCTTAATAATCAAATCTGCTTGAAATGTGTGCTATCTTGACCTGCAACATTCATGACATTATAAAATAAGTTACATGATTAACACCTCCAGAACTTGTTCTTGATTTACTTTCTTTTCAAGATACTTCCCAAACTGATAATTTTTTAAAATAAGACAATCTATGATAATTCACCTTTAATCGATATTAAGTTTCTCAAATTATTATAACCCTTAAAATATTCAAAATTAAAAAATATTCATTATTATTATCAAGATAAAAATCACAACCAGATAATAAAAAAACTTGTTTACATAAATAAACAAGTTTTTTTATTTCGACTTTTGATATTAAATAACTAAATCAATAATTGTAGTAAAAATTAATTGATTATCTAACGATCATCACCATTATTGATCGTACCTTTAACCATAACATACTGACATTTTCTTAACGCCATCAAATCTTTGCCACCACCATATGAAATTGCTGATTGTAAATCTTCAGCCATTTCTTGATATGTGTGCGCAATTGGTCCTTTATAAGAGACAAGGATTTTTTTACCTTCAATATTTTTCGCTTCAACTTTATTAAAAACACTAGCTGAACCATAATACTCTTTATATTTTTTGCCATTATTAACTACTAATTTACCTGGTGATTCATCATGACCAGCTAAAATACTACCAGCCATAACCATTGTCGCACCAAAACAAATTGCTTTGGCAATATCACCATGACAACGAATACCACCATCAGCAATCAATGGTTTTTTAGCAACCTTACTTAAATCTTGTAAGGCATTTAATTGTCAACCACCAGTACCAAAACCAGTTTTTAATTTTGTAATACAAACCTTACCAGGGCCAACACCAACTTTTAACGCATCAGCACCTCAAGCTTCTAAATCTTTCACCGCTTGAACACTCATAATATTACCAGCAATCACAAATGGTTTTTTCTTACTAGTTTTGAAAGTTGCTTTAATAAACTTTAACATATCTTCCATAACTAAACTATGACCATGAGCAATATCAATCGTAATAAAATCAGGGATTAAATCTTGTTTTTTTAACTGTTCCAATAATTCTTTATGCTCTTTTTTAACACCAACACTAATTGAGGCATACAAATTATTTTTTTTCATCATCTTAACAAAAGCAATTTGATCAATATCAAAACGATGCATAACATAAAAATAATTATTTTTTGCTAATCAAAAACAAAGTTTTTCATCAACAACTGCACTCATATTAGCAGGAACAACGGGAATTTTAAATTTAAAACCATTTAATTCAACACTTGTATCACATTCTTGCCGTGAACTAACAATCCCCTTACCAGCAATTAGATTAATGTCTTCAAAATCAAATTTTATTTCCATATTTTTTCTCCTGTAAGTTTCTTAATTTCTTAAATTACTTTGTGTTAATTAAATCTTTTAATTGATTAAGTAAACTTTCTAAGTTATTAACTAATGGATTATAAACATTTATTGTTTCTAAGTCAACACCAGCTTTTTTTAAAATTGCTAATGGATAATCATTACCACCAGATTTTAAAAAGTTTAATAGATTTTCTTTATTACCTTGTTTAATATCTTCATAAAGTTTATAAGACACGGTAATCGATGTTGCGTACTTATAAACATAAAATGGTGAGTGGAAAAAATGTGATACTCGTGGTCAATGATAATGTTTTTGTTTTGGATCAACAACATCCAAAACATCTTGACCATATTTATTAGAAATATTATGATATAAATCTGCCAAAATATCAGCATTTAATGGTTCTTCTTGTTCAACTAATTTATGTGCCTGCCACTCAAATTCAGCAAATTGAATTTGCCGAAAGAAAGTACCAATTATTGTTTCAATATGAGTTTGCAATAAATAAATTTTTTCTTCCTTACTACTTGCTTTATTATATAAATAATCAAAAATTAAATGTTCATTAACGGTTGAAGCAACTTCAGCTAAAATAATTGGATAATTATTATTCGGATAAACTTGATGTTTTTCTGATAATAAGGTATGAACTGAATGACCTAATTCATGACCAAGGGTATTAATTGAATTAATTGTATCATCCCAATTCATTAAAATAATCGGCTCAACACCATCACCACCAGATGAATAAGCACCAGTTCTTTTATTAGTGTCCTCAAAATAATCAATTCTTCCTGGCAATAAAGCTAAATCTAATTGTTCTAAATATTCAGAACCTAAAACACTTAAAACTGACTTAATAATCGCAGTTGCTGTTTCAATATCATATGTTTGACCTGGCAAAGAAGCCATTTTCAAACTGGCATCAGTTGCATAAAACTTTTTTAATTTAAAAAACTGTTTTTTAATTTTGTAGAAATCGCGAACTAAATATGAATATTTATGACCAACATTAATTAAATTTTGATAAACCGCCAAACTAACATTATCACCAAGTAAACTATAAGTTAATGGCGTTAAATTTTTATCATTTTCAAGATTACGAACTTTTATTTCCTCAATTGATGACTCAATAATTCCTTGATAAACTTGGGCCAAAGAATGTTTTTTACTGGCAATATCTTGATAAAACTTTTTATTTACCGCTATTCGTAACTGTTGATCTTTAATTGGGTTGGTATTTTCTAAAATATCTAAATATAATGTTTGGGTTAATTCTTGGTTTTTCTTTTGGTAATCAATCATGATTGTTTCTTTATCAGCAAAAACTAACGGATCATATAAATCACCAACAGCACCACGAGATTTACTAACTTTACTTAATAAAGTTTCATCATGTTCACTCAAAATAAATTTTTCAAATTGAAAAAATACTTTCATACTATGTTGATAATTTGCTAAATCAGGGTTAACTTTCAATCATTGTTGAATTTTTTGATAACCAATGGTTTTAATTTCTGGCTCAGTTCATGATAATTGTTGACTAAGGTTGCTAGCTTTGTTAGCAAATAAATTATTTAAATTTTGGTAAGTTAAATTTGTTTGATCTAAATCACTATAATGTAAATATTGTGATAATTTTGTTAAATTTAATGATAATTCTTTATTAAGAATTAAATAAGTTTTAAAGTTTTTTAAATCTTTTAATTTACCTTTTAATTTAACAATTTTAGCAACAAAGCTATCACAATTATTTAATTCTTGTTTTCAAGCATTTTCATTTTTAAACAAATGCGAAAAGTCTCAGCAATATTTTGTTTTTTGCTCTTTTGTTAATTGACTACGTTTCACGAGTTTAATCTCCTTTATTATTTTTTAATTAACGATATAACAAAGATTTAATAACAATATATATCATACCATCTATTAGAAATGACAAAAATATATTATAATAAAACTCATAACTATTTATTAACTTAGTCAAACGATATTAAAATACTAAATACACTAAAGGAGAACTATATATGGACAATTTTGTTCAAATTAATCAAAAACAACTTTACCAATTAAAATTAGTTGCTATTACAAAAAGTGATATCAAAAATGATTTAATTGCCAAAGTTAATAATAAAATTACTTTAATTAGTCAAGAAAAAACTTATTTTCTTTATTTAGGTGAAAAAAATCACTTATCAAGAACTAGTTTAAGAAAATTATTTATTAATATTATTAATAACCAAGAACTGCAAGATGATATTGATATTGATATTAAAACCTTTACGAATGAGAAAATTGATGATTCAGAAGCACTGCAAACAATTTATGAAGCAATTCTTTTTGCTAGTCATAAATCTTATAGTTTAAAAACTCAAACAGCAGAAAAACTAAAAATCAAATATAATTTATTATCAAATAGTAAATTACCAGAATATACATCACCAAATCAAATTGAAACACAAAGTCAATTTTTAAACTTTGCTCGTGATTTACAAGATATGCCACCAAATATTTTATATCCCGAAATTTTTGCCAATCATATTAGCGAAAAAGCTAAAGGTATTGCTAATCTAAAAGTAACAATTTTAGATAAAAAAGCAATCCAAGACTTAGGCATGAACTTATTATTAGCAGTTAATGCTGCTGCCCACTATGAACCAAGAGTCGTTGTTTTAACATATAATGGTAACCCAAAAACTAAAGATGTTTTAGGGTTAGTTGGTAAGGGCATTACTTTTGATAGTGGTGGTTATTCTTTAAAACCTAGTCAATTTATGAAGGGTATGAAATTCGATATGTCTGGGGCAGCAATTGTTTGCAATAGTGCTTTAGCTGCTGCTAAACTAGGATTAAAAACTAATTTCATTGCTGTTGCTTGTGTAACAGAAAATAAAATTGGTGGTCATGGAACCTTAGTTGAAACCGTTGTTAAATCAATGAATGGTAAAACTGTTGAAATTAATAATACTGATGCTGAAGGGCGATTAGTGTTGGCTGATGGCATGACTTATGCTTTAAGAAAAGGTAAAGCAACTAAAATTATTGAATTATCAACTTTAACTGGGGCAATTTTAGTAGCTCTTGGTGAATATATGACCGGTGCTTTTAGTAATAGTGATCAGTTATTTGATAACTTCAAAATTGCTGCTGATCAAGCCAATGAAGAACTTTGAAGAATGCCAATTCATGAAGAAAATATTGCTAGCATTAAAACTTCGCCAGTTGCTGATTTAAGCAATATTAGTAAAGGCAGTTATGGTGGTTCATCAAGTGCTGCAGCGTTCTTGCAAGAATTTTGTGAAGATAAACCATTCTTACATTTAGATATTGCTGGTACAGCATCTAATAATGATCGTGGTCAAGCAATTTTAGTTAAAAGTTTAGTGCAATATATGAAGAACAATAAATAATTTAAATTAAAAAAATAGTTACTTAATTAAGTAACTATTTTTTCTAATCTTTGCAGAAATAGTTTTCTTTCTTTACCCCAAAAATAATTAATTATTTTATTATTGCTAGCAACAACGCGATGGCAAGGAATAAAAATTGCTAAGCGATTTTTGCCCAAAGCAGAACCAACAGCACGAACAGCAGTTGGTTTATTAATTTTTTGTGCTAATTCTTGGTAGGTAATTGTTTTACCATAAGGAATTTTACTTGCTTGTTTTCAAACAAGTTCTTGAAATGGTGTTCCCTTAATATTTAATGGTAGATTAAAAGTTGTTAATTCTTGTTTAAAATATTGATCTAATTGCATTAAACATTGATTAATAACTAAATTATTAGGATTAATTAAATTATCATCAACAATTTCTGTTACAAAGCCTAAACTAATAATTTTGTCATCAGCAATAATTTCAATTAAACCAATTGGACTTTGATAATATCCATAATCTTTCATATTGTTCCCCCTATTTTTTTTCTTGTTCTGCTTCAATATTTAAAATTAAATCCCTTAAAGCTGCTGCTCTTTCAAAATTTAACTGTTTCGCTGCTTGCAGCATTTCAAGTCGCAAATCAGCAATGATTTTTTCTTTAGCAGTAATTTTTGCCTTACCTTTAGCTGTTCGTAATTTTTTCAAGTCCGAATCTAATTCTTTGGTAGTAATAATTTCACTTAACGGTTTTTTAACATTCACAGGTTCAATGTGATGTTTTTCATTATAAACCATTTGAATTTTTCGTCTTCGTAATGTTTCTTCAATTGCTTCTTCCATTGCCAAACTAACTTCATCAGCATAAAGAATAACATGACCATGAACATTACGCGCTGCTCGCCCAATCGTTTGAATTAATGATCTCGTATTTCTTAGAAAACCACTTTTATCAGCATCCAAAATACAAATTAATGATACCTCTGGCACATCCAAACCTTCTCTAAGTAAATTAATTCCAACCACAGCATCATAAACGCCACGCCGTAAATCTAATAAAACTTTTGTTCGCTCTAAAGTTTTCAATTCATTATGCAAGTAAGCAATTTTAATTTTTTCTTCTTGCAAATAAGCAGTTAATTCTTCAGCCATGCGAATTGTTAAAGTTGTAATAAATACTCGTTCTTGATTTGCTGCCCGTAATTTAATTTGCTTAATAATATCATTAATTTGATCAACTGATGGTTTAATTTCAATTGTTGGATCTAATAATCCTGTTGGTCTAATTACTTGTTGAATTGTTTGATTAAATCCAGCTGGTTCTTTTTTTATTAATTGCAATTCATAATCACCAGGTGTTGCTGAAGTGTAAACAGTATAATTAATTTTTTTAGAAAACTCATGAAAGTTTAAAGGTCGATTATCTAAAGCACTTGGTAATCGAAACCCATATTTGACTAAAGTTTCTTTGCGACTACGATCAGTATTATACATACCCCGCACTTGTGGTAAAGTCATATGTGATTCATCAATAATTGTTAAGTAATCTTGGGGGAAAAAATCAAATAAAGTGTACGGTGATTCACCCGGTTGTCTTTTTTCTAAGTATCGCGAATAATTTTCAATCCCACTACAAAATCCAAATTCTCTTAAGTTTTCCAAATCATTATTAGTTCTTTGCTCTAACCTTTGTGCTTCCAATAATAAATTATTTTTTTTCATTTTTGTTAAAGTTTTTGCTAATTCTTCTTCAATTTTACCAATCGCCAAATTAACTCTTTCTCTAGTACTAACATAATCTTCAGCTGGGAAAATTGTTAAAAACGGATATCGTTCTAAAACAGTACTATTTAAAATATCAACCTTAGCAATTTCTTCAATTTCATCGCCAAATAAACTAATTCTTAGAAAATATTGATCAGTTCATGATGGAGCAATTTTAATTACATCACCTTTGGCACTAAAGGTACCAGGAATTAACTCCAAATCATTCCGTTGATAACCAATTGTCACTAAACGATTTAACAAATCTTTGCGATTAATTTTGTTATCCTTACGCAATTCAAAAAAAGACTTTTGATATTCCCTTGGATCTTGCGCACCATAAATTGCTGCAACTGATGCAACAACAATAACATCCTTATTCGTTGATAAAGCATTCAAAGTACTTAATCTTAACATTTCAATTTCTTGATTAATTTTAGAATTTTTATCAATGTAAGTATCAGTTTTTGGTAGGTAGGCTTCTGGTTGATAAAAATCAAAATAAGAAACAAAGTATTCAACACGATTTTTTGGAAAAAATGTTTTTAATTCGCCATATAATTGCATCGCTAAAGTTTTATTATGAACTAAAATTAAAGTTGGTTTTTGCACTTGTTGAATGACATTAGCCATAGTAAAAGTTTTACCTGTCCCTGTCGCACCAAGTAAAACCTGATTTTTAATATTATTTTTTATTCCGTTAACAAGTTGTTTAATTGCTTCTGGCTGATCACCGGTTGGCTGATAAGGAGCAACTAGTTTAAACATAATTCACCATTATTAATTTATTATTAATTTAACTTTCTGATTAAATTATAGTACAATTTCAAGAATTTTATCATTAAAATATCATTTAAAAACCGAACAAAACTCAATAAAACCTTGTAATTAGGGGAATAATTTTATACAATTTATCAATATATAGTGTATATAAATAAACTGGGAGTTACTTTGATGAAAAACAAAAAGACAATATCAGCATGAGGCTTTATTATGTCCGCTTTGGGTACTTCAATTGGTCTTGGTGGAATTTGAGGATTCCCAACAAAAATGAACCAATATGGTGGTACTTTTTTAATACCGTTTTTAATCGCCTTAATTGTTTGTGCGATACCATTATTACTAGTTGAACTTAATCTTGGAACAAAATATCGGAAAAATCATGTTATGATCTTTGAAGAATTAGCAAATCGACCAGGCAAATTTTTTGGTTTCTTGCAATCTACTATGGTGTGATTACTTGGGATCTTTTATAGTGTTTTAGTTGCTTGATCATTATTAGCTTTAATCATGGGATTTCTACCAGGGTTAACACAACCAGATTTCTTTTTACACTTGATTGGTCAAACTAATGATAGTCCAAAAGGATTCTCACAATTGGGTAACATTAGTGTTTGAGTTTTACTTAGCTTATTAGCAGTTTGATTAATCGCAGGATTAATTGTTCTAGGTGGCGTCACAAAAGGACTTGATATTGCCAATAAAGTATTCGTTCCTGGTTTATTTGTTTTAATGTTAGTTATGATGATTTATAGTATGACTTTGGATGGGGCAACTGATGGTTTAAAAACAATGTTTAACTTTAAAGGTAATAACCTTTTAAGTCCCAGCATTTGAACTGATGCTTTTGGTTCAGCATTCTTCATGTTATCAACTGGTACTGGAACAATGATTATCTTCTCTAGTTATGCTCCAAAAAACCAAGATAACGCTAATAAGACATTAATGATTGCTGGTGGGACAACAATTGTTGCTTTGATTACTGCAGCAACAGTTTTTGCAGGAATTGGTGCGATTGCTAAACATCAAAATTTACCAATTGATCAAGTCTTTCAACCAGGGCCAACATTAATCTTCCAAGTTTTTCCACAAATCTTTGCCATTATCGCCGGCAATAGTTTTGGCTTATTAGTCTTAAGCCATATCCTTGCAATTTTCTTCTTCTTATCGGTCTTCTTTGCTGGTATTTCATCATTAATCGCGATGTTAGAATCAATTGTTAATCCTTTAATACCAGAATTAAAAATAAAACGATCAAAATTAATTATTGGCACAATCGTTACTAGCCTTTTAGTTGATATCTTATTTATCTTCAATAATAGCTCGGTCTTAATTGATGGTTTATCAACTTGAGTTGCAGGAATTTGACAAATGATTATCGGCATCTTTGAATTAATTGGTGTTGCTTGAATTTGAAAAATTTATCCTGAATTACGAGAATTTAATAATAAAAAATCATGATTTAAATGAGATAAGTATGGCTTTCGAATTCTATGTTTAGTTTTTATCCCAGTTATTATTGCCTTAAATTTAGGTTTTGCTTTTTACCAACTAATTAATAATATTCAAGATAATATTTTTGTTTTCTTAACAATTGGTACAACTTTGGGTGCTTTTGTTACTTTAATAGTTACAGCAATCTTTACTTATCATCTGAACATTAAAAATCAAGCTAATAAATTGAAAAATAAAATCTTCAAGAATAAAATTTCAGAAGAAAATAAAGTTGTTGAAGTTGTTGATGATAAACCGCATGAATAAATAATAATTATCTTCATAATAAAAAAAGTTCCGATCGGAACTTTTTTTATTATTTAACTAAGATTCAATTGTTTACTAGTGTTAAATGAGTTATTTAAACATTTGTTCAAATCTTTAATATCATAATTTTTATTAACCTCATTGATAACTTTATGGAGTGATCGTTTTTTTGCTACTTCTTTTTTAGTAACAACCGCTTCCTTTTTATATTTATCAAAAAATCTATAAATTTCTAAAAAACAAATATTTTGTGATTCTTCATCAAATGTAATCGCCAATAAAAATAAATAAGATTTAAATATTGATTTAAAATAAGGATTAACATTTAAAAATTCTTCCATTGATTCAAATTCCAAAGGTAATTTTAAATTGTTTTTTTCTTTATCAAAAATTTCTGCAAAACTAATTTTTCTTCCTAAATTTTCATCAATCAAATTTAATAAATCGATTAATGGATCAAATTTGTTTGTTATATACTTATTTGCCTCTTGATTTGGATCTTTTGCTTTTAATTTTAGATAATCAGCAACTAACTTATACAACAAATTAATTTGAATATTATTAATAATATTCTTCTTCTGTCTTATTTGTTTTCTTGTAAAAATTAATTCCATCTGTATCTTCTCCAACCTCAATATTATCTTTTTTTGGTTTATTTTCAATTCCCTGTGTTTCTTTTTTATTGTTTAATTCATAAATTGTTCTAATTTTTCCATCATTTTGATTTGTTTCAGTTTCAATTATTACTTTTCGTTCTTTCGAATCATTTTGATAATAAGCCTTTATTATGTTCTGATAATTCTTTGAATCTTTTTCAAGAAAATTTTTTCCCAGAATTTTATCAACAAAATCCATCTGTTGTTGATGAAATATCTTTGATGACTCAGTATCATGTTTATTATTTTCTTGATTAACTTTAAACTTAATTCTATTTTTTAATCATTTATCAAATCATCGTTTAAGAAATCCAATTATTCTGATAACTCAACCTTTCATAAGAAAAACCCCTTATCGTATCAAATAATCCTGCCTCCTTTTATCCCTCCATAATTAATAATTTTAAGAAAGTATATCATAAATTTTAACACTTATTTTATACAAATACTATTACTTTTAAGCCTAAGTCACCATAATTAATATTTAAAAATCAATAATAAATTTGATAAAAAGAAAAGGACCACTAATATTTTAGTCCTTTTCTTTTTTAAAGTGTTAAATTTTGATATATCGGAAATTCAGCCAATAATTGATCAACTTCAGCACGTAAAGCAAGCAAACCTCGATCTTCAATTCCTTTTGGTAATTTTCAAGCTTTAATAATAATTTGTGCTAACTTTTGAAAATCTTTTTCTTTAAAACCTCGTGTTGTCATCGCTGGCGAACCAAAGCGAACACCACTAGTAATTTTAGGTGGTAATTGATCAAAAGGTACAGCATTTTTATTAGCAACAATATTAATTCTTTCTAAAATATCAACTGCCTTCTGACCATTCAAATCATTAATCTTTAAAACATTAATTGTGAATAAGTGCGTATCAGTACCACCAGCAACAACATGAAACCCAGCATCACTAAATTCTTTGGCAAAAGCACGAGCATTTTTAACAATTTGTTTCTGATATTCAACAAATTCTGGTGTTAAAGCTTCATAAAAAGCTTGAGCTTTAGCAGCAATAATATGTTCTAATGGACCACCTTGATTACCAGGGAAAACAGCACTATCAACTTTTCTTGCTAATTGGGCAGTAGATAAGATAGCACCACCACGAGGACCTCGTAAAGTTTTATGAGTTGTAGTTGTAATTATATCAGCATGACAAACTGGTGTTGGGTGTTGTTTACCAGCAATTAAACCAGCAATATGAGCCATATCAATCATTAAATAAGCACCAACTGCTTCAGCAATCGCCCTAAATTTA
The DNA here is from genome assembly GCA_031119525.1 of Spiroplasma sp. Classification (GTDB taxonomy): domain Bacteria; phylum Bacillota_I; class Bacilli_A; order Mycoplasmatales; family VBWQ01; genus Spiroplasma_D. Next base: position 46,721 of record JAVHXO010000002.1, read on the forward strand.
GCAAAATCAATTGTTCTTGAATAAGCAGAAGCACCAGCAACAATAACTTTAGGTTGCGATTCTTTTGCTAATTTTAAAATAACATCATAATCTAATTTTTCGTCCTTTTCACTAACACCATACGCTCAACCATGATACGTTTTACCAGAAAAATTAACCTTATAACCATGAGTTAAATGACCACCAGCATCTAAAGCCATACCCAAAATTGGATCTAACGGATTTAAAATAGCTGCATAAGCTTCAGTATTTGCTTGACTACCTGAATGTGGTTGAACGTTAGCATGAGCATTAGCTTGTTTGCAAGTTCAAATTTTACCACTAGCATCTTTAAATTTTTCGCCAGGTTGATGACCACAAGCAAATAATTTTTTAAATCGTTCTCTTGCTAAATCTTCAGCAACATCAACATTTTCACAACCGTTATAATATCTAGCATTAGGATAACCTTCAGCATATTTATTTGTTAAAACACTGCCACCTAATTTTAATACTGCTGGCGATACATAGTTTTCTGAAGCAATTAATTCAACATGATTTTGTTGGCGAACAATTTCTTTTTTAACAACATCTGCTAATAGCGGATCTAAACCTTTATTAAATGCCTGATCAAGGTTATTTGTTTGATTATTTAACATTAGGTTTTTTATATCTGATTTTTTCATATTTGTTTGATCACTATCCTCATTATTTTCATTTAACTTATCTAAATTATTCATATTTATGACCTACTTTCTTTAGCTTCCTTTAGTTTTCTTTACCTTTTTAAATTTCATTATTTAATTCAACTTTTTCATCCGCGATTGATGACGCTCCTCATTACTTGCTGGCGTTTCCAAAAATATTCGCACCAACTCAACAGCTTTTTCAGGAGCAATAATTCTTGCTCCCAAAGCTAAAACATTAGCATTATTATGGAGGCGAGCCAATCTGGTGGTTTCTTCTTCATAGGTTAAAGCACACCTAATACCATGAACTCGATTAGCAGCAATGCTAATACCAATTCCAGTACCACAAATGGCAATTCCTAAATCAGCTTTTTGATCAGAAATAGTTCGGGCAATTTTAAAACCATAATCAGGATAATCAACTGGTTTAGCACTGGTTGAACCCAAATCTAAAACTTGATAACCCGTCTTCTTTAAATATTCAATAATTGGTTGGCGAAATTCAAATGCAGTATGATCATTAGCAATTGCTACTCTAATTTTTTTTTCCATGACATCATTTTTCATGCCTAACTCCTAATTCTTAAACTAAACTTCTTGAATATCAAGATTCGTTAAGTTTAAATTAACTTAAATAATAAATCTCATTAGTACAATTTTAACAAAAATTAAAAAAAATAACTAATAATCGAAAATATTAGCTATTTTAAAAATTAAACTTAAATTTTATTTATTAACTTTTTGCTTCAACTTTAGTTTTACTTGGTTTTGTTTCCCTTTTATCACCATACATTAAAGTTTTAAGCGCGAAATGAATTGGGATTCACACAATAGTAATACATAATAAAACAGAAATAACACTAGTAATTCTTTTTAATACTGTCATTTTTTTAACACTCCCTTTTTATTTTATTTACACATATTATACTTTAAAAAAATAAAAGTTAAAAAATAATATTGAAAATAAATCAACCAATTATGATCGGCCAAAAGAACCAAATTCTTTTAACAATTCAATTGCTTTATTTTTAATTGCTAAAGATGGGTTCTTCATAATACTTCTTGGGTCATAACCTTTTTTTTCTTGGTCTTTATTACTAATAATATAATTTCTAATTTCTGCTGCAAACACTTCTTGCAATTCAGTATTAACATTAACTTTGGAAATTCCCAAACTTATTGCTTTTAGGACTTGGTCTTTTGGAATTCCTGAGCCACCATGCAATACTAATGGTTTATTACTTGCTTGAGCAATTTTTGCTAATATTTTAAAATCTAATCCTTTTCAACCTGACGGATAAGGACCATGAACATTATTAATTCCAGCAGCTAAAATATCAATTCCTAATTTAGCTAAATCTTGGCATTCTTTTGGATTAGCAACTTCACCCAAACCAATAACACCATCTTCTTCACCACCAACACTGCCAGCCTCAGCCTCAACAGATGCGTGATATTTTTTTGCTAAAGCAACAACTTTTTTTGTGATTTCCAAATTTTCTTTAAAACTTAAATGTGAACCATCAAACATAACAGAACTAAAACCAGCTGCTAATGCTTTAGCGCATGATTCATATGATTGTCCATGATCTAAATGTAAAACAATTGGAACAGTAATTTTCAAATCTTCGATTAAAGATTTAACTAAGTTAGCAACCACATTATAGCCACCCATATATTTAACTGCTCCCTCTGAAACACCTAAAATAATACCACTATTAGTTTCTTGAGCTGCCTCTAAAAGACTTCTTGTTCATTCTAAATTATTAATATTAAAATGAGCAACAGCATATTTACCTGCTTTAGCATGATCAACTAAAGCTTTAGCATTGACAAAATTTTTCAAATTTACACCTTCTTATTATTTTAATATATTAATATCTTAATTCTTTTTATTAAGCACTGATAAAATAATATCATAATTTAAAAATATTAAATAGTAATTATTTAATCGTGGCTTTAATAAAACCTAAAAATAATGGGTTAGGGCGATTAATTCTTGAAGTAAATTCAGGATGAAATTGACTAGCAATAAAAAATGGGTGAACTTTGGTTGGCAATTCAATGATTTCAACCAAATCTTTTTCTTGATAAATCCCACTAAATGTTAGACCATTATCATTTAATCTTTGACGAAATCGGTTATTAAACTCATAACGATGACGATGTCTTTCTTCAACAATCGGTTTTTGATAAAGTTTTCGTGCTAAAGTATTAGCTTCTAATACTGAAGGAAAATTACCTAAACGTAAAGTACCACCAATTTGATCAGTAATTGAATTCCCCTGCATTAAATAAAAGATTGGATATTCTGTTTCAAGATCAAATTCAGTCGAATTAGCATTATGTAAACCACAAACATTCCGAGCAAATTCAATGCAAGCTAATTGCATTCCCAAACAAAGACCTAAGAAAGGTATTTTATGAGTGCGAGCATAATTAATTGCTAAAATTTTACCTTCAACACCCCTTTTACCAAAACCACCAGGAACAATAATTCCTTGATATTTACTCAAAGTCTCTTTAACATTCTTACTAGTTATCTTTTCAGAATCAAGAATTTCATACCGCACTTTAACATTACAACTATAACCAGCAATTTTTAATGACTCAATCACAGATAAATAAGCATCACCTAAATTAGCATACTTACCAGCAATAGCAATTTTTACTTCACTGTTAAGATTTTCAATCCGATTATTAATTGATTGCCATTCTTTTAAGTTAACTGCTGTTTTATTTAATCCTAATAAATTAGTTAAAAGTAAATCTAATTTTTGTTGTGCTAAAATTAACGGCACTTGATAAATGCTATCACAATCAGGCACAGATAAAACATAGTCTTTTTGAACATTACAAAATAATGATAGTTTATCTAAAATATCGTTTGGTACTTGGGCATCACTGCGACAAAGTAAAATATCTGGCTGAATACCCAAAGATAATAATTCTTTAACAGAATTCTGGCTTGGTTTTGTTTTAAATTCACCAACAACAGTTAAATAAGGAATTAAAGTTGTATGTAAGATTGCAACATTATCTTTACCTTTTTCATAACGAATCTGTCTAATTGCTTCAAGAAAAGCCAAAGATTCAATATCACCAACTGTACCACCAATTTCAGTAATAATCACATCCGCTTGACTATCCTCGGCAACTTTAAAAATCCGATTTTTAATTTCATCAGTGACATGAGGAATTACTTGGACAGTTGTCCCATTATAATTTCCCCTTCTTTCCTTACTAATAACTGTTTGATAAATTTTACCAGCTGTGACATTTGATGCTGAAGTTAAATTTTCATCAATAAATCGCTCATAATGACCTAAATCTAAATCAGTCTCAGCACCATCACTAGTAACATAAACTTCACCATGTTGGTATGGACTCATTGTTCCTGGATCAATATTAATATAAGGATCAATTTTTTGCATAAAAACTTTTAATTTTTTTTGTTTTAAAATTCTACCAACTGAAGCGGCAATAATTCCTTTCCCCAAAGATGATACTACTCCGCCAGTAACAAAAATATATTTAGTATTCATAATTTTATAACCTAACTTTAATCTTGAAATTCTTCTTGTAAAATTCTTTTATTTAAATCTAAATTAATATCTTCAACATCACCATCATCATAACTATCTTCAGCAATAAAAATATCATCATCAAGTTCTTCTTCTTTTTCTGATAAATTCTCTGTTTCATCGCTAACTTCTTCTGATAAATCAAATTCATCCTCATGATCATTTGAGATTGATGTTACTTGTGATTTAATTTCTTCTAACGGAACTTCATTTCGTGGATATCATAATTTGTCACTTTTTAAAAAGAATTGTGTATCTAAAATCATGCCCGTATAAAGATTACCAATTACCTTTTCTTCATATTCAGGAGTAATATTTAATTCTTTTTTAACATATTTTCAAATATCACCAAAACTTGCTTTTTTATGTTTTACTAAAAATTGATATGCTATTTCAAGTAGCTTAGTACGATTTTCCATTCTTTCACCTCAACCTTATTACCTTTTTATTACATCTTATCTGGCGCACTAACACCAATTAATTTTAAACCATTAAATAATAAATACTTAATTGTTAATACTAACATTAAACGTTGTTGTGTTAACTCTTGGTTATCAACGTTAATAATTTTACACTCATTATAGTAGGAATGAAAAGTTTTTGCTAATCTTTGTAAATAATTTGCTAGTAAATGGGGTTGTAAAGTTGTAACAATTCGATTTAAGACAAATAAATATTCATCAATTAAAATTAATAATTCTTTTTCTTTTTTATGAGTTAATAAATCAATTTTTTCTGTAATTTTAAAATTCTTAGCTTGACTAAAAATTTGATTAATTCTGGCGTGAGCATATTGTAAGTAAAATACTGGATTATCTTGATTTTTCTTTGTTGCTGTTTCTAAGTCAATATCTAAATGGCTTTCAGAAGCACGAGAAATCATATAATAACGTAAAACATCTTTACCAACAACTGCTAACAATTCTTTCATTGTAATTGAAGTACCTGCTCGTTTTGACATTTTTTGTTCAACCCCATTTTTTACTAATCGCACTAATTGGGTTGGAACAATAATTAATGTCTTAGGATCATCATTCAAAGCAGCCATACCCGATTTAATTCGCGCAATATAACCAGAATGATCAGCACCCCAAACATTAATTAATCAATTACTACGATGATATTTAATATCATGGTAAGCTAAATCAGGCAACATATAAGTATAAGAACCATCTGATTTAACAATTACTCGATCTTTATCATCACCAAATTTTGTGCTTCTCAACCAAGTAGCGCCATCAGTTTGATAACTATTACCATTTTCTTTTAACCTTGCCAATACTTTCTTAATTGCTCCAGTATCATAAACACTTTTTTCAGAAAATCAAATATCCATTTCAACACCAAAATTTGCTAAATCAGTTTTAATTTGTTGTAACATATAAGCAATTCCAAATTGCGCAAAAATTTTATGAGTTTTATCATCTAATTTTTTTTGATAAAACTTATTTTGATATTGTTCTTTAAATGCTAACGCAGCATCAATAATCTCTGCACCACGATAACTATCTTCTGGCAATGCTAAATTTCAACCACAAAGATTTTGATAACGAACAAAAACTGAATTAGTTAAAATATTAATTTGATTACCAGCATCATTAATATAATATTCACGAACAACAGAAAAACCACGATGTTCTAAAATATTAGCTAGTGTTGAACCAATCGCAGCATTACGAGCATGGCCTAAATGTAATAAACCTGTTGGGTTAGCACTAACAAACTCAACATTATATGTTATTTTTCTTGGACTTATTTTAGCATAATCTGTTTTAGCAGTTAAAACTTCTTGCAAAATTGGATAAAAAGCATTAACTTTAATTGTAAAATTAATAAATCCAGGGCCTAAAATCGTAATTTTTTCAATTAATTCTTTTTTACCAATTTTAGCAACAATTTCTTGTGCGATTTGATTAGGATTTTTTTGATATTTTTTTGCTAACTGTAAGGCAATATTCGACCAATAATCACCAAAATCATTTTTTTGTTGATTAAACTCAACATTAACTCGATCATCAATAACGATATAATCAGTTAATTTTAAAGCTTTAATCAAAATTGCTTGTAATTGATCAACAAGATAACTATTTTTTTTAGTTTCTTTACCTTCTTTAGGGTCCTGCTTATTTTTTTTCATTAGTTATTTCCTCAATCAAATCTTTCTCTAATAAATTCTTATCTTCTTTAGTAAATAATTGGTTCACAATTTGATTAACATATTGCATATAACCAATCCGAATTAAAAATCGTAAAATAATTAATTCTTGATAAGTTAAATTAATTAACTCTTGATAATCACCAAAAATTTCTTGATCTAACAAATTCTGTAATTTGTTATTAATTTGATTATTATCATCAAAATCATTAGCACCAATTAACTTAGCAAGATTTTCATCTAATTGTCGCGATGCTAAGTTATCATTTTTATTATCATAAATTTCAATTAACTTCAAATATAATCTTTGCAATAAACTTAAAGCACGAACAAAATTTTCTAATAATTCTTTTTCATTAACAACTAAGTAACTACTTTCATTAAAATAACTATTATTAGGTCCCGCCTCATACCTTGCTGCTTGACCACCAGGGTTAATTTTTTCAAAATAACGTAAATATTCACGTAAATCTTTTAAAATAATAATCATTTCTTGATCAGTGACTTTGCTAGTACTAATCAACTTAATTAAACGAACTAAATTATGAAAATTAATTTGTTTTTTTTCTGCTGTTGGTTCACTACTAATATATTTTTTTAAACAATGTTTTAATTTTAATTCTAAAGATTGATAAACCATAAATAAGGTAATATGAAAATTATCAAATCCAATTCCCCGTTTAATATTTAATAAAGCATTGACAGCAAACATATTAGCACGATCATTATCATTACCTAAAAAAGAAGTAAGATCAATCGTACGATGATAATCATTAATTAATTTTTTTAATGTTATCGTAAATAATTGATGTTCTTGTGCTTGCAATCCACTATTAAGATTATTAATTGCATTTAAATCATTATATTCGTCACCAATAAAAAGATAAGCAAAAATTGCAAAATCAATAATCATTGTTTCATGAAAAGTATTGCCTTGTAAATTTAACTTTTTTTTAGTATCATCAATCGCTTTTTTATTTAAAAGAATTCCCAGAATCACAACAATCTCATCATAATTAAATTGATAACCCGTTATCTTTTGATAAAAATCATTGACTGACATGTTTAAAATTTGCGCTTCTGGATAGTTAAAAATTTTTTTAAGGGCAGAAAAAATATTCATTGATTGATACCTCATTTTAAAAAAATAAAAAGTCTTAATTTTACTAAATTAAGCTTAAGACAATGTCTTACTTTGATTTTACATTGAAATAAATAAAAAACAAACAATTATTTTTCTGTTAAAAAATAATACAATTTTTGTTCTTTGATTGGATTTTTTAAAATTTGCGAAACTTTTTCTAACGGTACGATTTTTTTATCACTAACTTTAATCATGATTGGTTCTTTTGTTGGATCATAAATCACATTTTGTAATACTTGAACTTGCGATAAAGTATTAGGTTTGATGTTTTCTAAAATTAATTGATATGGTTCTTGATTAAATAAAATTGCTTTTGCTCAGCTAAGTAAAATTTCATCAGTTTCAAAAAGAATAATATCTTGTACTAATTTAAGAATTGTTGCATCATTCAACTTTAAATATTCATTAATACTAATAACTTCTTGTTTTAAGATTGGAAGAATTATTTCAATATTAATTTTTCATTGATAATTTTCTTGCAATAACTTTCTCAAGTGATTAAATAATTTTTGTAATTTTAAATCAAAAAAGATACTACCTTTATGAAAATAAACTTGAAAATACATATGAAATCTTGTGACTAAAAAATTTTCAATTGATCATAATGCTTTATAATTGAAACAAATACCAAGCTTTGGATCAATAATCATATTGCTAACAACCCATTCTAAATTGATTGAACCATAATCAACACCAGTAAAATAGCAATCGCGAATTAAATAATCAATCCGATCACAATCAAGTTGGGAAGAAATTAATTGAATTTGATATTTTGGACACTTATTATAGTCTTTGTTAATAATATTAATAATTTGATTAATATTAATATGATATTTTTTTAAAATTTGATTAACTTCAGTGTTTTCATCACTAATAATGGCACAAGTATAAAACTCATGATTAAATTTATAATTACCATCATCATTAAAATTAGTAATTTTTTCAAAACTATGTGAAAAAGGGCCATGTCCTAAATCATGCAATAAACCAGCAATTTTAACAATTAATTGATCTTTTTCATTAATTAATTGCCGACCTTCAACTTGTTCAAAAACACGATTTAAAACATGATAAACGCCCAAACTATGAGTAAATCTCGTGTGAGTTGCACTAGGAAAAGCAATTTGTGCTCCACCGAATTGACTAATTCATCGTAATCTTTGAAATTCTCTACTATTAATTAATTCTTTAATTATTGGTTCACTAATATTAATATTTTTATGAATGGCATCACGAATAAAAACTTTTTGATTTAAATTCTCATTTTGCTTCATAATCACCCCTAAAACTTTAAATTTTTAATATTTGTTAAAATATTTTTTTTGCCTAATAATTTAATTGTTTTTGGTAATTCTGGACCACTTGTTTGTCGTGAACAAGCAATTCTAATTGTCATATATAATAATTTACCAGAAATCTTTGTTTCATCTTTAACTTGTTTAATAATATCATTAATCTTTAATTCATTTCAATCATCAAGCAGGTTGATTTTTTTACTAAAAACTTGGATTACAAGCTCTGATGAATCAGAATTATTTTTTAAAAATTCCTGACCATCTTTTGCTAAAACTGTTTCACCCTTTAAAAAGAATTTAATTAATTGATTAATTTCAGCACCATACATTAATCGTTTTTGATAAATCAATAATAATTCTTTTCATCAAATTTCAGGTTTACTTTTTCAATCATATGCTTTTTTTACAAACGGAATTACTAAATCTAAATATTTAGCTTCAGGTAATGTTTTAATATAATGATTATTAACCCATAATAATTTTTTAATATCAAACATACCAGGTGATTTACTAAAATAATCAGGATTAAAAATTTTTATTAATTCTTCTTTTGAATAAATTTCTCGCTCTTCATGAGGATTTCAACCCAAAAGAGTAATAAAATTGAATAATGCTTCTGGTAAATAACCCTGATTACGATATTGTTCAATAAATTGCATTAAACTACCATCACGTTTTGATAATTTTTTACCTTCTTGATTAGTAATCAACGTTAAATGCCCAAACTTTGGTGCCAACCAATTAAAATAATGATAAACCATTAATTGTCTTGGTGTATTTGATAAATGCTCAGCACCACGAAAAACATGACTAATTTTCATTAAATAATCATCAATCACAACAGCAAAGTTATATGTTGCAATGCCATTAGTTTTAATAATAACAAAATCGCCAATATCTTTACTATTGAATGATACTTCACCACGAACGATATCATTAATGATAAAAGTTTTATGTTTTGGTGATTTTAAACGAATTGTAAAAGGAGTTTTATGCTCCAATTTTTTATTAATTTCTGATGGTAATAATTTAGCACAACGACCATCATATTTAAATGCTGGAACTTTAGCTTTTTCTTGTACTTTACGCATTTGATCTAAAGTTTTTTCAGTGCAAAAACAATGATAAGCATGATTTTTATCAATTAATTTTTCTGCATAATGACGATAAATATCTAATCTTTCAGTTTGTTGATAAGGTCCATAAGGCCCCTTAGTATCAATTGTTTCATCAATTTCTAAACCCAATCAACGTAAGTTATTTAATTGTGATGCAATCCCATCAGCAACATTCCTTGCTGTATCAGTATCTTCAATTCGAACAATAAATTTACCTTCATTATGTTTAGCAAATAAGTAGTTAAAAATTGCGGTTCTTGCTCCCCCAATATGTAAATACCCGGTTGGGCTTGGGGCATATCTAACACGAATTCCCATTGTTAATTTTTCATCCATTCTTTTAATTTTTTTTATTTTTTTTCTGTTTGATGCGATTTTTCTTCTTTTTCTTTCACGGCATTATTTTGTCAGTAGTATCCAGATTTAAAGTAATTGTTTGTGTTTCATTAGGATCGAACTCAACATTACTAGGAAATGGTGCAGTAATTTCTAAATTTAATTCTTCTTTGTTTTCTTCACGATTATATTTTGATAAAGAAATATTTGCTTGATGTAATCTAAGAATTAAAAAAATGCAAAGAATTAATAACAATAAGAAAAAAATAAATAATAATCAAATTACTATAATATGAATTCAATTTTTATAAAAATAATTAGCACTAATTGGGTCCTGACCTGGTTGTTGAATCTTGATAGAACTAGTATTTCACTCACTATAAAATAATTGCGCAATAAAACCAAAATAAAATCCAATCATAACAACTAAAAAACCAACAATTAAACCAACTAGTTTCTTCCTTGGCGTGCTAGCAATTGAAACTAATGACTGGCTAAGAATTATTCCTAAAATACCAAAAAAATTAAAGATTGTTCCAATTGTTATTAAACCATAAATTCCAAAAGAACTAGAATAATTTAACATTTCTTTTTTTTCGCCAATCACAATAAAACCTTTAATATACAGGTTAAATAATTCATGGTTATTTCAAATTATAACTAAAAATACTAAATTATAAATAGCAAATGACAATAAAACAATATAAAAAAATGAAAATCAAGCAATCCTACTTTTTCTTTCCATACTTATTCTCCGTTCACAGAATAAATATATCATTTTATTAGGTGTTATTTGGTAATTTAGATTTTTGTTTTTGGAAATTTCTTTTGATTTTTTGCTTCTTTTTTAAGTTTTTTATTAATTGATCTTTGTTGATAAATCTCATAATCACTTGGCATAAAAGCAAATTTATGGCGCATAATTCAAAAAAAGATTTGAATACCAAATAAAGCAAATACCATAATAACAACCAAGACTTTTAATACAGCAGGTGTAATTCAATGGTAAAATCCAGTATTTAAATATTTATCAATATATGATAATTGTAATTGCGCATTTAAAACAACACTAATTACTAAAAACCAAAAACTAAAATAAAGCATAACAAGACTATGTTTTGGACTTTGATAAATTTTTTGTGGAGCAAATAATAATAAAGTTCAAGCAAAAATAACTAAAACAATATTAAAAATTGGCGTACAAAAAAAATTAATATCTTCAATTTTATTACTAATTTGAAATTGATGATTAAGTGTTAAATTAACAATAATGAAAAAACTAAAAATGCAAACTAATAAACCCAAAAACCAAAATAAACCAGAGTAAGAAAAATAAGCTCTGCGAACTTTATCTTGATAAGGGAAAAATGCTTGTTTCTTAACTTTTTCGCTTGCTTTAGAGTTTAAAAAGATTTTTGGTTTTTTCATCAATTTCCCCTATTAATTTAATATTTTCTAATTTGGTAGTGCTTCAACAACTAAGATTAAAAATACTGCTGCAACAACCTGACATATTCAAACAATCAAAGTAATTAATGAATAAAATAATAAAGTCGGAATTCCTCAAAAAACAAAAGAACCACTTAAAATTAAGGTTGCTAAAATTAAGGTTAAAATTGCAATAACTCGGAAATGACTTTTTTTTCTTGCTTTTTGTGATGGTAATAAGAAAGCTAAAACATCAATCAAAATTACCGGACCAATATAAGCCAAAGCCATAATTAATTGGTTTTTAGTTAAACCAGTAACAGCGTTATTACCGGCAATTAACCCAATAATTAACAAAATTAAAAAAACAACAGCAGCACCAAGATGAATAATTGAAGAAATAAATAACATCATCCTTGCTTGCTTTAATCTTTTAAAGACTGGATCCTTTTTATTAGGATTATGTGGAATATAAGTTTCACGGTCCTTATGATATTCAATTTGATTACTTTTATTAGACATTTTAATCTTACTACTCCTTTGATTATTTTGAGAAAAAATAAACTACTTAATATATTTTATAACAAATAATTAAATTTAACCAATAAAAATTTTGTTCTTTTTAAACATTAAATCTAAAATGACAAATATCTCCATCTTGAATTTGATAATTTTTCCCCTCAACCCGCAATTTACCAGCATCTTTAACTTTTTTTTCTTCACCAAAAGTAACTAAATCTTGGTAATTATAAACTTCAACGCGAATAAAACCTTTTAGAAAATCAGTATGAATAATTCCAGCACACTCAGGTGCCTTCATCCCCTTAATAAAAGTTCAAGCATGAACTTCTTTTGGACCAGCAGTAAAAAAAGTAGCTAAATTAAGTAATTTATAAGTTGACAAAATAATTTGATCAATGCCTGACATCCCAATATTTAACATTTCCAAGTATGCTTTTTTTTCTTCCTCATCAAATTCAGAAATTTCGCTTTCAATTTTTGCACAAACAATAATTACTGCTAAATCTTTTTTCTTGGCATATCCCATTAAAGCTTCAAGATGATGATTTTTTTTCTGATTTAAATCAGCTTCAGCAATATTAGCAATTATAATTAATGGTTTGATTGTTAAAAAATTTAATGGTTTAACAATTAATTTTTCATCGTCAGTTAAATCTTGATCACGAACAGTTACACCTTGATCTAATTTTTGATTAATTTTCTTTAATAAAGCAATTTCTGCTAACATTGTTTTATCATTAGTTGATTTGGCTTTTTTTTCTGTTCGTTGTAAACGATTTTTAATTACTTCTTGATCAGCAAAAATTAATTCTAATTCAATTACTTCAAAATCATTCACTGGATCAATTTTATTAGCTACATGAGTAATATTATGATCTTCAAAACAACGAATAACTTGACAGATTGCATCAACTTCCCTAATGTTAGCTAAAAATTGATTACCCAAACCTTGACCTTGACTAGCACCTTTCACCAAACCAGCAATATCATGTAATTCTAAAACTGTTGGGATAATTTTTGTTGGTTGAAATTTTTCAACTAAAACTTTAATTCTTGGATCATTGACAACACAAGTTGCAATATTAGGTTTAATGGTTGCAAAAGGATAATTTTCAATTAACACTTGTGAATTAGTTAGTGCTTTAAAAAGTGTTGATTTACCAACGTTGGGTAAACCTACAATGCCTGCTTTTAACATTTTTGCTTTTTTCTCCTTTTGTTCCGTTAATATCTTCTATTCATTACCTTGAATATATTTTTCATTACCACAAATACTACATTAATAAGTCATAATTTTTATTTGTTGATTATATTCTTTTTGTGTTCAATCATGATTGTGTGTTTGGTTATCTGTTTCAGTTTGATTATTATCTTGATATTGATAATTATTATCTGATTTATTTTTATTATTATATAAAAGGCAAATTCCAATAATTAACCCAAGAAGGTTTAAACCAAAAAATAACAGAATTAAACCCAATGCATTATCATCAATGCACATCCTACAACCAAAAAAAGATAATACACCACAAATAATCAATACGATAATTATAATAATAGCTATCATTTTATTTCCTTTTTATCATATATGTATTTAATTAATGTAATTAAATATTATCATAAGTAAGATCTAAATGATAAGCAAAAATTTCAAATAATGTAGAGTTTATTTGTCAGATTAATAATAAAAAAGTTTAATTTCAAAAAATAAAAAGAGATACAAGTATCTCTTTTTTAGCCTTATTTGCTCTGCTTTTGTTCCTTTAATTATATAGGATTTATTTCATATATTATGCGAACATAAAAACTAATCATTTTTACTATAAAATTAATTATGTTTCAATGAAATAAAATAAATAATTAATAAAAATAAAAAATTTATTTGAATTTTTGATTTTTTTATTTGAAATTTTTAAAAAAAATTATTTATTAAATAATATATTTAGAATATGGCAAAGATTTTATAAAATTTTCCATATATTCAAAGTCAGGAACATCTTCTCCTTTTATTCTTTTACTTGGTAAAAAAATAAAACTATTTTTCATTCTGTAGATTCCTCATTTTCTACCATAATTAAAACGAAACTTTTCTCATTTTATCATTGTACATAAAAACATAGCTAAATAATTACTCATTTTATAATTAACAATACTTAAGATAGTTACATCATTTGTAGCTAAAAATTTTAAATTTTGATAGAAACTCTCACCTACTGAACCATTATTAGCAATAGTAATAACATTTTTAAAATTTAAATCATTTATATCTGTACTATCTGCATATTTAATAATTCCATTATTTAAATATGTAGTAGTAACAAATGGAAATTCAGTTCCTATATCATAATCATTAACTTTTACACCGTTAGCTCTTTTGATTTCAAAGAAATTATTATTACCTAAACTAAAAAGTTTTCAATTTTTAAATTGAATATCTAAAATATTATCAAAATAAATCATTTGTGAATCACTTGATACTTTTTTAATTTGTTCTGAATTAAATAGAAATGTAGCGTATTCTTTAATTGTTTTTATAAAATGTTTTTTATTTAACTTATTATAATTAGTATCAATATAGTTTCGGGCAACCATTCATCGTCATATTTTAAACTACATAGTTTTGTTGTATACGAATCAGAAGTATCTTTATTTTTAATCACATTTAAGCATTTTTGTTCTATTTTATTTCATTGACCATTATCTACTCTGCCACTATATTTTTTCTTTTTAAATCCATCATCTTTTAAAGAATATAAAATGGTATTATCATGCTTTTCTCAAGCCCTTAATAAAAGTACACAAGTTACTTAGTGTAGCAGTAGGATAAAATAACTCTTCTGGCATAGAAATTACAGCTTCTAATTTATGATTTTCTAAAAGCTCTTTTTTCAAAATAGTATTAAAAGATTTTTTATTTCTAGACAATATTGCTGAAACTGGCACAATGCCAACACCAATTCCTCCCTTAGACAAAGAATTCATCATGTGTAAAATAAATTTTAATTCTTTTTGATCATCTTTTTTTTGAGAATATGGTGGATTTATTAAACCAACATTAGGATGAAATTTTTTATTAATTTCTTTAGGACTTTCTAATAAAGAATTTTTACAAAATAAGTTTGTTTTACCATCTCCTCGAATTATCATATTTGAGCATGCCAAAGCAAAAATATCATCTTGTATTTCATATCCAATCAATTGCTTTGAATATATATTATTTATTTCCTTTACTGACAAATCTTTTGTTTTATCAGTAAACATTTTATCTAAAGCTGCTATTAAAAAACCTCCAGTACCGGCGCAAATATCTATTACTGTAGATTTATAATTAATATCTGCTAATTTAGCAAATAATGTAGTTATATGTTTTGGAGTTAATACAATACCAAGTCCCTTACCATCACCTCCAGTATATCTAACAAATTCAGAATAAAATTTTCCAACTAAATCAATATTTCGAACTTGTTTCATGAATGGGTAAACTTTTTCTTCTAAATCTATTAAAAACTTATATAAAAGATTATTATTATATGAAGAATCATTCGGTATAATTTCTCCTTTTAATAATTCTTGTTTTTTAACAACTACCTGAAATTCTCTATTTAAAACCTTAATTTTATTGTTATCCAGTTTTGAATTTTCTAAAGCCATTCTAATAAACATTAAAATATTATCAGCAAGAATATTACTATTTAAAATAGATTTATATTGTTTTCTAAAACTATCATTATTTAAAGCTAATAAAAGTAATGAAACTAATAAAGGCTTTTCTGTTTCTTTTAATTTTGCTTCATCTCTCATAGCATTATGCAATTCTCTAGAATATTTAATTAATTCTTGTTCGTTAATATCTTGTTTAGTGCTTTCAAAAATTGTTAAATATTCATCAAAACCTACTAAATCATTAAAATTTCTAGAAATATATCTTTGATCATTTTTTAGTCAAGAATAAGCTGAAATTTTAATATTTTCAGGATTTTTCCCGCTTACACCAATTGCAATAACATTATATTTTTCCTTTAAACTACTTGCATAATGTAAAGCTCCATCTACAGCAAAATCTTTTGGTAAATCTAAATTTTCACTAATATGATTTTTAATATTATATTTACATTCTAGTACAATTACCAAATTTTTATTTTTATGTCAAATGATAAATTCTGGTTTCCCATTACCTTTGCCACTCTTGCTTGAAAATTTAAGTAAATTTCTTATATTTTCATTACTTGAAATTTGTTCATCAATTATTAGATTTTCATTTTCATAATAATTTAATTTTTTCAATTTTTCTCGAACTATATTTTCTGTAATTCTTTCATTTACCATATCTTATAATCTTCCCAATTACATTTTATTTTAACAATTTAACAATTTTTAATAAATTTAAACTAATCCAACAACTGCAATAAAGCCAATAATCGATTCAAATCCTGATTATTAGTATAACTAATAATCATTTTTTTATCTTTAACTTTAACTCTAGTACTCAATTTACGGCTCAATCGATGCTCCAAATCAGTTAAATAAATACTATTTTGGCGTAAATGATGTCTTTTTTTATCATGCAATAATTGTTGAACTTTAATCATATCTTCAACTTTACGGACAGATCATTTTTCTTCAAAGGCACGATGAGCTAAACTAACAATTAAAATATTATTTGGTGTTAATTGTAATAAAGGTTTAACATGACCCATAGTTAATTTGTTATCTTTAACCATTTTTAAAACTTCAGCTGGTAAATCTAAAATTCTCATTGTATTAGTAATATGTGGTCGAGACTTATTAACTTTTCTGGCTAATTCTTCATGAGTTCACTTCATTTGATCAACCAAAGTTTTATATGCTTGTGCCTCTTCAAAAGCATTTAAATCAACCCTTTGAATGTTTTCAATCAAAGCAAACTCCATAATTTGTTGATCTGTTGCTTCAATAATTACTGTTTTAATTGTTGTTAAACCAGCAATCTCAGCCGCTTTCTTTCTTCTCTCACCAGCAATTAACTGATAAAAATTACTATCTTTAATTTTGGCAACAATAATTGGTTGAATTAAACCATGAGTTTTAATTGATTGACTTAATTCTTCTAGTTCTTGAGCATTAAAAACTTTTCTTGGTTGATGGGGATTAGGAATAATTTTGCTTAAAGATATTTCTTGCGCTAAATTTTGTTGCACCTCTGGTGATTTCTCAATATTAGTAATTAAATCATTAATACCATCACCAAAAATTGTTTCTAGTCCTTTTGTTCCAATACGATTCTTTTTATTATTAGCCATTATTTAACACCTCACTAACTAAATTACGATAAGCTACAGCACCACGACATCTTGGTCGATAATCAAAAATATTTTTACCATGTGATGGTGCTTCACTCAAGGTAATATTCCTTGGAATATAATTTTTATAAACTTTTTCTTTAAAGTTCTTTTTAATTTCTTTAATCACCTCAACTGATGAATTAGTATGAATATTAACCATTGTTAATAAAATACCTTCAATTTCTAAATTTGGATTAAATAATTGTTGTACCAAACGAATTGTTGATAACAATTGTACTAAGCCACCTAGAGCATAAAATTCAGCTTGTAATGGAATAATCACTGAATCAGATGCTGCCAAAGCATTCCGATTAATTAATCCTAAACTTGGTGGGCAATCAATAATAATATAATCATATCAATTACGAACTGGTGAAATTTTTTCTAATAAAACATTTTTCTTTGTTTTTGAATGTTCTAATAAAAAAATCTCGGCCCCTGCTAAAGAGATTGTTGCTGGTACTAAGTCAACTCCTTGACAGACATTAGGTTTAATAACTTCTTCAATTGTTGTTTCATTAACAATAACATCATAAACATCTTTATTAAGATTATTAAAACTAAAACCCATTGAAATTGTAGCGCTACCTTGAGCATCCAAATCAATCAATAAAACTTTTTTATTTTCTAAACCTAATCCAGCAGCTAAATTTGTAGCAGTCGTTGTTTTGCCAACCCCACCTTTTTGATTGGCAACGGCAATAATTTTACCCATATTCTTTCACCTTAATTATTTTCTTTCTTACACTATATTAAAAATTTTAACAAATTAAAATTATAAAGGTTTATTCTTGATTTGTTGATATGCCCTAGGATACTTTAATGGTGTTAATTTATTCTTTTTGAAAATTAATAAATTTCTTGTTCCATAATTATTTGGTAATTGATAAGTATCTTGTTGCATTAAACTACCACCCAACAAAGATAAACTATTTTTACTAATATTTAATTCTGATTCAACATTTAAAGCTTTATAAGCAACAAATGATCCTGAAATTTTAACTAATGGTAAACAAATTTCATTAAGAATATTTAAAGCAGCAACAGCTCTAGCAACGACTAAATCAAAAGTTTCCCGATATTGGTGAGCAAAAATTTCAACTCTTTGATTAACAATATAAACATCTTGTAACTTTAAATGATCAACAACTACTTTTAAAAATTGACATTTCTTTTGGTTAGCTTCAATCATTGTTAATTGTAAATTGGGAAAACAAATTTTTAAAACAATTCCAGGAATTCCAAGGCCAGAACCAACATCACAAACATTTTGATCATTTAAACTAATTGAATTAGTAATTAATAAGGCATCATAAAAGTGTTTATAATAAACTTCGGTTTCTTCTGTAATTGTTGTTAAATTAAATTTTTGATTATATTCAATAATTAACTGATAGTAGCTTTGTAATTTTGTTGCGATATCTTTTGTTAATTGAAAATTCTTTAAATTAGTATCCCATTTATCAATCATTATTATTTCTCTCCAATTTAATATTAATTAAATAAATTATATTATTTTATTTACAATTTACTAATTCAATCTTCAAATAATTTAATAGAAAATAAATTTTCAATTTCAAAAAATGCTGTTCTCAAACTTGATTTAGTTTTTTTTCATCCTGCACCATCAGTAACTCAAACAAAAGTGAGATTTTGTTTTTTTAAAGCATCATTACATGTAATATATGAATTCGCAGTTTCGTTCAATTTTGAACCTGAAGAATTATAAAAGTTACATTCTAAATAATATTCTTTATTGTTTTTAATAAATTTAAAATCAAATTTCTTTTTTTTACCAAGATTTTTTAAATATAAAGAACATTGTGTTTCAAATTCAATATTATTTTTTCTTAAAATTTTAATAATAGTATCTTCCATAATTTTACCAGAACGATTTTTTCTGGCATTACTATCTAAACCTATTTCCATTCCATAAAAATATGTTTTAAAATCAAATCTTTCATCACCAATAAATAAATGAATCAAATTAGTGTCTTTTAAAAATTTAATTACATCATCTGAATCACTAAATTTTAAATTACTAAAATATTGATTTTCATCATTATTAATAAAAATATTATTTTCTCTAGCAGCTAATAAAATATAAAATTTTTTATACGAATTTAAATGGTGAAATCAATATTTATGAATTTTTTCTTGTAATTTTTTTTCATCTTTAGAATGTAAAAGATTAAAAACTGAAAGATCTCCTTTATAATCTGAAATTTTATTATTAATCTTGTTCCAATCAACAAAATTATTTAATTTACTATTTGTTTCAATAAAAGTATTTAAAAATTTAATAAATTTTAATTCTTTTTTAGTTTCTTCAGTCAACATCTTTTCGTCCTCACTATAAATATTCTCATAATTAAAAATAAAAAGTTCATCAGCTGCATTAATTCTATTTTTGCCATTACAATTAATAAAGCGATTAGTTTTTTGTGGAATACAAAAATAACTTTTATATAATTCCCTAATAAATGGATGATCATTATTAGTTAATAATCAATTTGCTCCCTTTTTTTCTGCTGATTTAAGAAATTTAAAAAGTTTTCTTTGATCTTGCTCAGTAAATTTATTAACATCATATGAATTAAAACCTTTATTTTTTGAAAAATAATAAGGTGGATCAACAAATAAAAAATCGTCAGGTTCAATATATTTTAATATATTTTTATAATTATGATTAAAAATCTTAATTTCATTAGTTTTTAAATACTTAGTAATATTATTAATATTATTTGAGTCGTATAAATTTGTTTTATTTTTATTTGCAAAAGGTACATTAAATTCACCTTTTGAATTTACTCGATAAATACCATTGAAACCATATTTATTCAAAAAAATTAATCTTGCAGCAATATCATTTTTATTTAATAAATTAATATTTTTTTGTCTTAAATCTTGATAAAAACTTTTCAAATCTTGTGAATTATTTCATTTTTCTAAAGTTTTAATTAAATTTTCAGGATTATCTCTAATTACTCTATAAGCAGTAATAAGTTCTTTATTAATATCATTAATAATTACTTTATTATGAGCAAAATTAAAAAATACTGCTCCACCACCAACAAAAGGTTCAATAAATTTATTAATCTTTTTCGGTTTTAAAGCATTTATAGTATCAAGAACTTGAGATTTTCCACCCACTCATTTAATAAAGGGTTTCATCTTTATATTATTTTCTTCCATTACTTGACCTACCTAAAAATTAATATAATCATTATATAATAATAATATATTGACCTACAAATAAACAATTTTTTCTTAAAGTTTTATTTTATTTTATCCTTAATGTATGGTTGAGCCCACATTGGTGGTAAAGCAGGATCATAACGAAACACCATCAAAAATACTAAAGTAGCCAAATAAGGAATCATACCAATAAATCAGTTTGGTAAAATTTCAGTAATGCTACTTATTGCATCCAACTCAATACTCATTTGAAAAATAAAAGCAAATAGTAAACAAATAATACTCGTAAAAACAAAACGATTTCGACCAATCATCCACAAAACAATAACTAAAAAACCTAAACCAGAAAAATTATTATTAACAATAAAGAAGTTTGGATTAATATACACTAATAAACCACCACCAAAGCAAGCTAAACTTGAACTAAAACAAGAAATTAAATATTGTGCTTTACCAATTTTAAGATAATTACGAACAGCAAAATTACGATTTTCACCAATAACTCTAACATACAAACCAAATCTTGTTAAAAACAAAATAATCGCAAAAAGATAAAGTAACACTAAAGTTAGAACAATTGCAACAACTGGATATAACTTAATTGATATTGAAGATAATGAAAAATTTAATGAACCCGTGAAAGTAATTGGTAAAGCAACAGCTAAACCATAACCTAAAAAATTAATCGCCATTGAAGTCAGCATTTGATCTGCCTTACAGGTTATTGTTGCAAAACTATAAAGCAGACTAAAAAGTAAACCCATAATAATTGTTAAGAAGAAAGCAAAAACAATTACCGCACTACCCATTGATGCTCGCAGTTGGGAAATAATTAAACAATATAAAGAAGCACCAACACACATAATACCGTCAAAACCAAAATTTGCAATGCCAACTTTTGTATTTAAAATTCCACCAGTTGCTAATAAAATTAAAGGACACGAAATTAATAAAGTACTAAGCAAAACTTCAATAATATTTAAACTCATCTTTTAAACTCCTAATCCTTATCTTGTTGATCTTGTTTTTTGGGCAGATCTTTTTTTGCTTTTTTTGCCAATTTTTGTTTGTTAGAATCACCTTGTTTGTCTGGTTCTAAATCAATTTGCAATCTCTCAAGCGAGCGAGTCGGTTTAGTTTTTTTAATTTGATTAAGTTCAGCTTCAATTGGTGTTGCCAATTTAAATAATTTTCGTTTAAACTTCAACCAATTCTCCTGAATTTTGGGCGATGCTTGTCAAAGATAACAAAATAACGGAAAAATACCCATTAAATAAATTGCAACGCCAACAATAATAACTGCTAATCCTGGATTACTTAAATAAATAAAACCATCAAATTCAATTGGACGAATAAATAAAGTGAAAATAAAGGTACTAATTGGAATTAAAAGCAATTGATAAAACACTAAAGCACCAATCACAACTCCATAAAATCCATATTGTGGAATACCACTAATTTCTGGTAAATGATTATTAGTCGCCAAAAAAAGTAAATAACCAGCAAACCCAGCAATTGCACCAGCAATGATTAAAATTTTTAAATTTTCAGGATTTGGATTAATTCTTGCTTGTTTTGCAACTGATTGATTTTTACTAAAAACTGTTAATTTAAAATCAAAAATTCGATTGCTAAAGAAAAAAATTGTAATAAGAAAAATAGCAATAGCTAAAATAATTCCGGCAGAAAAAAGATTGCTATTGTTAAAAGGGCCACTCGTTAAAGAAAAACGTAAACTAAAAATCTGAGCAATTGCTTTATTTTGATAACTAGGACTAGCAAGTACCCCTTTATAACCCTGTCAGGCAATAAAATTAAATAAAACTGTACTAATAATTTCATTAATTTTAAAATAATTTTTTAATATCGCAATTAAAAAACCACTAAAAGCACCAGCTAAAATTGTAATTAACAATAAAAATATAACAATAACACGATTAGTACCACCAGCATCACTAATAGCTGTTCCAACAATAAATGTCACTAAAGCACTAAACAACATCTGCCCAGCAATACCAAAGTTATAAATTTTATATTTGAAAGTTATTGCTGCAGCTAAACCAATTAATAATAAAATTGAAAAAATGTGAAGAAAACCACTAAAATAACTTAAATTCTTTCATGGTTCAATAAAAATAATATCCAAAAATGTTAAAGGATTAGTTTTAGCTGCTAACAAAATTAAACTAATAACTAATAACATTAAAACTGTTAAAACTAAATTAATTAACCAAAAACTTAATTTATTAAAACTAATATTCATATTAAACCACCCTTGACTTTATTTTATCAATCATTTTCTTAATTGATTTTCTAACAATAATCAATGGTTTAAAAATAAACAATAAAACACGTTTAATACCATGTTTTCAAACAAATCATTTTGTTTCAGAAAATTTATGCATTTTATCTGACTTAATAAAGGTTTCATTTTCTAGGGGATAATCTGCCCAAACTGATGAATTTATTAAATGATTTGCTTTTACTTGATTACCAACCATTTTAGCAACAAATTCTTTATGATATAAAACAGCAACTCTTTGACATAATAATTCTAAAATAAACGGATCATTATCAATAATTAAAACTGCATTACCTTTATTAAGTAATTTTTGCAATTGTTTAATGATTAATTTTGTTGAATTATCATCCAAATTAGCAAATGGATTAGCTAAAACCAATAACTTTGGTTGATCTTCTAAAATTCTTGCAAAAGCAAATCGTTGTAATTCACCTTTTGATAAATGATTAGCAATACCTAACCCCGCTTCACTATCAGGAATTTTATACTTTTTTGTTAAATCAATAACTTTATTTTTAACATCAAATTTTTTTATTACTCCTGTTTTTGTGACATAATTTTTCTTATTATAATTTCAAAGTAAAAAATTCATAAACAAATTATCATTTTTAAGAACGGCATTTTTATCATATTGTGCTGGTAATGAATTAATATTCAATTTGGCAAATTTTTTTGGTTTGTAAAAGGTAACCTCTTTTTCTTCAAATCAAATTCTGCGAACAACATTTTTTATTAAACCAACTAAACTATTAGTTAATACTTCACCATATAAATTTTCATAATCATAAATACCATAAATTTCACCAGGGCGAACAGCAAATTCTAAATTAAAAAAACTTGGTAAAATATCATCATTCAATGAAAAATTACTAACATATAGTAATGGAACTTCATTTTTAATTTTTGGTTTTTGATAATTAATTAAATCTTTCCTGCTATTTTCCCTAAATGATTTAATATTATTTTTCGGTTGATTTAATTTTGGATTAGTAATTTTTACTTTTTTAATTCATGAAATTCGATCAGCAACGGCAGTAGCAAATTCTTGATCTTTTGTTGTAAAAACAATTGTAAACTTTTGTTCCCGCAAACATTTAAAAGTTAATCAAAAATCAAGTTTTTGATGTAATGATAAACCAGCAGTCGGTTCATCCAACAATAAAACTTTTGGTTGTTTAAATAAAGCCCACAATAATGCCAACTTCTTTTTTTCTTCAATTGATAAATCTCGCACAAATTTGTCCAAATTTAATTTAATCTGATATTTTTCCATTAATTCGGTAATTTTAAATTCTGATTCTTTAAGATTAGTAAAAAAATAAGCTCGACTTTTTTCAAAACCTAAAATAATAGTTTGTTTGACTGTTAAATTTTCATCAAAATCATCATCTTGACTAACATAAACAATATTAAAATCACGCATATTACTTGGTTTTTTAAGTTTATCATAAAAACCACTAGCATCAAGAATTAAAATTTCACCTTTGGATGATTTTTCAAGTCCTGCTAACATCCTCATTAAAACTGTTTTACCACTACCATTAGGGCCAATAATAGCATAAATTTCATTATTAATTGTTAAATTAACCTCATAAAAAAGTAATTTTTGTATTTTATCATAAGATTTTGTTAAATTTTGCAATTTAATAATTGGTTGACCTTGCTGTTGTGATTTTATTTGATTTAAATTCTTTTGATTTTTTACCATCATTTGTTTCATAATTAAACCTAACTTCTTAACCTATAAACCATCAACAAAAATTAAATTATTATTAAGTCCATAAGCGCGAAGATTTTCTTCAGCAGTGTCTAAAACTTGATATTGATCTGGAATGTTATTTTCTTCAGTATACTTCAAGACATCAATTTCCAAATGATATGAAAATAACATATAATTAATATTTTGATATTGATAATCATTTTTATTAAAAACATTATTGGCAATAAACTTAATTGTTTTAGTGTATTCTGGTTTTTGGGTTGTATGACTTGCTGCATAAGCGATTGCATTATTAAATCAATTATTACTATTAAAAATAAAATTAACCCGTTCATCTTGATAAAATTTTAACGCCGCTGTTTGAATTCGCTGAATATTATCAAAATTATAATTAAGATTAAATTCTTTAAACTCGCGTTCTTTAATATCTCAAACTGTTTTGGGAATAGAAATACTACTCAAAGCAGCAACAAATTCATTAATTACTTTTTGTTGATAAGGATTACCAATATTATTAATTACACCAATTTTAATAACTCATTGACCATTATCATTAGTATCAAAATTATATTTATCAGCAGCAATTTCTCCAGTATTTGAATCAATTAATTGTTGAACAAAATGTTCGGCAATACTAGCACCATAAGTTAATGACGGATTAGGTTGTTCTTTATTACCTTCATCAAACCGAAATTCATAAATATTATTAGCAACAACCTTAACATTATTAGCAATTTGATTATTAAAGAAATAAAAATCAACATTAGTAAATTCTTGTAAGACTCTAATTAAATTTGAATTATTAACTTTATTTGCACTATTACTTGGTAAATAATTACGAAAAGCAGGATCTAAAATAAAAACTTTTTTTAAGTTAAATCGCGTAATTAAACTAGCTAAAATATAAGCATAAGTATTATCTTCACCATGACTAAATACTGTCGTCACAACTTTGTCACCATAAACATCTTGTAGTTTATGATAAATTAATTGATCAGCAGAACTTTGTCTTTCAGCGTACTCATAACTAGTTATTAATAAAACTTTTGGTGCTAAATCTCATTGGTAGATAATAATTTTACTACTAAATCCTAATAATGTTGGAAGAGCAACAGTTAGTAACAAAAACCGTCTTAACATCTTAACCACCTATCATTTTCTATACATTATATTAATTATACAAAAAAATAAATTAAATATCTCATAATACAATTATTAGTAAAATTAAATATCCTAAATTAATAATTAAAAAATGCCAATTAAAAATTAATTGGCATTTAAATACGGATATTTATTTTTTAAAAAGAATAACAACATATGAATATCAGAAGGAGTAATCCCTGGAATTCTTGTTGCATGAGCAATTGTTAAAGGTCTAATTTGTTGTAACTTTTCTTTTGCTACTAAAGTAATATTATCAATTAAATCATAATCAATATCTTTTGGTATTTGCTTTGTTTCTCAATTTAACATTTGTTGGGCATTTTTTTCTTGTTGTTTAATGTAACCAGCAAACTTAATTGAAATTTCTAATTCTAAATTTTGATGATAATTTAAATCATTAATTTCAGGAATTACTGTTTTAAAATACTCTAATTTAATTTCTGGGCGTTTTACTAATTCAAAACAACTAATACCATTGTCAGGGATAAATGTTTGATAATTTGTTGTTAAAAATTGACCAAAATCACTACTTTGGTTAACTTTAATTGTTTGTAATTTTGCTGTGATTATCGTACTTAAATTTTGTTGATATTTAAATTCTTCTAATTGTTTATCAGTAACTAAACCAACATGGTAACCATAGTTAATTAATCGCGTTTGAGCATTATCATTTCTTAATAATAAACGATATTCTGCTAATGATGTTAACAAACGATAAGGTTCAAAACCATTACCTTTTGTTGTTAAGTCATCAATTAAAACACCAATATAAGCTTCATCACGTTTTAAAATTAATGGTTCTTGATTAGTTAATTTTAAATGAGCATTAATCCCAGCAATTAAACCTTGACAGGCAGCTTCTTCATAACCACTAGTACCATTAATTTGACCAGCAGTAAAAAAGTTTTTAATAATTTTTGTTTCTAAACTTGGTCATAATTGTCTTGGATCAATCGCATCATACTCAATCGCATAAGCTCATTTCAATACTTGACAATCTTTTAATCCTGGTAGCGTTCTTAGAATCTGATCTTGTTGTTCAATTGCTAAAGAAGTTGATAAACCTTGCACATAAATACTTGATAATTGAGTTGATTCTGGTTCTAAAAAGATTTGATGCCTTGATTTATCGGCAAAACGAACAACTTTATCTTCAATACTAGGACAATATCTAGGACCATTGGCCGTAATTGTTCCATTGTACATTGGCGATTTATCTAAATTATTATTAATAATTTCATGAGTTTTAGCATTAGTATAAATTAAATAACAAGGTAATTGATCTTTAATTGGCAGAAATTTTTTTGTTTGATGACTAAAAGCTAATGGTAAATCACTACCTAATTCAACCTTTGTTTGAGAAAAATCAATACTACTACGAAGTAATCTTGGTGGAGTTCCCGTCTTTAAACGAACCAATTGAAATCCCAAATTTGCTAGTTGATCAGAAATACCATTACTTGTTCTTTGTTGATCTGGTCCTTCACTTTTTTGATCAAAACCACGCAAAGTTAAAGAACGCATATAAGTTCCAGTTGTTAAAATAACAACCTTACTTAAAAGGGTTGACCCATCCTCTGTTTTAATCCCATAAGCTTGATTATTTTCATCAACCAACAATGATTGCACCATCGTTTCAATAATTGTTAAATTTTCTTGCCCTTCTAAAACTTGCTTCATATATTGTGAATAAGCAATTTTGTCTGATTGTGCTCTAATTGCTCATACAGCTGGCCCACGAGAATTATTTAACAATTTCATTTGCAATGCCGTAGCATCAGCAGCTTTGGCCATTTCGCCACCCAAAGCATCAATTTCGCGCACAACAATGCCTTTTGCTGAACCACCAATTGAAGGATTACAAGGCATTAAAGCAATTTTATTTTTATCTAAGGTAACAATAGCAGTTTTATGACCAGATCGAGCACAAGCAAGAGCTGCTTCAACGCCAGCATGCCCAGCACCAATAACAATTGTTTCAAAATCATATTTAATTTTTTCTTCTTTTTGCACTTTCTGATCTCCTAACTATTTTAAAAATTATCTTAAAGTTTAATTTTAATATCACAAATTAAAATTAATAGCGTTATAAATGTTATCACAAATTAACAAAAATTGAAAGTCTAGGTTTTATTAATTAATTTTAAAACTTATAATATGCATTTAAACTAATTATAATAAAAAAACTTACACATACATGTAAGTTTAAAAAATTAACCAAGTTTTGTTTTCGTTTCTGGATTAGCAGCTAAGACAGTATCAAGAATTTCTTTTTCACCACGAACTTGCATTTGATTTGGATCAATACTATGTAACATAATTACAACTTGGTGGGCAATATTAATTGTCATTCGACTGAATAGTTTTGAGGCTTCATCAATATAAGCTTGAAGGGGATTCAATTGGGCATAACCACGTAAATGAATTCCTGCTCGTAACTTACTTAAACCATCAATATGCTCAGTTCAATACTTATCAAAAACTTGTAATAAAGTTGCGTATTCAATTTGAGCAATAATTACTTCATTCAAGTTTGCCCGTTTTTCTAAATAGAATTCATAAGCTTTTTTGCTAATTAAATCAATGACATCCTCAGGATTCATTTTCTTTAATAATTCTGCTTTTAAAACTCCCGATTTTATAATCTTATTTTCAATTCCCTTAACTAACTCTTGATAATCAATATAATGCTCTCGACCTTGAACTTTAGTAAAAATTCTTAATAAATCACGAGCAACTGTGCGATGCATTGTCGTTAAAATTTCAAGGATATTTTCTGCTTGCAAAATTTTATCTCTTTGACGGTACATTGCTTCTCGATGTTGAGCAATAACATTATCATAATCTAAAATATTTTTTCTCGCATCAAAGTTTAA
Organism: Spiroplasma sp.; assembly: GCA_031119525.1. Taxonomy (GTDB): domain Bacteria; phylum Bacillota_I; class Bacilli_A; order Mycoplasmatales; family VBWQ01; genus Spiroplasma_D. Next base: position 75,552 of record JAVHXO010000002.1, read on the forward strand.
ACCTTCAATTTTTTGTTGTGCTCTAGTGATTGCTCTTGTTAACATTTTAGATTTGATATAATCTTCACCTAAACTAGCAAAAGCTTTTTTTAATCTTTCACCACCAAAACGCATAATTAATTCATCTTCAATTGATACATAAAATCGTGAAAACCCAGGATCACCTTGTCGTCCAGATCTTCCACGTAATTGATTATCAATTCTTCGAGCTTCATTTCTTTCTGTTCCTAAAACAGCTAAACCACCTAATTCTATAACACCAGCAGCTAATTTAATATCTGTTCCTCGACCTGCCATATTTGTCGCTAAAGTAACAGCATGTAATTCTCCAGCTTTAGCAATAATCTCAGCTTCACGAGCATGATTTTTAGCATTTAAAATTTCATGGTTAATACCTTCCAAACGAAGCATATTTGATACTCGCTCTGAAACATCAACATTGGCAGTTCCAATTAAAATTGGTTGCCCCTTAATATTTCTTTCTTTTACTTCTTTAATTAATGCTTTAAATTTAGCATTCAAAGTTGCAAAAACATAATCTGATTTATCATCTCGAACAATTGGTTTATTAGTTGGAATTGAAATAACTCGCATATTATAAATCTTAACAAATTCTTCTTCTTCAGTTTTTGCTGTACCAGTCATACCACTTAATTTACTATACAATCGAAAGAAATTTTGGTAGGTAATTGTTGCAACTGTTGTTGTTTCTTGTTGAATTTCTACTTTTTCTTTAGCTTGAATTGCTTGATGTAAACCATCACTATAAACTCGTCCTGCCATTAATCGGCCAGTAAATTGATCAACTAAAATAATTTCAGAATCTCTAACAACATACTCAACATCTAGTTTAAAAATATAATTTGCTCGTAACGCATTTTGAATATGATGAAATAGTTCTGAATTTTCAATATCAAATAAATTTTTTAATTTAAAGTAATTTTGTGCTTTTCTGACACCAAAGGCTGTTAAAGCAATTTGTTTACTTTCTCAATCAATTTTATAATCTTCTTTAACTAAAGATTTTGCAAAAGCATCCGTTGCCTGATATAACGGTGTACGATTTTTTGAACCACCAGAAATAATTAATGGTGTTCTAGCTTCATCAATTAAAACTGAATCAGCTTCATCAATAATTGAAAAATTTAATTCTCGTTGCACTTTTTCACTAAAAGTACGAACCATATTATCACGTAAGTAATCAAAACCTAATTCAGCATTAGTTGTATAAGTAATATCTTTGTTATAGGCTTCACGTTTTAAATGTGGTGGATAATCCCTCATATTAACACCAATCGTAATTCCTAAGAAATCAAAAATTGGTTTATTTAACTCAGCATCTCTTTGCGCCAAGTATTCATTAACAGTAATAATATGAACACCTTTACCACTCAAAGCATTTAAATAAATTGGCATCACCGCTGTTAAAGTTTTACCTTCACCAGTTTTCATTTCAGCAACATCGCCATTATGTAAAACAATCCCACCAATTAATTGTACTGGATAAGGATGTAAACCTATTACCCTTCTAGATACTTCCCTAGCAACAGCAAAAGCCTCAACTAAAATATCATCTAAAGTTTCACCATCTGATAATCTCTTACGAAACTCATCAGTCTTAGATGCTAATTGAGGATCTGGTAATTGTTGCATTTCTGTTTCTAAAGCTAGAATTTCTTTTACTTGCTTTTTAATTCTTCCTAAGATTTTACGATCTCACATTAATTAAATCACCATCATTTTTTTCTTATAGTTTAATATTTTTTTTAAAATAAAATAAAAAAAATAAACTCCATAGTTAATTATAAACTGAATATTTTTTTTTGCAAATATAGCAAGATTTATTGATTTTAGTATAATTATTTTTAATCATGATTAGGTAGATAAAATTTATAAATTTAAAAGTCTAAAGGGGGGAAAATGAAAACATTTTTAAAGACTTTAACAATCACTAGTTTAAGTTTATCTTCAATAATTCCACTAACAAAAATAAATGAAAACATAAATGAAAATAAAATTGCCAACCAAGAAATATCAAAAACTTATCAATACCAATGAACAAACGATGGTCGAGATCTACAATCTTATATCTGAATGCACTCAAATACTGATAATGAAGCAAAATATGATTTATTCTTTTATGAAGATATTGACTTAGAAACAGCAACAAAGAATGATTTAACTAATATTGAACAAATTACTAATATCACAATCAAACCCCAACGAAAAATTTTAGCATCTGCCATTGCTTGAAAGGGTGAAAGATTTATTTCAAATCCAGAAAATACAATTGATAAAATTATGGCAGCAAGTTCATTAACAGAAAAAATGTCAGGTAATAGCCATGTTAGCAATAATAAAGATTTATATGATGGTGCTCAATATCAAATTTTAGAATTAGATACAATAAATCGTGAAGGCAAAGCTTTTAAAGCCGGAATTACATTTGGTCTTGAAGTTTATTATAATGAATTTAACAATAATCATCTAACTGCGACTGTTTGAAGTGCTTTATTTTATCAAATGTCTGAAGCAATTGATTATTTAGGAGTTTACAATAGTGCTCTATTACAAATCGGACAATCATTACAATTTGATTATAATTATTAGTTTTGATTGGTAATTTACTAAACCCTCAATCATGATTTAAATTATCAAACTTAATTTTTACAATATATTAAAAGGAGGTTACATAACCTCCTTTTAATTTAATATTTTATTATTTTAAATCTTTCATAAAGTTAATAAATCGTTCTTAATATTGCCTACCTCTAAACCATAAATAACTTGAATTGCATTACCTTTTTTAACAACCCCAATTGCACCAGTTGATTTTAAAATTTCTTCATCAACTTTATTAGGATCAACAACAGTAACTCGCAATCTTGTCGCACAGTTATCAAGGATATTAACATTATCTTTACCGCCTAATCCTTTAAAAATCGTTTCTAATCGATCATTATTTTGAGTATTAGACTTATTTTTACTGTCCTTACTTGATATTGTTTTTTTATTCATTTCATTTTGCAATTGTTTTTCAATGACATCAGCACCATCAAGATAAGTAATTTCAATTTTTTGATTTTTTACTTTAATGGTTTTTGTGCCGCTCAAACGAATCAATGGGCGAGAAATTAATTTAATATCTTTTAAATTTGCCAATAAAATTTTATCGTTAACTTCTAAATCAAGAATATTATTTTTGCCACCCAAACCATTCAATAAATTTACAGCTTTATTATCTGACTTCTTGGTACTTTTTTCTAAAACTGCTTCAGCACCTTGCAATGCTAAATTACTTTCTAAAATGCTACCTTCTCGTCCTAAAGTTTTATAATTTCTTCATTTAATAAGGTAATAGAAGCCAAAGAAGTAAGCTGGAGCCATAATTAGACCGGTCGCAAAAATTCAATAAAATCCAGTTGCCTGATTAAATGCTACTTGTGGTAAAATTCCAAAAATTGTAAAGTCAATAAATCCAGCAGCGAATCCTTGTCCAACAACAATATTTAAACAATATGCCATCATAAAACTAATACCCGCTAAAACTGAGTGGAGAACAAAACACAAGGGAGCAACAAATAAATAAGAGAATAATAATGGTTCAGTAATACCTGTTAAGAATGATGTTAAAGCACCTGCTCCTAAAATTCCCGCAACTCGCTTACGATTTTCTGGTTTAGCAAGCATTCACATTGCTAAAGCAGCAAAAGGATAACCATATTGCATAAAAGCAAAACGTCCAGACATAAACATTGTTCCTACTGTTTGATTAAAATGGCCACTACCAGCACCAAATTGGTTAAAGAAAATATTATAAGCTCCATCTCAAACATCACCATTAGCAGCAACTCAAGTACCACCAACTGCTGTATATCAGAATGGCGCATATTGCACATGGTGTAAACCTGTAGGAATTAATAATCTTTCAGTCATACCAAAAAATAAAGCAATAAACGCACCACCAACAGTTGGTTTAAATGTATCACCCGTTAATTTACCACGTTCTAAATTAGTTTCAAATCCCATGGCACTACCCATACCACTACCAATTGCTTGGAAGGCTTTAAATAATGCTGGTCAAGCAAAGAAGATTAAAACTCCAATTCCTAAACCTAAAAATACTGCTAAGATTGGAACAAATCTTTCACCAGCAAAGAACCCTAAAACCTTAGGCATTTTAATATTATAAGTACGATTATGAATCATTGATACTAATCAACCAACAATAATTCCACCAAAGATTGATGTATCAAATGTATTTGGAATTCCTAAAACGTTTTTAAAAACCCCAAGCTTTTCATCAAATAAACCACCGCTTGATTTTGTTAAACCTCATGGATCAAAACCAGCAACTAAATCACCAGCAATATTTTTATATGGGAAAAATAAACCAGCAATAACAGCACTCATAACAGCAAAAGTAATGAACCCTGATAAAGCTGCCACCCCCTTACTTTGCTTAGCAAAACCAAAAGCAATTGAAATAGCAAATATCGCACCCAAATTAGCAAAAACAATACTACCTGTTTGCTTCATAACATTAAAAATTCCAATTGCACCAGTTGCAGTTGGATCTAATCTTTCAATAGCTGATGCAACCCCACCACCAATACCAAGCAATAAACCAGCAATTGGTAAAACAGCAATTGGTAAAACTATTGCCCTTGATAAATTTTGCATTCGACCAAACAAATGGCCACCAAATTGACGCAATTTGAAACTAAACTTTTTTTCGTTTTGTGTTTTACCAACACTATGTGAAAAAAGTTTGCCCATATTCATACCTCCTTTTTTCGTTTATTTTTTCATTCAAAAAACTAACTTTTTGAAGTTCCTACTTAAAAGTATAAATCAATTTTTATCCCAGTTAAAAAATATTCTTGAGAATTTTAGAAAATTTATTTCTTTTTGGAAAAGAAATATTTAAAAAAATAAAAATTTCTAATTTTTAAAGTACAATTAGAAAAATGCTATTAATCTAAACAAAAAAAATTATTTTTTGAATAATTTTTAGAGAGAAAAGAATTAGCTTATGAGAAAAACAAAGAAAAATAAAAATAATTTAATTTTTTTTACCAAAAAAACAAGTCGTGCTTTTTTCTTAATACCTTTAATAACAATTGTTGTTATTAGTGTTGGTTTATTAATAGCTACTGGCTGGTATTCAATTGACTATGATATTGCTAAAATATTTGCTAATGGCTTAAATAGTGAGTTTGGTAAATATTGAAGTAAATTTTATGATCAATTAGGTAATACTGAATTATTTATTATTTTATTAATCTATTTAACCATCTTATTAGAAACTTGATTTTTAGTAAAAATTAACCAAAAAAATAATAATTTTAAAAAAAATTATTGAATTGTTAATAGTTTTTACATCATCATCATTATTGGCTGAATAACTTTTCAAATTATCAGAATTCTTTTAATGCCTTATGAGGATTTAGGTTTTGGTGTTGGCATTGATTTTAGCCTACTTGATAGTGTTAAATATAAAATAATGGGGGCAATTTTTTCATTCTCTTATCAAAGTTTACTTTTAGGTCTTGGTTTATATTATGTTCGCTACAAATTAGTTAAAACCAAACAAATTTTAATCAATCAAGAATGAATTAAAGCAGTTAAAGGATTAAGTTTTTTAATTATTACTTATCTTGTCATTGTAATTTTGAAGGGTACAACACAAAGAGTTTATTATTTCAATGTTATTTTTGGTGATTTATTGCGTGCTCGCCCTGATTTACAAGAATATTATTTACAATCTGGACTCCATTATGGTTATAACAATGGTAATGGTTGAGTTGATAATATCCCATGAGATAAACAATACCCTTGATGAAAACCAATCGGATCACTACGGTCTGATCCTAATATGCCAACTTTTGCTCTACCATGAGATTATGCTTTTCCTAGTGGTCATATTAATGCAACATTTTGTATCGCATCGGGAATTCTCTTATTTTTAAAAAATAAAAACAATGAAAAAATTAATTGAAAAATTAAAATTGCTTTTATTATTTGATTAATTCATATTCTATCAATGAATTTTGCTTTAATGGTTGAAATGCTCCACTGAATTTCTGATATTGCTTTTACTTTCATTTTCTCAATAATGATGATTTTTGTGATTCACTTTTCAGTCAATAAAATTTTCAAAAAAAAATAAAATAGTAGTTATAAAAATATAACTACTATTACATCATTTTAATTTAAAGTTTAACAACCAAATTATTTATATTAAACCATAAATTAATTTTGCCATATTCCTGTATCACACTTGTACGATATTAGCATACTTTTTGATTAAACTAACAAACAAAAATAATAAAATTAGTAAAATTTATTAATTAATATAAACCTATACCAATTTAATTATACATTAATAAATTAAAGTTCAAGATTTAAAGCAAATATTTTGTTAATTATTTACTAGGAAATCAAATATCTAAACCAATAAAATTAGTAATTAATCCACCAATACAAAAAGTAAAAACTAATACTGTTAAGATATATAAAATTCAAGCTTCCCTAACTTTACTATGATCTAAAAATTTATGAAAAGGAATTGCCTTAATAGCAACAGCACTAATAATAAAACTAAATATATAAACAATAATTTCAATGATATATTTTAATAAACTATTATCCATAATGACCTCTTTTTTAAATTTTTTTAATCTTCAGTTTCTAAACGCTGCTTTGTTTGAGGATTATTTTTTTCTTGACGATTTAAATTTTTTGTATATTGAATTGTATCACTAATAATTCTTACTTCATGAAGGGTAGTAATTAAAATTCCACCCGCAATACTTAAATAATGGGGGTGACGATTAATGCGATACATCATTGGTGCAATCGCAATATTAGCAATCAGAGGGGTATGCCATTCTAAAATGGTAATATATCCTTCTGTTGTTTTAATATTAACACTATCAACAGAACCATTAAAAAAAATCCCATCTGGCGTAATAATTTTTAAATTTAAAGCCATATCATCACCAACCATGAATTATTAATTTATTTTAGCATTTTTGCCTTTTGGCGTGCTTCATCAATTGAACCAACATATAAAAATGCTTGTTCAGGTAAATCATCACAACTACCATTTAAAATTGCTTTAAAACTAGCAACTGTTTGAGCAACCGGAACATAAATGCCATGAATCCCTGAGAATTTTTCAGCAACATGAAATGGTTGAGAAAAGAAGTTACGAATTCGTCTTGCTCGAGCAACAATTTTCTTATCTTCTTCACTCAATTCATCCATCCCCAAAATCGCAATAATTGGTTCTAATTCAGCAAAACGTTGTAATACTTGTTGAACTTTTCTAGCAACTTCATAATGTTCTTGACCAACAATTTCTGGATCCAACATTCGTGAAGCAGAAGATAAAGGATCAACAGCTGGATAAATTCCTAAAGCAGCAATATTTCGTTCTAAAACTGTTTTCGCATCTAAATGAGCAAAGGTTGTTGCTGGAGCAGGATCAGTTAAATCATCAGCTGGAACATAAACAGCTTGAATTGAAGTGACGGATCCTTTTTTTGTTGAAACAATTCTTTCTTGCAGAGCACCCATCTCCGTTGCTAGTGTTGGTTGATAACCAACCGCTGATGGCATTCGCCCTAATAAAGCAGAAACCTCACTACCAGCTTGTGTAAAACGGAAAATATTATCAATAAATAATAAAACATCTTGTTGTTTTTCATCGCGAAAATATTCAGCAATTGTTAAACCAGTTAAAGCTACCCGCATTCTAGCACCTGGTGGCTCAGACATCTGACCAAAAACTAAGGCAGTTTTATTAATAACGCCAGCATCAATCATCTCATAGTATAAATCATTACCTTCCCTAGTTCTTTCGCCAACACCAGTGAAGACAGAAATTCCACCATGCTCTTTACCAATATTATTAATTAATTCCTGCACTAAAACAGTTTTACCAACACCAGCACCACCAAATAAACCAATCTTACCACCTTTAGCATACGGCACTAACAAATCAACAACTTTAATCCCAGTTTCTAAGATTTCAGATTTAGTTTGCAATTCTTCAAAAGTTGGAGCTAAACGATGAATTGGGTAATTAACAGTGCTTTTAATTGGTCCTTTACCATCAATTGGTTGACCTAAAACATTAAAAATTCTCCCCAATGTTGCTTCACCAACTGGTACAGAAATTGGTTTACCCAAATCTAAAGCTGGTAAACCTCGTGTTAAACCTTCAGTTGGGCCCATTGAAATACAACGCACAATATCATCACCAATATGTTGGGCCGCTTCAACAATTAATTCTTGTTGATCATTAGTAATTTTAATCGCATTGTATAAATTAGGTAGATGTCCATCAACAAATTTAATATCAATTACTGGACCAGAAATTTGTAAAATCTTACCAAGATAATTCCCTTGCTGGTTTTTTGGTTGTTCTTTTTGCGATTTATTTGTTGTGCTTTTAACTTTATTTTTTGCTGTTGTTTTGGTTGCTGCCATTTTATTCTCCATATTTTTATCTTTTCTTTTTTTTAATTACTAATTAGTCTGGCGCTTTTTGAGCATCAGCACCGCCAATAATTTCAGAAATTTCTTGGGTAATTGCCCCCTGCCTTGCTCGGTTATAACTAATTAATAAATTATTCTTCATATCATTAGCATTCTTTGAGGCATTTTCCATTGCCAATCTTCTCGATGCTTGTTCTGCTACTTGTGATTCAACTAAAGCACCATAAATAATTGCACCAACATATAAAGGAATTGCAGTCTCAATTACTGTTTTAGCATCTGGTTCAAAGTCAGCCAAAATAATATTATGCTTTTTTGAATCTTTATTGCGATTAATGATTGGCAATAAATCAATAACTGCTGGTTCAAATGTCACAGTATTAATATACTTTGTATAAGCAACTTTAATACTATCAACTTTTTTATTATTATATTTTGAAATTAAATTTAAAGTTAATTCTTGTGAATCAGTATAAGTAGAATTAATATTAAAATCATTATATTCTTCAATGACATTTCTATGATGTCCCTTAAAAAAGGTAGCACCCCTGCTACCAATAGCAAGAATCTCATCATCAAGATTTAATCGTTCTAAAACCAATTTATTAATATTATTATTAAAACCACCACATAATCCTAAGTTAGAAGTAAAAATAACTCATAAAGTTTTTCGCGATTTAATTGCTTGATTTTTAAGATAAAATGAATTTTCTAATCTCGGTAATAATTGATGAAAAGCATCATAAATTTCAGAATAATAAGGTTTAATATTCTCAATCCTACGACCAATTCGTTTTAATTTTGCTGTTGCTACAAGCTGAGTAGCTTTAGTAACTTTATAACTAACATCAACAACTTTAAGTCTGTGCCGAATTTGTTCAATTCCTTGCGCCATCAATCTTACCTCCTACCTAAAAAATTTCCTAATTTCTACTAGAACTTACTAACGTCTTTCACTCATCAGGATCACCATATTTTGTAACATCATAATTAGAAATTTTGTTAACCAAAGTAACAACAACTTTAACAATACCATGACTAATATTTTTTATTAACTCATCATCAAAAGCTAAATTAGTTTCTAATTTTTGATAATCTTTTCGTTGATTTTTGGGAAAATAAATCATTAATTCTCGTTTCAAATCTTCCATCATTTCCGCTGGCAATCATTTAATTGTTTTATTTTTAATTGCCAATAAAATAATTGCTTGATCAATTTGGTTTAAAGGGTTATTTTGTTTTTGTTTTAACAACTCAATCACCCTTTTACCATGTTCAATGACTGTTTTTGTACTTTCATCCAAATCTGAACCAAATTGAGCAAAAGATTGCAATTCACGAAATTGTGCTAACTCTAATTTTAAACTACCCGAAACTTGTTTAATTGCTTTAATTTGGGCTGCTGAACCAACTCGAGAAACTGATAAACCAACATCAACCGCTGGTCGAACACCAGAATTAAATAACTCACTCATTAAAAAAATTTGACCATCAGTAATTGAAATAACATTAGTTGGGATATAAGCAGAAATATCACCAGCTTGTGTTTCAACAATTGGTAGTGCCGTAATACTACCACCACCATATTTTTCATTCAATTTAGCAGCTCGCTCTAATAATCGCGAATGTAAATAAAAAACATCACCTGGATAAGCCTCTCTGCCCGGCGGTCTTCGCAAAAGTAAAGAAATTGAACGATAAGCAACAGCATGTTTGCTTAAATCATCATAAATAATCAAAACATCTTTGCCTTGCTCCATTCATTCCTCAGCAATTGTTACACCCGTATAAGGCGCTAAGTATTGTAGTGGCGCCAATTCACTTGCTGTAGCACTAACAATTGTTGTATATTCAATTGCTCCCAATTGTGTTAATTTTTCAACAATTTGTGCCACTGTTGAGGTTTTTTGACCAATCGCTACATAAACACAATAAACATCTTTATTTTTTTGATTAATAATTGTATCAATGGCAATTGTTGTTTTACCAGTTTGACGATCACCAATAATTAATTCTCTTTGACCTTTACCAATCGGAATCATCGCATCAATTGCTAATAAACCAGTACTTAGTGGTTGCGATACCGACTTTCTTGTCATAACACCCAAAGCAATTCTTTCAACAGGTCTTGTTTTAGTACTTTTAATTGGCCCCTTACCATCAATTGGTTGCCCCAACGCATTAACAACTCTTCCTAGCAATGGATTACCAACAATAGTTTCAACAACATTACCAGTTCGCTCAACAATATCATTTTCTTTTACCGTTGCATCACTACCCATTAAAACAGCACCAACAGCATTTTCTTCTAAGTTTAAAACCATACCATAAGTATTAGACTTAGGAAAAAAAACTAACTCACCATTCATGGCTTTATCTAACCCATTAATTAAGGCAATCCCATCACCAACCATAAGAACATTACCTTCTTCATTGGAAATAATTTTTTGGCCATAATTTTTAATTTGGATTTTAATAATTTTTGCAATTTCATCAATATTTAAGGGCACCTTATTACCTCTATTCTTGATTATTTTTTTCTAAACTAGATTTAATTTGCTCAATTTGTCCTTTAACTGAACCATCAAAAACCTGATTTTTAACTTTAACTTTGACACCAGCAATCAAACTTTGATCAATTTTATTTACTAATTCAACAGTTTTACTAATAATACTACTAATTTTTTGTTCTAATTTCTTAATTTGCCTTGCTGATAATTCAACAACTGAATAAACAACACCATATTGAATCCCTTGATATTCATTACATAACCTACGAAATTCTTTTAAGATTAATAATGAATAACGAAAATAACCTTCTTGTGTTAATAATAAAAAGAAATTAATCATATACCGAGAAAATTTATCAAATGTTGTTTTAATAATTTTACTTTTTTCTGAAAATGACAGCACAGAACTGCTAACAACATCTAAAAATTCTGGATATTTAGTAAATAAATCAATTAAAATACCTGCTTCATTACTATATTGTTTAACTTTTTTTTCTTCTTGTGCTAACTGAAAAAAAGCATTACTTCAGTGGCTAACTATTGTATCATCAATCATATCCTATAACATCCTGTAACTTTTTAAATTTTATCAATAAAGTCATCAATAAACTTTTGATGCTTTGTTGGATTTATTTCAGAAGCTAAAATTACTTTCGCTAACTCCAAAGAAATTTGTTCAATTTCGGCTTTAATTTCTTTTTCAGCAGCCTTTTTTTGTTTTGCAATATCATGTTTTGACTGGTTAGTAATTCGCATAGCTTCTTCATGCGCTTGATCAATAATTTCTTTTCTTTCATCATAAGCTTTAGTTTTAGCATCATTAACAATACCATCAGCCTCAACTTTAGCATTATTTAACATTTGTAAAGCATTACCACGATCTTGATTTGCTAATGCTTGTTTGATTGCTGCATCATCTAACTTATTCTTAATTTCTAAATGGCGATTATGCAATAAGCGACGAAACGGATTGTAAACTCAACGTCAAAGAACAATTAATAAAATAATCGTTGAAATTACATGAGCAATTAAAACAGGAATATTAGGAAATAATTGATTTACAATATCATCCCCATTAATTGCTTCAGAAAATAAACTTCAATTCATAAATTTCACAACCTTAATATTTTTAACTTTTGTTTAGCCTAAGCAACAAAAATTAAAATTAACGAAATAACTAAACCATAAATCGCACCAGATTCAGCAATCGCAGCACCAATAATAAACATACTTCGAATTTTTGATTCAACTTCAGGATTTCTAGAGACAGCCTCGACAGCTTTCCCAGCAGCATAACCTTGACCAATCCCTGCACCAAAGCAAGTAATTGTTGCAACACCAGCTCCTAAAAATTTTAATCCATCTGAAATACTTCCAGTTACTTCAAAAAGATTTCAAATGTGACCAAAAAATACTGTAACAGCATCTAAATGACTTGCATTAGCAAATATACTCATAATTTATATTCTCCTTCTTATTTCTTTCATCATTTATTTGTTTTATTTAATATAATATATTAATTTTATTAAAAAAATTAAAAGAGCAAAAGAATTTTAATTTATTTTTGATTTATTTTCTTTTCAAACTACGATCTAAGAGTAATCGTTCTTGATGAGTCGTATCATCAAGGTTTTGTTCTTGCTCTTTTTTTCGCTGTTTTCTAATCTTCTTAGGCAACTTAAGTTCTAATTCTGCTTTCGACTCAGACTCCATTTGTAATTTTCAATACACCATCGTTAACATACCAAAAATTAATGCCTGAATCGAGCCAGCAAATAAATCAAAATACATATGCAAAAACGGCCCAACAGTACCAATTAAAAAATTAACTTGTCCTATTACAGGAATATTTGCTCAAACATTACCAGTAAATGTATAAAGTAAAAGCATAATAACCGAACCACCGGTAATATTGCCAAATAAACGGAAAGACAAAGAAATTAATGGTGCAAATTGAGTAATTAGTTCTAGAGGATTAGTAAGAAATTTTTTAAAAAACAATAATTTTTGAAATTTAATACCAATATAATAAATTCCAATAAAAGTTACTAATGCTAAAGACAGGGTTACTGTATACATTGAGGCTTGAGAATCAATCCCAATAATTGATAATCAATTACCAATTAAAATGTAAAGCATTAAATACATTAAATAAATTGTTAAATTTTTATATTTTGCGCCTAAAACATCAATAACAATTTTCTCAACATAAGTTACAACTAACTCAACCACAAGCACAATCCCCCTTGGTTCAGTATTAGTTTTCATTTTTTTAACTTTCCTTTGATAAATAAAACTAATAGTGACAATAATAACAGTTGTAATAATAATTGTTACTATTTGAGGCATAATTGCTCAATAATTTCAATTTGCTAACCCCGTTGAAATTAACATTATCTTGTATCCTTCATATTCTTTTTCTCGTTAAATCTTTGTTTAGTACTCAAAAATTCATTAGTAAAAACTGCAATCAATAATAATGAAAAACCAGCAATTAAACTAAAAAGATTTGAAAATTTAAAATAAATTACTAAACCAATAACTGTAGCATATAATAAAATTCGAAATAAAAAAATAAAAAAAGCTAAAGCTTGTTTATAAACAGCTTTACTAAAAAACCAATTACTAGTTTTGGATAATATTAAAAAACCACACAAACTACTAATACAACCCAAATTAAAACCAATAATAATTTTTCAATCATAATTAAACAGATTAATTAAACTTAATAAAATTGTATTAATTAACAATCAATAACCAATCATAACAATAATAATTCGATAATTATTATTCTTAACTTTAATTAATCAAGAAAATTTATTTTGTTCCGAAGATTCGATCACCTGCATCTCCTAATCCAGGAATAATAAAACCATTTTCATCTAACTTTTCATCTAAAGCAGCTAAATAAATTTTAACATCTTTATGTTCCTTATGAACTTTATTAATTGCTTCTTTAACGCCAACAATTCCAATAAAAGTAATATTCTTGACACCAATCGCTTTTAATTTTTTAATTGCTGCCAATGTACTTCCACCAGTAGCCAACATTGGATCTAAAACATACACCAAATTATCTTCATGGTTTTTTACATTAGGGTATTTAAAAAAATACTCTTGTGGTTGTAATGTTATCTCATCACGATATAAGCCAATATGACTGACAATTGCATTAGGCAATAAATGTTCAAGACCATTAACCATACCCAACCCTGCCCTTAAAATTGGACAAATAATAATTGTTTTTGTTAAATTTTTTCCCTTAGTTTTGCCAATAGGTGTTTCAATTGAAACAGAATCTAAAGGAATATCTTTAAAAACCTCATACGCCATCAAACTAACAATTTCCGTTAAGTTTTCTTGGAAATCTTTTTTTTCCGTATTTTTATTTCGAATTCTTGTTAACTTGTCTAAAATTAAAGGATGATTAATAATAAACACATTTTCTTTTGCCATTTTTTTATCAACGATATCTGCCATCAACAATAATTGCTCCTTCTTATTCTTTTTAGCTTTTAATTTTCGAGTGTTATTTTATTAAGGTTTTATTAATTATACTAATAAAAAATTTTACGCTCTTTATAAAAATAATTCAACTATAATAATAGAAAAAAGGGGAACTAGGCGAATAACATTAGGACATAAAAAATAATTTAAGTTATCAATAAAACTTATGCTATTAATTAACAACCTCCGCAAGACTAATCGCTAATTGAAAACTAAAACTTCCTTCCAATAAATGGTTTTGTTCATTAGTTATCGCATTAACATTTACATCTTTAATACCTAAATCATTTTTATTTATTTTAGCAGATTGTTCATAACCTTCAATATTAACTGCATAATGAACTAAAAATTCAGCATCTTGCACTTCACTTTTAATTGTTTGACTAATAATTTTGATACAACTTTGTAGTGCTTGAAAAAAAGTTGTTTGGTTTAAAATAACTTGATCAAAGACTTGTTTTTTAATCACAAGATGATTAATTGATTTAGCCTTCCGAACCAACTTAACTTGAGTATCAAAACTACCAATAATTTTTTTACTACTAATACCAGCATTAACATTAACGGTAATAACTTCAAATTTTTTAATAGTCTCATAAGGATCAATACCTTTTAACTTAAAATAATAATCAACACCATAATCTAAAGAAATTTGATACTCAGAAGCAAATTTTGTCATAACATTAATTAATGAACTTTTAAAACTGTTTGGCTCATCATTAATTAAAATATTTTGATACTTATCAACATCCAATTCAACTTTAGTTGTTATAACTTCCATTGCAAGATGATTAATATTTAACCTAGGATTTTTAACTTCTTTGCTCACACTGTTGATAGTTAAAGGAACAAATAACAATGTTAAAGTAATAAAACTAACTTGTAAAATAATTAAAATTTTTTTCATAAATAACATAACCTCAAAACTTTAAAAGTAATAAAAATTTATTTTATTTAATTTTAACAAAATTAAAAAATAAAATAAATTAATCTAAAATAGTATTAAGACAAGCAAGAAATTTTAATAATTGTTGATAAGTTTGAAATAATAAAAAATAACTTTGATTATTAACTTGAAATCCAACACCAGGAAAAAAGTCTTTCGTTTTAAGTAAACGATTTTGTGCTCAAAAAATTGTTAAATTTTTAATTTGCTTAAGATTAATACTTTCTGGATCTAGCGGATGATAAATATACAACTTGGTTTTAGTTAGTAACAACTCAATTGTATTTAAAGGAATAAATTTAGCACGTCTAAAGTTAATAATTTTATAATGATAAGAAATTTTATTTTTATTATTTTTCAACGAGCTGGTAACATCATAATTTTTATCATTAATAATTTTCCTTGGATTTTCATACTGACCAACCAATGCTCGATTACAATAATAAATACTACTTTTTGTCGGTAATTTTTCTTCACTCATTGGTAAATCTTTAATGGCAATTGGTTGTAAAAAAAAATTATTATAACGTTGGTTTAAATCATTAGTAAAGTTCGCCAAAGTTAATTTACGATTTTTTTGATAAAGTTTAAGCAGTAAAAAAACTAAGAAAATTAAAAATACTAAAATTACAGATAAAGTTATGATAATTGCTAAATTCATTTTTGCCCTACGTTCTCATCTTTATGTTTTGGTTTATTAATTACGAATAATTGTTTTTGTTAGACTATTATAAACTGCTGAAGCTTTACCATTAATTATTTTGCCATTAACAACATAATCTAAATTTGGTAAATTAATTTTACTAGACTCATTAATTGGCGATTCTTGACTAAGATTACAACTACTTGCTGCTAGTGGTCCAACATGATCAATAATTTTTTGAATAAAAGTAGAAGCAGTAACTCTAATGGCAATATTATCTCATTGATTTCAATAATCATTTTTTATCATTGCTGGTTTTGGTTTTAAAATAACTGTAACTTTACCAGGTGAAAATTTTTTTTCTAACTCGTGAATTAATTGATCATCAATAACTGCTAAATTTTTTGCTTGCTGCCAATTACTTACTAAAATTTGCAGTGGTTTAGTCACTGGCCGTTGTTTAATTAAATAAATTTTTTCAATTGCTGAAACTTGATCAAACTTACAAACAAGCCCATAAACTGTATCAGTTGGCAAAGCAATAACAGCACCAGCTTCAAGAATTCTAACAATTTTTGTTAACTCCGTTGCTTCAAGTCTAAGCATAATTAAACTCCTTATAATTACAATAAAATCTGAAAAAATTATATCATTTATCATGAAAAAGTCAAAAAACAGATTAAAAATTGCCGAGAGTTTGGGGTTGAACTCTCGGCAATTTATAACAGAAAATTATTAATGATTTGATATAAATTCTTGACACTACTAATTTGAAGATTA
The DNA here is from genome assembly GCA_031119525.1 of Spiroplasma sp. Taxonomy (GTDB): domain Bacteria; phylum Bacillota_I; class Bacilli_A; order Mycoplasmatales; family VBWQ01; genus Spiroplasma_D. The sequence goes on from JAVHXO010000002.1 coordinate 92,446, forward strand.
AAATTAGTTTTAACAAAATCAAGGTATGACAGTAATCCCTGATATTGATATAAAGTATCAGAATTATTGATTAAGATGAAAATAAAATTGATTGGGAACTTCTTATGAAAAAATAACGGACTTTTTAAATAAATTAGGATAATCGGCAAAGTAACATTATTTTTTGATACTAATTTATGAATTACTAACATCTTATTCGTTGAATAAGTACTGTTAATAAAACTATCTCTTAATTGAAAATTAAGCGAATTTAATTTAAATTTTCTAATTAAAGCTTCTTGCAAATAAAATAAAAAGCTTTTGATACTTGAAAATCTTTGTTTTGAAAAGAATTTAAAAACTAAAATTGAACTACGAATTTTATCAATTAACATTTTTTTAACTACAATATCCAAGTTTTGTTTTAATTGTTGATTTAACAAAAACTGATCACTATTAATGAGAAAAAACCTTTTAGTTGGCAGTATATTATTATCTTCAGAATCAAATAAAATTGCATAATTTTTATTTAAAAAATTTATTTTGTAGTGGCTATTACTTATATCTAAGGATTCCAAAATAATATTTTTATAACTACTTTTAATAAACAAAATTAACTTTTTAATTTGATGAGAAAAACTGTTATTTTTTTGATAATAGAGAGGAACTTTTCAGTTTATTTCTTTACTATCCAAATAAAAGCTATTAAATATCATTAAAAGTTGATCACTGATAAATAAACGGAATTTAACATTAATGTTAAATTTTCTTAAAACAAAAACAATAATATTAGCAATCTCTCAACCATATCAATAAGTATTACTCCAAAAATAATTATCATTAATAAAATTAAAGTTAAAATCTTGATAAAAATTAAATATTAACTTCAAAAAATTTTCATTCAAAAATTCATTAATTCTTGTTTGAATTTTTTTAATTGCAAACAAAAGTTGATATTCTTTAAAAATTAATTGATTAATAAAATTATTAATTGATGAAATTAAATTTGAAATCATATCATAATTTAATTTTTTTTGGTTAAGTAACATTAACGATGTAAGATAATCTTTTTCATAGTAATTAAATTTTACATTAAATTGCTTTTCTAAAATATTCGTTAATTTATTAAAATTATTTTCAATAATTTTGTCATTAATTAATACTTTAAACAACAAAGGACAACAGTAAGAATCTAAAAATTGATTAAATTTTATTCTCTTAATTACAATAATTAAAAATCAAATAATGTCTTTCAAAAAATAATCAGAGAAATTATTATTAATTAAAAGTTTTGATAATTTATTTTGCAAATTAAGTAAACTAGTATCTAAATAATTGTTAGGATGTAATGGACTATTTAATTGATTGATTAAAATTTTCATTGCAATTCGACGCAAATCAAATTCAGAACCTTCCAAAAATCAACCTTGTTTCATTTTAAATTTTAATTTAAGAACTAAATCATAATAATTAAAATAATTATTAATTAAATTTATCTCTTTTTTTAAATTGTAAAATGTACTATTAGTAAAATTAAGTAATTTAGTATTAGTTAAAGGTTGGTTTTCTCAAATATGATAGAAAATTAACTGATAAGAATTCACAACATCATTGCATTTTAATTTTATTAAAAATTTTTTTAATAAAACATCAATTGCAACTTTAGGATTATCACCAATAATTATTAGCTTTTCTTGATTCTTAACAATTTTACAATTATTAATTGGTGCTAATAATCGATTAATTTTTTGAATATCTTTTTGTAAAGTTCTAACAGTTAAACTAAATTTTTCTATTAAATAAGATATAGAAACAAATTCTAAATTAATTTGAAACATTTTTAATATTTCAATAATTCGTCTCATTAATTGCCTCCATTATCCTAATTTAGAGAATATGGAGCAATTTCCTTTTTATAAAATAAAAAATATCATTATCTTAATGAAAAAAATAATGATATTTAAAATTAAATTTATGTTATAATTTGCAACTACTAATAAATAAAAATCTTCAATGATTGCTATAATCTTTTTCAAATCAATAAAAATAATTTTGAAAATTTAATGCTAAGATTGATTCTAATGCTGATTTTTGATCAAAACCAATTTCAAAAGCAATTAAAAAATCTTTATTAGTAAAATTTAAAACAGATGCTAAAATTTTTTGATAATATGCTAATCCAAAGTTATCAGCAAATAACGCTAATTCTGGTTCATGTTTTAAATTATTAATTTGATAATCTTTTTTACTTTTATCAATGTAGGGCGGATTGCTAATAATAATATCAAATTTTTCATTAGTTAAATTATTAAATAAATCACTTTTTACTAAAGTAAGCCGATCTAAATGATAAAACTCCTGATTTAATTTAGCAATTTCCAAAGCTTTATCACTAATATCACTAGCAAAAATTTGTCATTCTGGTTTTTTCAAAGCTAAACTAATAGCAATACAACCACTACCTGTCCCCAAATCTAAAACCTTAATAGGCATAAAAGAAAATAATTTTTGGCTTCAAAATAAAACTCGTGAAACCAAAAGTTCTGTTTCATTTCTCGGAATTAAAACATCTTCATTAACAAAAATTTTATAATTATAGAAAAAAACATGCCCTGAAAGATAAGCTAAAGGCCAACCAGAAGCATATTTTTTTACTAAAGATAAATATTTTTGTAAAAAAAATCGATCAGTATTGACAACATTCAAGTTAGCATAAATTCAAGTTAAATTTTTTTCTAACAAATTAGCTAAAATTAGTTTATTAACATTTTCATTTTGATTAATTTTTCTAGCAAGACTCAAAAATTGATAATATTTCATTTTAATAACTACTAAAATTGACCGCTATTAAATGATCCGTCATCATTTCCCATATCATTCGAAGGTTCGTCAGAACCACCATCGGAACTATGATGTTTTTTCTTGGCTGGTTTTTTTTTCTTGGCTGGTTTTTTCTTAGCAGCAAAGAAGATGCTAGATAATGCATCAACAATTTTTAAAAACATAAGATTAACTGTTTGAAGAAATAACATTTTAATACGTTGACTAAAAGAAATAAAATTCATATAAACACCTCCCCTATTTCTTTAATTTAAATTATAAAGATATTTTTAAATTAAACTTGAAATATCATTTTCAAGTGTTTCTAATTTCTTTCTTTGCTCATTACTTATTAATGCTAGAATAATTTCATCTAAATTACCTTCGATAATTTGATCTAATTTATTTAATGATAAACCAATTCTATGATCAGTAACTCTATTTTGTGGGTAATTATATGTGCGAATTTTTTCTGATCTTTCACCCGAACCAACAGCACTCTTCCTTAAACTACCAATTTCTCCTTTTTGCTGGGATAATTGAAATTCATATAATTTTGCTCGTAAAACTTGCATTGCTTTATCTTTATTATCGTGTTGACTTCGACCATCTTGGGAAGTTACAACAATGCCTGAAGGTAAATGAGTAATCCGTACGGCTGAATCAGTTGTGTTAACATGCTGACCACCAGCACCACTAGAACGATAAGTATCAATTTTTAAGTCATTTGGATTAATATTAACTTCAATATCGTTAGCCTCTGGTAAAACTGCAACGGTAGCAACTGATGTATGAACTCGACCTTGCGATTCAGTTTTTGGTACTCTTTGAACACGATGTGCGCCAGCTTCAAATTTTAACTTAGCAAAAACTTGTTTACCTTTAACAATAAAACTAATATAAGTAAAACCACCCGTTGTTGATTCTTTTGCTTCAATTGTTTCAATTTTTCAAGTTTGATTTTCGCAGTATTTTAAATACATCCGATATAAATCAGCAGCAAAAATATTTGCTTCTTCGCCACCAACAGCACCGCGAATTTCTAAAATAACATTTTTATTATCATTTACATCTTTAGGAATTAAAATTAATTTTAAACGTTGCTCAACATCAACAAGTTTTTGTTCATTAGTTTTAATTTCTGACTTTAACATTTCAATCATTTCTGAATCTTTTTCAGTATCTAAATATTGTTTAGCTTCATTAATTGTTGTTAACAACTTTTGGTACACTAAAAATTGGTTAATAATTGGTTCTAACCTTTTTTGTTCTTTAGTTAATTCAGTATACTTTTCTCGCTGTTTCTTAACATCTAAAGTCAATAATTGCTTTTCGATTTTTTGATATTTCTGATAGAGTAATGTTAATTGTTGGAGAATTTTTTCATTAATCATCTAAATAGGAACCTAACTTTTATTTTAAAACTTTATGATGCTCACGACATCTTGCTTCATATTTTTCTTGAGCACCAATTTCAATGATTGGATCATTATACTTTGCTTCTTTACCATTAATAATTTTTTGTGTTCTAGTTGCTGCTGCACCACAAATAACACAAATTGCATCCAATTTTGTTACAAATTCTGCTATTGGTAAAATTTCTGCCATAACTGGAAATGGTTCAGCGCGAAAGTCTTGATCTAAACCAGCAACAATTACTTGTTTATTATTATTTGCTAATTTCGTTAAAATTTCAATAATTTTTTTATTAAAAAATTGAACTTCATCAACTGCAATAGCAGCCACATCTTGATTTTCTTTTGCTTTTAAAATATTTAAAATTTCTTCAGGTTTATTACGATCAATCATAATCGCTTCAATTGACACCCCTTTATGAGTCATAACTCTTGTAGCACTATAGCGAATATCAATACTTGGTTTAAAAACTAAAACCTTACGATGAGCATATTGCAAACGAATAATTCTCCGAATAAACTCCTCAGTTTTCCCAGCAAACATACATCCTGTTATTACCTCAATTCAACCATCATTATAGCGGTTATACATTATTTATTTTCTCCTTATCTTTCTGTTATATAACTAATTATTTAACATTTGGTTCTGAATTTGCCAGATTATCTAAATCATGTAATAAATTTTCAACAATTGATAAATTCTTAACTTTTACTCCAGCAGCATATTTATGGCCACCTCCGCCAAACTTTACCGCCAATTGATTAATTGTTCACCTAGCACTGCGAATACTAATCTTAAATTCATTATCAATCTCACTTTGACACGCAATAAACCAAATTTTGATTGTTGCTATATTCGCCATTAAATTAACTTGACTAGTAATATCTTCTTGAAGAATTGTTATTTTTTCTTTATCTTCTGTAAGTTGCTGATTTAACTGCTGCTCCAATTTTTTTAAAGTTTCTTTAGTAACAATAATATAAGCAACACCATTCTTGGTAACTTGAAAATTATTTAAAATATAACCTTTAATTCGTGTTGTTTTTAAATCTTGTAAATATAATTTTTCATACAAATCTAAAAGACTAAAATTTGTTGCAACTAAAAAACTAGCAATATCAAATGTTTCATTATTAACCGATCGATACATGAACCTTCCTGAATCTGTAACTAATCCAAAAAATAAATATCTGGCAGCATCGTTTGATAATTTTAATTTCATCATTTTTGCTCACTTGGCAACTACTTGACAAGCAGCAACTGCTGAACTTTCAACTAAATTAAGGGTGCCGTAATTATCAACTTCAGGATGGTGATCAATTTTAATAATATTTTTTGCTGTTTGCCAAAACTGACCACTAATTCTTTCACGATTTGCTGTATCACAAACAATAACCAAAGCATTTTCATAATCTTTACTGTTAACAATCATCGCTGGGGGAAAAAACTTAAGCATATATTCTGTCATATCACCAGGAACTAAAACTTTTTTATTACGAAAATTTTCTTCAATCAGAGTTTTTAACCCTCATTGTGATCCTAAAGCATCACCATCAGGATTAATATGACGATGAATAATAATTGGATTACTTTTTTTAATTAGGTTCAATATTTCTTTAGCATTTTTTAAAAAATTTTTTGATATTTTAATTTGTGCCATTTGTTTTATCACCATTTTAATCCTTCCAATGCAATTTCTAAATAATTTGACATAGTTTTTTTCTATCAAGTGCTAATTAATTGTTTTGTATCAGGATCAAAAATATAAATCGTATTTTTAACAATTGATAATCAACCCTTTGTCCCAATTTTAAAAGTATTATTATCAACTAAAACTTGAATCACAGTGTCATCAAATGCTTCAAATGTTAAAAATGAATATTTGTCATTAAATTTAGTAATATTTTTAACTTGACCATTAATTGTTATTAACTTACGAAAAACAGTAAAAAATGGTTTTTTATAACTAAAAGCAACATCACTAAATTTTAAAGCAATAATTGGATTTTTGCTAATATTAGGTAAATAAGCAATTTTTTTATCATAAAAAAATAACTCTGGTTTTTTTCATTTACCTTTTAAAATATTTACTTGTTGTTGATTCATTTCTCGCAATAAACTCAATGATAAAGGTTTTGACACCATCTCATTGGTTTTACCTTGTTGAATCACAACTTGATTCTCAATCGCACAAATGTTAGAAGCTAATAAACTAATATCTTGATTTTCTTTCGAAGAAAAAATAATAATAATTTTTAATTTTGCTGCTAAAGTTTTTAATCAAACTGCCAGTTTTTCTCGATCTTTTACTTCTAAAAATTGAAATGGGTTCTCCAAAAGTAAAATTTTAGTTGGAACAACAAGTTTTTGAGCAATATTAGCAAATCTTCGTTCTAAAAAAGAAAGTTGTGGATAGTTTTTAATTAGGGCATTAGTCAAGGAGATTGATTGAAAAATTTCTGAAATATTATTATTAATAAAATCTCTGGCATCAATTAAATCGTCTTCTAACAATTGCAACTTCTTATTATAGATTTCTTGCGTTGAAAATTTTTGATCAGTTAAAAGTTTATTATGGTAATCTTTAATTTCTGCTTGAATATTTCTTAAAAGTAATTGCATTTCATCAGGTAATACCTGCATTGAAATAAAATCTTGTTTCATATTAAACTGAACTCTTTGTGTTTCAGCTAAATCAATCCAAGCATCAATAATTTGATCAATTTCAGATCGTGAAATTTTAATTGTTTTATAAAGTAAGGCTTGATTTAATTCAGAACTAAAAATCTGATTATGATTATTACAACTTTTTAATGTTGTCCTAATTGCCTTCCTTGTTTCAAAAATTTTATCGTTTAAATAATTATTAATTTCAGCAATAATATAATTAATTTCTTTTAATTGAAATTCTTTTCGTCTAATTTTGGGAGGCTTACACCCACAAAAACATTGACCAGTTAAACTTTCTAAACTTGAAATTCGATCTTGCAATGATTGAAAAAATATCAAATTGTTATTAACAATAATATTATCTTCTTCAGCATTAAATTTTCTAACTAAAATTGCTGACAAATCAGTCGAACCAGGAAAGTTAAAATTTTCTTTGGCGTATTCTTGATGAAAATGATTAATTGTTGCTTCATATTCTTGAATAAGCAAATTTCTTGATTTTTGGGTTTGACCAATAAACTCTTTAATTAAAGTAATAACTTTAGTTTTAAATTCCTCAGTGTTTAAATTTAATCCAGTATTCTTTAAATTAGCAATGGCAGTTTTAATTTTAATATTATGATTACTAATTGCTTGTAAGTAAGGTTTTGTTTTTTTAGCAACTTTAAATAAATTATGTTTTAAAGAAAGAACTTTATTTCAACCTTGTTGTTGATTGGGCAGATAAGCAATCTGTCGTTCTCAACCAAAGACATTATAAGTTGCATCTTGATTATTTAAAATAATTTTTCCTGAAATAATATTATCAATCCCAGCAAATGCTTTTAAAATATTATTTAGATTATCATCTTCATTGCTATATAACGCTAAAATTTCAGGTGATTTACAAGCAAAATTTCAATCTTTAATTCCATTTTTAATAGTTAGTTGTTCAATTTTTAAATTTAACTGATAACTACTATCATTATGATATTTAAGATTTTCATTAAGATTTCAATCAAGCGTTGCTTCTTTCATTATCGAGCCTAACTTTCTAATCAAAGTAATTCATATAAATAATTTTAACTGAAATTTTAAAAAAAATATCTTTGATAAAACAATATTAGTTTATCAAAAAAATGGAAAATCATATAAAATGACTTCCCATTTTAAATTAATATTTTAAATTATTTTGCTTTTGTATCAGAATTAATCTTTTTTTCTGATTTCTTTTCTACTCTAAAATTATCTAAACTAATTACCTTAGAACTTTGATTTTCTGTTTTTGGTTTAGCTTTCTTTTCAACTTTAGTTTCAGTTTTTTTACTTGCTTTATTTAAGAAACGTTCTACTCTACCCTTAGCTGCAACAAATGTTTGTTTTCCAGTATAAAACGGATGACAGTTAGAACAAGTGTCAACACGAATTTCTGAACCTTTTGTTGAACCACTTTTAAAGTGATTGTTACATGTTATACAAGTAATTTCAGTCACAAAATATTTAGGATGAATGTTAGCTTGAGCCATAAGTAGGCACCTCTCTTTAAATTTGCTAAAATTTACTTAATAATCTATTTTTTTATATTTTTATAAATAAAAATTACCTAAAAATATTATCATTATCAGAATAAAAAAGCAAACATTTATTAATATTATTTAACTTTTTTTAATTGTGGGAAAAATAAAACATCTTTAATATTATCTTGACCAGTAATTAACATTACCAAACGATCAATGCCAATTCCTAAACCTGCTGTTGGTGGCATACCGTATTCTAAAGCAGCAACATAATCAAGATCAATCTCTGAACTTGCCTCATCATTACCTTTTTCTTTTTCAACTACTTGCTCTTGAAAACGTTGATATTGTTGAATTGGATTATTCAATTCAGAATAAGCATTAGCATATTCTCGACCATTAATAAATAATTCCAAACGATCAGTAAAATTAACACTAGCTTTACTTAATTTTGCTAAAGGGGAAATTTCAACAGGATAATGGTAAATAAAAGTTGGTTGAATTAAAGTTTCTTCAACAAAATGCTCAAAAAATAAGTTAATAATATGACCAACACCGGTGTGATGTTTATCAACTTTAACATGATATTTTTTTGCTAAAGTAACTGCCATTTTATAAGCTTTTATTTTTTGTTTTTCAACTTGTTTTCCATCAGAATTTTTATCATATTGGTCAATTAAAGTTGCAATTTTGTTAAATTCTTGAACAAATTTTTTGTCTTCTACTTTTTTAATTGCATCAACCATTTTAATTTTTTGTCATGGTTTAGCAAAATCTAATGATATTTCTTTAATTTCAGTATCAGTAATTTTTTTTGTGGTAATAATTAAATTTTTATTAACTTTTTCAATAATATATTTAATTGTATTTTCAATTAATGGGAAAAGAAAATTAAGATCTTGGTAAGCAATATAAGCTTCAACAGTAGTAAATTCTGGGTTATGCTTTGGACTAATGCCTTCATTACGAAATAAACGACCAATTTCATAAACTCCCTCAAAACCACCAACAATCAAACGTTTTAAATGTAATTCAGTAGCAATTCGTAAGTAGAAATTAGTGTTCAAAGCATTATGGAAGGTAACAAAAGGTTTAGCAGCAGCACCACCATAAACATCTTGTAAGATTGGTGTTTCCACTTCCAAATATCCTTGTTGATTAAAATACTCACGTAAAGCATTAATAATTGCTGTTCTTTTAACAAAATTTTCTTTAACTTGATGATTCATAATTAAATCAAGATAACGATGACGATATCGTTCTTCAATATTTTGAATGCCATGCCATTTATCTGGCAGTGGTTTTAATGCTTTAGCCAACATTACTAACTTAAATACTTTAACAGTTAATTCACCTGTTCTGGTACGCATAATTTGGCCTTCAAGACCAAAAAAATCACCAATATCACCATAATCAGCCAATAAATTAAAATCTTTATTACCCAAAGTATCACTATTTAAATATACTTGAAAGCGACCATATTGATCTTGGAAATCAGCAAAAATTGATTTTTTGCCCATTGACCGCTTTGTCATTAATCGACCAGCAATTTTAATTTGATCATCTTTAGCTTTACCGGTAATTTTTTCTAATTGTTCTTTACTTTTAGCATTAAATTCTTTATTCAAAGTTAAACTATTATAATTTCTTGCCCAATTACGACCATAAACATCATAATGCTGTTGTTCCAACTCTAACAATTTTTGGTAGCGATTTTTTTCTTGTTCTTTTAACACTCGACCATTAACTAATTGTTCTTTATTTTCTGTCATTAATTTCATCCTTTTTTTATTAATATTATTGATATTATTTTATCTAATTATTGTTAATAAATAAATATAAATATAAAAATAAATTCACTTGGTTTATCTCATATTTTTATTTATAATTACACTTATCACAATATAAATAAAACCTTCAGTTTTAGAAAAGAGTTAAAATTATGAATAATAGTACTATATACATAGTCTTAGATGAAATTGGTGCTCTACATACAAAAAATGAAAACTATTTTGGCGTTGGCGGATATATTACAAATGATTACAGTCTTGTACAAAGAAAATGCCAAAATATTGAAAAAAAATTAAAAAAAGATAATGACTATATAAAAAGAATGCCAGAAATAAAGGGATGACGACTAAAACCTGAACATATTACTCAATACATTTCCTTTATTAACCAAGAAACCTACAAAAACAACATTCTTTTTATTCCAGTACATATTCTTGTAAATAAATTGGAAGTAAAACATTTAACATTAAACGAAAATGAATCTTATAATTTTTTTGTTAAATGATTATTAAATTACTTAATAAAATGTAAAATTATAAATAATTGTAATCAAATATTGCTTCTTTTAGATAAAAGAAGCATTAGCACTAAATTTAAGCATTCTTTGCAAACGCATTTAAATTTATTTTTTTACAATTATGCAATTACTTTTCAAGTTCAATATAAAGATTCTGCTAACAATTCTTATATTAGACTTGCTGATATTATATGTCATTGCTTATTTAGAATGAATAATTATATTTCAACTCTAAAAACTAATAAAATTTTATTTTTTCTTACTCAAAATAAAATAAATTTGAACAAAAATAAAGCAATTTTTCCTTACAAAAAGAAAAAAGAAAAAATTATGCAAAAGATTGATTTAATTTCAAAAAATGATAATATGTAATTGTAAGTCCTATCTGCAAGCTGATGACAGTTGGAATCTAACCGTATGTTAAGTACGGAGCCCAGTAGGCTTTTTTTATATTGAAAACACTAAAATAAAAAAAATCCAAATATCAATTTGGATTTTTTTTCAAAACCACCATTTTAACCCCAACTAATCTCACTAGGTTTCTTGGGGTGAGCATTATGTTTAACACTGGTGATAATACCATTGCGAACATTAATCACAGTATCAGCAACATATTGAAAGTTTGGGTTATGGGTAACCATAATCACTGAGGTTTTAAAGGCTTTATTAACATCCAATAAAATTTCTAAAACTTTACGACCCATCTCTTCATCCAAAGCACCAGTTGGTTCATCACAAAATAAGATTTTTGGGTTTTTAGCTAAAGCTCGACCAATTGAAACTCGCTGTTGTTGACCACCAGATAATTGACTTGGAAATTTATTCATATGTTGATCCATCTCAATTACCTTAAAAATTTCTTCAATTCCTAACTCTTTATTTTTTGTTTTAGCTAGATTTTCGCCAACTTCAGCATTTTCTCTCGCTGTTAAGTTTGTTAATAAATTATATTGTTGGAAGATAAACCCAACATTATCTCTCCTAAACTTTGTTAGGTGGCTATCTTTTAATAACGACAAGTTATAACCGGAAACAAAAACATCACCTTGATTAGCTTTATCTAAACCAGAAATAATATTTAACAACGTTGTTTTACCAGAACCACTGGGACCTAAAATTACGACAAAAGTTTCTTTTTTAATTGCTAAATTAACACCCTTTAAAACTTCGTATTCTAAATCACCCGTTAAATAAGATTTCTTAACATCAAATAATTCAATAATATTTTCTTCAATATTAGGGATATTATTATTAATTGAAACAATTTTACCTTCTAAAATCTCTTTTGAATGGCGTTTAGTAATCTTACTTAATTTTCGCTCGCGCTCTTTAAATTCTTTGCGTGCTTTTTTTTCACTTTTTTCGTCTTTTTTAGTTTCACCCTGATCGGTGGTTGCATGTTTTTTAATAATTTCTGCTTCAGTTTCAGACTTCTTTTTTGCTGTTTTATTTTTATTTTTTTTAAATGGCATAATATATGTCCTCACCTTTAACAAACTACAATTGCTGATTTAAATCCTAAATCATATATTTAATTATAACAAATATCTAATTTTTAATTATTCTGATTGTAACAAACTAGTTACTGGCTTAAACTTAATAAAATATAAACCAATAATATAACCAATTGTAATGACAAGAAAAATTAAAACAAATGAGACAAGAATTGTGGCAGCACTAACTGGTAAAAGAAAAATTGTACTAGATAGTTCAGCAACTAATAATAAAATAAGTCATCAAGTGACATAACCTAAAATAGTACCAACAATATAAGCTAAAATTAAAGCAAAAATGTAGGAGCCAATAATTAAAGCATTAATTTCATTAATGCGATAACCCAAGGCTTTCATCATAGCAATAATCATAATATTATTATCTAAAATCATATTAATAATAATCACCAAAACAAAAGCTAAAGCAATAACTGTTAATCACTTAGTAATATCAATAATACTCTGAATTGACTGAAACATTTCAATTAAACGTCCTTTAATTAAAGGAAAAACAAGCGGATCACGTGGAATTAAACCTCAACCACCTTGTAACCCAGTGAGCGAATAATCGTTATTTGATTGAACAATATTAATACTATTTAATGGTAAAACTGATTGGTCTTTTGAATAATAATTATTAAAAGCATCTTGACGTGGCCGACCACTAGGCTGATCATCATCTGTATAACCAATTATTTTTCTTAAATCATCAATGTGAACGTAAAAATGTGACATATCTAAATTTGTTATTGTAATTCCTTTAATATCAAAAATTACTGGAACAAATTTATTATTAGCATTAAGGATCATTAAAACTTGATCATTAACTTTATATTTATTTAATACTGCAAGTGATTTAGAAATTACTGTTGGTAAAACATAAGCTTTGCCAATTTTTTCTTGACCAAAACTATCAATATATGTCACATCTTGAAGTTTTAAAGTATGGGAACTATTAAAAACTGGATCAATATCTAAACCATGCTCCTCTTTTAAATTAAATCAACTTTTTCATGCTAAAGGATTATCTAAATCGCTATTATTATATAAACTAACAATCATATTTCGTTTTGAAACCATTGGCCCTAAATCATGACCAATTCATGCCGCTGGGTTATTAAGACCAAATTCCAAGTTTGGGTAATAATTATTATTAACAACAATCTGACCAAGAGCAATCCCTGGCAAGGGTTGGACATCAGGATTAATGCCACTATAACTAGTAATCATATCAAAAAACTTTGTTAAAGCAGTACAAGCTAATTGGGCCTGCAAATCAGGAATAAAATTAGTTCCTGGTGGTTTAATATATTCTAAACAATTATTAGGCGCATGAGTATTTTGATACAATAAATTGATTTCTTGACTTGAAATATAATACCCTTTAAAATTATTTGCTTGATAAATTGCCATCAACCGATCATATTTTTCTTGACTATCAATATGAAAACTATCTGATTTTAATTGTTTTTCTTGATCAATTTTTTTTTCAATTGTTCAATCATACACCTGTGATGTAATTTTACCTTGACTATCAAATTTATACATATCAACAGTTTTTGAAGTTACATAAACATTGGAATTAACATAATTTTGCAAATTGTCAATCTTACTATCAAAAACATCAGAAACAATTGTTTGGAACAACAAAAGAAAACTAACAAAAACAAAAGTAAAAAAAATTAATGCTAACTTGCCAAATGATTTTAAGGCAAAAGAAATTGCTAATCGTGGTTTAAAACTTCAATAATTAAAAGGTTTTTTAAAAAATGCTAATCACATTGTACTAGTACCAGATGTTCGATCATGAATTAAAGTTAACGGATTTTTAGTTAAAACACTAAAAGACTGTAAATAACTAGCAAGAGTAAAAATGATTGTTGAAAGAATAACCCCAATAACTAAACCAATAATACTAAAATGAATTGTTGGTAAAGGCAAAACATAACCAAAATTACCTAAGCCATTAAAATACATTTGCAAAGGTAATCCTAAAACAAAACCAAACACCGTAGAAAAAATTGAAATTATAAAAATTAAAAAAGTAAACCCAAAACTAACTTCATTATTGCTATAACCTAAAGCTTTAATTAAACCAATTTGCTTCTTTTGTAAATCAATTTCTTTTCTAACATATGATAAAACAATAAAAACTGCAGCCAACATAACAAAAAAACTAATCGCAGAATAAATAATGTTCTGCATATCAAAACTTTGTTTTAAAAAACCACTCCGATAATCATTAGTATCGGGGCTAATCAAATTACCATAATTAAAATTAAAGGTTGCACTAAAAATATTTTCAATTTTATTTTCCAAAAAATCATCTTTATTTTTTACTTTTAAGAAAAAAGGTGTTACTGTTTTAGCACCACCAGTAATATTTGCACCCAAGTATTGATTACTTCACTCCCTAGTTGTAAAAACTTGAGTTGTATTATTGGGAGTTGGAGCAATATTGTCGGGGGTTGGTTCACCAATAATACCCCAATATGTATAACCATAACCAACTACTTTTAATGTTTCATCAGGTAAAAATTGATACTCTTCATTTAATGTAATATTATTTTTTTTAGCAAAAGTTGGATTAATAATTACTTCATTAATTGCTGTTGGTTTGCGCCCATCAATAATATATACTTGATTAAAACCATCACGAAATGGTGAAAAATTAAACCTAAGAGTCTCATCAATTAATCATGGTGGCATTTTTTCAAGATAAAAAGCATCCTCAAAAGAAAAAAATAATTGCTTTTTTTTATTAATATCAAATGACTTTAAAAATGATTTTTCAATTTGATAATAACTAGTTTTTGAATCTTCTTTAACTTCTTGATTCAAAATATCATTTATTAAAATTGCTTTATAGTTAACTCCCCAATTTAATAATAAAAGTTTTAAATCAACATCAATGCCATCAGCAAGAGTTGGAAGTAAATTATTTTGAACATCATTACTGTTAATCTTATCAATTTGATTAATAATCGTATCATAGTTAGGTAAAGTATTAGGGAATTCTTTTTTTAAAACCTCTTTAACTCTAGTTAACGCAGTATCAATATCTATAAAATCATTTAATTTTTCAACTTTAATTCGATAATCATAATTACCACTATTATTAGCAACATTATAAAAACCAGCACTAACTCGCTCTGAACTACCATAAAGTCCTGTCATTGAAGCGACAACAATAATTAATAAAACTACAATTCCAAGATATTGAAATAGTCTTCGCCTTACACCACGCAAAACATTTTTTACTAAAGTAAACATTACACACCCTAAATTACATTAAATATGTTAACTACCACAAATTAATTGCAAATTACTGAATTAATTTTAACATATTTAATTTTTGTTAAAGTTAAATGTAAAATAAAAAAACACTAGTTAATTGAGTTAACTAGTGTTTTTTGATTCGCTTCTAATTTCTTAATTTTTTCTAAATCTGCTATCGCAATATAAGGTAAATTTCTTAGTTGTTCTTGATAATCTAAACCATAACCAACTAAAAAACTATCTGGGACTTCAAAACCAAATCAATCTGCTTCAATTTCAACTTCCCTTCGAACTTTTTTATCTAAAAGAGTCAAAATTTTGATTGACTTTGGTTGTTTTAATTTTAAATGCTCAACTAATTTAACTAATGTTCTACCAGAATCAATAATATCTTCAACAATTAAAACATCATGATCTTTAATATTAGTAAAAATATCTAATTTAATTCTTGGATCAAAAGCTCTAGCTTTACCACCAGCATAAGATTCAACATACATAAAATCAACAGCACATGATAAACTTAACTCCATCATAAAATCAGATAAAAAGAATAAACAACCTCGTAAAATGCCAATTAAAACTAATGGTTTTTTCAAATTTGGATAAGATTTTTTAACTTCAACAGCTAATTGACTAATTCTTCTTTTTATTTGAGTTTCAGAAATTAAAATTTCTTTTACTAAATCATGTTTAATCATTATTATCTCCTAAATCAATCTTAACCTAAATCAATCTTAAATAAAATTTAACAAAACCTACAAGAAAGTAAGAATTGTTAAATTTACTTGTTTTAAAACTAC
The DNA here is from genome assembly GCA_031119525.1 of Spiroplasma sp. Taxonomy (GTDB): domain Bacteria; phylum Bacillota_I; class Bacilli_A; order Mycoplasmatales; family VBWQ01; genus Spiroplasma_D. The sequence goes on from JAVHXO010000002.1 coordinate 108,707, forward strand.
TTTTTCTTTGGAGTGACAGAAATTGTCTCATCAGATTCATGATCAGAAGCATCATCAGATGGTTCATCCGTTACTTTTTTATCAATACCTTTTTTTAATTCTTTTTGTCGATCAACAACTTCTTGTGGTAACTTATTATGCTCATTAATAAATTCAATTTGTTCAGCCGTAATTGTTTCTAAGGTCATTAAAGAAGTAGCTATTAAATCTAAAGTTTTACGATGTTCGTTTATTACTTTAAGTGCTTCTTTATAACATTGATCTAAAAGTTGTTTTACTTCATCATCAATACGATTAGCAATATTATTAGAAATTGTACTTTGCGCAAATGGATTCCCTTGATCAGCAGGATTTTCAAATTGTGCTAATCCTAAAGTATCTGACATTCCATACTCGGTAATCATTCTTCTAGCAATTGTTGTAGCTTTTTGTAAATCATCATGAGCACCAGTTGTAACATTAGGTTTACCAAAATTAATTTCTTCTGAAGCTCTCCCACCCAAATAACCAGTAATTGTAGCAATTAAATGCATCTTAGAATAAAACATTGTTTCTTCTTTTGGGGTCATAATTGTATAACCACCAGCTTGGCCTCGGGGGATAATTGTTACTTTTTGAACTTTTGATGCATATTCTAATTTTAATCCAATTAAAGCATGCCCAGCTTCATGGTAAGAAACAATTTTTTTATCATTTGGGGTAATAACGCGGGAAGTTTTAGCTGGTCCACCGACAACTCGATCAATCGCTTCATCAATTTCTGTTAACCCAATAACATTCTTATGATGTCTTACAGCCAATAAAGTTGCTTCATTTAAAACATTTTCCAATTGAGCACCACTAAATCCTGGTGTTCTTTCAGCAATTCTTTCAAAATTAACTTTAGGCGAAATATTTTTATTTCTTGCATGCAATCTCAAAATTGCTTCACGCTCTTTAATATCAGGTAAACTTAAACTAATTTCACGGTCAAATCGTCCTGGTCTTAATAACGCATCATCAAGAACATCACGCCTATTAGTTGCAGCCATAATGATAATCCCAACGTTTGTTTCAAAACCATCCATCTCAACTAATAATTGATTTAAAGTTTGTTCATTGGCAGTTGTCGCTGCTGAAGCACGTTTTCTACCAACAGCATCAATTTCATCAATGAAAATAATACAAGGAGCAGATTTTTTAGCAGCAGTAAACATTTCCCTTACCCTTGAAGCACCAACTCCAACAAATACTTCCTCAAATTCTGCACCAGAAATTGAGAAGAAAGGAACCCCAGCCTCACCAGCAACAGCTTTAGCAAGTAAAGTTTTACCAGTACCAGGAGGACCAACTAAAAGTACTCCTTTTGGTGTTCTAGCACCCATTTGCGAATAACGTTGAGGAAATTTTAAATAATCAACAATTTCTTCCAATTCTAATTTTTCTTCTTTAATTCCAGCAACATCACTAAATTTAGTTTCTGATTTTTGTGTTCGAGCACGATTTTTCCCCATTGAAAATGGATTCATTCCACCCGCACTTGATTTGCTTAATCTTGTTAGTAATCAGAATGAACCAAAAACTAAAAGTAAGATTGGTAATAAGTTAATTAAAAGACTTTTTCAAATTGATACAGCTTGATTATCGTAGATCCAATAACCTAAACCAGCAACTTTTGATTCAGCACCACTTAATAATAATGACGAAATCGTACCATCCCAAAAACCACGAGATAAGGTTGCAGCATAGTGAATAATCTTACCATCAATATCCAAATAACCATCCAAATTGACAGTATTAGCATCAAAAGTAACAGAAAAACCACTACCAATCGAGGTAACTGTTAAATCATCTAATATACCATTTTTAAATAAATTAAATAATTGATTTTCTGTTAATTTAATAACATTACCTTTAAGAAAATATCAAATTAAAAAACCAACAAATGCTAAAAATAAAATAAAGACAAGAATAACCATTCAATTAATTTTCATTTTTGGTTGCATTATAAATTTTTCACCTGTTTTTAATTTCTTTCCATAATTTTTAACTATGTATAATAATATAACTTAAAATGATAAAAAATACTAGATTTTTATTATTAATTTCATTATCTATAATGATTATAAACTAATTATTAACAAACTTAATAAAATAAACATTATCAAAAGATTAAAGCATTAAATCTTATTTAATAATAAAAATATTTGGTTCAGAATCAAGATTATGTTTATTAATTGCTAACCCTGGAATTGAAATTACTTGATCTTGAGCATTAACAATTACTGGTCAAGTTAATCTTTGACGGTAAGGAATTTTATTATCAATGAATAAACGATTAATTTTTTTTGTTCCAAAACTCACATGAATATGTTCTTTACCAGTATTATTTTTAACTATTAAAGGAAATTCATCTTTATTAACATGTAAGGCTTGAAAATTACCTGAATTTGGTGCTTGTTTTAAAATTTTTATTTCATTAAAATCATAATCAGCAAGTCTTCGAATTGTATATTGATAATTTTTAACCGATTTTTTTTCATTAATAAAAGCATAATTATATTCTTTAATTAAACTAATACTATTTGTTAAATTAATACTAATATTTGGTCTTCTTGATTTTGTCAAAACTCTAACAATTTCTTTAATTTTAGCTTTTTTTAATCGTAAAACTAAATCCTCACTATAATTAAACAAAAATTCATAAACAATCATTTGTTGTAGTCGTGAGTTATCATTATATTTATAAAATTCCTTAATTGATAAAGTATCATCAGCAACAATTACAGAGTTATAAATTACTTCCAATTGATCTTTTAGTAACTCTTGTTCACTATTTAATGATTTAATTTCACTCAACATTAAATTAATATCAAGATCAGTTAATTTATTAATTGTTTGTTGGCGAATTTTATTTCGCTCATAAATTTCCAATTCATTTGTTTCATCAAAACCATACTTAATCCGATACAATGTTAAATAATCAATAATATCTTCTTTTTTTAATTCAAGCATCGGACGATAAATTGATAAACTTTTATAAGTGCTTTTAAATTTTAAACCATAATAAGAAACAATAGCTCGTCTTTGTTTTTGGATTAAATAAGTTTCTAATAAATCATATACATGATGAGCGACACCCAAATTATAAACTTGATACTTTTGTGCAACCTCATTAAAAAAATCATAACGAATTATTCTTGCTTGATCTTGAAAATTACCCTTAGTATATTCAGAAGGTTTAACATTTTTAATTTCTAAAGTTATATTATGTTCTCGACAATAATCTTCAACAATTTTTTGATCAACATTACTACTTCATCTTTTATGATAATTTACATGGCAAACAATAATATCAAATTTATTTTTAACTAAATTATCTAATAAAAACATACTATCAGGGCCACCAGAAACAGCAACAAGATAGTTTAATTTTTTATTTAATTTTCCTAATCAATTAAAATAAACCATAAAATAATCCTTATTTATTTATTATTTTTATTATATCATTTTGCAATTTCACTATTATAACTATTATTCTCATTATGACAAATTAATGGTGGCTCAATAATTAAACCCGTGTTAGTTTTAAAACCTGCTTCAATTAAAACTCGATTAGCATTCTTATTTATTTTAGGATAAACAATTTGCATTCTTTTTACTGAAAAATTATATTGTTGTAACGTAAGTAATAATTGATCAACTCTGGTTGCTGGATATGTAATAAAAAAAATACCTTTAACTTTTAATAATTTAGCAGCACTAGCAATAATATCTTTCAAATCAATAGATACTTCGTGTCTAGCAGGAATTTTTAATGGCGCCAATTTAAAATTAGTTTTTGCTAACACTGGAAAAAATGGTGGATTGCAAACAATAATATCAACTTTTTTATTACCATCATCATTAGCATAATCTTTAATATCTTTATGAATAATCGTAACTTGATTTTGTAAATTATTTTTAGCAATATTTTCAATTGCTAATTCAACAGCTTCTTTTTGAACTTCAATGCCAATAATTTTAATTGGAAATTTTTTAGCTAATAAAATTGCAATTGCCCCATTATTAGTACCAAAATCAATTAAGGTTTCAGTTTGATTTTTAATTTTAATAAAATTAATTAATAAAATTGTATCTAAAGAAACACAAAACATATCTTTTCTCTGATTAATTGACACAACATGATGATCAATTTTTAATTTTAATGTTTTATAATTTGTCATTTTTTAATCCTTAATAAATTCTTGATAAATAGCAATAAAAAAATAATTTGCTAACAAACTTAAATTGATGTTTTTAACATTATTAAGTTTATTGATTACCTCAATTAAAATGCCAACTAATTTTTTTAAAAAAAACTGATCTTCATTTTTTCAATTAATAATAATTTTATTTACTAATTGAGGACTTGGTTTTGATAAATTATTTAATTGAGCGATTTTAGTTGTTGTTAATTCTAATAAAAATTGAAAAAATAACAATAAATTTTCTTTTAATTCTGTCATTTTTTTAATTAAAAAAAAGTTTTCAATAAATCTTTTTTCATTATCATAATTAATAAATTTTGTGATTAAATTAAGAATTAATTGTTGGTGTTCATTATCTAAATTTAAAAAATTATCTTTAAACGGATTAGTTTGCGATAAATTAAAAATTTGACATCGTGATTTAATTGTTGGTAATAATTTTTCAATATCATTTGTTGTTAAAATTAAAAAAGTATTTTTAGGAACATTTTCTAAAAATTTTAAAAAAGTATTACTTGCTTCAAGAGAACTATATTCAATTGCTTCAAGTAAACAAATTTTTGGATTTTGACCTTCTAAACTTTGAAGTGACAAATTATTAATAATATTAACAACATCTTGTTTTTTCATTGAATTACTTTGATTAAATTGCAATTTAATCAAATCAAAATAATGATTATTAATTAATTTTTGACAATTATAACAAAGTTGATTATTTTGGCAAAATTTTTTTTGGCAAATAATTCGTTTGAGGAAAAAATTGATTGCTGGTTGAAAAGAATTGTTGCTTCCTAAGTTAGCTGATAAGAGAATAACTTGTGGGATAAATTTTAAATATAAAAAAAAGTTTTCTTCTTGATTATTCATAATTAAACCCTTAAATTTTTAACTAAAGTTTGATAATTATTTTTTTCAATAAAAATTTTAATAAGTTTGTAAACTTCTTCAAAAACTTCATTAAATTTCTGATTTGCATTAACTATTTTAATTCTGTCCTTGTTATGTTTAGCAATTGTTTTATAACCCTGATAAACTCTTTCGTGAAATTCTAAGTCTTCTTTATCTAACCGATCATGTTTATGATTTAGTAAGAATTTTCGTTTTCAAATTCTTTTTAATCCAATCTTTGGATCAACATCAAAGAAAATTGTTAAATTTGGCTCAAAATTATCAAAAGCAATTTCTTGAATTTTATTAATTTTATTAATATCTAATTTTCGACCATAACCTTGATAAGCTACTGTTGAATCAGAAAAACGATCACAAATAATAATTTTCTTACTATTTTTCTCTGGAAAAATTTTTTCTTCTAAATGTTGTCTTCTAGCAGCAACATACAACAAAACCTCAGTTCAAGGATCCATTGTTTTATGTGTTTTATTTAAAATAATTTGCCTTATTTGTTCAGAAATAACACTACCACCCGGTTCTCTTGTGGCAATAACTGCAAGTCCTTCTTTTCACAATCGTTCTTTTAACTTTTCAAGAATACTAGTTTTTCCAGATCCTTCAGGTCCTTCAAAAGTAATAAATATCATTTTAATTAAAAATTTATTAATGTTTACATAACATTAATAAGTTTATTCTCCCTTTTCTTAACTTCAGAAATTGCTTTGTTAATTGCTACTTGAATCATATCATTAAGCATTGCATAATCATTCTCTACGATTTTTACAAGTTCTTGAAAATTAATTTTTAACTCAATTTGATAAGACCCAGAAACACTAATTTTAATTAAATCTCCTTGTTCTGAAAACTCAAATAATTCTTTTTTAAATTGTTCATGTTTTCGTTGTACCATTTTAGCTTGATTTAACATTTGTTGAAAGTTATTCATTTATTTCTCATCTCCTCATTCTCACACTATTAATATAATAATATATTAAATATATTATAGTAATAATTTAATGTAAATAAAAAATTATCATTATTATTGAATGATAATTTCAAAATAATTATTAATAAATTATTTATATTTCTTCAATTTCACCAAAAATATTTTGTAAAAACATTAAAGTTTCACTTTTAGTTATTGATTTTTCTTGAATTCGTACTTCAGGAATAATAATTGGTTTTGCAGCAGGCAAATTATTATCTTTTACTAAAGTCTGATATTTTTCGCCAACAACTCTTCATTGTTTTCGATCAAGAGCATAAACCATAAATTCTTTCTTTAAAACAAAATTTAAAAAATTTCGATGTTCTTGATAAAGAAAATTTTTATTAATCAAATCTGCTTGAATAATATTATCACAAATAATAACAATTGCATTTGAACTAGCAGCACTAATAATAGTATTTAAATAAATTTTGCTAAAATCATGAAATTTATGATTTTCAGTTAATTGCGAAATTTTTTCTCAATGACTTTTTAATTCTTTTCTAATTTCTTTATTAGCTTGAATAATAACATTAAGAACATCATTAAACAATCTTGAGTCAATTTTTAAATCATTTTTAACAGCTTTTATTGCTGGTTTTTCTTTAACCAGCAAGGGTTTAAATTCTTTAATTACTGGTTCTTCTTTACTATTTGTTGACTCAAACATTTCTTTAGATTCAATATCTGTTTTTAATTTTAAATCAGTTAATTGCTGATAAGACAAATCATATTTAGAAAATTGATCAAATCAAGTTAAAATTTTTGTTATTAATAAAGCTTTTAAATTATCATCATCAAAATTTAAAATTAAAACTTCCTCAAACAAAAATAAAAGTTGCTTCAAATCTTGATCAGTAACAACATTAAATTGAGTTATTGTTTCTAAATCTAAATATTTACTAATTTTAATATTCTTAGTTAAGCGGTAAATTAATAAATCTTGAGTGACATAAATTATTTCAATCAAAAATTTTTTAAAATTTGTTAAATAATCGTTAATCTCATCAAAAAGTAAAACTATTTTATTGATATCTTGACTAAAAATAGCTATTAAGAAACTAATTTTTTGATTTAATGGGAGAACATTAAAAAGTTTATTAACACTTTTAAGTGTTATATTATTAGAAAAGTTAAAAACCTTTTCCAAACTATTAATCCCATCTCTTAAGGATCCTTGACTAAATAAAGCTAGTTGCTTTAAAGCTATTGGTTCAAAATCAATTTTTTCTTTAACCACAATATCTTGAAAGATTTTAACTAAATCAGAATTATTAATTTTTCCAAATTGAAATCACTGACAACGAGAAATAATTGTATCTGGAATTTTATGAGGTTCAGTTGTTGCTAAAATAAAAACAATATGTTCTGGCGGTTCTTCTAACGTTTTTAATAAAGCATTAAAAGCTGAAGTTGTTAACATATGAACTTCATCAATAATATAAACTTTATATTTTAAATTCATTGGTAACAAATTGATATTATTACGAATTCGTCTAATTTCTTCAACACCATTGTTAGAAGCACCATCAATTTCTAAAATATCAATTTCATCACTATTATTATTAATAAATTTACAATTAACACATTGATTGCATGCTTCACCAGCAATATTATCTTGGCAATTAATTGTTTTTGCTAAGATTTTGGCAACTGATGTTTTACCAACGCCCTTTGGACCAGAAAATAAATAAGCATGCACAAAAAATTTATTAATAATAGAATTTTTTAAAATTGTCATAATATTAGTTTGACCAATAACTTCATTAAAACTACTTGGTCGATATTTACGATATAAAGCTTTATGATTCATATTTAACCTCCAAATTAATTATATAATATCATTTTGATTACGTAATTTATTAAAAAAAGATTGTAACATTTCCCTACTAGTTTTTCGACTAGACAAAGTTAAGTCATATGTATAATTAATTGAATGATTAAAATCTTTAGTATCTTTTAATTTATCTAAAATTCTAACTGAACCAAATTTTTCAGAAGTTAAACCAAAAACTACTAAATTAATTCGAGATTCTAAAATTGCCCCCAAACACATTAAACATGGTTCTAAAGTTGAATAAATAATACAGTTTTCTAATCTCCAACTACCAATTTTCTTAGATGCATTACTAATAGCAATCATTTCTGCATGCCTAATTGGATCTTTATCTTTTTCTTTTTTGTTGTAACCTTTACCCAAAACATTACCATTTTCATCAATAACAACAGCACCAACAGGAATATCACCATTAAGTTCTGCCTTTTTTGCTAATGATAAAGCTATTTCCATATATTTCTGATTATCCATTATTATTTTTCCCCTTTCGTTTTTTGTTGGCATCTTTTTGATTGATTTTAAAATTTTAGTAATAAAAAACCACTACACACAATCCTTAATCTTATGGCTGCTACTTTTCAGTCCTGACCAGGTTCGAATGTAATTGTTGTAATGGCATTATAATTATAACAATTTTTTATTAAAAAGTTAAAAAATAATTATTTTTTTACTGATATTCCAAGCACTTTTTAAATTATTTTATTAATTGTTTCACGTGAAACAATTAATTATTCGCTCAATTTAATTGCTTGTAAACCTTTCATATAAGGTCTTAAAACATTAGGAATAATAATTGCAGCCCTTTTTTCATCATAATAATTTTCTAAAATTGCAGCAACAACACGATCAACTGCTAATCCTGAACCATTTAAAGTATGAGGGATAACTTTTGTATCATCTTTACTAATAGCTCTTAAATTCATTCTTCGCGCTTGAAAATCACCACAATTACTACATGAAGACACCTCACGATAACGTTCTTGCCCAGGTAATCATAATTCAATATCATAGGTTTTAATAGCACTAAATCCTAAATCACCACCACATAAAGCAACTACTTGATAAGGTATTTTTAATAATTTTAAAATATTTTCTGCATCATTAGTTAAATTTTCCAATGCTTTATTAGATTCTTCTGGTTTAACAATTTGCACTAATTCCACTTTATTAAATTGATGTAATCTAATAATTCCCCTTGTATCTTTACCCGATGAGCCAGCTTCTAATCTAAAACAAGGAGTATAAGCACACATTTTTATTGGTAAAGTATCAAGTTTAATAATTTCATCACGAAAAATGTTAGTTAAAGGAACTTCAGCTGTTGGAATCAAATATTGATCACGATCTTCAATCTTAAACTGATCATCTTTAAACTTTGGCAGTTGCCCAGTACCTTGTAAAATATCACTATTAACAATTAATGGCGGTAAATGTTCAACATAGTCATTTTTACTATGTTGATCAAGCATAAAATTAAACAGTGCTCGAACTAATTTTGCACCTTGATTAGTATATAAAATAAATCTTGATCCACTAAGTTTAGTTGCACGTGAAAAATCAATTAATTTAAATTTTTCAGCAATTTCTCAATGGGGTTTACCTGTTTTTTTAGTAATTTTACCCCAAGATCTAATTTTTTTATTATCTTCTTCATCTTTACCTTTTGGTACTGATTTATCAGGAATATTAGGTAAATTTAATAATTCTTGATGAATATTATGTTCTAATTCAGTAATTAATTGATTATTCTTATCAATTGTAACTTTCAAAGTGCTGACAAGTTTTTTAATCTTTTTTACTTCTTGCAAATTATTATTTTTGATTAACTGGCCAATTAATTTAGAATCTTGATTTCTTTTGGCTTCTAATGCTTGAGTTTTTGTTGTTAAATTTCTTCACTTTTTATCTAAAGTAACAATTTTTTTTAAATTAGCAGAAAAATCTTGATTTCTAATTTTTAATAATTTAGCTATTTCTTGATAATTCTCACGAATTTTTTTAATATCAATCATAATTCCACCTCATTATTATTAAATCAAATTATTAGTTTTATTAACATCATTAACGTTAACAACTGGAATTGGGTTAATAACTTCAACTGCTCCAATACTATCTTCTTGATTTTTTAATTTAATTAATTTAACTCCTCTAGTATTTCGTCCAGTAATTCTAATGTCACTTAAAGAAAAACGAATTGTTAAACCTTTCAAGGTAACCATTAATAATTCTGTACTACTATAAGAGTTATTTAATGTTTTAATTGTAATTAATTTCCCTGTTTTGTCATTAGTTCTCATCGTAAGAACACCTTTAGAACCGCGATTTAACAAACGATAATCTTCAAAGGCACTAATTTTTCCAAAACCTTTTTCACTAATTGAAAGAACTAAATTAGCATTTTCATTTGAGCAAATACCAATAACATAACTACCAGCAACATTCATGCCTTTAATTCCCATCGTATCACGCGACATTAAACGAATTTGAGTTTCATTAATTCTAACTGCACGACCATTAGCAGCAGCAATAATCAATTGATTATTACCATTAGTTTTAATTACTTCAATTAATTCATCTTCAGGTTTAATTTTAATAGCTTTTTTACCATTAGTTCTAATTGAATTAAAATTTGTTAAACTACAACGTTTAATAATTCCCTTTTTGGTAATAAAAACTAAATTCTCTTGTGGATTATAGTCAGAAATATTTATCACTGTTCTAATTTTTTCATCTTTTTCAATGCCAATTAAATTAATAATTGGAATGCCCTTAGCAATTCGCGATTTAAACATTGGAATCTTATGGGCTCTAATACGATATACTTTGCCCTTCGAAGTAAAGAATAAAATATCACTATGATTTGAAGCAACTAAAAGTTTGTCAATATCATCTTCGTCATTAACTGAGTTTGAAGCTTTAACACCAACACCACCACGGTTTTGTGTTCGATAAACTTCTAACGGCAGACTTTTAATATAATTATTTTTTGATAACATCACAGCAATTGATTCTTCTTTAATTCACGATTCATCATTAATATCTGTTTCATCAAAATCAGTAAGAATTTCAGTTCTTCTTTCATCACCATAATTCCTCTTAATTTGATTTAAACGATCAATCAATTGTTTAATTTTTTCTTCATCATTATTCAATAAAAATTGTAAATTTTTAATTTGTGTTTCTAAATTTACTAATTCTTGATTTAATTTAACTTTTTCTAACCCTGTTAAACGTTGTAACTTCATTTCTAAAATAGCTTTAGTTTGTTCAACACTTAAATCATATTTTTCTTGTAAAACATTAATGGCGTCATTTGTACTTTGAGCTTTTTTAATTAAATGAATTACAGTATCAATATTTTCTAAAGCTTTAACTAAACCACTAATAATATGATATTGTCTTTCAGCTTTTTTTAATTCAAACTTTGCTTTATTAGTAATCATTAAAATTTGATGATCAAGATAAACTTCAATTAATTCTTTTAAATTCATTGTCTTGGGCACTGAATGATCTAAAGCTGTTAAATTAATATTAAAAGAGGTTTGAACTAATGTAAATTTATAAAGCTGATTTAAAACAACTTCACGATAATTTTCATCTTTTAATTCTAAAACAATTCTAATTCCTTGATAATCAGATTCATCTCGTAAATCAGTAATATATTCAATCTTTTTTTCTTTAACTGCTTCAACAATAGTATTAATTAAGGTAGTTTTATTTACTTGGTAAGGAATTTCTTCAATAACAATTGCATGTTTATTATTACTTAATTTTTCAAACTTTGTTTTACTTCTAACTTTAATAACTGCCCGACCAGTTGCGTAAGCTTTTCTTAAATTACTTGTTCCTAAAATTATTGCTCCTGTTGGAAAATCTGGACCTTTAATAATATCTAATAATTCTAAAACATCACAATTACGATTATGAGCAACATAAATAACTGCATCAATTATTTCATTTAAATTATGGGGCGGAATACTTGTTGCCATAGCAACAGCAATTCCCATTGTTCCATTAGCTAATAAGTTAGGAAAATATGATGGTAGGACAACTGGTTCTTTTTCTGTAGCATCAAAATTAGGAATAAAATTAACAGTTTCCTTTTCTAAATCTTTAACCAATTCACCAGCAATTTTACTAATTCGTGATTCAGTATAACGCATCGCAGCTGCACCATCGCCATCAATTGATCCAAAGTTACCATGACCATCAATTAAAGGATAACGATAAGAAAAGTCTTGCGCCATTCGGACCATTGACTCATAAACAGCTGTATCACCATGTGGGTGATATTTACCAATTGTTTCACCAACCATTCTGGCTGATTTTTTATAAGGTTTATCATGTGTTATTCCCAAACTGAACATACTATATAAAATCCGACGATGAACAGGTTTTAAACCATCCCTTGCATCAGGTAATGCCCGAGCAGTAATAACTGAAACAGCATATCATAAATAATCTTTTCTTACTTGATCAGAAATATTGGCTGCATCACTCATTGCTTCATTCGTTGCTTCATGCAACTGCTCATCTGTAGTTATTTTTTTTCTATTATCTTTCATAATCAACTAATTCCTTATTTTTTTGCCTTTTAAACATCAATATCTTTAACATATTTGGCATTTTCTTGGATAAATTCTTTTCTTGAACTAACACTTTTACCCATAAATGTTTCAAAAACTTCATCAGCTTCAGCAGCATCATCAACCGTTATTTTTGCTACAATGCGATTTTCAGGGTCCATTGTTGTTTCTCATAATTGTAGAGCATTCATTTCCCCTAATCCTTTATAACGTTGAATATTATAATTTTTACCACTATATTCTAGTTTTAATACTTCCAATTCTTCATCATTATAAGCATATTTAATTAATTTATTAATTTGAAGTTTATACAATGGTGGTTTAGCAATATAAATATATCCAGCATCAAGTAAGGGACGCATAAAACGATAAAAAAATGTTAATAATAACGTTCTAATATGAGCACCATCAGCATCAGCATCAGTCATAATAATAACTTTATGATATCTAATTTTTTCAATATTAAATTCGCTGCCAATTCCGCACCCTAAGGAGATGATTAAATTTTTAACTTCTTGATCAGCAAAAACTTTAGTAAAATAAGCTTTTTCAACATTAAGAATTTTCCCTTTTAATGGCAGAATCGCTTGAAAATCTCTCCTACGACCAAGTTTAGCTGTACCACCAGCAGAATCACCTTCAACTAAAAAAATCTCCGCTTCTTGGGGATTTCTCACTGAACAATCTGCTAATTTTCCTGGTAAAACTGAAAACTGCAATGGATTTTTTCGATTAGTAATAACTGTTTCACGTGCTTTTTTAGCTGCTAAACGAGCACTTAAAGATAGGATAACTTTATTAATAATAATTTTTGCTTCACTAGGATTCTCTAATAAAAACTGATTTAAAATCTTACCACTAACATTAGAAAGAATTTTTCTTACTTCAGAGTTACCTAATTTTGTTTTTGTTTGTCCTTCATATTGTGGGTTTGGATGTCTAATTGAAATAATTGCAACTAAACCTTCTTTAACATCATCAGCTAAAAAACTTTCATCAGTTTTCAACATTTTATGTTCTCGAGCATAATTATTCAATTCTCTTGTTAAAGCTAAACGAAAACCATCTTCATGAGTTCCCCCTTCGGGAGTATTAATATTATTACAAAATGAAAGAATTTGACTTTCCTCACTATCATTATATTGCAAAGCAATTTCACTAATAATTTCTTGATTTTCTGATTCACCATAAATAATATCGTGTTTCAAAGCTTCAAATTTAGTATTTAAAAATCCAACATACTCTTTAATACCACCTTGATAAAAAAAAGTATCTTGTTTTAATTTAGTTTCTCTTTCATCACTAAGAACAATTGTAATTGCCTTATTTAAAAAGGCTAATTGGCGTAATCTAGTTTTAATAACTTGATAACTAAAATTAATTGTTTCGGTAAAAACTTCTGAATCTGGTTTAAATAAAACTTCTGTTCCGGTTTGATTTGTTGTGCCAATTTCTTTTAACGGCGCCTCTGATTTACCACCATCAATAAATCTTTGAAAATAAATTTTATTATTGGTATAAACAGTAACTTCCAAGTATTTACTTAAAGCATTAACAACTGATGCTCCAACACCATGTAAACCACCAGAAACTTTATACGATCCATTACCAAATTTACCACCAGCATGTAAAGTAGTAAAAACGGTCTCAACTGTTGAAACATTGGTTTTTTTATGAATTCCAACTGGAATTCCACGACCATTATCTTTAACAATGATTTCATTGTTTTTTGTAATAGTCACTTCAATTTGATTACAATATCCTGCTAATGCTTCATCAATAGCATTATCAACAATTTCTCAAACCAAATGATGTAAACCACGCTCACTAGTTGAACCAATATACATCCCTGGTCGTTTTCGAACAGCTTCTAAACCTTCTAAAACTTGAATTGATGCAGCATTATAATTATTTTTTACATTTTTAACCATTCTTACTTTTCTTACTCCATTCTAAAAACTAACTAAAAATAAAAAAAGCCTAAAAATTTATTTTTAATTACTTTTTTTCCTATATAAATTATACCTTTTTTTGCTTGTAATAACAAGTATGAGACAATTGAATATTAAGTAAAATTGCAAGTTTAAAAGTGTTAGTTTAAAAGGATAATGATTTTTAAACTGCTATTTTTTTTTTTCATTTAATTATCAAAAAAAGTTGTTTTAAATTAAAAAAAATATAACATTAAAAGTGTAAAAAAAATGAGAGGAAAAGAAATCATGAACAGAGAAAATAAAGATAAAATTATTGACGAAATTACTTTAAATACACCTCGAGAAGAATTAGATCCTCGTGATTTAATTGTTGATGTTGAGGAACAAATCCACTTTTTAATTAAAAAAAATTTAAAAATTACTGACCAAGAAGAATTAAAACATATTATTGAAAATTACGGATTTAATAGATTATTTAGAAGATATTCTAAACCTTTTATAACTAATATTAACGGTGAAGAAAAATATAAAAAAAATACTACTGAAATAACAATTTTACAACTTTATTACTTTGATTATAAATTAACAAATATATTAATTAAATATTTAGGTTTATTGGAGGCAAAATTAACAAGTAATATAACTCATAGTCTTGATTTACAAATTCCTAATGTTGTAAATCAAGCAAGCTTTTTTAGTAGAAAAAGATTACGTAATACAAAAAATATTATTAAAACAAATGCTAAAAATGGTTCAACATATTTACAAACATTTGTTGATGCTGATATATATCCAGGATGAGTTCTTTTAGGAAATATGCCTTTTGGTGATAAATTATTTTTATTTCCAAAATTAAAAAATACTAATTCAACTTTAAAAAATTTCTATTTAGAAGGATTCGATAACAACTCATTTAAAACTATCTTTTTTGATTTTATTCGTCCTTTTCGTAATATTTCAGCTCATTTTGATCGTTTATTAAAATTTCATGTTCAATTAAATTCCAATCAAATAAGTATATTTAAAACTTTTATGAAAAAAATTATTCCTAATTCTAATTATTTTAATAAAACAATGATAAAAAATAAAAATAAAGTTCATTCTTTTGATTTAATTCTTATGTTAACTTACTTATTGGGAAGTAGTGCAGCTGAAGTATTTTTTGAAGTATTAACAGAATTTATTAGCAAAGAAAAAGTAAACATAAATGGTTTTTTAGTTGAGGAATTTTTAGTAGATGAAAAACTATACAACTGACCTAATGAATGAAAAGAAATTTTACTTAATGTTTTACAAGCTAAAACTAAAGATGAATCAAGTAAATTTAATAATCTTTATAAAAGCGATATTCCGCAAGAAGAAGATATAACAAAATAAAATTTAATCTTTAAAATCATATGTAATTTCTTTTATAAACTACAAGATATTAATCATTTAAATAATTGCTTTGTATAAATTTTGGCAGCCAAATAACCAAAATTTATACAAAGCATTTTTTATTTTCCTACTGCTAAATCAGAAAAATTTAAACTATGATTTGCCCATGTTTGATCAAAATTAAGATCATGAGTTGTTAAAATCACTGATCCAGAAAATTTATTAATTGCATTAAGTAATGCCATTTTAGCATTATTATCCAAGTGATTAGTTGGTTCATCCATAATTAATAAATGATATTGTTTTGTTGATAAAGCAGCTAACTGAACTTTCGTTTGTTCACCACCCGATAAAGTTTTAATTGATTGAAACATTAACCCACGTTTAATACCAAAATTTGCTAATAAAGTTTTAATTTGAAAATCAGTTAGTTGATTATTTAGTTCTTGTAAGTATTGAATTGCTGTTAAATCTTTTAAAGTAATGATTTGTTGAAAATAACCAATTGAAAGATTATCAGCAAAGTTAATTTTGCCCTTGAGTGGCTTTATATACCCTGTAATTGTTTGTAATAACGTTGTTTTGCCAACTCCGTTATCACCACTTACTAACCATTTTTCTCCCGCTTTAATTGTAAAATTAATTGGTTTAATCAAAGGTTTTTGATAACCAATTATTAAATTATGACTACTGAGAATAATATTGTTAGTTGTTCTTTTACTTTCAAAATGAAAATTAGGTGGCAACTGATCTTTTTGTGGTTTAGCCATAATATCCATTTTTGCTAATTGTTTAACTCTTGATTGAGCACTTTTTGCTTTACTGGCTTTGGCTTTATTTTTAGCAATAAATTCTTGCATTTTTTTGATTTGACCTTGTTGAACTTTATATTTTTTTTCATATTGTTTATGATGTAAATCTTTTAAAGCTAAATAATCATCATAATTACCAACATAACGATTAAAAACTAAATTATCAATTTCATAAATAATTTTAGCAATTTGATTAACAAATTTTTGATCATGAGAAACAACAATAAAAGCTTGTGGGTAAGTTTGCAAAAAATTAGCCAATCAATTAATTTGCTTAATATCTAAAAAGTTAGTTGGTTCATCTAATAATAATAAATCATAATTTGATAATAGAAGCTTTGCTAATAAGATTTTACTTTTTTGTCCCCCACTAACACTAGCCAATTTTTGATTTAATAAGATTTTGTCAATATTTAAACCAATAATCAAATTATTAATGATTTTATTAATCGTATTAAATTCACTAACATCTAATTCATGTTGAATTTTTAATGCTTGTTCCAACATTTTTTCTTGATAATTTTCTGCCATTGCTTGGTATAAATCATTCATTTTTGTTTCTTTATCAAATAGTGCTTGATAATTAGTTTTCAAATACTGATCAACAGTTAAATCATTATTAACTACTAAATGTTGATCTAAATAACCAATCTTAACATTGCTTGCAAAAGTAATTTTTCCTTGATCAGGTTTAATATTTTGATTAATAATATTTAACAATGTTGTTTTTCCAGAACCATTAGGTCCAATTAAGGCAATATGTTCGCCTTTATTTATTTTTAAATTAGCATTTTGATATAATTTTTTATTACTTGTTTCATAAGATAAATTTTCAATTGTTATTAAACTCATGATATATCACTCCAAATTATTGTTATTTTAATAAAAGAAAAAAATGAATTATTAAAAATTCATTAAAAAATATTTTTTTTCAATCAAAAACTCAATAATTATAGTTAAGATATAACAATTTTATTTTTTTTAATAATAAAAATAAAATAAAAATTTTCTTTATTGCTTTTTTTATTAGAACCTATTTTAAATTTCATTTTTATTATTCTCCTATTTCATTCTTAAATCTTAAATCAAAAATATTTTAACATAAAACATTATATTAATCAGTAATTAAGTCTTGTATTATTTTTATCATTTAGTAAGTATGTTAAAATCAAAATAATAATAAAAATTTAAGGAGTAAAAAAATGGCAAGTAAAGTTCTAGTAATAATTTCATCAATGATTGAAGAAAAAAATTCTTTTTCAAATGCTTTAATAAAAGAATTTGTTAAACACTATCAAGAATTTAATCCTAAAGACGAAATTACCTATTTAAATCTTAATGATCTTCCAATGGCTTCAAAAACAATAACAACCCATAATTTTAATAATTTTTTTAATCAAGAAGACAGCGATAAATATATTAATCAATTAAAATCAATCAACAAACTTATTTTTTCAACGCCAATGACTAACTTTAATGTTACGACCATGACAAAAAATTATTTAGACCATATTTTAGTTGCTGATAAAACATTTTCATATAAATATAGTAAAAAGGGTGAGGCAATTGGTTTGTTAACAAAATTAAAAGTACAAATTTTAGCAACACAAGGCGCACCGTATGGTTGATATTTATGAGGAAACCATACCAAATATTTAGAAGAAACCTGAAAATTTGCTGGTGCTACTATTGCACCATCAATTTTAGTTTGTGGAACAAAAGTTAAAGACATTCATGAAAATGATGTTAAATTAGTTATTGGTGATAAATCATTAGAAAAAGGTGATAGTTTACCACTTTTAGGACCAGAAAAGACAATGAAAAAATTTGAAAAATATATTAAAGAAGCTGCAAAAAAATTTTAAAAGTTGTTAAATAACAACTTTTTTTAATTTTTAATAGTTGGCAATACTAATTGAGCTAAACCTGAATCTTCATCACTAGTAATTATTGTATGATTCTTATAATTACTAATAATATTCAAAGTAACTTGCTTACATTTAATAAAAGTTTTTAATGCATGAGTTAACAAATAATAATTAAAAACAATTTTCAAATTTTTAACTTCTTGTGTTTGATTTAAAATTTGCATATTGCTAATTGTTTCTTGTAATTCACCAAAATTACTATTTTCATTAGTTGTCACAACAATTGGTTGTACTTTTTTTTCTTGATTTAAAAAAGTAACATTATTAAATTGTTCATGAACTTCACCAAAACTATTATTATTTGAAATACAAATAATTTCAATTTTTTTATTAGTTTTATCAAAAAGTAATTGAACTAAAGGTATTGATTCTTTTTTTGCCAAAACTACTGCCAACTCAATTGTATTTAAAAAAGTTTTTAAATCATTAATGATAATTTTTTCTTGAGTATTTGAATTTAAGTATTGTTGAATAACATTTTGAATTTTGGGATATTGACCATCAATTAGTCGCCCTTTAAATAAAAAATTATTAATTTCAATTACTAAAGTTTGATCATCATTTAAATAAAAAAGATAATCACTATTAATATCATTTGTTACTTTTTCAATATCATTCAATAAAAAGATTGGAATTGTAATGTCTTGATTAAAAAAATCATTTTTAATTTGAAAGATTTTTTGTGCCATTGAAATCCGATCAGTACCGGTAACCACTAAAGCATTTTTATTAAAATTAAAATTAATTCCTCGTAAAATATTATTTGAATTATTGGTGTTAATAACAAAATTAATTTGACTATTAATTTCTTCAATAATTTTTTTATTAATTAAAATTGGTTTAATATTTTTACTAAAATCTATTTCGGGAAAATTATTAATATCTAATGTATTTAATTTAAAAATAAAATTATTATCGCGATTAAAATTATTAATAATTAAAGCATTAATTTTAATTTCAAAAAGAATTCATTCATCTTTTAATTTATTTATAATATCATAAAGAATTTTAAGGTTAATTAAAAATTTACCTGTTTGATAAATTTCTAATTTATCTTTTTCAGATAAAATAAAAAAATTCATAAAAACTTTTTCATTTAAGCTTGAAAAAGTAATTTTTTCTTCGTCTACTTCAACTTTTAAATTTTTATAAATTTCATTAATTGGATTAGAAGGAGAAATTTTAATTATTCTTTTAATATTTGTTAACAGTAATTGGCTTTTAATTTTAAATTTCATTTTATTTTTTTCCTTTAATTTTGATATCTTTTTTTTCTTATTTTAATTATATTAGAATTATTATTAATATTATATTATTAATTATTATTAATATTAAGACCTTAATTTATGTGAATAATTTATTTCTTTGCTTTTTTCCTTGTTAATACTTTGTTTTTTAATGTGGAAAAGGTGTGGAAAAAAATGGTAATAAAAAAAATAGTAATTTTTTAATTACTATTTTTCATACATTCTTTTTTTAATCCTTCAATAATTTTTTTAAAATC
This sequence comes from Spiroplasma sp., assembly GCA_031119525.1. Taxonomy (GTDB): domain Bacteria; phylum Bacillota_I; class Bacilli_A; order Mycoplasmatales; family VBWQ01; genus Spiroplasma_D. Next base: position 128,793 of record JAVHXO010000002.1, read on the forward strand.
ATAACTTTTTTCAATATTTTTTTTTACTTTATTAAAAGCACTGATTACAGTAGTATGGTCTTTTCCACCAAATTCATTACCAATATTAACAAAAGATTCATTAAGTAATTCTTTAATTAAATACATAGCAACATGTCTAGCAGTGGTAATTGATTTTACCCTGGTAGTACTAATTAAAATTTTTATTGGAATATTATAATAATCACCAACAACTTTTTTAATTTTTTTTGATGTTAATTTTTCTTTTGTTATATTAATATTATTTTTAAATGCTTTCATAACATCATTAATTGTAATTAATTGATTTGGTTTAATATATAAAATACTATAAAAAATTAATCGATTTAATGCGCCTTCTAATTGTCTGACATCATTATTAAAATTATGAGCAATGAAGTGTAATGTTTCTTCAGTAAAAATGCTTGGATCATAATTCAATGATTTAATTTTTGTTTTTAGTATTGTTAATGCTGTTTCAAAATCAGGTGAATCAATGCCAACACTTAAACCACTTTGAAATCGAGAAATATTTCTTTCTTCAAAACCATATAATTCATTAGGATTTTTATCAGAAGTAATAACAATTTGTTTATGTTTATTAACAAAAGCGTTGAAAATATGAAAAAATATTTCGTTAGTTTTATTTCGATTAGCTAAAAATTGAATATCATCAACTAAAAGCACGTCATATTGATTAAAAGAATTTTTGAATTTTTCAATATCATTGGAATTATTTTGTTGTAAGATTTCTGGAATCATTCGTCCAAATTCTTCTGATGATAAACAAAGAATTTTTTTCTTATTTTGATATTTTTTAATAATTTCATTTTCAATTGCATGTAATAAATGAGTTTTTCCTAAACCTGAATTACCATAAATAAATAAAGGATTTCAATTTTTTCCTAATTCAATCGTAATTGCTAAAGCTGCTTGAAATGCTTCATTATTTGATTCCCCCTTAACAAAATTTTCAAATAAAAAATTATTATTAGTGGTTAGTTTTTCACTCTTTTTTATTTGTAACTTTTCTTTTTCAATATCGCTTAGTTCTAAAAAAGTAACTTTGGTTTGTTCTTTATTAATTTTTTCTAAAATATTTTCTATTTTATTAGTTAAATTTTTAGTTAATATTTCTTTTGCAAAAATTGAATTAACAACAATCAAACAATGATTTTTATTAATATTAGAAATATAAGCATTTTTAATATAATTATTAAAAATAACTGGATCAATTGTTTCATCATATTGTAAAAATTGTTTAATTTTATTTCAAATTTCTTGATAATTATTTTCAAACATTATATATTACCTACCTGTGTTATTTTATATGTGAATAAAATGTGGATAAATGTTAATAACTTTCAGAAAATATTATATCTAAATTATTTTAGAAAAGTGAAATAAACTTTTGAGAGAAATGTAATGTTTTTTAAAATATTATTTTTTAGATTGCAAAAAAGCACTGCCCTTAATACGATCATCTTTTTTTACAATAATATTTTGTTTTTCATTAACAAAAGTGTTACTGTTAATAAGTTTTCATTCTTCAAAATTAATATTTTTTTTAACAAAATTATTAAAATTATTGCTATTTGTTCGATAAAGAGTATTTTTTTCCATATAAAATTCCTCTCTAAACTTTTTAAAGAATATTTTTTTAAATTAAGTTTGAAAAATTTAATTTGCTTTAAAATAATAAATTTAATTAATTTGTTTAAAATAAGTTTTTTATGTCAAATAGTTGTTAAATTAATTTTTAAAAAAACAAAATTAGATGTTATAATAATCAAATTTAAAAGATATTCTTTAAAAAATTGAGTAAATTTTTTTAAATTAAAATTTGATAATTCATTAATACTCTTTCTATCTTCCACTCACTTATACATATTTTATTATCTTATTCTTTAATTTAAAACATAAAATCTTAAAAAAGTATTGAATTATTGACATTATCTTTATAAAATTAATTGTAAAATCTTTTTAAAAAGTATTTTTTTTGTTAAACTTATTATTATTTAAAATAATAAAATAGAAGTTATTTTAAATTATTATAGTAAGTTTTTAATGATTTAGAATTTTAAAATAGTTTTAAAAATTAAGTATTATAAAATGAGGTGAAAAAAATGAAACCAACATATAATCCAAGTAAAATTAAACATAAAAGAACACATGGTTTTTTTGCTCGTATGAATTCAACAACTGGACAAAATGTAATTAATCGTAGAAGAAAAAAAGGACGTAAAAAACTAACAGCTTAATAAAATTAGGTGAAACAATGGAAAGAAAATATCGCTTATTAAAAAATTATCAATTTGAAAATTTAATTGTTAATGGTAAATTTGTTAGTAACCGGGATTTTTTTCTTTATTATTGTTATCGTGATGATTTAGGCACAATTCGAATTGGGATAACGGTGCCCAAAAAGCTTGTTAAAAAAGCTTTTGCTCGAAATAAAATTAAACGTCAAATTAGGAGTATGTTAATTGATGTTGAAAAAAATTGGGCAATTAATATTGTCCTTATCGTTAGAAAAAATTATTTAAATAATGATTACACTAATAATAAAGTTTCCTTAACTAATCTTTTAGGCAAGATACCATTGAAAGAAAAAAAAGAAATAAAGTAAAAAAAATAACGCAGAAAGTTAAAGGGAAAATAAATAAAATGAGATATAAACAATTTTTATTTCCTGAAGAACAGAAAAAAAATCAGTGATTAAAACTGACTTGAAAATGAACAAAAATTATTTTAGGAACGTTTTTATTAGTTTCAACAGTTTGAGGCTGTGGCCAAATGTTGGGTGACTCAAATGTTGCAACAAGTAATATTAATTCTCTTTATGATTTTAAAACTCATAATATTGCTGCAGTTTTTTTTGAATTATTAATTGGTACTGACAATGTTTTTAAACACCATGTTTTTCATTTAGATGGTAATTCAATTTATGAATATTCCTTCACTGGCATTAGTAATTGAGGTCAAGCATGAACAGTAACTAAATCACCATTTTATGGTTTATTTGTTTATCCAATTGCTTGGATTTTAGTAAGTATTCTTAATGGTTTTGGTGGCGGGCCTGTTGCGATTATTTTTTCAATTTTCTTTACAACTTTAATTATTAAATTGATTACTTTAGTTTTTACTTTTAAAGCACAACAAAATCAAGAACGAATGCAAGCTGTTCAATTAAAAACAGCAGAAATTCAAGCGAAATATAAACAATCGCGTGATCCTTATGCAAAACAAAAAATGCAAATGGAATTAATGGCAGTGTATAAAAAAGAAGGAATTAATCCAATTTCATCTTTTATTCCAATGTTTCTTTCAATTCCCTTTTTAACAGCGATGTTTACTGTTGTAAAATCAACAAATTTATTAAAAACCGCTCAAATTGGTGCAATTAAATTAATTGAAACACCGTGATCAATGATAACTCAAGGACATTGAGTTTACTTAGTTATTGTTGTTGTTTATTTACCAATTCAATTAACTTCAATGTTATTGCCAATGGTTTTGAATCGATCTCGTCAAAAAGTAAAAACAAAAGAATCAAAGGCGGCAATGAAAAAACAATTTATTATTCAAACAGTGTTCATTGTTGTATTTACAATATTTGTTTTTGCTACTCCTGCTGGTGTAGGAATTTATTGAATTATTTCTGGTAGTCTTCAAATTGCTCAAACATTAGCATTCCATTTCTACAATAAACATAAAAAATTTTCTTATAAAAGAAAAGGAACAATTAAATCCTCATTTACTAGTAAAGTTAAACGACAATTTACCAAAAGAAATCAAGAACAGAAACCCAAAAAGGCCAAATTTAGTTTAAAATATTAATAAGTATTAATTCAATTATTAATATTTAATGCTGTGGGTGAGAGTTATGACAATAAAAATTTTTAAGAAACAACAAGAACTAAATAATTTTATTACTGATTTAAAATCCGATAGTTTTTATCGGATTTTAGATACTGAAAAAGGTTTATTTCGAACAATAACAAAAGTTTTAGTTTTTGATTCTGAAGACATTGAAAACTATTTGGCAACACAATTAAATCAAATTTTAGAAATGTTGCCTGTAAAAGATTTTCAAGAAAAAATTTACTTAAATGATAAAAAAATTTACATAAAAATTACTTGTGAAAATCAAAATTCTTTATTATTACAAAAATATGGTTATGTTGTTAGTGCAATTCAAAATTTATTAATTAGTTATCTTTTTAGTAAATTTGCACAATGATATCAAATTAGTATTAATGTTAATAATCATTTGCATAATCAAAAATATTTTTTAAAAAAACAAATTTATTTTGCAATTAAAAATATTAAAGAAAAAAATAAACCTTTTCATCTAAAACCAATGCCTAATGATCAAAGAAAATTAGTTCATAACTTAGTTAAAGAAATTGATGGTTTTACAAGTCTTTCTGAAGGAAAAGGTTTTCTTCGTCACATTGTTATTAAAACAGAAAATAATGTTGAACAATAATTACACCTAAGGATTTCCTTGGGTTTTAATTTGATAATATATATTTGATAATATATAGGTGAAATGATATGAAATATATTAATGATACAATTGTTGCTAATGCTTCTGCTTTAACTACGCAAGCAATTAGCATTATTAGAGTTTCTGGTGCATCAACTTATCAGTTGGTTAACCAGGTTTTTAGCAAAGACATTTTACAACAAAAGGGTTATACTTTAGTTAATGGTTATATTCAAAATTTAAATGGTGAAAAAATTGATGAAGTTGTTTTAGCTTGTTATCGTAATCCTAAATCATTCACTGGTGAAGATGTAATTGAAATTAATTGTCATGGTGGTGTTTTAGTTACGCAAAAAATTATCAAATTATTGCTTAGCCTTGGTATGAGAATGGCTCAACCAGGAGAATTTACTCGTCGTGCATTTTTAAATAATAAACTTAACTTAGTTCAAGCAGAAGCAATTAATGATTTAATTTTTGCTGAAAATGATGCAACATTAAAAACAGCGATTAATAGTTTAGGCAAACATACAACTAATTTAATTAATCAATTATCAGAACAATTGTTAACTTTAATTGCTAATGTTAATGTGAATATTGATTATCCAGAATATGATGGCGTTAAAGAAGTTACTAATACTGCAATGCTTAATGATGTTACTGCTTTTTTGCAAGTAATTAAAAAAATTAAAGAACATAGTCAAATTACTCAAATTATTAAAAATGGTATTGATACAGTAATTATTGGTAAACCTAATGTTGGTAAATCATCATTATTAAATGCTTTTTTAAAAGAAGATAAAGCAATTGTTTCAGAAATTCAAGGTACAACTAGAGATTTAGTTGAAGGAAAAATTAATTTAGGTGATATTAGTTTAAATTTAATTGATACTGCAGGAATTAGAGCAACAACAGATAAAATTGAAAAGATTGGAATTGCTAAAAGTAAGTTGATGATTGACAAAGCACAATTAGTAATTTTAGTGTTAGATGGTTCAAAACAATTAACAAAAGAAGATCATGATTTAATGAAATTAATCAAAGATAAAAATTATATTATTGCTATTAATAAAAGTGATTTGGGGTTAAAATTACAAATAACTGATGCAGTTAATATTAGTGCTTTAAATCAAAATATTACTTCTTTGATTGAAATAATCAAAGCTAAAGCTTTAACAACAAAAATTGATTTTAATAATGAATTATTATTAACTAACACTAGACAATTAGAATATTTTGATCAAATTGAAACTAATATTAGTAAAGCAGTTGAAGAATTAAAGATTGGAGTTCCAGTTGATTTGGTAGTCATCTATTTACAAAACGCTTGAAATTTATTATTATCAATTCAAGGTAAAGATCATCAAATAAATTTAATTGATGAAATTTTTAAAAGATTTTGTTTAGGTAAATAAGAAAAAGATATTATAAAAAGGGGGGCAAACTAATGGTAAATAATGGAATTTTTGATACTCATTGTCATTTAATGTCAAAACATTATCAAAATGAAGATCTTAACAATTTATTAAATAATGCTTTTGTTGCTGGTGTAGGGAATATTTTAAGCGTTGGTTATAATTTAGAAACTAGTAATCAAGCAGTTTCACAAGCATATCAATATGCGAATGATAGTAATACCCCAAAAGTTTTTGCTGCAGTTGGTGTTCACCCAACAGAAGTTCATAATATTAATGATAAAGTAATGACACAATTAATAAAATTTATTCAAACTGGTAAAGTAATTGCGATTGGTGAAATTGGTTTAGATTATTTTCATAAAGATACTGCCCCCGAATTACAGAAAAAATGGTTTATTGAACAGTTAAAACTTGCAAAAAAATATAATCTCCCAGTTTTATTACATATTCGAAATGCTTTTGAAGATGCTTATAAAATTGTTAAAGAACAAGGTATTACTAAAGGTGTTTTGCATTGTTTTACAGGTACTAGTGATATAGCTAAAAAGTTTTTAAAACTTGGATTTTATGTTTCTTTTGCTGGTAATTTAACTTATAAAAATGCTCGTGACTTACAAGCAGTTGTTAAAGATGTCCCCAATAATCGCATTTTAGTTGAAACAGATGCTCCATACTTAACTCCAGAACCATTGAGGGGGAAAAAACCAAATAAGTATGGGTTAACAATTAATTTCCCAGTTAATATTATTTTTACTGTTAGGAAGATTGCTGAATTAAAAATGTTACCTGAACAAAATGTTCGTAAGATGGTTAATGAAAATGCCATAACTTTATTTAATTTAAAATAAAAATTAGGTGAAAATCATGAATAAAATTAAAGCCGCAATATTTTTAGCACCAGGATTTCAAACAAGTGAAGCAGTTATTACGATTGACATTTTAAGAAGAGCAAATATTCCTGTTGATATTGTTAGTTTATCACCACAATTATTAGTAAAATCAAGTCTTAATATGACTATTAATTGTGAAAAAGAAATTAATAAAATTAATTTTAATGATTATAAAATTTTAATTTTACCAGGTGGTACTCTTGGTGTTGCCAATTTAAATAAAAATCAATTATTAAAAAAACATTTAGTAGATTTTGCTAATGATAAAAATAAATTTGTTGCAGCAATTTGTGCTGCACCACAAATTTTAGGACAGTTAAATTTATTAAATAATAAACGAGTAACTTTTTATCCTGGTTGTGATAAAGATTTAGATTTAGCAATTAAAACAACGCAACCAGTTATTGTGAGTGATAATATTATTACTGGTAAATCGGTTGGTTGTGCCTTTCAATTTGCTTTGCAGATCGTTACCATCCTTTTAGGTCAAGATAGTAGCAACAAAGTAAGACAAGAATTAGAATTTTAGAGTTATTTGAAAGGATTAATATGGCAGGAAATAGTAAAAATTTAAGAATTGCAGCAATTTTATCATTGTTTTTTTCTTTTACTATTATTTTATTTGCGATTATTTTTCCTTTTATGATTACAGTATCAGAACTTTGAGTTACTTTTTTTATCATTTTGGGTATTATTGAAAGTTTCACCTTTTTAAATTCAATTTTGTTTTGTTTAAATCCTAAAAAACGAGTTTTTATTAGTGGGATTATTAGTTTATTTGCTTTGATAATTCCAGGAATAATAATTTTAATAATTTATTTTAATTCATTTGATGCCGTTAAAAATTATCATCTTTAAGTTTTTAATTTATTAGTGATTTATTCCTAATTTGACAATGATATAATTTAATTACTATTATAGGTGATTTTGCATGAAAGAAATTAAAACAACTTTAACAAATAATAATTTGCATCCTGTTAAAAGTCTTGGACAAAATTTTTTATTTGATCAAAATATTATTAAAAAAATTGCTAATGTTGTTAATATTGAAAATAAAAATATTTTAGAAATTGGTACTGGTTTAGGCCATTTGACAAAATCTTTGACAACAAAAGCAAAAAAGGTTGTTACAATTGAAATTGATAAAAAATTAATTCCTTATTTAAATGAAGAATTTAAAGAAATTAATAATGTAAAAATTATTAATCAAGATTTTTTGAAGGTTGATTTAGCAACTTTAATAAAAAATGAGTTTGCTGGTGATGATCAAGTTATTGTTATTGCTAATCTACCATATTATTTAACTTCACCAATTATTTTAAAATTATTAGAAAATATTACTTTTTTTTCTGCTTTTGTTTTGATGATGCAAAAAGAAGTTTCTCAGCGGTTAAATGCTAAAGTAAATACTAAAGCTTATAGTAATTTATCAGTTATGTGCCAATTTTATTGTCAATTAAAAGTTGTTTTTGATGTTAAACCACAATCTTTTTTCCCTGCCCCCAAAGTTACTAGTAGTGTTGTTTTGTTTCAAGTTAACGATGAGGTAAAATTAGAAAATGCCAAAGAATTTTGAAGTTTTGTTCGTTCTTGTTTTGCTAATAAACGTAAAACTTTGGTTAACAATCTAACAAAATATTTAACAAAACAAGAAGCAAATGATTTAATGGAGCAATTAAATTGATCACCAACTATTAGAGCAGAAAATTTAACTTTTGTTATGTTTCATGAATTATTTTTACAAGTAAAAAGTAAGTAAATTATTACTTACTTTTTTTATTTTTAAACCGAAAATATCAAATATTAACTAAAACTACCTTTTAATTAACACTTTTAATATGATTATTATCATATTTAATTTTTGTTTTACTAAATCTTTTTATTAAAATTACTTATTAATTTATGATAATTAGTGTTTTATTAGTATAATGAAAATAGACAAAAAACGAATTATTTGTATTAAAGAGAGAAAATAGGAAAGGAATAATATGAATGAGTGTGCTTGATAAAAATGATGTTGTAGTTTTTGGTTTGAGTGCTAGTAAGGAATTTAGTAAATTAGTCTGTCAAAAAATTAATTTGAAACCAGGAGAAATTGAAGTTGGGCGTTTTGCTGATGGTGAATTTAATATTCAATTAAAAACCTCGGTACGAGGAAAAGAAATTTATTTAATTCAATCAACAGCACCGCCAGTTAATGAAAATTTGATGGAGTTATTAATAACACTTGATGCGTTAATGCGAGCATCAGCAGCTAAAATTCATGTTGTAATCCCTTATTTTGGTTATGCTCGTCAGGATCGAAAAATGTTGGGCCGTCAACCAATCACATGTAAATTGGTTGCTAATTTATTAGTCACAGCAGGTATGGAGCGGTTGATTACTGTTGATTTACATTCATCCCAAGAACAAGGTTTTTTTGATATTCCTGTTGATGATTTAAGAGCAACTCATGATTTGGCTACTTACATAATTAGTAAAGAAATCAAAAATCCAGTTATTGTTTCGCCCGATCACGGTGGCGTTGTTCGTGCGCGAAGATTAGCTGATTTACTTGGTTGTTCATTAGCAGTTATTGACAAAAGGCGATTTAAACCAAATCAAAGTGAAGTTCAGTTTGTTTTGGGTGATGTTAAAGGGAAAAATGCGATTATCATTGATGATATGATTGATACTGGTGGTACAATTCTTAATGCAGCAAAAGCAATTAAAGAACATGATGCTAAATCAGTTCATCTGTTAGCAACCCACGGACTTTTTAGTCTTGATGCTATTGATAAATTTAAACAAGCAATTAAAGATGGAATTATTACTGAAGTAGTTGTTACTGATACAGTTACTCTGCCAAAAGAAAAGCAATTTCAAGGATTAAAGATTGTTTCAATTGCTGACTTTATTGCTAATATGATTGATGCTTCAATTAAAAATAAATCTTTAACACAAGTTTATGACAATAAGACTGAATTATTGCTTAAAAAAGTAAAAAAATCAGTTAAATAACTGAAGTTAAAAAAAGAAAAATAATAAAGGGCAGAAAATGAAGTTAATTGTTGGTTTAGGTAATCCAGGTAGACAATATCAATTCACAAGACATAATATTGGTTTTATGGTTATTGATAATTTAATTAAAGAGTTAAATCTTATTAATGAAGAAACTAAATTTAGTGGTGAATTTATTAAAACGAAATACCAAAACCAAGACATTATTTTATTAAAACCTTTAACATTTATGAATTTATCGGGTGGTTGTGTCGTTAGTTTTATGAACTTTTTTAAAATTAAACCAGAAGATGTTTTAATAATTCATGATGAAATTGATTTAGATTTTGGTCGAATCCAATTTAAAAGCACTGGTTCTGCTGCTGGTCATAATGGGTTAAAAGATATTTTCTTAAAAACTAATAGTAATAATTTTACTCGGTTACGAATTGGTGTTGGCAGAAATCCTAATTTTACTACTGTTAATTGAGTTTTAAGTAATTTTTCTGATCATGAATTATTAAGAATTACTGATCATCAAAAACTTTTTTTTAATGCCATTTTAAATTGAGTTGAAAATGGTAATATTAATCAATTAATGAATAAATTTAATAATCAACAATTTTAATTAATCTAAATAATAAGGAGTTTAATCAATGTTAAATCAGAAATTTCAAACAACCGCAGTAATTGGTAGTCAATGAGGAGATGAAGGTAAGGGTAAGATTACTGATTATTTTGCTCAAAATGCTGACATTATTGTTCGTTGAAGTGGTGGCGATAATGCTGGTCATACAATTGTTTTTGATCAAAAAAAATTTAAATTAAGTATTATTCCATCAGGAATTTTTAATCAAAAAGTTACTTGTGTTATTGGTAATGGTTGTGTGGTTAATTTAGATAAATTAGTTGAAGAAATTAATTATTTAAAAGAACATGGTTATAATTGTAATAATTTAAAAATTTCTGATCGTGCTCATATTATTTTTCCTTACCATTTAGCATTGGATGAAAATGAAGAAAAAATCAAAAAAGATCAAGCAATTGGTACAACAAAAAAAGGAATTGGTCCTTGTTATGCTGATAAAATTAATCGTGTCGGAATTAGAATTGGCGATTTATTAGATCAAGAACAATTTATTAAAAAATTAACAGCAAATGTTGCTGTTAAAAATCAAATATTAACTAAACTTTATCATGTCAAGAAAATTTTTAATGCTCAAGAAATAGCACAAAGAATATTTAAGCAATTATTACCACAATTTCAACAATATATTACTGATACAAGAGTTTTATTATATAAAAATTTACATTTAGAAAAAAAGATTTTATTTGAGGGAGCTCAAGGTACTTTATTAGATTTAGATCATGGTACTTATCCTTTTGTAACTTCTTCTCATCCAATTGCTTCCTCAATTGCTGTTGGTACAGGTTTACCATTAAAAGCAGTAACTAATATTATTGGTATTACTAAAGCATATAATACTAGAGTTGGTGCTGGAGTTTTCCCAACTGAATTTGAAGATGATATTGCTAAAAAAATTCGTAAAGATGGTAATGAGTATGGCACAGTTTCAAAACGACCGCGAAGAATTGGTTGATTTGATGCAGTAATTGCTAAATATAGTGCTGAAATTAATGGCTTTACTGGTTTAGCAATCACATTATTGGATGTTTTAACAGGAGTTAAAGAATTAAAAATTTGTGTTGGTTACTCATTAAATAATCAAGAAATTGATTATATACCTGGTCAAATTAATAATTTTAATCTTTGTCAGCCAAAATATCTTACTTTACCTGGTTGAACCCAAGATATTACTAAAGTTACTAGTTTTAAACAATTACCAATTAATGCTAAAAAATATTTAGAAAAAATTAGTGAATTAGTTGGTGTGCCAATTACAATATTTTCTGTTGGTCCTAATAGGAAGCAAACAATTATTATCAAGAATATGACAGACAAAGACATGACAGAATAGGGGGTTAATTATGATTGAACGTTATCAAACACAAGATATGAATCAAATTTGAAATGATGAAAATCGGTTTAATTTATGATTAAAATTTCAAATTGATGTTTGTGAGGCATTAAGTCAACTAAATTATTTTTCAAAAAGTGAATTTTTACAAATTAAAAATCATGCTAAATTAAATTTACCACTAATGAAAAAACTTGAGTTAGAAACAAAACATGATGTTGTTGCATTTACAAGAATGTTGAGTGCGAGTTTAAAAAAAGAAAGTCGCTGAATTCATTATGGTTTAACTTCAACTGATATGGTTGATACAGTGCAAAATTATCAAATTAAACAAGCTAATCTAATAATTACCAATGATATTTTGGCATTACAAAAAATATTAAAAGAATTGGCCCTTAAATATAAAACTCAACCAATTATTGCACGAACTCATGGTATTTTTGCTGAACCCACTAGTTTAGGTTTAAAATTTGCTTTATGGTATGATGAATTTGATCGTCAATTGGCAAGATTAACTTTAGCTAAAGAACAAATTGAGGTAGTTAAAATTACTGGTTCAGTTGGTAATTTTGCCCATGTTTCGCCAAGAGTTAGTGAAATTGTTGCTAAAAAATGAAAGATGAATGTTGATAGTTGTGCAACACAAGTAGTACAAAGGGATCGTCATAGTTTTTTATTAACAACTTTGGCTAATATTGCTTCAACAATTGAAAAAATTGCTTTAGAAATTAGATTAAGTCAACGGAGTGAAGTTAACGAGTTAGCTGAAGGTTTTGATGTCAACCAAAAGGGTTCAAGTTCGATGCCCCATAAAAAAAATCCAATTGCTAGTGAGAATATTGTTGGTTTATCACGTTTAATTCGCACTTATGTTAATGCTAGTTTTGAAAATAATTTATTATGATATGAAAGAGATATTTCTCATAGTTCTAATGAGCGAGTTATTTTTCCTGATGTTTATCATGGATTAGATTTTATTGCCAAAAGAATGTTAAATGTTTTAGAAAATTTGGTTGTTAATACTCAAACAATTAATGAAAATTTAGCAAAAGCAAATAATATTTATTTTTCACAACCAATATTGTTAGCAATTATTAAGAATAATCCTAATGTAACAAGGGAGCAAGCCTATGATTTTATTCAGAATGCTACTTTAATTGCTCAAAAAGAAAGAAAAAATTTCAAAGATGTATTACAAGTAAACCAAATTAATAAGTATTTAACCGAAGAACAATTAACAAAATGTTATGATGAGCAGCAATTTTTAGTGAATGTTGATTATATTTTTAAAAAAGTTTTTAAATAAAAGGTAAAAATAGAAAGAAAGCAAACGATGGCAAAATATTTTTATATTACAACTCCAATTTATTATCCCAGCAATATTTTGCATTTAGGGCATGCGTACACAACCACAATTGCTGATGTTTTAGCACGCTATAAACGAAGTCAAGGCTATTATGTTTTTTTTCTAACTGGTTCTGATGAGCATGGCCAAAAAATTGCCAAGGCTGCGGCAATGAAAAAACTTGAACCAAAAAAATTTGTTGATCAAATCATTATTGAATTTAAAGATTTATGAAAGAAATTAAAAATTGATTATGATTATTTTATTAGAACAACTGATAAAATTCACATTGATGTTACACAAAAAATCTTTACAAAATTATTAGCGCAAGGCGATATTTATTTAGGTCAATATCAAGGATTATATTGTGTTTCTTGTGAGGAATTTGTTACTGAAACCCAAATTAATAAAATTAATAATACTTGCAAAACATGTGGTAATGATTTAATTTCTTTATCAGAAGATTCATATTTTTTTAAAATGAGTAATTACAGTAAAAAATTATTAACTTATTATCAAGAGCATTCAAATTTTATTTTTCCTCAAAGTAGAAAAAATGAAATGATTAATAATTTTCTTAAACCAGGGTTAAATGATTTGAGTGTCACCAGAACTAGTTTTAATTGGGGGATTCCAGTTTTAGAAAATAAAAAGCATATTATTTATGTGTGAATTGATGCTTTAAGTAACTATTTATCAGCATTAGGATATTTAGAAAAAAATCATCAAAATTTTCAGAAATTTTGAAATAATCAGGATTGTGAAATTGTTCAATTGTTGGGTAAGGAAATTACTCGATTTCATGCCATCTACTGGCCAATTTTATTAATGGCTCTAAAATTGCGACAACCAACGCAACTTTTAGTTCATGGTTGAATTACTAATGATCAAGGTAAGATGTCAAAATCAAAAGGTAATATTGTTGATCCAAGAGTTTTAATTGATCGTTATGGTGCTGATGCTGTTCGTTGTTTTTTAATTAAAGAAATTAACTTTGGTGCCGATGGTAAGTATAATCATGAATCATTTTTAAAGTTTTTTAATGCTTATTTAGTTAATGATTTAGGAAATTTATTATCAAGAGTAGTCACTATGATTATTAAATATAATGATGGTAAAATTCCAAGTTTTACTAATCAAGAGGTTAAACCTGATCAAGATCATTTAATTTTTGATTTTCACACAACAATTAATGATTTTAAAATTACGATTGATCAATATCAAATGACTGATGCTGTTAATATTGTTTGAAATCTAATTGATAAACTTAATAAAATAATTGATGAAAAAAAACCATGAGATTTGTTTAAAAATCAGCAAACTGCTGAATTAAATAATCTTTTAAATTTACTTGCTAATGGTTTATTAATTATTAGTGTTTTATTATCACCAATTTTAGTTGATAGTTTTTCAAAAATTCAGCATCAATTAGGTGTTAAACCAATGACAACGATTGATTTAAATTTTGATCTCAATGATTTAGCTAATAATAAGGTTAGCAAGAGTTCAATTTTGTTTAAACGATTAGATATTGATCAAGAGTTGAAATATTTAAATAAAAAATAATTTTTTTAAGATAAAAAAATCAGTCTAATTAGACTGATTTTTATTTTTTTATAAACCACATTTAGTTTGCATACCACAGTTATTACAAGTAAAACAACCTGATGATAAAACTAAAATTCCTTCTTTGCACATCTGGCATAAATCACCTAAATTGTTACCAATTTTTCGGTCTTGTCGATCACTTCTTCAACCTGGTTTAACTGGTTTAGCAATTTCTTCAAACTCCATTGCTAAAGTTTCTGTGAATCCTAATTGTGTTAGATCAACTTGTTCTTGTAGTTGTTGACTTTCATCATCAGATAATGATAATACTTGACTATCTCTCGAACCATCAACATATACTGTTCCGCCTTTAGCGCCACCAAGATATAAATTATGATAAATTTTTTCAACTTGTTTAACTGAATAACCTTTTGGTGCATTAACAGTTTTAGAAATTGAAGAATCAACCCAACGCTGAATTATACATTGAACTTGTGCATGTTCTTCTGGTTTTAATTCCATTGCTGAAACAAAAATTTCTGGCAGTGTTTTTTCTTTATATTCTGGATGAAATTCTAATCACTCTTTAACAATGTTAGCTTTAACCTCCATAAATTTACCTAACCTGCCGCTTCTAAAATAAGAAAAAGCAAAGTATGGTTCTAAACCAGTTGACACTCCAACCATTGTTCCAGTTGATCCAGTTGGTGCAACTGTTAATAGGTGTGAGTTGCGAATCCCGTATTTTAAAATCCCTTCACTAATATCTTTTGGTAATGTTTTGATAAAACCAGTATTGATGAATGCTTCGCGACTTTCTAAAAATGGGAATGATCCTTTTTCTTGCGCTAAAGTAATTGAGGTGCGATAAGCACTAAGACAAATTGTTTCAAAAATTTTATCAGTTACTTGATTGGCTGCTTTTGAACCATATTTTAAATTAGCTCAAATTAATAAATCATGTAATCCCATTACTCCTAAACCAATTCGTCTTTCACCAAGTGCTTGTTTTTTATTTTCTTCTAAGAAATAAGGTGTAGCGTCAATTACATTATCTTGTAATCTAACACAAACACTAACAGTTTTACTTAGTTTGTTGTATAAAATTTCATTTGTTTCTTTATTAACAAAGTTAGCTAAATTAATTGCTGCTAAATTACAAACTGAGTAGGGTGCTAATGGTTGTTCACCACAAGGATTTGTTGCTACAACTTTCATACCATATGCTTGGGCATTTGTCATTTGGTTGGCACGATCAATAAAGAAAATTCCTGGTTCAGCAGAATAAGTAGCGCAGAAATTAATTAAATCTCATAAGTCTGTTGCTTTAATTGTTTGATAAGTTTTAACTCGATAACCCATTTTTGCTCATTCATGAATGTCTCCAATTTTATTTCAGTTTTCTTCATATGCTTGTTTTTGAGTTACAGTATAATTATCTAAATCAGGGAATCTTAAATCTCAATCACCATTATTAGTAACAACATCCATAAATTCATCAGAAATTGTTACTGAAATATTAGTACCAGTTAAAAAGTTTTTTCTTAAAACTTTTCATTCGCCTCCCAAAGTTAATTTTTGTTTAGCAGTTTCAACAATATTACCAGCAAATAAAGATTCATTATTTAAAATTGTTTGATAAGTTTCTTGTTCTTGATCAGTTAATGGTTCAAATTTTAATTTTTTTCTTGCTTCTTCACGAACCAAACTTGATTTAGAGTTTTCTTTTAATCATAATAAAATTTTTGGATTTTGCATTTTTGAAATAATAAATTCAATAATGTCAGGATGTCAGTCAGCAAGCATAATCATTTGTGCCCCTCGTCGAGAACCCCCTTGTTCAACTAAATGAGTTAATGTTGATAAATCATTTAATCAAGAAACAACACCCGATGATTTACCGCCAACTGTTTTAGCAATTGTTCCTTTTGGTCTTAAAGTTGAGCCATTTGATCCAACACCACCACCGCGTGACATAATTTCCATTACCTGTTGACGGTGGCTGGCAATCCCTTGTCGTGAATCACGAATAAAAGGCATAACAAAACAATTAAAAAATGTTACATAAGAATCACTGCCAGCACCATATAGAACTCTTCCAGCAGGAACAATATTTAAATTTTTTAACTCATGATAAAAATTATTTAATTGTTCTTTCTCTTTTTCCTCTGTAAGTTCTTTACTAGCTAAATTTTTACTAACACGGTAAGCAATTTGTTCATAAAATAATTCTAATGGTTTTTCTAATTCATATTTTTGCTTATGAACAACTCCGGCCTTACCAGATGTTTGAATTAAACTTGGATCAATTGCTGCTGCATAGTCATCTTCAATAGCAATTGAGTAAATATCATCTTTAACTTGTTCAATAATATGACCTATCGCTCGGGTTGGAAAAACTGGGTCTTCTTTAATTACAGTTATAACTAAATCTCCTGGTTTTAAACTAACTAAGCCTTTATCTTTTTGTGAGTAACGATCAAGCATTACCATTCTTGATACGCCATCATGTATTATATGATAGTCTTTTTCGATTGTTTTTAAATGAGGAAAATGATTTTTCAAGTCTTCATTTAGTGATTTAATTAATTGTTTTGAATACATTTGTACTACCTTTCATTTTAAATATTTTGATAAGTAAAAAAATTGTAGCACAAAAAAGGGTTACCTTTTAATTTTTAAATTACGATAAAGTTTATTTTATTTTATTAATTAAACCTAATAAGAAATAAAATGAAATATTTTTTTTCAATAAAAATTGCTAGATGTTATACTTTAAAAGTAGAAAAATTTTGGAAGGACAAAAAAAGTATGAAAATTGTTTTATCTGGTGTTGTTGGAGTTGGGAAAAGTACAATTAGTGAGAAACTTGCTCAAAAATTAAATTTTAAAATCATGCAAGAGCCTGTTGCAACTAATCCTTATCTTGATGATTTTTATGCTAACCCAAAAGATTTTGCTTTTAAGATGCAGATTTTTATGTTAATGGCCAGAAGTAAACAACTAAAAGCAGCAATTAATGAAAAAAATGTTATTTTTGATCGTAGTATTTTAGAAGATCCAATTTTTGTTGAAGTTTTAAAAGCACAAAATAATATTAATGATGTTGATTATCAAGTTTATTATGATTTTTATCAGCATGTTGTTATTTCTTCTTTGTATTTTGATCCTAAAATTAAGCCAGACTTAATTATTTATTTGAAGGTTACAACTGAAAATGCAATTAAAAGAATTAATCAAAGGGGTAGAGAATCAGAAAAACATGTTTCACCCAGTTATTGAAAATTATTAAATGAAAAATATGAAGATTGATATTTAAAGAATCGTAATAAATTACCATTTTTTGTTATTGATGCTAATAGTAAAAATCCTGATGAAATTGTTAATGAAATTTTAAAAAAAATTAAAAAATAAAGTTATTACTTTTTAATTGTTTGTTTTGCTTTAATATAACATTTAAATAATTTTAGCGTATGATTAAAATATAATTATTTTATAGATAAAAAAACGAAAGGAATTTGGGGGAATTATGAATAATTATGGTAGATCGGGGGCAATTTTAACAATCATTGGTTCATTAATTATGTTAATTGCTAGTATTGTTTTAATAACAGGAAATGGCTTCCTATTAGTTTTAGCATTAGAACCAGGAGCATTTTATTTTTTAGTTGTTGCTGCCATTATTCTTAGTATTGTTAACATTGTTTTATCAGGATTATTTTTATCAGGTAGAACAAATTTATTTAAAATTTCTGGAATTCTTGCAATTGTTTCAGTGGTTTTTGCTTGAATAGCTTGATTCTTTCCATTAGTAATTTTATTAGTTAGTGGAATTTTATTCTTATTTAATAATCAAGAGCATATTAAAGAAGAAAATGTTATTGTTGGCACTAAAGAGGAAACAATTAAAACAACTATTAATGATACAGCAGAATTAGAAGTTCAAAGTTAATTAGTTAATATTGTCACGATAAAGCTTTAAATTCACTTTTCACAAGTGAATTTTTAATTCTTTATTTTCTGGAATTTTTTACTTATTTTCTTTACTAAAATTGAAATTAATTATATAATAATTAAACGAGTTAATTATTAATATTAAATAAAAAGTAAATATATTTGATTAGCTCCTTGCTCGTAAGAGCCATAAGCCCAAAAGGAGGTTTTCTCATGGTAGAAACTAAGTTCAGCAATTATGAAATTATGTACATTGTTGATGATCAAAACCCAGAAAAAGCAAACTCTCTTAAGAAAGAGTTTCTTGAAATCTTAACTAAGGATGATGGTAAGCTTGTTAAAGAAGAAAATTTTATTCAACAATTTGCTTACAAAATCAATCATAAGGTTAAAGGACATTATTTTGTTTTACAATTAAAAACAACATCAAAAAATATTGATGATTTTAGTAGAATTTTTTCAATTAAACAAAAACAAGGTGAAGTAGTTAGAAAATTAATTATTAATTTAGATGATGAAAAAATTAACACCTTCAAAGTAAGAAAAGAAAGTCCTAAAAAACCCGAATTTAATCGTGATTCAAAATTTAGATCTTACGATCCTAATAAAGGTGATTTTAAAGGTAATCGTGACTTTAAAGCTAATAAAGACTTTAAAGACACAAAACAATTTGTTGGAACAACAACTAAAAGTAATAAAGCAGAAGAAACACAAATTACTTCAGAAACTAAAGAAGTTAAAAAACCAAATAGTTCAGAAACAAAATAGAAAATTACAAATAGGGGGCATTTATGAATCATGTAACATTAGTTGGTAGAATTACTCGCAATTTAGTTTTGAGAGAAACTAATAGTGGTAAACATTATGTATTTTTTACAGTTGCAGTTAATGATGCTAACAATCAAGCAAACTTTATTAATTGTGTTGCTTGAAATCGTGTAGCTGAAAATATGACAAAATATGTTGGTAAAGGATCACTGGTTGCTGTGGGCGGTCGCCTAACATCAAGAAAAGATCAAAAAGACCAATATACTACAATTACGGAAGTTCAAGCAACTAACGTTAGTTTTTTAGATAATAAAAAGAGAGATTTTGAAAACGAAAATGTTAATGATTTAGAACAGCCAAAAAATAATTTTCCAAAAAATTCTCAAGTAAATATTGATGAAGCATTCAAAAATGAAAATCAAAATTATGATACTGAAATTAGCTTTGTTAATAACAATAGTTTAGATTCTGATGATTCAGATGATGCTATTATTTGAGATTAGTTATTTAAGAATATTAAAAGGAGTAAAAAATGAATAAGAATCGAGTTCATTCAAGAAAAAAATATTGCTATATTACAAAAAACAATATTAAGTATATTGATTATAAAGATTTAGAATTATTAAAAAAATTCATGTCCAATAATAATAAAATTTTACCTGCAAGAACAACAGGGACAAAACCTAAATATCAACGTCAAATTGCTACAGCAATTAAGCGTGCTCAAATTATGGCTTTGTTACCTTATTCTCGTTAAAATTAGTTAAGATATTGAAAATCAAAAAACAGTTATGTTATAACTGTTTTTTTTGTTTTTTTTATTACTTTAATTTTTTTTAGTTGTTTTAGTGTTGGTGCTGTTGTTATTGATGAAAATGGTAATGTTTTGGGTAAAGGTTACAACAAAAAAGAAAAAGAAAATTTCAAGTTGTGTCATATTATCTATCATATTATTTATACAATCTAACTCAAGCTGTTATTGCCATAAATATTAGAATTAATGCTGTAATAGTACTGCTTGCTAAAATAAAAGTACTTAAAATACTTAAACCTTGTTTCATTTTTAACCCCCTAAGTTAAAATGCTACTGTTTTTAATTAACCTTACTTTTTATTTACATTTAATACTTAAATTCCAATTCAGTAAACTTAATTAGATATTATGTTAATCTTTTAGTTATAGTATAATTAAAATAGTAAATTAGATAGCAATTCTATAGTAATAATTTAGGAAGTGTAATGTGTTTAAATCCTTGCGTAATTATCATTTGATTATTATCATTTGATTAGCAGTTGAAATTTTAGTTGGCTTAACTTATTTTATTGTTAATATTAACAATAAAATTGATTTCGCTTCAGTTATTATTATTTTAACATTGGTAATTGGGAATTTTTTAATTATTTGTCTTTATATCTTCCTTTTTAGTTTATGAGTTCGCAGGAGATATATTAGTACTGCTGAAGTTCTTAAATTAAACAATACTCAAGCTTTAACTTTTGGTAGTGTTGGCATGATTATTTTAGATTCTGATCAAAATATTATGTGAATTAGTGAATTTTTGGAAGATAAAAGTCTTGGTAAATTAGTTGGTAAATCATTATTTAGACTTTCAAAAGATTTTGAACAATTAACTAATAATAATGTTAATAAAATTACTTTAAAAATTGAAAATATGTTGTATGATGCAATTTATTTAACCCAAACAAGGACAATTTTATTGCAAGAAACAACAAGATATCATTTATTATATGATAAATTGCAACGAGAAAAATTGGTTTTTGCTGTCATTAACATTGATAATTTTTATAATTCTTTACAAAAGTTACGAGTAGAAAATCAAATTAAGGTTGAAGCTTTTATTAAAACCGAGTTAAATAATTTTGCTGATCAATATTCAAGTTTATTGTTAGGTAATATTGAAGATGGTTATATTATTTTGCTTTATCAAAGTGAGTTTGAAAAAGCAAAAATTGATAATTTTCCTTTAATTCAAAATGTTCGTGAAGGAGTTAAGAAGTTTAAAGCTGATATTACTTTATCAGCTGGATTTGCTTATGGTAATGCTGTTAGTAAAGATTTGTATGAATTAGCAATTGAAGCTAAGGAACTAGCAGTTTATCGTGGTGGTGATCAAGTTGTAATTCGTGAGTCTGGTGGTAACACAACATTTATTGGTGGAACAATTGAGGCAAAACAATCAGAATCAAAAATTAATATTCGAATGTTTGCCCAATCATTACTTAATGAAATTAAATTAGCTGGTAATGTTTTAGTTATGGGCCATCGTGCTGCTGATTTTGATAGTATTTCATCAGGTGTTGCAATTGTTGAAATTGCTAAAAATTTAAATCGTCAAGCACATTACATTGTTAATCAAAATGAACTTGATGAAAAAACAAAAGAAGTTTTGGATATTTTAGTCCCTGAATCTTATATTAATCGCAAGTTTATTAATAGTAAGCAAGCTTTGAAATTATTACAAAGTAATACTTTGTTAGTTATTGTTGATACTCACAATCCTGATCGGGTTGATAGTCCAGAAATTTTAAATAAAGCAACAAAAATTATTGTTATTGATCACCATCGAGTTTCTGATGAAGTTATTTATAATACTGTTATTTCTTATATTGATGCTGGTACTTCGTCAACTGCTGAATCATTAGCTGAAATTATGTATTATAATGATTTTACTAATATTGAGAATGATTTTTTATGAAATTTAATGTTAGCAGGAATTTTAATTGATACTAATAATTTTCAAGTTCGAACAACGCGCAGAACTTTTGAAGCTTGTGGTTTATTAATTGAATGGGGGGCTTCGATTTCAAAAGTTAAAGGATTATTAAAAGACAGTTTAAATGAATTAATTGGTAAATTTGCTTTAATTAGTAAAGCAAAAGAAATTAAAAAAGGTTTTTTAGCCACAGTTGGTGATGAAAATGAAGAATACCATACAACATTTTTAGCACAAATTTCAGAAATGTTGTTAGATTTAAAAGACTGTAAGGTTGCTTTTGCTATTGGTTATGATAAACAAAAACGGGCATGTTTATCAGCACGAAGTAATGGTGAAATTAATGTTCAAATTATTTGTGAAAGTTTAGGTGGTGGTGGTCACTTTAGTGCTGCTGCTGTCCAAAGTAGTAAACTTACAGTGGAAGAATTATATGAAAAATTAGTTGATTTAGTTGAGAAAGGGGTTTATCAAAGTGAAAGTAATACTCTTAAACGAAGTTAAAAACTTAGGTAAAGTTAATCAAATCGTGGAAGTTAGTGATGGTTATGCTAAAAATTACTTATTCCCTAATAATCTTGCAATTATTGCAAGTGAAGATGCTTTAGAGGTTAATAAAAAAATTAAAGCAAAAGAAAAAACTGTTGCGTTAGAAAAACTAAAGCATTATCAAAATATGAAAAAAGATTTAGAAAGTTTAATATTAGAATTTTATTTACAAACTAATAAAAATAAAGTAGCTAATGCAATTTCAGCAAAACAAATTTGTGCTTATCTACATCATAATTATGGTATTGAACTTGATAAACATAAATTTATTAATTTTCGACCAATTAAAACGATAGGTACTACTGAAATTATTGTTAAATTATATTCAGATGTCGTTGCAAAAATTAAAGTTAAAGTTAGTCCTAAATAACTAATGGAAAAGGATCGGGGAAATTAAGTCATGACCGAAAATCAAGATCATATTAATGAAGTTGAAGTTAATATTTTAAGTGCTATGATTCAATCGCAACGAGCGTGTGAAACAGTATTGGAAATTTTAAAAGATGATGATTTTACTATTAAAGATAATCAATTAATTTTTAATACAATTGTTGATTTAGTTAAGAATAATGTTGGAGTTGATATTGCTACCATTAGTGACGCTTTAATTAAAAAAAGTCTTTTAAATAAAATTGGTGGTGTTAGCTACTTAACTAATATTATTGCTAATTATGTTAGTGATGTTAATTTGAAAGAACATATTAATATTTTGATTGAAAGAACAACCAAACGACAATTATCACAAGCATTAAAAAAAATTAATCAAGATTTACAGGGTGATAAAAAAATTGGTGATATTTTAAGTGCTGCTGAGAAAGAAATTATTGAAGTATCACAAGAAAGAAATAGTGAAGAATTAAAACCAATTGCTTCAACGATTGATGATGTTGTTGAAAAAATTGAAAAACTACAAAAATCAAACCAAGCATTGACTGGTGTTACTTCAGGTATTAACAATCTTGATGCTTTAACTAGTGGTTTTCAAGCGGGTGATTTTATTATTTTAGCTGCGCGACCATCAATGGGTAAAACCGCATTAGCATTAAATTTTGCTTTAAATGCAGCTGAAAGTTTAAATTCTTTGAACCAAGCTGTATTAGTTTTTTCTTTGGAAATGCCAAAAGATCAATTAATAACTCGAATGATTTCTTGTCAAGGTAATTTTGATGCTCATAAATTACGTAATAAATTTAAACTTACGCATGATGATTGAAGAAGACTTAGCACAACTGCAGAACAATTAAAACAAAAAACAATTATTATTGATGATACACCTGGTTTAAGAATACTGGAACTTCAATCAAAAGTGAGAAAGTTAGTGCGAGAATATGATATTAAATTGGTTGTGATTGATTATTTACAGTTATTAACTGGTTCAAGTAGTAGTGAATCAAGGCAACAAGAAGTATCAAATATTTCTCGGAGTTTAAAAATTTTAGCAAGGGAATTAAATATTCCGATTATTTGTTTATCACAATTATCACGTTTAGTTGAAAGAAGAGAAGAAAAACGACCATTAATGTCAGACTTAAGAGAATCAGGGGCGATTGAACAAGATGCTGATTTAATTATGTTCTTATATCGTGATGATTATTATAAAGAAAAGAATACTGAGTTAGAAAATGCTAAAGAAACACAAGATAATCATATTGCTGAAATTATTATTTCTAAACATCGTAATGGTCCAACGGGCAAAGTGTTTACTGTTTTTATTCCAAAATGGGGAAAATTTGAAAATTACCAAAATTAGGAAATTAAATCATGAGATTTTTTGCTTTTTTAAGTAAAACAAGTTATTATTAACAATATTATTAATTAAAATTAAAGGAGAAATAAATATATATAATGAAAAAACTAATTGCTTTTTTTTCAGCAGTTGCATTTTTAGGAAGTTCAACTTTTGCAGTTAGTGCTTGTGGAGTTTCTAAAGGTCAATTAGTTAAACTTGAAATTAAAAATCCACCCAAAAAAGCAGAAAGCAATCAAGATCCGCTTGTTGATTATGTTTATAATAAAAAATATTTTTATAATGAAGGAACTGCTAATTATCTTTTAGGACTTGCAGCACAATTGGCTAGTGACAAAATTTATTTTGATAATGGCAGTACGCTTAATAGCGATATTTGACAAGAATTTTATCGTTCAAAAGCATGACGAGAAGATTATTTTTCAAGTTTTAATTATGACTTAACTGATGTTACTTTACCAAGTAATGAACAAGATTTTTCTTTTAAAGATAAAAATAATCAAGATTTTATTTATCAAGTTAATGATAATGATGCAAGCGAAGATAATAATAAACTAAGAGTTTATTGATTTATTACTAGTTCTAATCCTTGAAGTGCAGAAACACCAGGCAATTATAAACCAACAAAAAATAATATTACAATTCCAGAATTTTCTGAGTTTAATGATAAAGAAAAGCAAATAATTAGAACTGGGTGAGTACATTTTTATTTATTAATTGGTACTTTTAGAATTGATTTTAGTGCTGAAATTAATTTTAATTTTAGTAAAATTACTGATAAAAATGATAGTCCGCTTGTTGTTTTACATTTGGACACTTTTGCGAAACCATTCGGTGAAATTAAATTTGGTGAAGAGCAAGAAGTTGCTAAGAAAAAAATTGTTAATCTTAGTGTTGCAAAAACATAATTAGCAGTAACAATAAAATGTTGAATATTATTATTATTGCCGTTGGCAAACTTGATAAAAATTATTGAAATTTAGCTTTTCAAGAATATTATAAAAGACTAAATAGTTATGCTAAGATTACAATTCATACAATTAATGAAATAACAACAAATAAAAATCTTGAGATTAATCTTAAATTGGAAAGTAATAAAATTAATCTTTTATTAACAAAATATTCCGATTATCAATCATTTTTACTAGATTTAACTGGTGCTTTAATTAGTAGTGAAGATTTAGCAAAAATAATTATTTCTAATCAAAATTTTCATCAAGGTAAACTATTATTTATTATTGGCGGTAGTAATGGTGTTGCTTCTGATATTAAGGATAACCCAAAAATTAAAAAACTTGCTTTTGGGCGAATTACCTTATTACATCAATTAGCGCAAGTGATTTTAATTGAACAAATATATCGATCAATGCAAATTATTAATAATAAACCTTATCATAAATAAATTTAGGAGAACTTGTGGTAATACCTGAGAAAGGATAATATGTGATGGCTAATAAATTATTAGTAGATAAGTCTTGAAATGAGTTTTTTTCTTTAGAACAAAAAAAACAATATTTTCCTGAATTATTAAATAATATTAAAAAAGAATATCAAACTTATCGTTGTTTTCCTAAATGGGATAACATTTTTCAAGCATTTGCTTTGACTAGTCTTGATAAAGTAAAGGTTGTAATTCTTGGTCAAGATCCTTATCATCAACCAAATCAAGCGCATGGACTTGCCTTTAGTGTTCTGCCTAAAGTTCCGTTACCTTCAAGTTTGAGGAATATCTTTCAAGAATTAAAAGATGATTTGGAAGTTGATAATCGCGATAATGGTTATTTAATTGATTGAGCTACTCAAGGTGTTTTTTTATTAAATACAGCATTAACTGTTAGATATAATAATGCTAATAGTCATAGTCAATATAATTGGTATATTTTTACTGATAATGTTTTACATTATTTAAATGAGAAAAGAGAGAATTTGGTTTTTATTTTATGAGGTAATAATGCTCGATTAAAAAAACAATTACTTGATACTAATAAACATTTAATTATTGAAAGTCCGCACCCTTCATTTTTTAGTGCTAATAAAGGTTTTTTTGGTTCTCAACCTTTTAGTAGAACCAATAATTGATTAATTAAAGTGGGGCAAGAACCCATTAATTGAAAATTATCAACAAATACCATTAATTAGTGGTACTTAACAACACTTAAAAATAAAATTATAGAAATTATTAAATGATGATATGATATACTTGTTTAAAAATGAAGCCTGAATAAAGAATGGTGGTTAATAATGTTTTTAAAACTTAATGCAACACAAACGAATTTTTCTTTATTTAGTAACACAACTGCGCTTTATTTAATTATTGCTTTTAGTTTAGTTATGTTAACTTACATTTTAATTAATGTTTTTTTACGGTGATTAAAAAAAGATAAATATAAGGGATCAAGATTTACAACAAAAAATATTGCTTATATTACAATGTTAACTTCTGTTTCAGTTGTTGCAACAATTGTTGTTTCCTTAACGATCCCCATCACTGTTTTACCACCTGTGCGGTTAGCAATTGAGGGATTAATGATTAAAATTTCTGGTTATTTATTTGGGCCAGTAATTGGGATTATTTCTGCAACAATAACTGATATGTTAGTTATGCTTTTTGTTCCTTCTTATATTAATCCAGTTTATATTTTTTGTATTATCTTAACAGGGTTTATGGCTGGTATTGCTGGTGTTATTAAATTTAAATTAAAAAATCATCCTTGAATTATTTTTATTTTAATTAATTTATTTATGTTACTTTTTGCTGGTGGTGGTTCTTACCTTGTTTTACAATACCCAGAAGAATCAATACCTTTATCAGCAGGGCTAGTAATGAGTAAATATGCTGTTGTTGGTGTTATTGCTGGTGGTGGTGTCTTTACTTTATTAATTATTTATTTTGTTTTATTATATTATTTAAAAAGTAGCGATAAGGAAAAAATTAATAATATTTTGCCAATTATTCTTTTAGCAGTTGTTGCTGAATATGTTATTACTGTTTTAATTGCATCTTATGCTGATATGAGCTTTTTATCACCATCCTCCTCAAAAGATTATGGTTTAACAATGATTCCAAGAATTGTTATGGCGCCAATCAAAATTATTATTAATGCAACTATTATTTATATAACTTGAAGAACCGTTAGTCCATTAATTAACATTGATAATCTTAATTAATATTTTGGAATTTTAGGAATTGCTATGATTAATAATTTTTGAGATTGATTAAACAAATATCCATCAGTTGATAGTTTAAAAAAATTAAACATTTTAAAAGGTAAATATTTAACTAAAGATAATATTAAATATATTCATATTACCGGTACTAATGGTAAAGGTTCAGTCGCTCGTTATTTGCATGCAATTTTAAGTCAAAAGTTAAATTTTAAAGTTGGATTATTTACATCACCACATATCCTGACAATTAATGAAAGAATTATTATTAATGATCAAATGATTAGTGATCAAGATTTATTGAGAATTAAATTGTTAATTGAAACTGATGTTAATAAATATCAATTAGGTTTTTTTGCAATTTTAACTTTAATTGCTTTAATTTATTTTCAAGAACAAAAAGTATCATGAGCTATTCTTGAAGTTGGAATTGGTGGTTTGTTTGATGCTACTAATATTATTGATAGTGATTATGCTGTTTTAACTTCATTAGCAAAAGATCATAATCAAATTTTAGGGGATAATTTATTATCAATTCTAAACCAAAAGTTAGGTATTATTAAACCAAACACTAAAAAATTTTTTGTTTCTGGTAATATTAGGAACTCTTTGAAACAAATTATTTTACAACAAGTTGTTCTTAATCAAATCGATCAAACAAAGATCTATTTTTCAAAAAAAATTTCTAATCAAGGTTATTTTTTAGAAAATCAAACTTTAGCTTTTTTAATCATTAATACGTTATTTCCTAATTTAGACCAAAATTTAATTTGAAATGAAATTAAAAAAACTAAAATTCCTTTACGGTTTCAAATGATGAAAATTTTTAACAAAACTATTTATTTTGATGTTGCTCATAATTTGGCAGCAATTAATGCTTTAATTAAAATGTTAAAATTAAATCAAATTAAAATTGATCAAATTATTTTTTCTGCTTTAAAAGTAAAACAACCAAAAAAATTAGTAGAAAAATTAACCAATAATTTAACTAATAATATTATTATTTGTGAAAATAATCATCATTTAAGTATTATTGGCGAAAAATTTAATTTGGAAAAAATGATTTTAAAATCAAAAGAAAATAGTACAATATTAGTGACAGGTTCTTGCTATTTTGCGGCTTTAGTTTATCAAGAAATTTTCTTTAAGAAGTTGTCATAAAGTTAAAATGAGATTTAGACCTAAAATCAATTAAGGAATAAAAAATGGTTTTTTTATGATTAAACATAATTTCAGGGGTTATTATCGCGGTAATTTTTTTTCTAATTATTATTTTTGATCATAAAAATGCAGTATTAGAATTAAAAAATATTAAATTAATAGTTTTAGCTGCTTTTTTAATTGCTATTTCAGTATTTATAAATACATTAACGAAAATATTTTTAAATCCGATAATAGCATCTAAAATTTTTGAAATAAAACTTGGTAATTTTGCATTAGTTTTAATTGGTTTTTTTTGTGGTGGTATTCTAGGGTTATTATCTGGCATTGCAGCTGATTTTTTAGGTTTAATTATTTATAGTACTGGTACACCAGTTTTATTTTTTACTTTAACAAGTGTTATTTGATGTATTTTACCTTATTATTTAGTACGATTTTTTAGTTGCTTTTTTTATAATAAATGATTAATTTATCTTTATTTGCCACTAACTTGTGCCTATACTTTATTATTAATTACCGGAACAACGCCAATTGTTTTAAAATATATGTATGATTTAAAAGGTTGATGGGTATTGTACTTACCAAGGATTATTAAATTTCCTTTGGAGGTTGCAATCAATAGTTTCTTATTAATAATTGTTTATCGAGTTTTTATTAATAGTGTGCGATTAAATCCAAAGATTTATCAAATAACAAAGAATAAAAAACAGAAAAAATTATTAAAACCACATTTAGTAAATGGTGAAGGTGCCAATGATGATTAAAATTTTTGATAGTATGTCAAAAACAAAAAAAGAATTAACAACTAATAAAGTTGTTAATTTATATTTATGTGGACCAACCGTTTATAATTACATTCATATTGGTAATATAAGACCAGTATTAGTGATTGATGTTTTGCATCGACTACTAATTCATAAAAAATATCAAATTAATTATGTTCATAATATTACTGATATTGATGATAAGATTATTGATCAAGCAAAAAAAGAAAAAACAACCGAGACTAAAATTGCTAATAAATATTTTCAAGCATATGTAAATGACTTAAAAACTTTAAATATTTTATTACCAACAAAAATGCCCAAAGTTACTAATTATATTTCCCAAAACATTAAATTTATTGAAGCTTTAATAAAAACAAATAATGCTTATGTCATTAATAATGATGTTTATTTTCAAGTTGATAAAATTCCCAGTTATGGTATTTTAGCGAATAAAAAAATTAGTGAATTAATTCCTAATCTTCGGATTAGCGACAAAGAATTAAAAAAATCACCTTTTGATTTTGCTTTATGAAAATCAACTTCAATTGGATTAAATTGAAAAAGTCCGTGGGGTGCAGGTAGACCAGGATGACATACAGAATGTGTAACTTTTATTGAAACTTTGTTTAATCATGACACGATTAATATTCATGGTGGCGGAATTGATTTAAAGTTTCCGCATCATGAAAATGAGCGGGCACAATTTTTGGCTAAAAATAATCAAGAATTAGCTAATATTTGATGACATAATGGTCATATTAATTTAGAAAAAGAAAAAATGTCAAAATCATTAAATAATGTTATTTTGGTAAAAGATTTTTATCAAAAATATCAGGCAAATGTTTTGCGTTATTTAATCTTAAATCATGATCATCAAAAACCAATTGATTTTAGTGAAGAATTAATTGTTGGTGCTATTAATACAATAAAAAAATACCAAACAATTTTGCAATTATGAAGTTATCACAATTTTATTAATAAAATTAAAGGAAAAACAAAGCAGCATCATAAAGATTATTATCAATTAGTAATTAATTACTTGAGTGATAATATCAATACAACAAATGTTTTTACGGTAATCAGTACAATGATTACTGATTTGCACAATATAATTACTTTTAATAAAGTTCGCTTAAAGCAATTATGACCGCAAGATGTTTTCAACACATTAATTTTTACTTTAGAAATTTTAGGATTTAATTTTAAATTTGGTAATTATTCTAAAACAGTTCAAAAAAAGATTAAATTATGGGAAGACTTAAAATTTAAGAAAGATTTTTTAGCAGCAGATTTAATTCGAGCAGAGTTACAAAATTTAGGAGTTTTACCAAAAAATTAGTTTTAAAAGAAGGAAAAGTATTATGTTCACTTATATTTATGGTTATCATCCAGTTTTGATGGCATTAGAAAAAAATTCATTAATAAAAATAAAAAAAGTTTTTCTTATTGAAAATAAACATCAAAAGGTGTTAGCAGAATTAAAAAAATCAAAAGTAACTTTTGAATATATTTCTTTAGAAAAAATGAATAACTTATTGCAAACAACAAAACATCAGAATATTTGTGCTCAAATTGCATCTTATCATTATTTTAACCTTAGTGAAATTTTAAATATTATTCCAAAAAATAAATTTTATCGTTTTTTAATTTGTGATAAAATTACTGATCCTCATAATTTTGGATCAATTTTAAGAATTGCTGCTGGTAATGATTTTGATTGTGTGATTGTTTTAAATCGTAATCAAGCAGAACTTAATGGTATTGTTGTTAAAGCAGCAGCTGGTGCTGTGAGTGTTATTAAAATTTGTCAAGTTAATAATTTGAGTCAAATTATTAATTTTTTACAACAAAAGAATTTTTGAATTTTAGCTGCAGATAAAAATGATCAAGCACAAGATTATCAAAATTTAAAATATGATCATCATTTAGCCCTAATTATTGGTAATGAGGGGCATGGTATTAGTAATAATATTTTAAGGAAAGCAGATTATCTTGTGACAATTCCAATGTCTGATAAAATTGAATCATTTAATGCTAGTGTTGCTTGCGGTATTATTGCTAATAATATTTATTTAAAGTCAAAAAAAATTAATACAAAAAAATAATAATTTTTTTATTTCATTTTTTTCTCTTTGATAATTATTTTTGTTAATTAATTAAATTCTCAGAAATTAGCTCTTATCAAGTAACAAAAGAGAAAGGAGAAATTAATGAATGATGATGAATTAATTTATTTATTTTTAGTAATAAAAAATGATTGAGCATTTAATTATTTGTATCAGAAATATTTAAAGTTAATTAAAATTCTTACTAAAAAGGTTTTTTATAAATTTTTTAGTATACCTTTGGAGTTAAATGATTTTGATGCAATTACTTATTTGATTTTTTATCAAAGTATTATTAATTTTCAAGAAAAAAGGAATAAATCATTTAAAAATTTTTTCTTGAATAATTTAAATTGAGGTTTATTAAAGTATTTTAAAAAATATACTGGAAAAAATCATCAAGTTCTTAATTTAGCTTGTAGTTATCAAGATTATTTACTTGATAATAATTTTAATTTTCAAGATCAATTTAAACAAATTGTTTGAATTAATCAATTGGATGATTTAAATTTAAGTGTTTTTGAAAAAAATGTTTTAAAATTAAAATATCAAGGTTTTTCAAATCAAGAAATAATGGCAAAACTAAATTTAACTTATAAACAAGTTGATAATGCATTTCAAAGGGTGATTTTTAAACTACGAACTATTGTTAAATGTTAATTATTTTAAAACTTTTAAATTAAATTAGATTGACGATACAAATTTATAGGAGGAACTTATGTTAAAGCCATTAGCAACAATATTGCGCCCAAAAACTCTGACTGACATTATTGGTCAAACTCATTTAGTAAATTCAAAAAATGGTGTTGTTTTTAAAATTATTACTAAAAAATTTTTACCTTCAATAATTTTCCATGGTCCCTCAGGAACTGGGAAAACATCATTAGCACAAGTTCTTGCTCAAGAATTAACAATTCCCTTTGCTATTTTTAATGCTGCCATTGATAAAAAACAAGATTTAGAACAAATTGTTAAATTAGCAAAAAAAGAAAAAAATTATTTATTAATTATTGAAGAAATTCATCGAATGAACCGTGATCGGCAAGACTTACTTTTACAATATTTAGAACAAGGAGTTTTTACTTTAATTGCTTGTACGAGCGAAAATCCCTATTTTGTTGTTAATCGTGCTTTGAGAAGCCGTTGTTTAACTGTTGAACTAAAGCCAATTAGTGAACAAGAAATGTTTGATGGGTTGCTTCGAATAATTAAAGAAAATCAAGAATTTCAAATTAAAATTACTGATTCAGGATTAAGGTTAATTTGTCATTTAGCTAGTGGTGATTTGCGAGTTGCAATCAATATTCTTGAATTAGCAAAAAATTTATATCCTGATTTTGAAATTAATGTTGAATTAATTAATATTTTAGTTCCCAAAGCTAATCTTTGAAATTTTAAAACAGGTGATGAACATCATGATTTAAAGTCGGCACTACAAAAATCAATTAGAGGTAGTGATGTTGATGCAGCAATTTATTATTTAGCTAGATTATTAGCTAGTGGTGATTATGAGGCATTGTTAAGAAGATTATTAATTGTTGCTTATGAAGATATTGCTTTAGCGAATCCTGCTGTATGTTTACGTGTTCAAGGAGCAATTAATGCTTTTCGTCAGGTTGGAATGCCTGAAGGAATAATTCCATTAGGGTTAGCGGTGGTTGAAATGGCTTTAAGTGAAAAATCAAACACAACAAATGAAGCAATTCAAAGAGCTTATCAAGATGTTTTACAAGGTAAAATTTATCCAATTCCTAGTTATTTAAAGAGTGGCAGCCCTTTTAGCGAGAAAAAAAAATATCAATATCCGCCTAATTTTAAAAATTCTTATGTTAAACAACAATATTTGCCAGATGAATTAAAACAAGTTAAATATTACCAACCAAAAGTTGAAAGTACTTATGAAAAAAAGATTAATAAATTGTATCAACAATTTACTAATCTTAATGAAAAATAATATAACAACGACTGAATAAAGTTTTTTACGGATTAAGAAATTTAATAAACAAGATGTTATTAAATAATCTTTTCAATTCATAATAATCATAACATACAAAAATTAAAAGTAAACTAAAAAATTAATTTTTTTTATTTTTATTCACTAAAAAAATTATATTAAAATATATTTCAAATTTAAGGTGTTTCAAAGTAACTAAAAACTAAAGAAAATTAAAAAAAAGATTTGATATTTTTTTTATTTGCTCAATAGCTTTTTCAATAATATGTTTTAATTTCTTCTTTTTCTTTTTGATATTCTTTTTTTAAAAAGCTAATAATATTGATTTGATTTATTTCCGCAGTTTTTAAAAAAAGCATGTTTTTAAAAGTTTGATAATTAAAAACTTTAGATCCATAACCCAATAATCATTTAATAATATGGGAAATATCAGCTTCAGCGCTAACACCGATATTGTATTTTAATTTTTGATTGCTAATCCCAAAAGCATTATTAATAAAATAATTAATTATTTTGACTAATTTTTCTTCTTTCCCTGGTTTAGCAGTAATTTGTTTTAATTGCATAATTAAATCATGATATGCCCCAGATTCAAAAAAGTTCTTACTATTTTGATAACCTTGTAGTTCTAATTGATTATTTCTATTAGTAAAAATTTGTTTTAAATAACGAATTGAATGAAATTTATCTAAAATGTATTCAGCATTTGGTCAATAATTTTTTGCTTCTCGAATTCAACGTGCGCCATCACCGCAAATAATAATTTTAATATCATCAATATTAGAATAAAATTTTTGGGCAAATTTTTTTAATGAAGCCATAAATTCTGCTGTTTTAATTTTTTTTGAATTTGGTATTAATTGATAATAAACTCGTTTATTATCAAGCACCTTTCTTTTTTCTGTTGAAAATAATTTATTATAACCCGTATGGAAAGTAACCAATCGAATTCGATATTTACATAATTTATTAGCAGTCCGTAAATTAATATATGTTTCATCCATATTAAAGTAAAGATATTTTGGAATTTTAATTTTAGCAATATTATTAACAAGATACTTGAATGAAGTTTCAAAATTAAACGACTTTATAATATTACTAACTGTTGCTCTGGTAATATTAGCAAAAGAAAACATATCACAAATATCTCGTTGCCTTTTGCCTGTGCCAATTTGTTCTAAAATTTTAAATTTTAAATGACTAATAACTCGACTATATTTTTCAATTTCTAATTTTTTATCAGTTAAAAATACATAATTATATTTTATTTTATCTCAATATTTATAAATTCGTCTTTTATAAGTTATTCGACCATAAATTGTCAAAATTGTTCGCGATTTAAATCCATCAGGAATATATCCCTTATTTTTTCTTCATGCAGACAAAAAAATTTTTTGATCAATTGATTCAAAATAATTTTTTAAGTCATTTCTAATCTTAATCAAATTATTTTTTTGATATTCTTCAAAGAATGTTTCTTGATTATTAAATTTGTTAATTTGTAATTCTCATGTTACCATATTCGTTCCCCCGCGCTATGGGGTTAATTATAATCTAATAGGGATAAGAATAACACAACTGTTACTATGAATATTTTTTAATATCATAGTAAAAATCTTGCTCAAAATTAATTAATTTTAGTTCATTGTTAAGGTTAATAATTGCTGGATTTTTAGGATTTATTTTGTGTCAAGGAACTAAGGCAGCTTTGAAGGGATTTTCTTTAGCATAAAAAATAATTGCTTGACCATTTGGTAGTTTCATTAAATCACTAGTTGAAATTAAAGTATGACCCCTTAAAGATTGCGAATGACTTCTTGAATCATCTTTATCACTAATTCTACTGGGGTTAACAATTTTACCATTAATTTTATTAACTGCTTTACTGCTAGTTGATACTTCAACTACTGTTCTTTCACCGATCATTTTGCTATATCTTTCTGCTGTTTCTAAATCCATAGTTTGTAAAAAGATATGTAAACTACAGTTGGTGTAAATAATATTGGCTTTTTCATTACCATATTTTTCTTTTAATTGTTGAATATCTTGCAAGATTAATTGGAAAAAAATATTTCTACTACGAGAAATAGTAATCATTGTTTCAATGTTGGGAATTGCTGGAACATTACCAAATTCATCACATAAGAAATATACTGGTCGTGCTAATTTACTAGCACTAGTTCTATTTGCTGCAATAACTAAAAACTTATAAAGTTGTGAGATTAGTAGGGTAACAAAAATGTAGTAGTTTTGGTTTTCATCAGGAATAACAATAAATAAAGCTGTTGGTTTATCAATAATTTCATTAAATTCTAAATCATTTCTACAAGTAAGATTACGAATAAAATTATTTTTAAAAATTGCTAATGTTGTTGACATCACCATTAAAATACTAGCCAATGTTTTTGATCCTGATTGTAATACCTGATTTGCTGTTAATTTAGCAATGCTTGTTTCTGGTAAGGAATTAAATCATTCAATCATATCTTTACCTAAAGAAATAATGACCGTCACTGATGCTAAATTAAATTTAGTTGCAGGTAAATATTTTTGTAATAATTCTTCAGTAGTCTCATTATTTGTCCTTAAATCCTGTTTTATTAAGATTTCAGTTTTTTCTAAAATTCCTAAAATAATTGCTTCTGTGATTAAAGCGCCACTATCATTTCAAAATGGATCAGTTTGATTTTTATTAACAAATAAGGTTTTGGTTAAATCTTGAATATCAGATTGAATTAAAACTCTTAAATGTAATTTTTCTTGTTCATCAACATTTAATAATAGTAACTTAAATTGATCATAGATCATCTTCAAAGGATTTCATGCAATGCTTCCTTTAATATTACGTAAATTAAGAACTTTAACATTATAACCTTGGTCTTGAAGAAATTTCCCTTGAATTTGGTATAGCTCACCTTTAACATCTGTCATTATCATACTCGGCTTAGTTTTGCTTTTACCATTAATATTAATTGTTGGCAAAACTAAACCTTGTGTTTTTCCACTACCTGTCCCACCAATAATTAAGCTATGAGTATTTGTTCTAAGGTTATAGGACATTACATGATTTGTTTTTTTACTATTAACAACAAATCCATGCTGACTAGCAATATTATTACTAGTGACTAACGGATACAATTTATTAATATCTTTTTTTAATAATCAATTAGCATTACCGTAATCTTTATGTTTTGTTGCTTTTAACTTTGCTTCAAATCGTTCAGTAAAGTAGAGATGATAAATAAGGTAAGAATATCCAATAACCGTCAATAGAAGTGCTAATAATCAATAATAAAAACTACTAAATGCAATTTTTCAATAATTTATTAAATCAAAAATAAATTTTTTGTCTTTAGTGTAAGCAATTATCATACCAATAATTGTTATTAATAAGATAAATGTTATTGGAATAATAAATAATCCAAATAATATTTTTCATTTATATTTTTTTTCTTTCATTATTGTCTCCATTAAATAAAAAAGAACTTTAATCAATTTCAAATTCTGATTCAGGTTCTTCTTTTTGTAAATAAATTTCTTGTTCTTTTTTTAAATCTGCATTTATTTTTGTTAAATTTTCAAGTTTTTTTGCTAGCATTTCTTTAACTTCGTGTAATGATCTTTGATTTTTAATTAATTTTTCTTTATCTTCTGTTAATAATGCAAGCTCAGTTTCATTAAGTGCCGATTCAATAATAGCCACGCCTATTTTTTTTCTGAGATCTTTTTTTTCTTGAAATAGATTATCTTGTTTAGTTAATATTTTTTCGCCCTTAGAGCATAATTCTCAACCTTTTTCCCTTAAGGGGGTATGAGCATTGATTAAATCTTGTAATTCTTTTTGCTTTGTCTCATTTTCAGTTTTTAAACCAGTATTTTTTACTTTTAAATTTTGATTTTTTTCTTTGATTGAATCATTTAATTGTTTTAATTTTTCTTTTTGTTTTTTTAAAGTAGCATTTGTTTTTTTTAACAAATTAAGTTTTCTTTGCAAACTTTCTTTTTCTTTGGTTAGAGTTTCATTTTTGTTAGTTAAAGGTTGATGTATTTCTTTAAAATCTTTATTTTTTATTTCTAAATCATCAACTTTTAGTTTTAAATCATTATTTTCTAATCTTAAAGAATCATTTTTTTTCGTTAAATATTTTTTTTCTTTTTGCAAGGCATCATTTTTTAATTCTGATAAAGTAATTTTTTGGTATGGATTTTTTTCTTGGGTCAAATCAGCAAATTTATTAATTAATTGTTTTTGTTGTTCATCGTCTAAATGAAAAATAGTATTAGTTTCATAATTGGTTCAGCGTTCTTTTAAATCGGTAGTATTAACTTTTGTTATTGCATTTAAATAAAAATAACTATTTTTTTTGCCAAGTTTTAAAATTAAAGGATCTTCAATTAAACTTTCATCTTCTTTGGTGGTGCCCATCCAAACTAACGATTGATCTAAATTATATTTTAATAAAATTGCTGGTCTTCCTTTTTCATGATCACTTTCATCATTACGATGTAAACGATAAACTTTCATATTTTTATAAATAATTTTTGGCATCTTTTTGTTTTTTTTCCTCTTTTCTTTTTAAAGTTGCTGTTTGAGTTTTAATTTATTAAAATATAAGTTCTGACTCTTTCAATTCTTGATTTTTAATGATTAGTTTTTCATTTTCTTGTGTTAATTCTTTTGTTTTTTTCATAATTTCTTCGTTTTCTTTTCTTAATATGTTATTTTCTTGTTGTAAATTTTTAGTTTCATTAGACAATATATAACTATTTTGGACCATTGTTTCGTTTTCTTTTTGCAAATCTGCAAGTTCTCGACATAAATCATCAATATCTTTTTCTAATGCCTGATGTGTTGGTTCTACTTGTTGGTATGCTTCAGTAACTCTATTTTTTTCTTCAATTATCAGGTGATGTTCTTGAGCTAAATTATTAAATTTTATTTGTAAATCTTGAATTTCTTTTTTTAATTCTTCATTTTCTGTTGCTAGAATTTGATTTTCTTGATTAAATCTACCAATTTCTTGGTTTAAAGGCAGTTTATCTTTTATTAACAATTTGTTTTCTTCTTTTAAGGATTTAGTTTTAATTTTTAAAAAATTATTTATCTTTAATAATGATGTACTTTCTACCTCTAAAACTTCAATCTCATTTTTTAGTTTTTCATTTTCTACATCTAAAGCATCTTTATTTTTATTTAATTTTTCATTGTCTTTAACTAAAAAATCATTATTTGTTATTAAATATTCATTTTTTTGTTCTAGAGCATCATTTTTTAGTTCTAATAAATTAATTTTTTCATATGGATCTTTTTGATGAGTAAAACTACTGAATTTACTAATTAGTTGTTTTTCTTCCTCATTATTTAATTTATATGTTTCTTTAGTTTCATAATTAATTCAACGTTCTTGTAAATTTTTAGTATTAACTTTATCAATACCAAATGAATAAAAATAAAATTTTTTATTATTTAAATCTAAAATTAAAGGGTTTTCATTTTCTTCTGGGTGTTTTTTGTTTGTTCCCCATCAAATTAGTGATTCAAGATTTTTGTATTTTAATAAAATTGCTGGTCTTTCTGTTTTATTATTTGCTTCATCAATCATCTTAAGATTATAGATTGACATATTTTTATAATTAAATTTTGGCATTTTTTCCTCCGATTTTTGGTTTTTTATTTATAAATTAATTTAAGATATATTTTTTTAATCCTCATTTTTTCAAACAAAAAATCATCATCAAATTAAGTTTCTCTTTGTGATGATTTGGTTTCATAAAAAAGTCAATACAGTTTTCTTTTATTAATAATTTGGTTTTTATTGGTATATTTTTTAATATTTAAAATTGAATTTACTATAATTCAATTTCTTTTTTTAATTCTGGTTTTTCTTCAGTTAATTCTTGCTTCTTTTTTGATATTGTTGCAACTTTTTGTGTTAACAATTCGTTTACTTCACGTAATTTTTCTATTTCTTTTTTTGATTCATCTTGTTCTTTAGTCAAAGTTTTGATTTTTCATTTAAATATTTCATTTAAATCTTGTAAACCAGTAGATTTGTTATATAATTTTTCATTTTGATTACGTAAAATATCGTTTGTATTTATTATTTTATTACTTGATTCAACCAAAAATTCGTTTTGTTTATCAACAAAGTTATTTTCTTGTTTTAAATTTTCGTTTTCTTTTTTTAATTCTTGATTTTCTTTAGTTAAATATTCATTTTTTAGTTCTAACAGGATAATTTTTTGTGCTAGATTTTTTTGGTTATTAAGCTTATCAAATGCTTGAATAAGATTTTTTTGTTGATTATCGTTTAATTGATATATATTTTCATTAATAATTCAGTCTTCGTTATTAATTTCTTTAATATTTTTAGAATAAAAGTAATTATTTTTATCGTCAAACTTTAAAATTAATGGTTCTTCATTAATATTTTGTTCTGTTTTAGTTGTTCCTTCTCAAACTAATGCTTGATTTGGATTACATTTTAATAATATTGTTGATTTTTCATTATTATATATTTGATAAACACTGGCATTCGGATAATTAATTCTTGGCATAATATCATTTCTCCCTTTAATTTGGTTAATTATTTATTTTTCTTTTCTTATTTTGACAAATCAAAATGAATCATCATTTCAGAGTTTTTGATTTTCTTCAAAAATTAAAGATTTAGCTTCTAACTCTTGTTTTATTTTAATAATTTCAGGACGTTGATTATAATTTGGGATCTTAAAATTTCTTGTATGATTTAAAAAAAGAAATCTTATCTCTTCTTCATCTTGAAGTGCATCTTTTAATATATTTTTATTACGCCAATTACTATCAAAATTATCAACAGTAAACTCATTAATAAGTTTTGAACAATTTTTATTACGCTGGTAAAAATAGTTTTCTTCATTTTCCATCATTGTATAATAAAAATTAGCTGCACCTGTGTGGTATAAAATCATCATATCTTTATTAATTAATTTTTTATAAGTAGTCATATCTTTTGTTTTTTTATCGGTTATTTCAATTTTTTTCATAATTTCTTGTAACAGTTT
This sequence comes from Spiroplasma sp., assembly GCA_031119525.1. Taxonomy (GTDB): domain Bacteria; phylum Bacillota_I; class Bacilli_A; order Mycoplasmatales; family VBWQ01; genus Spiroplasma_D. The sequence continues at coordinate 169,389 of JAVHXO010000002.1, forward strand.
AGAGTCTTTTTTACTGATAATTAAAGCATTATTAAATGTTTGATTATTTTTTTCATAGCACATAGTTTGGAGAAAATTATCAATTGGAAATTTAGATAATGGAATAATAGGTTTTAAATTTAAATTCATATTTTTAATTTTCTGAACCAATTCTTTCAAAATTTCAATATTTTTATCAAATTTAGTTTTAAAAATTTTTTCTCAATTTTTATTAAAATTTGTTAAATTTGTATTTTCTAATTTATTAAGTTGATTAAAGTGAATTATTTGATTTAACACTATTTCTTTTTTTTCACTTAATTGATTAAACTGATTATCGTTTGGATCTCATTCAATTGAGTTAATTAACTTAGATATTATTTTATTATTTTTAATATTCTTTAAATTAAATTTCATCATTAGGTTGGTATCAAGATATACACCGCCAAGTTTATTTAAAATTGCATAACGTAAGCGATTTGATGCTCCAGCACATATATGTAGGTGTTCTAGGTTTTGTAAATAACCATGATAATATTTTTCATTAGGGAATATTGCATTTTTTTCTTGGTTAATATCATGCAAGATAACATCATTATTTGTATATTTTTTAATATCTGTTTGCTCTTGAAGAATTTTTGTTTTACCTTCATTAATTCAATTGGCAATATCGGTTATCGAAGCATATTTTTTAGTAAGTAAAAATTGTTTTGCGTTACTATCAAATGATTGGTTTTGGTTTTTTAGTTGATAATTATTGTAAAAATCATCTTTCAAATTAGCTTCTAATTGATAATCATGTTTTGTAATTCCATTTTTTGATATATTTGAATTTTCAAAAATAATTTGCCCTAATTTATGTGACAAAATATGGTTTGTATCAATTCAGATATGAATTTTATAATCTGGATTATATTTAGTTCATAATTTTAAGTTATCAAATTCGGTTTTAGGTGGAATTCCAATTCAAACCACATGAATATTTTTTTCGCTGTCATCTAATTTATTTAAAACTGCCATTTCATTTTGAATATTAATAATTCTTTGGTTATAAATTCTTTTGATATTATTCGATATGCCTGTTTTAATTTCATAAATTAAACGCTCTTTTTCTGCTTGTAGTTTTTTTAGTTGTTCCTTTTTTTGGTTTGGCATAATTTAAACCTCCTTTATTTTTAGTAAAAAAATAATTATTAAAAAATTAAATTTATTAAATATCCTAAAGTTGAAATTCGTCTTCAAGATCTTGTGTTTCTTTTGTTTTTCTTGAAGTTTCTTTTTCTATTTTATTTTCTTTGTATAAATCTGCGCTTTCTTTGCGAAATTTTTTAACTTCTGTTTTTAATGTTTGATTTTCCTTTTCTAAGTTGAGATTTTCTTGCATTAAACGTTTTTCTTCGGTCACTAAAAAATCAATTTTGTCATATAAAAAAGTTTTATTTTCCTTTAATAATGCTTCTGTTTTAGTTAAATTTTTATCTTCTTCTTTGAAATATTCGATTTGTTGTTGATAATTTGCTTTCATGGTTGTGTAGTATTTATTGCCTTGTTTTAATTGTTCAACTTTTTGTTTTAAAGCATCAGTTCTTTCATGGAGCGATACTTTTTCTGCAATTAAAGTTTGATTTTCTTGGGTTAAAACAGGCTTTTCTGTTGAATGTTCATTTTTTTCTTTTTTAAGATATTCAATTTTTTGTTGATAATCTTTTTTCATGGTTGTGTAGTATTTATTTTCTTGTTTTAATTGTTGATTTTTTTTGTTTAAATCTTTAATTTTAATTCTAAAAGATTCTTGTTCATGAATTAAATTCTGAATTTCTAGGTCTAATAATTGTTCAGGTTTTTTATATAATGATGCGCTTATTCGTCTTAAAGTTCCAACTTCTTTTTTTAAAATATTATTTTCTAGTTCTAAAGTTGTAATTTCTTTTTTTAAAGTTTCAAATCTGTTTGTTATTTTTTCAATATCTTGTTGTAATGTTTCATTAAAATTAAATTTTGGCATATTTTTCTCCTAATTTATTTAAAATAATTAATCTAATGTTAAAATTTCTTTTAATTCATAATTTGTTATTTCAAGTTGAACAAATTACTGGTTGAGTTTTATCTTTTCTAAATAATTTTAAAAAACTGATTGTTCTAATTTATTAGATTCAATGTTGATACAATGGCGTTCATAACCCGAAACTACAAATAATGCTTGGCCCTTACTTGCTCGAGCAATATAATCTCTTTCTGTTGCAGTTAAACCACCATAACTGCGGTACAAAGTAGCTACATCTTCTAAATCTTGTGGTGCTAAGTTTAAAATTAAAGAATACTGCGTATTATTAATCATCGCTGTTGTTTTCTTTTTAATTTCAGAGGAACCAGTAAAATCATTTAAATTTTGGGTTGTAATAACAATAGCACCTTGATATTTACGAATTCTTTTAACCATTTGGTACATAAAATTTAAAGCAACTGGGTTATCTTTATCAATTGCTAGATGGGCTTCATCAACAATAATAACAATTTCATTTTCACTTCTAAATCGATTATGTTTCACTTCAGCTTTAACAACTGCTAATACTAAATGTAATTGGGCAGCTGTTACTTTACTTTCATCTTGCTCAAATAAAGTTAGAACATCATAGACAACGAATTGATTGTTAAAATTTAATGTTGTATGGCCATTTCATAATTTTTCATATTTACCATCATTAAGAAAATCGGTGCCAATAATATCAATAAACTCTGCTAATAATGGGTGAGCATTAGTTTTGCTTTCTTTCATTAACAATTGATGAAAATCACTAATTATTGGAAATTCTCTACTGCTTAATTGATTAACATCAATTTTATTAGTGATGTTTCATTGTTGATATAATTTCTTTAAATACTTGACTAATAAATTAAATTCTCGATCATTAAAATCAGGATATAAAGTTTTAAATCATTGTGTTAATAATCGTAAATGATTAGATACTGGTGCAGCGTTTTGTTCGTCCATTGCTGCCTCAATTGCATCACCATCTTGGTTGTTAAATTCTGATGATTCTTTAAAGTTATTATCTAAAACTTGTAGAGGATTAATTTTTCCAGCCGAAGCATCGCCAGTATCAATTCATTGACCTTGATAATAATTTGCTAGATTTTTATATTCTCGTTCTGGATCAATGACAATTACATTTCTGTTCATATTTAAATGGAAAGCAATCATTTTTTTAGTTGTAAAAGATTTACCACTGCCACTAGTACCAATAATAATTTGATTATGATTTTTGCGTTTCTGATCTAATTTAAAAGGATCAAATAAAATTGTGTCAGCAATATTAGTTCGGCCAAGAAACATTCCTTTTTCATCATTCAAACCACCCGTCATAAACGGAAATGATGCTGCTAAAGTGGCACAAGGTATTTCTCGGCCAATCCGCATCATTAATGGATCATAATTTTTTGGTAAAAAAGCATTGAAAGATTCCAATTGCCGATAAGGTAATTGGTTAACTTTTATATCAAGTTCTAATAAAGATTTTTTTAATCTTGTTTGTGATTGTTTTAAGATTTTTAAACTTGTTCCATAATTTAAAAATAAGATGTTAACATTTTTAATGATTTCACTAGCACCATTAATGTCTTCTACTAATTGTTGATAAGCTTCAATTTCATAATTATTTTCACTGCGATTAATGTGTGATTTAGTCATAAATTGTTTAGTAAATGCGTTATTAATTGCTTTATTTAAAGAAATTTTCATTTGTTGATGATCAAGCGGATTAATATTTCAAATTACTGTTTGTTCATTGCATGATAAAATTGCTCCCCATAAATCATTAACTAATAAGGGATAATCAAAAATACCATTGATTGAATAATAGAGATTATTTCCGGTAAAATGTGTTCGCCGTAATTGAAAGTTTTCAAACGATAATAATTCACTAAGATTATTTTTATCTTTTTGAAATTGTTTGTTAGTGATTAATTTGTTATATGGATTTCAAATTAAATGTAAATTTTGGACTATTTCATAATTACTTAATCATTGACAAATAAAATTACCATTAAGTAATTTATTTTCTAAAAGATTCATGTTTTCTAGGATTTCAGTTTCATTTTTACCGTAAACAAAAATATAAAAATATTTTTTTGTGTTAATACCATCATCACTAACCATTAAATCCTTTTCTAAAGTTGTAATTAATGCCTCAATTTGTTCTTTTCGTGCTTGAAAAGCTGTTTTTGTTATCTTTTGTTTCTGGTAATTATCAGTAAGATTTGTTAGTTGACTTTGATAATATTTAATTGTTTCATTAAATTCTAATGGTTTTTCTAGTTTTAAAAATGTCATTGGAAAATTAGAAAATTTTAATGTATCTTGTAAATCTTTGATTCGTAATTCTTGTTCATCAGAATTTAGTAAAGTAATATCAAAACCTTTGACACTAATAGCACCAATTAAATTTTTTTTCCCATTAATTTTTTGTGTTTGAATAAAATACTCGCCAATTACTTTATCATAAGGTACTAATAAACTAGTATCATTACGAGTATTTTTTTGATATTTTTTTGTCATTGCTCAATGACGAAATAATAAAATTAGGGCATACCATCCTTTAATTCCTTGTTGCATTGGTAGTAGCAATGGCAGAGCAAAAATCGTTAACAAAAAAACTGATAAAATTTTTTGTCAATTGCCAATTGGTAATCCAAAAATAAACATGCCACTTAAAGAAAATCAGCCAATAATAATTAAAATATCAATTAAACTAATACTTCGCCAAATTGTTAATTTACTTTTGTTAATTGATTTGGGAATTAAATTTTTCATACAATCTCCTATCTGCAAAATAAAAAAATTAAGTTATTTTTATTCAATAAAAATAACTTAATTTGTTTTTTTGATTATTTTATCTTCTAAAACTTTTGTTTTTACTTTTTTTGCCACCAATTCCCTTTTTTAAGCGATATTTTAAAAATACAATTGTTGTAACACCACCAACTATTAATACAGCAACAACTGACATAATAATTAAATTTTCTTTTTTAGCAATTCAACTTTTTTCACCAGGACCAATTGGTTTTGGATCAATTGGATTAGTTGGATCGGTTGGGTCAGTTGGATCGGTTGGGTCTGGATCAGGGTCAGGGTCAGGTGGATCTGGAGGAACAATTGGGGCATCTGGATCATTAATCAACTCTAAAGTTGTACTATTTTTTGTTTTAATTGATTCATCTTGTGAATAAATGGTAAATATTAAACTAACGCGTTTTTTATTTGTTAAAAATTCTTTTAAAATTGTTTCATCAAGTGGTTCAATGCCATAATCATCAGGATAATCTAAAGTAACTTTATAAGTTTCAAAAGTTTTATTAATATTTTTTAAAATTCATTCTTTTAATTCTTCAACTGTAAATTCACTAAAGTTGAATATTTGAGTTTTAAATTTAATATTTTTTAAATCAACAACTTTATCAGGATCATAATGAATATTATTCATAATTTTAATCTTATTAGCACCGATTACTAATGTTGAAGTATCTAAAGCGGTGATATTTAAAGTCATTGTTGCATTGCCTTTACTATCATAATCTAATAATTTTCTTAAACTATCATCATCAAAAGGTTTTAATTCATAGTCAACATCATAAATTAAATTGGTTCCAGCTAATTGTTCATTTACCTGTTTTTTGATTTCTGCTCGAATTTCAGTAACAGTTTTTTTGTTCATTTTAATTGTTTCAAATTTTCTATCTTGTAAATCAAGATTATCACCTGGATTAACATCTGGGGGAATATGTTGTGATTTAACATCTGAAACATATTCTTTTCAATAACTTGATACTCGTTCAAATGTTAGTTCTTGAATGTTTTTTGAATTTAATTGTTTATATTTTGCTAAATAATTTTTTAAATGAAAACCTTGGAGGGTACTTCAAAACGGTACTGCAACACTTGAATCATTTAAAACGTCTAAGAATTTAGCATATTTTTCTTTTCATTGCTGATCACCAATCAGTGTAAATTTATTGGAAGTAAAATTTTTTTGGTCAGTAACAATATAAAGATACATGCCCGATACTGATCAATAACTGCCGTCATTGTCAGATCTAATTGTTTCTTTTGGACCAATTGGTTTTAAAGTTTTAGGATCAACGTTAATTCTTTGCACTGACTTAATTCACGGATCATCAAATATTTGAGCAATTCCCATGCCGCTAACTGATCCCTCTGCTATAAATCCTTCAACATATTTATTATCGGTAATTTTATCACCATGTTTATTTAATGGATCTAATGGAAATGGATTTTCTGCTTTATGTTTAACTCACATAATTTGAGTTTTGGTACCAGTTTTAATATTTACTTCTTTATCATATTGAGGGTTAGGATCACCATTTGGAAAAGTTGGTTCAGTTAAGATTTTTTGTTCAGGATTTTTTTCTGGATCTCAAGCATATCATTTTAACAGTAAATCAGGTGCATCTTGTTTAATCATATATTTGACTGGGTATGAAGCAACAATTTTATTAAAATCATTTAAATCATGTTTTTCTAATAAAATATCATATTCATTAATTGGTTTACCATCTTTATCTTTAGTTTGACCATCAGTCATTTTAAAAGTGAAGGTATTATCAATCACGTGAATTGGAACACCATTTACTTTCATGGTTTCGCTACCATCAGCTGCACCTGCAAATCGAATGCTAGCAGTTGTACTATAAACTTCTTTATCTTGTCATTTTAAAGGTGTGTCATCAATCATTTCACCATTTGGATTTTTAGGATCAATAACTTTCCCTGGAATAATATCTAACCGTTTTGAGAATTCTTTATTTCAATAATCTTGTGATAATTTAAACTTAATTGTTACTTTAAATTCTCAATGAACTGGTTGATTGGTATTTGGATCATTAAATTTAATTGTAATTGTTGCTTGATTAGATTGATCACTATAAGCATAATCGGCAATATAGCGTTTTCATAAATCATAATCATCTTTTAACGCACCAGCAATTAATTGATCAAGAGCAATTTTTTCTTTTGGAATATTACGATTATCCTGAAGACTAGTTGAATAATCGGATTCTAAATTTAAGGTTTTATTATTGACACTTTGATTTAATTTTGTATAAATCTTATTATAATCAGATTTTGTATTTGACGTAACTTGTTTGGCATTAATTGTATATTTATAACAATCCCAATCATTGCTAGCTCAAGTATGTAATTGGAAACGAAGGTAAACAAAATCGCCACTAACTCAAGCAGCATAGTGCAATTCACCGTGAGTTGCGTCTCAACGACTTGTCTGTTCAGTTATGTGATCACCTTGACCAAGCTTTGTTCAATTACTATCTGATGTAATATCCTTTAATGCAATCGAAAAACCATTATTACTTCATACAGACGTATCTCAAAAATAAATTACCATATCAACTTTTAAATTTAAATTCTCATAATTAGTTTTAAATTCATCTCAAGTGTCGGCATAATCACTTCATTTAAAAATTGTACTGTTTTTTGTTGTTACTTTATTATTTACTCAAATCTCAAACTTTGAAAGATTACTTGCTGAATCATAAAATTCTTGGTTAACATTTTTATAAAATGGTCTTGATTGAGGATTTATTTTTTGTTCTAACTTAATAGTTTTAATAACTTCTCCCGTTGTAATACTTATACTTGATATTAGAATACTTGATAATAATAGTTGCCAAATTTTATTCATCCGTACCTCCTTTAATCATCTTTAATTTTTTTTTATTAAGAAAAAATTGAAAAAAATAATGATATTGCTAAAACAAAAAAACAACCACAAATGATAATGGCGTAAATTAAAACTTTACGCCATTTTTTATTTGCAATTGGTTCAACAAGATTAATTTTTTTAAGTTTGTTAATCTTTTTTAGTTTTATTAAAGAAAATAAAAATCCAGCTAATGACAGAATTGATAAAACACTTAAAATTGCTAACATTGTTTTCTCCTATTTTCTTTTTAAATTTATTTATTTTTAACTACCTAGTATTTTTTTTCGCTTTTTTATTTCATTTTTTTGCATTATTATTTTGGTGTCTAGCAATTTTTTTATTTAAATCACTTCGATATCTTTCTCTTGGTGAAGTAGGTTTGATTGGTTTTTGTTTGATGGGTCTAGTTAGTCGAGGATTATTATTTATTGGATTTTTATGATTATAAAATTTAGATTTGTTACTTTTGGTCATTGGATAAGTGCTGTTTTTATTACTTCTTAAATTTTTGATGCCGCTAGTACTTGGTGTAGTTGTGGCGTTAGTACTCATTTGAGTACGAGGATTAGTTGTTTTGTTGAAATTTCTCTTTGATTTTTTAGAAGGTTTATTTGTTTTTGGTGTTCCACTAGATGTTCTATTATTAAGTGAATCAGTGAATGCCGAACCTTTTAAACCATCAATTCCTGATCGTGTTGCCATATTTTTTGCTGCATCACGGAAAGAATTGCCATTCAATCGGCCTTCATCATTGCTTTCGCCACCGCCACCGTCAGAATCATTATTTTGTTTATTAAACTTGGAGTGTTTGTTAACAAAATTGTCAAATTTTTTTGCCCCCCTTTTTACACTTCCTGCAACATTTTTACCAATGTTATATGGTGTTTTAATTCCTTTAATAAGACCAAGGGCCATTAAACCACCTCTGAAAGTTGATTGAAGTGAGTTTCTTCCTTCACGAATTCCAACACCTTCACCAACAAAATTAGCTACTGTATCACAAAATGCGATTGTGGCTAAACCACCACCACAAAAGAATAAGATCAAGAACAATTGACGAGCAAATCTTTCAGCTTTCAAACCAACTAAATCAGATTGGATTAATATTTGAATAACTGAAATAAAAATATAATAACTAATTAATGTTGCAGTTGATGCTAAAAATTTCGCAATAACCATATCTTTCCATGTAAATGCTGCTTTACCATTATCAATTACCATAACGATCATAACAAGTGGACTAATAATAAATAAGAAAAATAATTCCACAATTTTTTGAATTAAAATTAATCCAATTAAACACATAGCAATTGCCATAAACCATGTTCCAAACAATTGAGCTATGATATTATAATCATTAATATTACTTGGTGGCCCATAGTCACTTGGCACACCATTTGCTGTGCCATCTCAATTTGGATCCCCCATATGTCATAAATATTTAGCAATATTACTATTACCATCACCAAAATTATTGATTACAGTATTTGCTAAACTTTGAACGATAAAATTGGCCAAAAAAAAGAAAATCGGAATTAGAAACATAAAAGCAAAAGCTTTAATAGCATTTTGAATTGCTAAAACAAATTTTGTTTTTGTTTCAGATGCTTCTTGGAATAGGAGAATAATTATTTGAATAACAAATACTAAAGAAAAAATACAAATAGCAACAATAACAAACCATCAAAATTGTGCTGGAATTTTATTCCAATCAAATTCTTTTGATGAACCAAATAATAGATCATTAATAACTCCACCTGTTAAATATTCTAAAACTGTATTGAAAACAGCAATTAAATTTAATGGTCCTTGAATTAAAATATGTCAAATTCCTTTTAAAATTACACCCCAAATTGCATTGCCAATTCATTCAAACATTGTTTTTTATCTTCTTTCTATAAAAAAAACAGTTGTCTAACTGTTTAATTTAAGTACTGATATTTAAACCTGATTGTTTAACAATTTGAATGACAACATTAGATAATCCAATAACAACAAGAGTTCCAATGATGGCAATAATTGGTCACTTTAAAGAACTTAAATAAATTGCTCTGGTATCTGGCTCATCAGAATTTCGGATAACACTTCACCAAATTCATATTGCTTTGACAGTTGCAAACACAACCTCCAAAACAACTAAAACACCTAGGGCAGCATTAACTCAAATAGTTACAGCATCAATAACGCCATTCATATCGGGTGCGTCAGCTAAGATTGATAATTTTGAGAAGATTAATTGTCACATTTATTTTCTTCCTCCTCTTTAAGTTTTAATAATATTTGTTCAATTTCTAGTGCTTCTTTAAGAGCATTTTTTAGTTTTTCTATTTCTGTTTCTGGGTAATCATTTGGATGTTTTATTTCTAGGATTAAAGCTTGTTTTAAGTTAGTAATTTTCTCAGTAATAATTGTAAGTCCTTTGATAATTTGTTCAAGGGTAAATTTATCATCTTTTTTTTCTAATAATAAGATTTGATATTGATATTCATTAATTTCAGATTGATATGTATATAATCCAGCTGATACTTCATCAAATAATAGATTATAATCATCTTCTGTTATTTTATCATTTGCTCAATCTTCTTCAATTTGGTCAAGTCATTCTCGACAATTATTAACATCAATTTGTGTTTGATCAATTAATTTTTGATAATATTCAATGTCTTTAGTTATTGGTGGTTTTGTTTCACCATTATCACCACCATTTCCGGTATTGCCGGTATTGCTAAATGGATTATAACAAGCAGAAATAGAAAAGCTAAAACTACTAATGAAAATTGTTTGCATAAATAAACTTAAAAGTTTTTTCATGACTGATCTCCTTATACTTTTAATTTTTAATTTGGCCAACTAAAACAATATTGTTATTAATTGTTATTCAACGAATTACAAAATGATTATTTAAACAAAGAAAATATAGATGTCAACGATTAGAATTCATTTGTTTAGCAAATTGGTAAACTAATTTTTTTGTACATTTAATTTGTTCAGTTTCTTTAGATTTAATACAATTTTGGTAATTGTAAGCAGAACAATAGTTATATCTTTTATTAGCAAATGATAACTTTTGATTTTCCACTGGCAGATATTTCTTAATAATTTCATTAATTGACATAGTTTAATCTCCAATTAAATTAAAAATAAATGTTTATTGTCTTATCGACTATAGCACTGTGATGCTAGTATTGCTTTTGGTTAGGGTTACTAGCCCCCACAAATTCATTAATGTACCAATAATTAATGAATGATATATAATCAATATTGAGTTAGGATTGATATTTAAATAAAAGAATTGAAAAGATATTTAAATTTTTTAAGATAAGGATAAGAAGGTCTGTGAGTAGGTAAGATAGGAAGGATTCTTAAAAAATTTATTTTCAATCCGGAAACAATTTTACTCAACCTTTTGGGTTGAATAAATTGACAGTTATGGTAATTAATACTATAATTAATAGGTATTTTTAGGTGAAAAAATGAGCGAAAAAGTAATTTTAATCTGTAGTGTTTGTTTAAATCGTAATTATCAAAGTTACAAAAACAAACTAAATCAAACAAAAAGATTAACATTGAACAAATTTTGTCCTCATTGCAATAAGCACACCGTACATAAAGAATCACGATAGGAGGCTTATGGTGGCAAAGAAATCAAAACAGTCAGTAACTAAAAAAAGCAAAACTGAAAAACCACATATTAATCGTGAAAAAGTTAAATTATTAAAAGATAAATTTAATTTTTTACGAAAAGTTAAGCCTTTAAAATTTCGAAAATCAAATTCTAAAGAAGATAAATTTGATCGACGAAATATTGATAATAATAAAATAATTGATATGAATGCAATTTGAGAAAAATCAAAAAAAGAAAGAACTGCTGAAGAGAAATTTTATTATCGAAAAGAAGCAAGAACCTATCATAAATATTTCTTTTTATATTTATCAAGGGAAGCAAGAAGAATTAGATGAACTCGAAGAAAAGAATTAAATAAAAAATTTTGAACTACTGTTTTATTTATTGCCTTTTTTGCTGGTTTATTTGCAATCTTAGATACGGTATTAGAAATTCTATTCCGTTTAGCTAAAATTCTTTAAGTAAATAATATAAAAATGGAGATGCTGTAGTCTTATGAATAAAAAAAATGAAAAAAGTGAGCACGATATGAAAAACATCAATAATGATGAAAGTCAACAAATAAATCAAGCAAGACAATATGCGCAATGATATGTTATCAATTGTAATAAAGGTCATGAACGACGAGTTTATGAAGACTTAAAACAAAAAATTGAAACTTTAAATTTGAAAGATAAAATTTTTGATATTAAAATTGTTGAAGAAACAGTAACAAATAAAGATAAAAAACCTGAAACAAAAAATGTTTTTCCAGGTTATATTTTTATTAATATGATTATGACTGATGAAACTTGATATGATGTTCGTAATACCCCAGGTGTAACTGGTTTTATTGGCTCTAGTGGTCGAGGGATTAAACCATTACCATTATCAGAAAAAGAAGTTAATACAATGTTGTATCGTGATAACAAACAAACTAAAAAAGAACCAATATCTAAAAAAGATAAAAGTGATGAGCGAGATTTTGAGTTAAACGATTATGTTCATATTATTTCAGGTGCTTTAAAAGGTCATGAGGGTCAAGTTTCGCAACTGGATGATGATAAAGGTGTTGCGACTGTTAATATTGATTTCTTTGGTCGTTCAACGCCAGTAAAAGTGGAATATATTTGTTGCAAAAAAATTGGATCTTAATCAAAAAAAGTTTTTTTATCAAAAAAAATAATGATAGACTATTAAATTTGGTAGATAGTTAAGCTAGACTATTAAATTTGATAAATAGTTAAAATTTTACTTTCAACCTTAAATTCTCTTTAATTATAAACCTAATTATTTTTTTGTCATATTATATGTCAATTAAGAGTTAATTTTTTAATGAAATCTTCCTTGAGAAGATCAGTTGTATTAATGTTATTAACATTGGCAATGTGTAAGGTTAAAATTTTGTGGTAAATATTTTTGCTGAAGGCTTTGGATCCGTAGCCTAATAATCATTTAATATGATGTGAGATTGTGCTTTCAATATTACAACCAATATTAAAATCATATTTTTGGTTGCTAATACCATAATTTTTTTCATTTTGTTTTAGGTAGTATTTTAATTCTTGTAGTTTTGAAGTTTTATATTTATCTTGAAACCAAGGTTTTGATAATATTTTTACCATTTCTTGATAATTACCATTAAAAAATGAGGTCCTTAAATTTTCATAAATTGGTTGCATTATTTTACTATTGGGATTAAATAGTTGTCTTATTTTTCTAATTGTATGAAAACGATCAAGAATATAAATACTATTAGGTCACTTTTTTTGATAATTTCTAATTCAAGTTGCACCATCGCCGCTAATAATAATTTTAGCTTGATTAACATTACTATAAAAAACTTGAGCAATTTTTTGAATTTTTTGTACCATTAAATGATTATTATATTGTTCATTTTTTTTCTTTAAAAAGAAAAAAATTCTTGAGTTTTTCAATATTTTTTTATTTGCTCTTGATTTTTCTAAATCATAACCAGTATGAAATAAAATAACGCGAACACGATATTGTTGTTTTTTATTGTTTTCTTTTAAATTTAAAAAAGTATCATCAATATTAATATATAAATATTGATCTAATTTAATTGGTTTTACTTTTTTAATAATAATATCTTCTAAAGAATCAATTTTCATGCGATTAATAATGTTAGTTATTGTATTGGTTGTAATATTTGACAATGGAAAACAATCTAAAATGTCTTGGTATCGTTTACCTTTAGCAATTAATGATAGAATCTTAATTTGTAAATGAGTTGTAATCCTTTGATATTTTTTAACTCCTAGGGCGATATCAGCAAGATAAATAAAACGATACCGACCTTTATTTCATATTAAATAACGATGTCTTTTATATGTTAATTTACCAAAAATTGTTATTAAAGTTCGTTGTCTAATTCCGTGGGGTATATAACCTTTTTCTTTTCTTCATGTTGAATTAAAAATTTCTTGATCTTTATTTTCATATTCTTGTTTTAAGTTTAATAATGCATATTTAAATAAGTCAGCGTTTTTTGTTTCATAATAAGTAATATGGTTTTCGACTATTGAACGCATTTTGACCCCCTGTTTTGTAAAGTTACTTGTCCTATAGTATTAAGTATAATTTAGGTTGAAAATAAAGGCACTATTAATTTTTAATAGTGCCTTTATTTAATTTATCTAATTAATTTTATCGTGTTATTATTGTTTGAATATCTACGATATTATAAAACCACCTGATTTCACTACCCAATATTAATGTTATATGAAGAATTTAATTTATAAGTTAATAATTAAATTCCTTCTTTGCGGAAAATAATTAATTTTGTAATATTAATTGATCCTTGTTTTCAGTTTTTAGCTTCAACTATTTTTGTTTGTGGATTAAATCACATCATGATACTTGTGATTGATTCAAAGTCAACACAAACATTTGAACTAATATAGTCATCTGGTAGACCGATTGGTCTTTCAAGTGATCCAATTAGTTTTTTGCTATCAGTTGTATCAATCAAGAAGTAGAATTGATGTCAATATCCAGGTTTATAATCATCAAAAACATAACTATTGCTATTAACATCAATTTCTTGATATTTAGTGTATAACCGATTTTTAGTTATTGAAATTTCATCACTGGTTAGTTTTGTTTGCTCACTACTTTCTTGTGCAGTAACAGTTGCAATTTTTAATGGTGGTACAGCAGTTAGGATATTTTGTTTGGCTGCATTTTGTGAGTCGACATAGGTTTTGTCAGCTTTTAAAGCACCTTGTGACTCAACAGTATCTAATTTTGATTTAAGTTCATTGATAGCACCAACAACAGTTTTGTCTGTTGTTTTTAAATCGTTGTCTAATTTGTTTTGTTTTAAATTAGTTTGATCATCAACGTATTTTTTGTTTGTTATGGATTTGTTGTTGGCTTTGCTTCAGTCGAGTGGATCCATTTTGTATGCAACGAAGTTGTTTGATTCGTTGTCGTAGATTTCGATGTTATTGTCTAATATTGCTCCTTCTGATGCAGCAATGGTAATATCACCTTGACCAAGAATCGATTGATTGTTAATAGTTTTAATATTTTGATTAACGCCAGTATCAATTAAAGTAGCTTGTTTGGTTGCATCTTGTTCGTCAACATATATTTTATTTGCTTTTAAGGCGTCTTGTTCTTCAACATAGGTTTTGTCTGCTTTTAAGGCGTTTTGACTATCAACGTAGGTTTTGT
>JAVHXO010000003.1 GCA_031119525.1 Spiroplasma sp.
AAAGGGGCTAGTAACCCTAACCAAAAGCAATACTAGCATACCAGTGCTATAGTCCAATAAGACAATAAACTATTAACAAAAAAATCAAAACAATTAAATAAAAACTCATGTGAAAAAATTTTGGCTTTTTTTGAACATGAGTTTTATTTTTTGTAAAAACAAAAACAAGGAGTTTAAAACAAAAATATGTCAATTAATGAAATTATAAAAAAATATTTACCAATTACTAATCAAAAATTTTCAAAAACAACAACAAAAATTAACCATTGCCAAAATAAAAATTATCAATATTGTTGCGAATGCAAAGAAAAGAAATTACAACTTTGTAATGAAAAACTGATTTTTAGAGAAATTAAACAAGTTAGCAATTTTCGTTGACATTTATCCTTTAACTGCCAAAATAATCATCTAATTATTAGATATGTAATTATTGAAAATAAAAAAATTATTATTGGGGCAATAAAAAACTAACCTAATTTAAAAAAGCGTAATTAAAAACAAAGGAGGAAAAAGGAGGAAAAAGAAAAAAATGCAAAAAATTTTACAACTCTTATTAACCTTGACACTTACTAGTGTTATTAGCCTACCAATCAGTGGTTGTGCTGGTTTTTGATTTGGTGGTAATTCTGAAAATCCAAAACAACCAAAACCAATTGAAGAAGATATTGCTTATTATCAAGCATTAATTACAATAAATGAAACTTATATTAAAGAATGCCAAGAATGAATTAATGATATTGAAAAGGAAATTGAAACTGGCGAAGTTAATCAAGACGAAGCAAAAATTGAAATTACAGCAATTTCTGCTGAAGTTCAAGTTTATCAAGGAAAAATTAATGAATACCAATATCAAATCTTATTATTACAATCTGGCGGAAAAATTACTATCGTTGAAAAAGGCCAAGCAATAATTTTTTTAACAGCGAAAATTGAAAATTTAAGAGAACAATTACGATTAATAAAAATATTACAAGCAGAATTTCCAGAAGATTATCCTGATCAAGAATTAAAAACAATTGAAAAAAATATCACTGATACTGAAATAATTTTAAAAGAAATATTAGAAATTGAGGAGAAAAAAAATGATCAATCCAATTTTAAGCAAATCAATAATATTTGCTGATAGTGGCGGCGTTCCTGATTTTGGTGGAATTATTAACACAGTAACAATTTGAGTTAATGCGGCATTAGGTGTTTTAGTTACTCTAGAAGTTATCTTTGCTACTGTTAAAGCTGTATGAATTTGATGAAGTGTCATCAGAAATTCTGATGAGCCCGATACCAGAGCAACTTATTTGAGTGCTTTAAAATGGCCAATAATTGCAATTATTGGTACTTGCGTTGTCATTGCCTTATCCAATGTTGTGATTCAAATTGTTAAATCAGCCAATTTAGGAATTGGTGGAACATTTGGTGGAACATAAAATCAAAGATAAAAATAAAAATTAATCATAACTGACTTTTAATTTTTTAAGAATAATTGAAAGGAGGAAATTTAAATGATTATTAATGCCATTTTAAAATTAACTTGAATTATTTTTATTCAAGGACCATTAAGTTTAATTGCTGCCTTTAATACAGTTTTAGAATATTTAACGGGTGGCATAATCAATGATTTACTTTTTGGATCAGTCACTGAGTTTCAATGAAATAATATCCCAATCCAATTTTGATGATTTGTAGTTCTCGCTTTTTGTCTTTTTGCTTTAATATTTGTGATTCAAATGATAATTTTAATTTTTAAAGAAGCAATTGAAACAAAAACAAAATTTGTTATTGCATTACAAAATGCTGTTAAATCATTTAGTTTTATGTTTTTAATTCCCATCTTTTTCTTTCTAGCTAATTTTATTGTTCAAAATATTGCTAACACAGTTATCAACCACTTTGGTAACAATAGTAATCTTGCTAACTATTTATACAATATTGGTAACCCCCATTGAGATGGTAACCCAACAATTTCAGATGGTTATGGACCACCAGGCAACATTAGAGATTATAATATCATGGCACAACTTTTAGGAACATGATTTATGTTATTTGCGATTTTAATGATTGGGTTAATTTTAGTGCAAAAAATTATTGAATTGTTTTTTTTATTTGTTATTAGTCCAATTGTTATGGTGGTCATGGTAATTGATGATGGTAAATCAGCTTATACTTGAAAAGATATGGTGATTGCTAAATTTTTAGCATCCACAGCAACATTGATTGGTTATTATATCTTTATTTCAGCAACTCAAGGTTTATTAAGTTCTGGATTAAAAGGTTTAGATGATTCACCAATTACCAAATCATTATTTATAATTTTATTCTTATGTGGCGGTGCGATGGCAACAATGTCATTTTCTGACATGACGGCAAATTTTCTTGGTGAAGCAGTTGGTTTTAAAGAAGGTATGGCATCAATGCGATCAACGGTTGCTGGGGGTATGATGGCGATGGGTGCTGGCAAGATGGCTGGTCGGGCATTAGGATTTATGAAGAGTCAGCGTGCTAAATCAGGAATTATTGACGGTTTAGCAAATTCCTTAACTAATGATGGTAAAACATCTGATGTTGGTGGTGGTGTAAATATGACAACCTTCCGGAATGCAACAATTGGTATGGCAGCAAGAAGTGGTATTATTGGTTTAACTGGTTTAGTTACTGGAGCAATTGGCGCAGGATATGGCCATATGGCTGGTGGAGCAGAAAAAGCATGAAAAACTAATTCGCGCAAAGGATTGATGGGAAAAGTTCGCGGTACTGCAAGAATTGTTGGTCAAGCAGCGATAACACCCGTGGTTGCACCAAGTAAAAAAATATATACTGGATTCAAAAATACTGGCAAAATTATTAAAAATAGTGCAACAGATGCCAAACAAAAAAAATTGATAAAGCATAAAAATTCATTAAAAAATCAAGAACCCCAAGATAATAATAAAAACTAATGATCATGATAGAGAAAAAGTTAAAATTGTTGTATAATCAGGGTTAATAAAGGGTTAATTACAAGAATGTTAATATCAGGGTTAATACAAGATTGAGGTGAAATAAATGGGATTATGAAATTTTTTGGGTGGCAATAAAATTGGACCAGGTCATCCCCGTTATGAAAGAGCAATCAGACAAAACCGCGAAACAGAAGCAGAAATTATTAAATATGTTTCTTGTTTAATTATGCGCGATGGTGTAGAGAAGGCTCTTGAAGAAGAAGGAGAACAAAATGTTGTTGCCGTTTTAAAAAAATTCCCTTATTGTCCGCAATATCCAGACGGGTGAAAATTTGTTTGAGGTAAAGAAGAACAACATATTAATCATTGAAAATTAGCACATAAGTGATTAAGGCAAAAGAAAATTAAAGAACACCATGATGATATGACAGAATTAGGGTTAGTTAATAATGACTATACTAACTATATTAAATATTTAGAACAACGAATTGAAAAATTGGAAAAACAATTAAAGGTAACTGAACCAGAAAAAGAAGCAAATTAAATATTTTAAATATATAACTAAATAAATAATATAATTTAAAAAACTGATTTAAAGAAAATCAGTTTTTTTATTTCAAAATAGGAAGAACAAAAAAAACTAAATTAGGAAGAAAGGTAATGATTATGGCAAAAGATAATAAAGAACAATTTATTAGAACCCACACTGATGGTATTAACAAACTTAATAATCTTAATAAAGAAAAAGAACCAAAAAATAAAAATAAAAAACGTTAATAAATTATTAAGAACACAAATAAGATTAAAGGAGTTAAAAGTTAAAAGTGTTAGAAACATTAAGTATTCTATCTAGTACATTACTAGCTGGGATTTTTTTTACGTTAATAAAATTAAAAAAAATTAATAATTTTAAAAAGATTAATCAAATTGAAGCACCAAAAAATAAAAAATGGCGGATAGCACTAATATACCTTTTAATAATTTTTGTTACTTTATTCATTTTATTGACTTCACTAATTTTAGTTTTAGAACTTAACAATTAATAGCAAGATTCAATAAAAATATTCATTAGAAGGGAGAAACTATGAAAACATTACAATTATTGTTATTAAGTACCTTAATCGGTCCTACAAGCATCGTTAATGATCAAACAATTATTAAATTAAACTCCTACCAAACTGACCCAGACTTTAAAAAACCATTTTATAAAAATCTTGATCAAAATTTTGGTGATGCGAATGCTAATGTTTATCAAACATATCTAAGACCTAATGGTCAAACAACAACTGGTGTTAGTGCAATTTTTGATTGAACAAAATTTACTAATAGTTGAAGTGAATTTCAAGATAATTATGACCAATTAACTTTAGAAGTTGATATGGAAATCGCTTTTAATTATTACAATATTAAGTGGTCTGGCAGTAATTTTACTGTACCACTAAAAAATATTACCTCTAGTACTAATAATTGAATTACCCTTGGTCAAGTTAATCAACAAACCAGTCAGGGTGGTCGCAGAGATGCAACCCATGGTCGAATTGATTATAGTTGTTGAATTGCAACAAATGGGATTGTGCGAATTCAATTCCGTTTCGTTACTTGAGCAAGTAATAATTATGATAATTATTATTTTACAATTACAACAAAAAAAGTTAAAACAAAAACAACATTTGACTATAATAAAACAATTAAAGAACAATTAAATCAAAAAATTAATAATCAAACATTAACAATTACTTCTGATTATTCTAGTATTCTAACTGAAGAGCATAATAAATTAAAAATTACAGGAGCAATTAATGATTTAATTGCCAGTGCTTTGGGCGAATTTTATCAACCTTGAAAACAATATATTGATCCTTATACTTATAATAATCTCACAAATGATGTTTTAATCACGATCAGATTTCCTAATCCTAATGATAATCAAAAATATGAATCATGAGGTTTTACTGTTAAAATCAAGATTAATTTAACCCAAGAGTATTGAAATAAAAACTTTCAAGAACGATTTAAGATTGAATCAGGCAAAGTAATTAATCCTAATAATCCTAATGGTGAAATGATCGAAGATCAACCATTAGTTTGAAATGGTAAGCAAATTTATGGCACAACAGCTGTTATTCGATTTGATGGTCATCCTAATGGTACTGAAACAATGAAGGTAAATGGCGTGCCAATTCAAGTGATTGACAATAAATTTACCTTCCAAATGACTGATAATCAAGCGCATAAAACTAATGAATACCAAATTTTATTAGAACAACATAATGAAGATACTTGAGAAGTAATTGGAAAATATGAAAGAAATTATACCATTAAACAAACAGTCCCAGAATTATCATTAAAATGGTATGCTTGAAATCCTGAACAAAATCCTGAACAAAAAATCTTAACTGAACCAACCTTACCAAATGGTGATCCTAACCCCCAATATGATAAAGAAGTAAATATTAAAACCGGAACAAAAACTGAACTTATCTGAATTAAACATAAAGCAGAAAATGTTTTCCCATTAGATCCATTAGATTTAGAAGGAAAAATAATTGCCAATAAAGAGCAATTTAATCAAGGTTTTTTGGCTGAAGGATCAGTTAGTGGCATGGGAATTAGTCAACTATTTAACGATAATTGAATTAATTCAGTCCAACGAGTTAAAATTGATGAAAAAACTTTAATGGCAATTGGTGAACCAGAAACAATTGCCAGTGATGATAAAGGTAGTTATTTTTCTGAATCAGGAACTTATCTATATATCATTACCGACCAAAAACAAATGACAGCAAGTAAATTAGTTATTATTGGCCAAAAATGACAAGATAAGTATGTTAAATTTTTGGATGTTGTAAATAATTCTGATGTTGCTGTACCATTTTGAAGTACCCTGCAAGGTTTTCATTTAAAAAATTATTTAGTTAAATATAAACAATTTAACTCAACTGATATTCATGATTTAACATTTGAACAAGTATCTAGTTATTGAAAAGAATATGTTAGTGCCGTTTATTTAGGGCAAATTGATTTAAGAATTAACCCAATCGATCAAATTGACTTACAGACAATTCAATTATCTGAAATTAAAGTTAATGCTAGTGATTATCAAACATTACAACAAGCAATTCTAAAAAATCTAAAGCTTAAATTAAAAAGTAATGGCATTAATGCCATTTATGATGTTGATTATAAAATTAGAGATTTTGAGCAACAAATAACAAAACTATTAACATATAGTGAAGGTAATGATATTCGAGTAACTTTAACAATCGATGCCTTAGACACATCAACAATCATTAGAAATTCAACCAAAGTTGATGTTCGTAATAGTAAAAATATTAATTCTGACCAATTATTTGATTTATCAAAAGTAACATTTCTTATTAGACGGAATAATTTTAGCCAATTTACTGTTGCCAAATTAAAACAATGAATTATTGCCGACATTAGACAACAATTACCCAATGATTTAACAATCGCACAAGATTATCTAATTAATAATTTAGATGATCAAACTTTAACGAACTTTATTACTAACTTAGAAATATTTGAATTAAAAATTACTATTGCATCAACACCTGATTCAAATAAAACAGAAAACAGTGCTTTTTTTATAATAATTAATGATCCTGATGCTGATATTGCACCAACAATCCCACCTGATCCAAACCCAAAACCAAAACCTGATTCAAAACCAAAACAAAGTTGATTTGCTAATGGCCAAAATCTGTTAATTTTATCAATTATTGTCGGATTAATAATTGGTGGCGCAACAACAATAATTTTCTTTAAAAATCGCGTTAAAAAAGGGATTGGCGGTAAAAAAAATAAACCGATAAAAGAAAAAAATCAAGACAAAAAAAATCAAACAAACTAAGTGGTTAAAAACAAATTTAGCCATTTTTTTATGAATCAAGAAATGGAGATACTTATGAAAAATTTAATTCCGAAATCAATTAATAAAAGTAAATTAGTAATTTGACGAAATATGAGTTTAGTTGATATTTTAATTATTCTTGGTTGAATTTCTTTAACTGGATTGTTTGTTTTTGGTTTACCGCTGAATAATTGGCAAAAAATTATTGGTGTGATTTTTTTAGCACTTTTTGCTGTACCATTAATTATTCCAGTGCAACCCGGTATTAAAGGATGGAATGCAATTATTTTATTATTTCGTCATGGTTCAATGATTAAAAAATATCAACAAAAAACTCGTAATGATACTAGTTTATTAGTACCTTATGAGAAAGTGGTTGGCAAATATTTTATTCAAAGTCATAAAATTAATGGTAAAAAAAATCTTGTTGGCTGTTTAACAATTAAGGGTTTTGATCTTAGTTTATTAAATCCTGAAGAACAACAATTGCGACTAAAAGATTTTCAAGATGCTTTAAGATTTAGTGATTTTGCAATGACATTCTTAAAATTAGAAAAACCATTAAATTTTAATAATACTGTGATTTATTATCAACAACAATTGAAAAAACTTAATAAAGAATATCAAAAAAATACTATTAGTAAAGATGAGTTTGGTGCTCGACAAAAACAAATTAAAGCGTTAATTACTAATTTAGAACAAGATTTAGTGACAACAAATGAAGGAATAAAAACAAAAAAATCATTTTATATTTTTGTTTATGGTAAAAATGAAATAGAATTACTAGAATTTATTGAACGATTAGAAAATAAATTAAATAATTGTAATTTTATTTGTGAATTATTAACTAATTATCAACTTGTTAATATCTTACATTTAATTTGAAATCCTTATCGTGCTGAAATTAGTTTGCAAACTTTTAATACTCATAAAAATAATTTAAGTCAATTATTAGCTTTTGAAAAATTTCAGCTTCATAAAACTTATTTTACTGCTGATAATCTTTATTATTCAGTTAATGGTATTCATGATTATCCATTATTAATTAATGATTTATGGGGGGCAACTTTAGCATGCAATGAACAAACAATTATTTGAAATATTAATCCCCTCAATGCCCAACAAATGAAGGTATCTTTAAATAAAGCACTTAATAATGCTTACACAAAACAATTTATGACCAAATCACATATTAATCGTAGTGAAAACAATTATGAAATTAGTGCTTATCAAGCATTAATTGAAGATATCAATGGCGCTAATGAAGTAATTAAGAATGTTAATATTTTATTTTTAAACTATGGTACTAATTTTAAATTATTAAAAGAATCTCAAGGGCGATTAAAAAAATCTTTGTTAGAACTAGAAATGAAAATTAACCCACTAACTTATCGCCAATTAGAAGGCTACAATGCTTTTTTACCAAAAAATTATGATCCATTAATGATGAGAATTGGCCGAGAAATGCCTTGTGCTACTTTAGCTGCTGCTTTCCCTTTTATGAGTGGCGGTTTAAATGATGACCAAGGGATGTATTTAGGTCAAAGCAATATTGGTGATCCAATCTTATTCAATCAATTCAAGTTGAATAGGAAAAGAAAAAATCATAATCAAATTATCATTGGTACTAGTGGCAGTGGTAAATCTTTTACAACTAAGAAAATGATTGCTTTTCACTTAAATATGAACCGAAATGTTATTGTCATTGATCCAGAGCGAGAATATAAGCACCTTTGTGATTATTATCATGGTCAATGAATTGATACTGGTGATGCTTCAACTGGAAGAATTAATCCCTTACAAATCTTAGATAATAACTTTAAAGAGTCATCAGAATTTAATAACCAAAATAGTAATACAATTGAAGCAACAATGGATGAACAAAATGCTGCTCCAGTATCTAATCATTTACGGTTATTAACCCAATGATTTAAAACATTATATCCTGATTTTAATGATCGGGAATTTAATGTCCTACTTAAATACTTAAAAAGTTTATATCAAAACTGAAAGATTACTAATAAAGTTGAAATTAAGCTTTTAAAACCAGAACAATTCCCAACTATGACTGATTTCTACCACCTTTTAACTAAACAACAACAAACCAATGATAATTTATTATTACAAGAATTCATTGATATTATCGGCACTGATTTCCTTAATGATGGTAAATATGAAAAATTATGGAATGGTCATACAACATTAAGCTTTAATAAAGCATTCGTTGTTTATGATGTTTTAACATTATTTGATCAAGATGAGTCAAAAGTAACTGCAGCGCAATTACATTTAGTTTTAGCAGTAATTAAAGCTGAAGTAAAACATAATCGTTTTAAGAGTAACAATGAAATTGTCATCATCATTGATGAAGCCCATCTAGCAATTGATAAAGATAATCCAGAAGCTTTAAACTTTATCTTTCAAATGGTTAAAAGAATTAGAAAGTATAACGGAGCCATCATTATTACCACCCAAAACTTAAACGACTTTTCTGGTTCTTCAGAGATTAAAAAGAAAACAACAGCGATAATTAATAACACACAATATTCTTTAATTTTAAACTTAGCACCACAAGATTTAAAAGATGTTGCTGAATTATATCGTAGTTATGGTGGTTTAACAGAAACTGAGCAAGATTTTATTGCTCGAGCAAATAAAGGTCAAGCATTATTTGTTGTTTCAGGTTATGAGCGACATTGTATTAACATCGAAGCTTCAATTAAAGAACAACAAGCTTTTTAATAATAAAAAAAGAACTCATTAGGTTCTTTAAATACATCAAGTTTAGTTACTAGCAAGAATTTTTTAAAGATATCAAAATTGAAATTGAAAAAGAGTAAAAAAATTATTAAATAAACAAAAAAATTAATCAAAATATTTTGCCAAATTAAAAGAACACTTTAAGGATGTTTTTTGCGCTAAAACAAAAGAAAATATTTAAAACTTAAAATATGACAGATTATTGACATAAAAATAGCAAATAATTAAGTCTATATTGCATTTTCTACTGATAATAACACTTATATCATGTTGTAATTCACTTAAAAAAGTTATCTAATATAGTATAGATGCATAGGAGGTATCAAAATATGAAAAAATTACTATCTATGTTAGGAGCAATTTCTTTAACTGCCCTAGCAAGTACAACAGTAGTAGCTTGCGGACAACAAGAACAAGCTAAAACACCAGAAACTTTAAATGGTAAAAGTTTTAGTGTTAATCTTGATGATTTAAAAATTGACGCTACTGAAAAAGACAAATCTAAACAAGAGCAATGAGGCGAAGGAAGTGCTGGATTCTTATACAGTACATTATGATCAATTAATCAAGCTAATGAAGAATACCCAATTCAAAACTCTGAAGTAGCTAGCTACTTAACAAAAGGTGAATCATTACTTCGTGGTGCTGATGATGGTACAAACATTACTATTAATGGTAAAACATTAGCCGAAATTGCTAGTGAAAATGGTGGTGCTGATTGACACACAACAAAATTAGAAAAAGAAGACAAAGTTGTTTTAACTGTATCAATTAGAAGCTATGAAAAAGGCGGAGCACCAGGTAAATTAACTGAAAATGTTAAAATCACTTTAAACATTATTTAATTTAATTTAATAGCATATAATAAAAAAAATTGGTTGAGAGATAGTATCAACCAATTTTTTTATTGCTCCTAACACCAATCAAGTATTAATGTGCAATAATCCCCTAAGGACAATTAAATCTTAACAAAAGTAAGTCGTTAACACAACGACTTACTTTTTTTTATTTTGAAAGATTTAATCCAAAACTTAAGTGAAGGGAGATAACTTTATGGCTGGTAAGTTAGGAGTAAAAAGAAAGCATATTTATCGATTACATCGGAGTGAAAAACTTGATAAAAGGGGAAGACCAGCAATATTATTAAACGGCCGTATAACCAAATCACTGATTTGATATGGTACTACCAAACTTGATGAATTAAATAAAGAACAACCTTTAACACTAAAAATAAACAATAATTTAGTATATTTTTATGGTAATGCGATTGATGTTGTTGAAACAAAAGATTTACAAGGTGATTGAATGAACATTAAAACAAAAAAACCTTACATTTTATCATTAGAACAACAAGATGCTGTGCTCAAAAAATTTATATCATGCAGTCAACTAGCCGATCCTTATTTGAAAATTAATAATTTAACAACAGCAATTGAAGAAAAAAACATTCAATATGCTGAAGAAATATACCAGAATCAAATAATCAAAGATGAAAATCAAGTTTTAAAAGATGAAAAATTAAAATTAGGAGAAAAGTATCAAAAACTAAAGCAAGAAAATCAAAAATTAATTTTAGAACAAGAAAAAATTAAAATTGAGAATCAAAGTTTGATATTAGAAAATGAAACCTTAAATAGTGAAAACGAGATGTTAAAACTAAGAACTAAAGTAAAAACAATCTCAGAACACCAACAAGAGTAATTATTAATTAAATATATAAAAAAGGAGCCTTTAAAGACTCCATAACTTATTCTGGGTTTGGTTGCCCAGGTAGACATATAACTATAAAACACTACTATATGCCGTTCGACTCGACAATTCTTGTACATTAATGACTTTTCAGTCAACGATAATTCAAAGGTGTTCACAATGAAAATATCGGTTACAAAAGAATTGTCTGAGATTAATACTCTTCGCCGCTAGTCAACATTCAGAAATTCCTAGGATTACGGACTTAATGAAGAATATACCTCATCATTACCATTTTCTGATTAATGGAAATGACACCCTAATGAGCAATTAAATTATAACAAAGACAATTTATTAAATCAATTAAATAAACCTATTAGTTATTTAAATTTAATAAAAATAACGCAAAAAAGAATACCGAAAAGAGGAAATAAAATGAAAACAAAAAGTAATAAAGAAAAAATATGATTATTAATAATTGGATTAATAATAATACCAATCATTTTTACAATTTTAACAACAATTATTGGAGTTATTTTAACAATTACTGTTGACCATAATTGACAATTTGATTTAATTCAATATTGAAAAACAGCAATTAACAATAAATTCTCATGATTATTATCGTTATTATTAAGTATTTCAGTTTATTTTTATTATGCTTTTAAAATCTTTCAAGGAAAAAATAAACAAGCAACAATTAAAAAATCACAACAAAAAGTATATGGCCAAGCACGTTGAGCTAGTAAAAAAGAATTAAATAGCAATTACCCCTTGGTTAATGACACAAATCAACAGCAACACCATGGTTTTGTTATTAATACTGACAAAAAGAAAAAACAAGTAATGTTTAATATTAGAACTAATACTCATAGTTTAGTAATTGGTGGTACAGGTAGTGGAAAAACTCAAGGTTTAGTGCTACCAACAATTAGTATTAATAGTAAAAGTATTGATCAACCTAGTATGGTCATAACAGACCCAAAAGGTGAGTTATATCAAGAACAAAAAGAAATTTTAACACAACAAGGTTATCAGGTTTTAGCCCTTAATTTACGTGATGTTACTGCTAGTATTGCGTGAAATCCTCTAGCAAGTATTTATCAACAATTTAAAACAATGATATTAACAAATGATGAGCAAGAAACCCTACAATTACGAGTCAGAATTCAAAGTGATATTCAAGATTTAACTAAAACCTTATTTAGTAGCAAATATCAAGATGATCCATTTTGAACTAATAGTGGTGCTTTAATCACAGAGGCAATTATTTTAGCAATGTTAGAAGATGCCCAAAAAGCTATTAACCAATCAAAACTAAATCCACTAACAACTTTAGAGCAAGAATTACCATTAAAAAAATTTAATCTTGGATCAGTAACTATTATTGCTGCAATGCAAAAAGAAATGATTGAATGAATTAAAAATCGTGATGATACTAGCTCAGCAAAAATCACTGCCAGCCAAGTCTTAGTTGGTGAATCTAAAACATTAAATAGTGTGTTAATGACAATCTCAACTCACCTAGCAATTTTTAAAAACGATTTTATTCGTAATTTAACTTGTAATAACAACCTGAACTTTGAAGATTTTATTAATAAACCAACAGCTTTATTTATTATTGTTCCTGATGAAAATCATAATTATTATGTTTTTATTGCTTTATTAATTAGTCAACTTTATAAATTTTTAGTTAACAAAGCAAATGATTGCAAGAACAATCGTTTACCACGACCAGTATATTTCTTATGTGACGAATTTGGTAATATCCCAGCAATTGCTAACCTTGATGCCATGATAACTGTTGCTCGCAGTAGAAACATTTTCTTTCAGTTAATCCTGCAAGACCTGCAACAATTAACAAGTAAATATGGTAAAGAAAAAGGTAATATTATTTTTACTAATTGCAACTTGCATATTTTCTTACAAACAATTGATTTAACAACTGCTGAACGCTATAGTAAGATGATTGGTGATACAACTGTTATCCAAGTTGCAACTAGTGGCAGCATCAACAGCACCAACAAAACAAAAAATCAATCAGAAACTTTAACAGGTCATCGGTTAATTTTAGCTAGTGATTTAATGAAATTAGCACCGAATCAAGCAATTATTTTTTATGCTCGAGAAAATCCTGTCAAAACAAAGTTAATCCCATGACATCAAATTAAACCACTAATATCCAAAGAACAAAAACAATCTGTCAGAAAAAAAATAAAGTTAATTAATTTTAATCAAGATCATTATTATGACATTAAACTTAAACTGGCAAAGACAATAAGTAAACCAAAGATTGAAATCAAGCAAAAAGCAACACCAGAAATTAATCTGACATCAAAATCTGCCATTAAAAATGAGTTGTTACGACTAGAAGCAAAATTACTTGAGTATCATAATGATGGTTCAATCGCCTACCAAAAATTTATTATTAATGTTAAAAAACAAATAAAACTTTATCAAGATTTGTTAGGGAAAATTAAATAAAGACAGTGTTATACTTATAATTAATTACTTAAACTAAAGGAGGACTTAAAATGGCATCTTGTGCAAAACATCAAAGCAAAAAAAATTGCGCCTGAAAAAATACAAAATATCATCGTAATCATCCAAAAAAAGAACAATATCGTGCTTGCTTTGCTTGTCAAGGTTTAATGAACAAAGGAGCTTACCTGGGTGAACAACCAAATAGTGAGTATACATGAAATATTCATCATAAAGATAGTAATCCCAAAAATGGTCAATGCAAAAACCTAATCGCAACTCATCCCGAGTGTAATGTTGCCTTAGATTAATTTAAAAATTGAAGAAAAACTAAACTGATTATAAGAAATTGCTAAACTTGTCTTTGTTCTCACCCATCTTTGGGTTATAATTTCAAAAGAAAATTTAAAGTGGGGGATAGGGGAGATTTTATGGATTGACAAGGGTTAAGTCAAAATCAATTTAATAATCAGTTTTTATTTTTTGAAAATTACCAAACTATTAACTTATTAAGAATGCAAAAAGATCTACAAAAATATTTTGAAAAGGTTGATCAAGACATTTTTAATTCAACATGAAGAAAAGAACATGGTTATATTCCTGATGGATTCAAAAAAAGAACAATTTTAACAATTTTTGGTGCCATTACCTTCCGGAGAAGAACTTACAAATATTGAGATCAATATCAATATCGGTATGTTTTTTTAGCAGATAAAAAATTAGAAATTGAAAAATATAGTCGAGTTACTAACCATTTAAAATTTAAAATTTTAGAACAAATTGCCACAGGCAAAAGACAACGAGATATTTATGATAGTCTTAATCAAGCTAACATAACTACTGCAACAATTGGTAATATCATTAAATCATTTAATTTATCTGATGCTGTCAAACACCTTGCTTTAGCACAAAAACCAATTGCCATTAAAAATTATCTTTATATTAATATGGATGAAACATATGTTAAATTAAGAAATAATAATAAAATGAATAAATATCGCATTAGATTAATTACTTTTCATACTGGTTATGATGAAAATTTATCAACTAATAAAAGAAAGGTTTTAGCTAATAAGCGAGTGTATTGACAATTATTTCCGATTAATCAAAAAATTGAAACTAAAAAATTTGTTGATAACATAAAAACAATTGCTAATATTTTTTATACTAATATTGCTAATAGTAAAATTATTATTGGTGGTGATGGCGCACCATGAATTCGCGAAGTAAGCTATTATTGAAAAAAATCTTATTATTTGCTTGATAAATTTCATGCATATCGTAATTTAAAAAAAATTTTTCCAAATCAAACCAAAACAAAAAACTTAGAAAAATATCAAATTAGTAAAAATTTATTTAAACTTGGTTCATACCCTGAATTAATTACTTACTTAAAAACTAATTTCCCAGATTCAAACAAAGAACAACAACTAAAACTCGAAAAAGTAATTAATTATTTTAAAAATAATTCGCTTGGGATTATCAATCAAAATTTACAATTTAATATTGGCGTTAGTGCTGAAGGGGATGTATCCCATATTATTAAATGATTATTGGGTTATGGGTCGAAAGCACTTAATTTTCAAACATTTAAAAATATGCTGTTATTAAGAACAGCGGAAATTAATCAATATGACATTATCAATTA
The DNA here is from genome assembly GCA_031119525.1 of Spiroplasma sp. Taxonomy (GTDB): domain Bacteria; phylum Bacillota_I; class Bacilli_A; order Mycoplasmatales; family VBWQ01; genus Spiroplasma_D. The sequence continues at coordinate 15,386 of JAVHXO010000003.1, forward strand.
TTTAAAATTTGAATGTCAAAATAAACAAAAAATAATTAATGAATTTTATCAAACTAATTATTGATTTAAACATCATTATTTTTAAAGTTTAATTAAAATATTAGTGGAAGGTTCCTAATTCGGGTTAATTTTTTTGTGAAAATATTAAAAATATTGTTTTATGATAATGATTAATGTTATAATTTTAGAGAATTGAAGAGATAATACTAAAAAATCTTTGATTTTTTGGTTATTATATTAATCCGTAAAATAAATTATTCAACCACAATAAAGTATTTAAAACTGTTTTCTTGAAGGAATCAAAAAAACAGTTTTTTTATTTTGTTAAATTCATTAATTGGCGATCATTAATATTCAATTTTCAAGTAATAACAAAACTAATGAAGTAAATTAGCACAATAACAAAGATTGGAATTGCATAATACCATCAAAGAAAGACAACTGGTAGTTGTTGGGCGATAACATTTGCTAAAGAACCAGCAAGAAAATTAGTTAAAATTGGCGCAATAAGAACAGAAAATAAACTGAAGACAACAATCAATGGGATCATAACAATTAAGAAAATATATGAGACTTCAGGTGATGAATAACCTAAACTACGCAAAATATTAATTAAAATTAAATTATCTCTAATATTAATATTACTAATAATAATTACGATTAAAAATGATAAAAATACACTAAAAATAGCAAATAAAAGGATTAAAGTTTGAAAAGTATATTGTTGTGCTAATAAAATATCTTTGACTGAATTAACATCGTAAAGTAAGCCTAAACCAGGACCAATTGCTTTTTCTTGGGTTAAATAACCTTCTTTAATAACTTTTGATAAATCAATATTGTAATCATTTTTCTCACTAATAATTGGTAGATAATATCATAATTCATTATTGGGAAAATTAGTAAATTTACTATTAGCAAATTGTGAAATTAAATTTTGATCATTATCAAAAAGCGCTTCATTTAATCATTGATTAGGCATTAAAACATTATTGGGTAATAAATTTCTGGCACCATCATAAATAACGCCAATAATATATTTCTCTCTACCATCAAAACTATTATAACGATACAATACTGTTTTACCAAGGTGACCACCATCACCACCAGGATTTGTTTTCGTACCGCCAACAACTGAGCCAACCATTGGAATAATCTTAACTGAACTTGATTCAGGATTTTCAATCTTAAATTGTTCAATTATTGACTCACGAATTTGTAAGAAACTATTATTTAATCAACCACCAGCAATTGTCATTTTTGATAACGTTAAATTACTAAAAGTCCGCAAATTACTATTTCTTAAGCTTGGATTTAAAAATTTACTACTATCCTGATTAACTCCCTGCACAACGCGAGTAACACCATTAAACTTTGATCAATCACCAACAAAAACTTGGTGTTTATTATCAAAATAATATTCATCAGTATTAATAGTATTAATATTGAAATCATGGGGATCTCATAATGATATTTGCGTGTAAGGATTTTCTTCTTGCTTATCGTATGGCAGTAAACCAAAATTAAGAATTAAATCAACGGTTTCATTTTGACCATTATTATTAGTTAAATAATCAATTCAATGAATATTTTCATTTCAAAAGTTTTTAAATTCTTCTGGTAGTCGGTCAAAATTTGGTTCAATAATCAATTTCCTTACTTGATATAATTCACTACCTTTAATATAACCATAACGAAAATCAAACATTTTTGATTGATCAGGATTTTTAATAACTTCATTAATTGCTTCTTTTAACGGCTCATACAAAGATGGCCGAGCAAGAATATCTTTTGCTTCTTCTTTTTTATACAATAACTGTTTTTCTGAAGTTAAAAAATTATTATAAACTTGGCCAGTAAATTTATATTGACTATTAAAATGATAATCAATTGATGCAAATTGTAAACCTAACATATTACCAACTAAACCAGTGGCTGATAAAGAAAATAACATTAATGTGCTAGCAAAAATACTAACAATACTAACAAGGATAACTTTACCAAAACTCCGAAAAGTTGTGGTAATTGCTAATTTATTTTTAAAACTAAAATTTTTAATTAACTTTGTGGTTAAACCTTTCAGGAAGGCATTAATTTTAAAATTATATTTTTCTTTGCCCCAACTATTATGAATTAAAGATAAAGCATCAACTTGCAATAATAAAGTAACTAAACCAGAACTAATAATAAATAAAACTAAAATTGGAATAATTACTACCAACAAAGAACTTAATCAATAAAAAGGGAAACCATGATTAACAATAATCATGGTTGATGCGTAAGCGACAACAATAAAATGCGAAATAATAACTGATAAAGCAACAGCAATCAAGGCAAAAATAATAATCGGAAAAACAATTGCGGAAACTAAAGCAACACTTATTTTCCAATTTTGATAACCATTAGCTTTTAAAATTCCAATTAATTTTTTATTACGATCAATCATCTTAAAAACAACAATGAAGATAATAACACTAGCAACAATAAAAATTAATACTAAAAACACTGATGCAATATCAGTAAAAAGGGCTGTTAATTTCTGTAAGGTAGCCCAAGTTCAGTGTTCAAATGTGTGATAACCAAAATTAATTGCTAATGGATTAAATAATAGTCGACTATCAATGCCATTAGTAATACCAAATAAATTAGTTTTATTAATATTTGGATTATTAATTAATTTATTATGGAAATATTGATAAATTCACTCATTATTAATTTTATCAGAAATTTGTTTAGCACTTTGTTCAGGATTAAAAACCATAAAACGATTTTCAAAAGTTTTGGCAAAAGGATCAGAAATTACTTTATTCATAGTATTTTGATTAATAAAAGCAACAGTTTGATTTTTATTATCACTAACACCACGAAAATAATAATTATTATTTGCTGAAAAAGCTGAAGTAGCAAAACCAACAATAGTAAACTTATAACCAGAAAAATAGTAATCCTGATCAATTGTTAAATTATTTAGCTTGGCAAATTCTTGATAAACTAAAATTTCATTATCAGCTAATACTTTTGGATCAAACATTGCATTATTACCATTAACTAAAATTGGGGCATTAACTTTATCATTTGGACTTGTTTGAACAAAAGCAAAAGTTTTACTTGAAACTAATAAATCAGTCGTAATTAATGAGCGATCTCAACTAATATTATCACCCCATAACATACCAATTGTTAAAAAATAATACAGTTTTGCTAAAGCACCAACATCATCAGGATTATATTCTCGTTTGGCAAAAAGAGTTTTCGGTTTAATCGAATTGTTATAATAATCTAACGCCGAAGTAGTATTAGTAATAAAAAAGTTAGTTTTATTAGCATCATTATTTGGATCACCTATTTTATTTGGATCAAAAACAAATCGATCAATAATTGTTGCTTGTTGTTGGAGGTAGGCATCATGTTCTTCAACAGAAGGATAATTAAAAGGTAAACTTAATTTAAAATCTAGAAAATTATGATTGGTTGTTTTAGCAAACTTTGCACCAACATGAACATTTGAAGATTGTTCTTCAAAATAAAAACGATAAAAATTTTCTTCCAACTTTTGCAATTGAAAAGTTGCATTAAGCATTTTGGTTTCATTAATCTGATCAGTTTCACTACCCCTAATTCTAGTTACATAATTAATATTTTCTAATCATGAATCACCAATATTACGTCGCTTAAAACTTGGATTTCATTGACTAGGAAATTGAATTTCTTGATGAAGTTCACCATTAGCAATATTATTTTTATAATCATCAGCGACATAATTGGCACCAAAAGTTAATGATAAGAAAGAAGCAATCATAATGATAACTAAAAAACCTAGACCAATAACTTGCAGTCAATTATTTTTTTGATCACGAATATAATTAAGAAGTAATTTAAACATTGCTAATTTCCTTTAACATTAGTTTATTTTATTTTTTACCTTGTGCTAATTTTGCTAATGCTGCTCTCGCAGCTTCTTGCTCTGCTTTCTTTTTTGTTGTTCCTTGCCCTCGACCTAATAAAATTTCATCCAAATAAGCACCAATAATAAAAATTGAATTATTATTTTTCTTATTTTCTTGAATTAAACGATAAATAATTGGATTTCGTTTTTCATTTTGCACATATTCCTGCAACTTAGTTTTATAATCAACAATCCGCTCAAAATTATTATTAATAATTCACTCATACAAAGTTAAATTTAAAATCCGATTAACTGCTTGATGCCCCAAATCTAAATACACAGCAGCTAAAAATGATTCAAAAACATCTGACAAAATGCTAACCCTTTGTTTACCACCAGTTACTGCTTCACCATGACCCAAAATAAGATAATTTTCTAAACCTAAAGATAAACTAGCAGCAGCTAAAGTTTCTTGTCTAACTGCTTTACTTCTTAAACTTGTCATCTCACCTTCGGCCATAGTTGGGAATTGTGATCAAATAAATTCTGAAATATGCACACTTAAAATTGCATCACCAAGAAATTCTAACCGTTCATAAGAATATGATAAATTCTTTTCATTAGAATAAGATTTGTGGGTGAATGCTGCTAAGTAATTGTCATTAGTTTTAATTTTAGTTGTTAAACTCATTCTCAAAATATTATTAATTTCATTTTCCATACTTAATCAATTCCTATGTATTTTCCCCTATCATGGTCGTCATCAATTATTAATAATCAAATGTTATAAAACTGCCTTAATTTGCGTTTTAATTTTAGTTGTCACATCTTGTTCAATTGCTGTTCGCAATAATTTTAAAGTACTATAGTAAGCTTGTTGATCACTTGATCCGTGTGCTTTAAAACAAATACCATTAATGCCAATTAATTGTGCACCACCAGTATTTTTATAATCAAATGTTGTTTTAATTCTTTTAAAAACAGGCTTTGAAATTAATCCTAATAATTTAGTTCAAAAGTTTTTTTTATACGCTTGTTTTAATAAAGTAAAAATTAATGATGCCATACCTTCACATGATTTTAAAACAATATTACCAGAATAACCATCACAAACAACAATATCAACTTCACCACTTAAAACTTCACGAGGTTCAATATTACCACGAAAATTCAAGAAACTTAATTTCTCATCATTGCGAGTTAATTGATTTAACTTTTCATAAGTTTCTTTCGTTGTTTTTGGTCCTTTATTAGCCTCAAGGCCAATATTTAATAAAGCAATTGCTGGATTAGGTACATTCAAAATTAACCGACTATAAATATCAGCCATTAAAGCAAAACTAATTAATTCATCAACAGAATTTTCAATGTTAGCACCAACATCTAATAATACAACTTTGGTTCCTTTTAAGGTCGGCATAATTGGCATAAATGCTGGTCGCTTAATTCCAGGAATTTCCCCCAACAATAAATGGCAAACACCTAAATAAGCTGCTGTTGAACCAGAACTAACAACACCATCAGCTTTTTTTTGTTTAACTAAGTTAACTGCTTGGCTCATTGAAGAGTTAGGCATTCGCAATGCTTCAAAAGGACCAGCAGTCATGGGAATTACATCAGTAGCAGGATGAATATCAATTTTTTTGGGAGTTGTTTTGGTTTTAAAGATTTTTTGTAAATGGCCTTGAATTTCTTCTTCATTACCAACCAAAATAATTGTTAGATTATCAAATTCTTTAACCATTTGACAAGCTGCTAAAATGGCTTCTTTGCTCCCACTATCACCACTCATAACGTCAAATGCAATTTTCATAATGCTTTTATATGTCCTTCCTAACGTCCTAGTTATATAAAATTATATCGTTTTCTTTCTTATTAAATAAGAATAATAATTCTTTTGTTGATTAAAGTCAACTTTTAAAAATTTTAATGTATAACATTTTTCATAATTGGCTAAGTCCAAAGTAAACAATCACTACAGCCACAAGAAAGGCAAAGAAAATTCCTGGCAGTGGCACAAATTTAAAGGCAGTCCCAATAATTGTGAATGGAATTGCAATTCCAATACCAGTAAATAAAATTGTTGAAACAATAACTGGTCAAGATGCAGTACTTTGGAAGAAAGGTACTTTAGCAGTTCTTAATAAATGAACAACTAAAGTTTGAGTTGTAATTCCCACAACAAATCATCCTGTATGAAATAATGGAGCATTGTTTGATGCAAAAGCACCTAAAACATAACCTAAAAAAGCAAACGATGCAACATCAAAAATTGAACTTAGCGGACCATTTCATAAAGCAAATGGCAAAATACTTTTAATATTTCACTTTTGTGGTTTAGCAACAAATTCTTGATCAACTTTATCTCAAGGGATTGCCAATTGTGATAAATCATATAGTAAATTTTGCACTAAAATTTGAATTGCTAACATTGGTAAAAATGGTAATCAAGCTGCAGCAATTAAAATACTTAAAACATTCCCAAAATTTGAAGCAATTGTAATCTTAATATATTTTAAAATATTACCAAAAGTAATTCGACCACCAACAACACCTTGTTCTAAAACATTCAAATCTTTTTCTAATAAGATAATATCTGAAGCTTCTTTAGCAATATCAGTTGCACTATTAACGGAAATACTAACATCAGCATGATGTAAAGCAACAGCATCATTAATTCCATCACCCAAAAATCCAACTGTATGATTTTTTAGTTTTAAAATATCAATGATTCGTGCTTTTTGTAGCGGATTCATCTTCGCAAAAATTGTTGTATCATTAGCAATTGCCCCCAATTCACTATCACTTAAATCATCAATTTCAGTGCCTAATAACGGAATTTTTGGATCTAAACCAACTTTATTGCAAATTGCTTTTGTCACAATTTCATTATCACCAGTTAAAATTTTAACTTCAACACCATGCGCTTTCAAAGCTTTAATGGCAGTAATTGCACTCTTTTTTGGTACATCAAAAAACCCAATATAACCTAATAAAATTAAGTTTGATTCATCAGCAATTTTATACACTCGTTTTTTTTCTTTTGATTCTTTAAATTCACGATAACCAACAGCAACAACCCGTAAACCTTGACTATTCAAATCTTGACTCAATTGCAAAACTTTAGCTTTAACTTTATGTTCTAACGGTACTACTTTACCCCCAATTTCAACATGATGACTAATTTTTAAAATTTCTTCAACAGCACCTTTACAAATTAAAGTATCTGGTTGTTGACCTTTACTAACAACAACTGACATTCTTCGACGTGCAAAATCAAAAGGAATTTCATCAACCTTTTTATAATTTTCTTTAGTAATTGGATTATTATGACCACGACTATGTTCAATAATTGTTTTATCAATATTATTTTTTAATCCAGTTTGGAAGGTACTATTTAAATATGCTAAACCTAATACTCGTTGTGATGTTTTACCAATTGGGTCTAAATGTTTAACTAACTCAATTTTGTCTTCAGTTAAAGTACCAGTCTTATCAGTACATAAAATATCCATCGCACCAAAATTTTGAATACTACTCAAATTCTTAACAATTACTTTTTTCTTTGATAACTTTAACGCACCACGTGCTAAATTAGCACTAACAATAACTGGTAGCATTTCTGGAGTAATACCAACAGCAACAGAAACTGAAAATAATAAAGCTGATAATCAATCACCCTTTGTAAAAAAGTTAATAAGAAAAATTAATGATACCATCGTCAACATAAAACCAACTAAAAAATAACTAACTTTTTTAATGCCTTTATTAAAACTAGTTACTGGTCTTTTAGCAGTAATTGAACTAGCAATTGTGCCAAAATAACTATTTGATCCAGTAGCAACAACAATTGCAATTGCACCACCAGAAACAACACTAGTACCCATAAAACACAAGTTTTCAAACTCCAACATATTAGTTACTTTTTTAATATTTTTACTTTGATAAGTTGCATGTTTTTCAACAGGTAATGCTTCACCAGTCAAAGCCGCTTGGTTAATAAACAAATCAACTGAAGTTAATAAGCGAACATCAGCTGGTACCATATCACCAGAAGATAAAAAGATAATATCACCAGGCACTAACTCTTCAATTAAAATTTCTTTCGTATTACTAGCAACACTATTTAAATCATCCAAATTAATTTGCCGATCAGGAAATTTCCGACTAAAACGAAAAACACTAGCTGTTGTTTCCACCATTTCCCTTAATTTCTCTGATGATTTATAACTACGAAAATCTTGAAAGAAAGTAATAACAACACTCAAAATTACCATAGTAAAAACAATGATTGCCCCCCACAAATCACTCTTATCATTAGGATCATCATTTAGGACAAAAAAACTAATAAAGTTATAAACTGAAATAAGAGTTAAAACAATAATAAAAGGATTCAATAAATTTTGAAATAGTTTTTTATATCAAACAAAACCACGATGGGAAAAATTATTAGGGCCATATTCTTTTTGTTTATCTTCGATCTGGTCTTTTTTTAGACCAAATAAACTACTATCCAAAGCTTTAATTGTTTCTTGCTTTGAAAGTTGTGAAATTTCTTTAAAAAACACGGTATTTTTGACTGTGTTTTTACTTTGTTTTTTTGTCATAATTTCACCTGCCTAGCTTTCCATTCTGAATTTTATTCTTTAAAACAAAATAAAATAGGATTTATTGGTAAAATAAATCCTATTCACATAAAAAAAGAACTTATTCACCACGTTGAGCTTTAGCACTTTATAACTTTGACTAAAATTTAGTCAGCTACATTAACTTAAGCCTTAATTCGACAAAAGTTGTTCACCCAATTTTTTGTCTTTAGACAAAAGTGGGTAGCAGCATATATCCATAAAGTAGCCTCACCTAACAGAATAAAACTATTTATATTTATTTTTCTAATTTATTTATAGCAGAAAAAGAATAAATAAACAATTATTATGAATTGAAAGTGGAATTATTTTTTGCTGATTAAAATTATTTAATTATTCTTCCATTTCATGATTAAATTCCTTACTTATTTTTTGGTTTTTCATTTGTTTGAGCTCTTTTTCTAGCAAGTTATTCTGAAGTCGCAACATCTTAATTTCAATGTAGGGATCAATTTGAAAAGTTAAAGTACTAAATTTGCTTATTAATAACTTTTGTTGATCATCATTTAAAACTAAAATTTTACGAGTTTTTTGATTTTTTCATTTACTAATTAAAGCATTAGTATTAACTTTAATTAAGTTTTTATTATAAAAATAAGTAGTTGCATTATTAATTAACATACTAAATGGTTTTTCTTTATTTTTAGATTTAATTGTTGTACCAGCTCATACTAATGATTGATCACCTAAAAAATCTAAAAATATTACTGGTCTTCCTTTTTTATGATCTAATTCAGTTGAGCGAAACAATTTATATGCACGCATTGGTTTATAATCAAATTTTTTCATAAATTTTTCCTTCTTTCTCTTGATTTTTAATAATTAACATGAAATAATAATATTGTTATAGGTTAGATTAATACTCTATCCGGCGGGTAACCAAATCCTGCGTGAATTAGGCCTTTATTTATAAAGGCCATTTTTTATTGTCAAATTTTTCAAGGTAATAAAAAAACATAAAAATAGGTTAATAAACCTACCTTATGTTTAACTGTTAATCTCTTAAATACAATAAAATTATACTATGAGTTATATTAAAATTTTTATAATTCTTTAATCATCTAATTAATAAAAAAAATAATTACTTTTAAAAATTATCAACTATAGTTTTAGCAGATCTAATTAATGTAAGATATGATTTTTCTTTTCTACTAGTTCTTATATTTTCTTTTTTATCTCATAAATATTGTTCTCTTAAAGAATTACCCAATCTATTTTCTTTAATTATTTTCATATTATTTTTAAAATCAGAATATTCTGGTAATTCTTCAAAACCAAAATTATTATCTTTTGTTCTTCTTAATATTTGGCAAGAATTATTATTTTCTTTAACAATTACAATATCAAAACTTATTGTAATTTGATTATTTTTTACTTTTTTTATAGTAATCGCAGACTTTGAATTTTCAATTTTATATTTTGATTTTGTATTATTCTGAATAAAATCAAAAAAGGCTTTTTTAATTTCTTTTGGATTAGTTAAGTTTGATTTAGTTTTTTTAATTATTATTTGATAATCTAAATCAAAACCTTTATTATGATGTTTAATAACTAAATTTCGTTTGCTACTTCCTACTAAGCGATATGATAAAGAAAAATCATCAATAAAATAGTTTTTAATCTTTTGAAATAATTTATTAAATTCTTCTTTATACTTTTTAGTGTCAGCTTTTATTACATACTCAATATTATTCATAATTTAATTTCCCCAAATTAATTCTAGTAAATTGATTTTCTTTTTTTTCTTTTACTAAGTTATTAATAGTAAAAACAAATCCTTTCTGATATTTTTTCGGTAAATATTTAATTAATAATTTTAATATTTTTTTTATTTCTTTAATATTTTTTTCTGCTTTATCTCATTGTTGAAAATTTTTTAATAGTAATAAATTATGATGCATAATTTGATTTCTTAATTTAACTAAATTTTTTCAATCTTCAATTTCTGCTTGATTTAATATTTCATTCTGCACGCACAACTCAACAAGATTCCCAAAACTTATTTTGCTTTTAATAAAAGTAAAATATAAATTTGATGTACTATCTAAATTTGTTCTTTGAATAAGATTAATATTTATGATTTCTTTCTTTTCTTTCTTAACAACTTCAGCAATATCTTTTTTTAACAAAATTTTTGCACGTAAATTTTCTTCTAAGTACGCAAAGTAACGAAAAAGTATATCTCTTAATGATTTATCATATCTTATAAAAGATGAAATTTCTTGATAATTAAATTTTTTTTCATTTTTATATTTACTTTGAAAAATTTTAATTACATGCATATAAAGATCTTTGCCTTTATTTTTTAAGTAAAAATTTGCATTTTCATTATCTTCTTGATTTATTACTAACTCTGAAATCATAACCATAAATCCCTCAATTAAATTATCTAATTAAATTTATAATCTTTTCAATTTTTTTTGTCAACTATAAAAAAAATTTTAATAATAAATTATGAGATAATAATATTGTTATAGGTTAGATTAATTTTTAATTTAACCTGCGGGTAACCAAATCTCGCTTAAATTATGACTCTATTAGTTTAATAGAGTTTTTTTTATTTTCTTAATATTTTAAATCAGAAAATAACAAAATTAATATTAAAGATGTTATTATTTTAAAGTTAGGGGACTATAAGACATAAAATTTTAACATTTACACAAGGGGTAGGAGTAAAAGCGATGAAAAAGATTTATTTTTCACCAAGTTGCTCATCATCAAAGAAAACTTTTCAATTTTTTGATCAACATAATATTGGTTATATTAAACACAATATTATTACAGAACCATTGACTGAGAATGAAATTAAAATGTTATTACAATTAGCACCAAATGGTGTTAACGACATTATTTCATCAAAAGCAAAATTTATTCGAGTTCATAATATTAATATTGAAAAATTAAGATTACCAAAAGTTTATCAATTAATTATGATTGAACCAAAAATTTTGAAACGACCAATTATTGTTGATTTAGTGAGTAAAAAAATTCAAATTGGTTATAATGAAGATGAAATTGAAATATTTTTACGCAGCAACTTAGATGATTAATAAGGGTAGGTAAAATAAAAATCAGCTTAACTAAGCTGATTTTTATTATTTTAAATTTTTGTTTTCGACATTTAATTGTTCTGGTTTAACAAAATATGGCAGTAATTGGTTGGTTGCAATAATGCCATCCAATTTACCTTGACTTAATAAGTTTGTACCACCACCTTGACCAGAAAATGATTGTAAGATTGTTTTTAAAATTGTTTTAGCATCATAATCATTATTGATTAATTGTTTACTAATAGCAACTAAAATTAACGTTTCATTATTATTAGGTATTTGATTTAAAAAAATAACAATCAAATCTTGATATTTATTACGATAGTAATCACTAAGACTTTTTAAAACATTAAGATTAAAATTTTCAAATTGGTGGATTAATAACTGTTTCCCTTCTTTATTAATCATTGGCGTTAAATTTAAAAACTCTTGTGCTTGTTGTTCTTCAATTTTAAGATCAACAAGTTTTTTTCATTTGCGAAATTGTTCTTGCAATTCTGGTAGTAATTTTTTGGTTGCCCGTCAATCAGTTTTTGTAATTTGCAAATTAGCAAAGGTTGTTAATTGTTTCTGCAACTGTTTATCAACTTTAATTTTAGAATTTTTGTGGTAGAAATCAGCAATACTTTGGCTAATTTGTTTTATATTATTAATTTCTTGCTCTAAAAATGATTGAATTGTTTTAAAACTTGTTATTGCTTGAATTCGATAATTGCCTGAACCTTTTGATTCAATTCCAGTAATTAATAAATCTTCTACTTCTTTGGTGTTACCACAATGAGTTCCACCACATAATTCAATTGAAAAATCACCAAATTTAACAACGCGAACAATTTGATCATACTTTTCACCAAAGAATGCTAAAGCCCCCATCTTTAAAGCTTCATCATGAGTTAAATGAAATACTTGACCTTTAACTTCTTGGGCAATTCATTGCTGTACTTGTTGTTCTAATTGCGTTATTTGTTGATCAGTAATTGGTGAAAAATGACTAAAATCTAACCTTAAATAATCTTCATTATTAAAACTACCTGATTGCATAACATGATTACCTAAAATTGTTCTTAATGCTGCATGCAATAAATGAGTACCAGAGTGATTCTTCCTTGTATAATAGCGTTTTAATTCATTAATTTTGGCAATAACAAAATCATCTTTCTTTAATTTGCCAATAATTTCTAAATAATGAATATCAAAATTATTAATTGTCTGCACATCCAAAACATGACCATAACCATTTTCGCCAGTAATTTCACCAGTATCAGCTGCTTGACCACCTTTTTCAGCATAAAATGGTGTTTTATCTAAAATAATATAACCATCAGTATTTTCTAAACTTTGATATTCTTTATTATCTTTGAAAAGAAAAATAATTTTACTATCACTTAATCGTTCTTTTTTATAGCCAACAAAACTTGATTTTAATGGTAGGTTAACTAATAATGGATTTTGTTCAGTTAAAGCTTTAATATCACTTTGAGCATTGCGGGCATTAATTTTATGTTGGTCTAATAGGGCATAAAAACCTTCCAAATCAACATTTATTTGTTTTTCAGCAGCTAATTCTTGCGTTAATTCAATCGGAAAACCAAAAGTATCAAATAACTTGAAAGCTTCTTTGCCTGAGATTGATTTTTGTTCAGCAATAATTTTTAGTAATAATTCTTTACCAGCAACTAAAGTTTGTCAAAATTTAATTTCTTCATTTTTAATTACGGTAATTACTAACTGCTCTTTAGCTTTTAATTCTTGATAGTAATCTGACATTTGCTCAACAACTGTTGGTACTAAAAGATGTAAGAACGGTTTGTTAATCCCTAGTTTTTGACCATAAATTTCAGCACGACGAATTAATCTTCGTAAAATATAACCGCGAGTTTTACTACTTGGAAAAACGCCATCACTAATGGCAAAAGTTAAACAACGAATATGATCACTAATAATTTTGAATGCCGTATTAATTTTTGTTTGTTCAGGATCATTTTTAAAATAGTTATTAATATCATAATGATATTGTGAAAAAGTTTCACATTTTTTAATAATTGCTTGAAATAAATCAGTATCAAAGTTCGTTGGCACATCTTGTAAAACAGCAACAATTCGTTCTAATCCAGCACCGGTATCAATGTTTTTTCGTGGTAAATCAGAATAATTATTAAAACCATCATTATTATATTGTGAGAAAACAATATTTCAAATTTCAATATACCGATCATTTTCAATATCATCTTGTAATAATTTTAAACCAATCTTTTCTCGATCATATTTAAGGCCACGATCATAATAAATTTCTGTATTTGGTCCACAAGGACCTTGACCCATATCCCAAAAATTAGTTTTTTTAGTACCTAAAATAATATGATCTTTAGGTACTTTAATTTCATTTAACCAAATATTGTAAGTTTCTTTATCTTCAATAAAAACAGTAATATAAAGTTTATTAGGATCAAAATTTAATCATTGTTTATTAGTTAAAAATTCTCAAGCTCAAACAATTGCTTCTGTTTTAAAATAATCACCAATCGCAAAATTACCTAACATTTCAAAAAAAGTATGATGTCGGGCTGTTAAACCAACGTTCTCAATATCATTAGTTCTAATTGCTTTTTGTGAATTAACTAATCTTGGTGCTGGTGGTGTTTGTTTACCTTCAAAATAAGGTTTTAAATTAGCAACACCAGAATTAATTCATAATAATGAGCGATCATCTTTTGGTACTAAAGAAGCTGTTGGTAGCATATAGTGACCTTTAGCTTGGAAGAAAGCTAATCATTTAGCACGTAATTTATCAGTTGTTCATTTCATAATGTTTTTCCTACCTTCCTTGTTAATTTTTCCATTTTTGCCTTTTTTAATAAAAAAATCCTAAAAATTCTAAATTTAGAATTTTTAGGAACGATTATTACCGCGGTACCATCCTAATTCATAAGATATCAATTAATGATATTAATTGATATAAATGCCCTCAATTAAAATATAATTTGTTAACCTTAGGAGCTTCTAATTAAAGGATTTAAGTGATTACACCAAACTCACTCTCTCTAAAAAATTACCTTAATTATACTTATCTAATAAAATTATTTTATCGCAAATTATTAAAAAAACAATGATAAAGAAAATAAAAAATAACAAAATTAATTTCCATATCCTCAATAATTAAAAAAAATTATTTCCAATCATTAAGTAATATAATAAAAATGTGGTTAGGTACTATCAATTAAGTTTTATATTTAATTTTAACTGCTGGAAAAAATAATTAATAGCAAGGAAAGAAGGAAAACATCTATGATTTTAGCAAGCGAATCAATTAGTGATGCTGTTTTAGGTACTTTAAAAAACTGAGGTTTTTGAAGTGCGATTGGTGCAGCAATCTTTGTGATATTTTTAGGATTCCTCTTAACATGAAAGAATATTCTAAAAAAAGAATGAGATAAAGTTTTAATTAAATTAGTTATGACAATTGGTTTACCATCATTAGCATTACAAGGATTCTTAACAGACATTACCATTGATGAGTTAAAAAATCAAATGGCGGTTTTAGCAATTGGATTTATTTTTTATGCTTTAATGGCATTTGGAACGAGATTATTTTTCTTAAAATATGATCGTGATGTGCAAGATACTTTAGCAATGTGCATTGCTTTTGCCTCAACAACATTCTTTGGTTTACCAATTGTTTCAGAATTATTTAAACCAACTGGGGCAGCGATTGGTAATATGTTTAATGTCCCTTACCGAGTATTTTTATACTCATTAGCATTCATCATTATGACGAGAAAAAATCCGAAAGTAAAACTAAGCTTTAGTGAAAAAAAAGCATTAAAAATTAAAGAAACACCAAATAAAAAACAAGATCCACAAGCTTATCAATCTTATGTAACAAAGAAAAAAACAATGCAAGCACAACAATTAAAAAATATTTTCTTAAACCCAATTTTAATTGCCACTTTCGTTGGCGTTATTATTTGAGCAACCCAATTAATTCCTGGCATCCAAGTAGTGACAATCCCAGGAATTAATCAAGATAAAGCTTTTTCACCATTGCGAATTGATTTATTATTCCCACCAATTGCTAATATTTTAAAAATTTTAGCAGGTATTTGTACCCCATTAGCATGAATTGCGATTGGTATGCAATTATCTGACGGTAACTTTAAACAAGCAATGCGTTCTAAAACAGTATGATATGCAACATTTTTAAAAATTATTGTTGCACCAGTAATTATTTTAGCAATTGCTATTGCAATTGCTTGAATTGGCTCAGCAACAGGTGCTTGAAAATTAAGTAAAGCAGCATTGGGGGTCCTAGTAATTATGACAGCAACCCCACCCGCTAGTGTTGTTGTTTCCTATTCAATTGCCTTTAACAAAGAACCAAAAATAGCAAGTGATTTAACTTTAATAACAACCTTAATGGCAATTATCACTTTACCACTGTGAGTAATTGTTGTTACTGCCATTGGAACTTTTTCAATCTTTGGTTAAATTAGTAAATAGAAAATATGGAGGAATTTATGAAAGTAATTTGTTATGGGGTTAGAGAAACAGATCAAGAATTTTTTCACGAATTAAATAAAAAATATAAGTATCAATTAATTTTAAAACCAGAACTATTAACACATGAAAACATCACAACCGCTAAAGGTTGTGATGCCGTTATCTTACGAGCAAATTGTATTGCTGATCAAAAAAATTTAGATCAATTAAAATCATATGGTGTTAAATATCTTTTAACTAGAACCGTTGGGTTTAATCATATTGATATTGCTTATGCTAAATCACTAGGATTTTTAATGGCTCGAGTACCATCATACTCACCCAATGCTGTTAGTGAATTAGCAGTTGCTTTAGCAGTTGGCTTATTAAGAAATACTTTTTATGTGGCAAATAATTCTGCCAATCGAAATTTTAAAATTGATAATTTTATCTTTGCTAAAGAAATTAGAAATTCAACGATTGGTGTTATTGGTACTGGCAGAATTGGTTTTGAATTTGCTAAAGCTTTCAAAGGTATGGGCGCTAAAATTTTAGGTTATGATATTTACCCTAACAAAAATAATGAAACAATTTTACAATATACTGACTTAGATACCTTATTAAAAACATCTGATTTAATTAGTTTGCATACACCCTATATGCCTGGCGAAAATGATAAAATGGTTAATCAAAAGTTTCTTAATAAAATGAAGGATGGTAGTTTTTTAATTAATGCAGCTCGTGGTGAATTAATTGATCATGAAGCTTTATACCAAGCTTTAATTAGTAATAAACTTAAAGGTGCTGCTTTAGATACAATCACACAAGAATCAGAAATTTTCTTCAAAGATTTTAAAAACACAAAATTGCCAATCCCAATTTTTGAAAAATTAAATGCTTTATCGCCAAGGGTAATTATTAGCCCCCACATTGGTAGCTACACTGATGAAGCAACAAAAAATATGATTGAAATAAGTTATAAAAACCTTGATGACTTCATTAAAAACCTCGATTGCCCCAACAAACTTTAATATAAAAAAACTAGTTTTGATATCAAAACTAGTTTTTTTATATTATAAGATTTTTGAAAATTTATCAAAATAAGTTATTTTGATAAAACCAACATCTGTTATTTTGTTCTTAATATCAAAGTAGCAAGTGCTAACTTCTTTATTTAAACTACTTTAACCAATGAATGTTCCTGAATCTTCTTTAGTATCAACAAAAGTTTCTGGTGCTTCTTTTTTTCCTTCTTCTTTTTTGTCATCTTTATTACAAGCCACTACTGTTGTACTTGCTAATGCAGTTAAAGAAATTGCACCTAAAATAGATAATAACTTTTTCATAAATCCTCCTTCTTATCTTTCGACAATATATAATGATTTAAATAATCACACTTTAATTATAACTTAATAATTAAAATTTGATTAAAATTTGATTAAAATTTGATAATAATTTTGATAGTAAAAAAGGTTTAATTGATTAATTAAACCCAATACTAATTTAAGTATGTTTACGATTTCAAAATCCTTTTTTTTTCTTTTTTTCTTTTGATGATTTTGATGAATTTGATGATACAGTAGTATTACTTAAACTAAATTCATTATAAACTTTAGCAATATTTTCATTAGCACCAATGAAAAGAATTTCATCATTTAAGAATAATCGTTCATCGCTGCGGGGGATAATAACTTTATTATCACGTTTAATTGCTATTAAGTTAATATTATAATTAACTGGTATTCTCAAGTTTTCTAACTTACGATTAGTTAATCGAACATTTCTAACAATAACATGAGCAATTGAATGTTTTTGATCAACAGTTGTTAAATCTAAACCTAATTTTCAAATTGCGCGATATGCTGCTCTTTTCCCTGCTTCCATCTCAGGTAAAATAATATTATTAATCCCAATCGCTTCCAATAATAATTGATGGGTGCTATCAACAGCTTTAGCAACAATGTTAACTTCTTCACCATCATTGTATTCTTTTTGGAGGGCTAAAATTTGCACAGCCGTAACAACTGAAGCAGCCAAATCTGAACCAACAGCAATAATAATATTTTTAATTTTATGAATCCCAGCATCTTCTAAAGCATCCCGATTAGTTGAATCTAAAATTAAAACTTCACTAGCAACATTAGCAGCTAGTTGCACACGATCTTCATTCTTATCAATAGCCAAACAAACTTTACCTAAATCTTCCAAAGTTCGCACAACTGACATACCAAATTTACCTAAACCAATGACACAATAATCATTTTCTGAAGACATTACAACCCTACTTTCTTGATATTTAATTGATTTCTTTCAATGTAATAATAAATAATAATATCATTATACTAAAAATTAATAAAGAACGTTAAATTTAAAAACTCTAATTTAACTTTATTATTGGTTAAAATTGAAATAATAAAATAAAAATCATCCAAAATATGGATGATTTATTTTACAAAGTAAAATTTTTAATTAATGCGATTGTCACAAGTTTTAGTTGTTGCTAATTGTTTTAAATTTTCAAATGAAACTTCTGACATATTTTTAATTGCTTCATCAGTAAAGTAAGCAACATGAGGTGAAACTAAGGTTTTTGGATATAAATCCATTAACTCTTTAATTTCTTTTAAATGACTTGGAAATTTATTTTTAAAATCATGAGCAATAATTTCTGGTTCATGAGGAAAAACATCAGTTACATAACCACCCAAATGATTTGCTTTAATATTTTTAATAATTGCAGGTAAAGATACTAATTCAGAACGAGCTGCATTAACTAAAATTGCATCTTTTTTCATTTTTTTAATTACTGCATCATTAATTACATTATCATTTTCACCTTTGAAGTAAGGCATATGAAGAGAAATTAAATCACTTTTGCTAATAACTTCATCAAAAGTAGTATAAGTTAAAATTGATTTTGCTGCATCATTAGGAAATGGATCATAAGCAATAACATTAGCATCCAATGCTTTTCACATTTTTGCTGTTTCATAACCTATTTTCCCTGAACCTAAAATTCCAATTGTACAATTTTTAGTTTCTTTTGCAAACATATTACTATCAATTTTAAAATTGCCTAATCTAGTTTGTTCATAAATATAAGCTGTTCGTCTTAATAAATTTAATCCACCAGCAAAAGCCAAAGAAGCAACAGCTGTCGGAGAATATTTTGGTACCCGACCAATAACATAATTTAATTCTTTTGCAACGTCTAAATCAATATGATTAAAACCAGCAGTTCTAGTAACAATATACTTAACTCCTAATTGTTTAATTTTCTTTAAATTTTCAGCATTAGCATCACAATTAACAAACAAAATTAAAGCATCATAACCCTTTACTTTGTTAACATTGTCTTTGCTTAATAATTCATTAGTAAAAGTTAAATCAAATTTGTAATTTTGATTAACTCGTTCAAAAATTGGTATTTCAGATTTTTGCATTCCATAACATAATACTTTCATATTTTTACCTCTAATATTAATTCTATCTAATGTTTTTAATAACTATATTAATAGTAGCACCAAAAGCAGAAAAATTACAAGAAAATTCGGTAATTAAACAAAAAATAAGATAAAATTAGACAAACTAAATAAATTTGTTTTAAAAAAAACTAAGGGAACTAAAAAACTAAAGGAGAAAAAATAAATAAATGAAAATTAAAATTGTTAATAACCAAAAAATGCTAAACCAAGCATTAAAAGTTAGAGAAATTGTTTTTATTGATGAACAAAAAGTTCCACTATCAGAAGAAATTGATGAATATGAAACAACAGCAACTCATTTTCTTGTTTATAATAAAAAAAATCAACCAATTGCTACTTGCAGAACAAGAGTTTACCATGATAATAAAATAAAAATTGAACGAGTTTGTGTTTTAAAACCTTATCGTGATTTAAAAATTGGTCAAAAACTAATGAACTTTGCTGAATTAGAAGCAAAAAAACAAGGTTTTACAACCGCAATATTAGCAGCTCAAACTCCAGCATTAAATTTTTATCAAAGATTAGGTTATCAAATTTGTTCTGAATCATTCATTGATGCTAATATTGAGCATTATTTAATGGAAAAATTATTATAAAAATCTTAGATGACATCTAAGATTTTTTTACTTTAAAAATTCATTTCAATATCATCCAAATCAGTAACTAAAGGATCATCATTAGATATAATGTCTGATAAATGAATTGGGGAATTATGACTTGAGGTTGAAGATATTGAAGACAATGGTGCAAGATAATCATTAAGTCCTAAAATATCAACAACGTCAAGATCTTCTGATTCAAATACTACTTGTTGTGAATCAATTGGGGAATTATTAACTGATTTTTTAGTTAGATCAAGGGCAGATCATGAATCATCAACTACCTTTGGTTTAACTTTGAATGGCAATTGTTGTTTAGCGCTTGAAAAAACAATTACTGATTTTCTAGTTAAATCAAGGGGTGAAACAGGAATATCAGTTGAAACATCATTAACTGCAGTTTTTTGTTTTTTAAAATTATTATCTTCAATTGAATTTTCTAAATCGCTTACTAAACGTTTTGATTTTCCTTTTTCACTATCAAAAAAATCATAATTCTGTAAGTTTATTATGTCATCACTTTTTCCATTTGTTGAATTAAATAAACTAGAAAAAGGATCATCAAAATCATAAACTAAATCAGCCAAAACATCATCAGATAATCCGATATCTTCTAAAACTTTTAAGTTTTTCCCCTCTTCGTTTTGTAATTTTGTTATTTCAATATTTCGTTCACTAATAATATTATTAGCATTCGCCAACGCTAAAGTTAATCTTTCATTTTCAACAAGAATTTCAATGGTTTTTTGTAATTGTAAAGTCAATTCCTGATTTGTTTTTTCTAAAACTTCAATTTTTTTTATTGAATATTGGGCATAATTTTTTGCTTCTTCTTGCAATCTTGTTATTTCAGCATTTTTTTCATTAAGAACATTATTAGCATTCGACAACGCTAAAGTTAATCTTTCATTTTCAGTAAAAATTTCATCATTTTGTTGTAATTGTAAATTCACTTCCTGATTTGGTTCTCCCAAACCTCCCAAACCTCCTGAATCTTCCAAACCTTCTAAATCTTTTATTAAATCATAAGTTTCTAACAAAGCACGATTTCCGTTTTCTAAATCATTGGCAAAATTATTAACTTGATCCCTTAATTTTACAAAATCATCAGAAAAAGCAGTAACTGCCTTTTCTAAATCCTTAACTTTAACTTCTAACAGCTTATGTTTAATATATGGGAACGTTCCTTCCACTGCATTTTCAATATCAAAATAACATTTTTCAATGTCTGTTAATAAATTTCCAATTTCAAAATTTTTAAAATCAATATTTGTTTTAAATTGTTTAGCTTCATTAAATAAATTATTTTTTTTTCTATTTCAACTAATTTGAGATTTTAAATAATTACCATAATTATTGCTTTTTTTTAAATTTTCCAATTCTACATCTAACTCTACACTTTTATTTTCTCAACCTTTAACCTTTTTCTGAATATCTCAAATTAAATTTACTAAAGATTCAATATTTAGTTTGAAAAATAGAGCATTTTGAAATAAATTATTTTTATCATAAATTTTAGTATATTCATCAAGCACTTTTTTTTGATAATCAAAATTCAAATGTTGATAATTTTTTTTATTTCTTTTAAAATTTTCATTAATTGCTTCTTTTATTGCTCTTGGATAAAAATAAAAATCTTCATTATTAAAGTTCAAAACTAAATGTCCTTGAATTATTTTTGGATCTTTTTTGTTTACTCCTAATCAAACAAAAGAATTAATTGGTCTGTCTCTCAATACTATTGCATATTCTTTAGGGGGCATATTTTTCACCTTTCTCATTTTTTCTTAAAATTCCAAAGAATTTTCTTTTTCTAATTCATTTAATTGTTTTTCATTTTGTTCAAGATAATTTTGAACTTCTGTTGCATCACTAAAAAAAAGTGATTTTAATTCTTTATCATCAGTAATAATATCTTTAGATACTTGATTATCATATCAAGTACTACTACAACCATTAATAACTTCTTCACTAAAAATTTCATCAGTATGATTTGCATAATTATCAAAATAGTTTTGATCTTTTTCTTTAAAAGAAAAAATAATATTTGTTGGTCCTGTTTGATGGATTATCATTTCATTTTTATTAACCATTTTTTTATAAGTATCAAGATTTTTTATTTTTTCATCTGTTACTTCAATTTTTTTCATTATATCTTGCAAAAATTTAGAATCTTTTTTGCTAATAATAAAACAATTATTTACATCAAAATGATCATGAAGGTCATCTTCAATATCATCAACACCGTTAACAGAAAAGATAATTTGAAAAGCGTTATCAATTGGAAAATCAGAAATCTCCATATTAGGAGTTAAATTTAAACTCATATCTTTAAACTTATTAAAAATTTCTTTAAAAACTGGTAGATTTTTTTCATAATCACCACCAAAATGGATCTCTCATTTTTTAGCAAAATCTTCAAAATGATCATCATTTAATTGCTTTAAATTGTTGAATAAAATCATTTGATTTAGCAGCACATTAGTTGCTAAATTTTCTCTTCGATTAAGTTCAACTAAATTAATTAAATTCATCATTTCTTGATTATCTTTCAAATCTTGTAAATTAAATTTAACTGCAACATCTGTATCTAAATAGACACCACCAAATTTATTTAATACTGCATAACGTAATCGATCAGCTGCTCCAGCACAGATATGTAAATGTTCTAATGTTTTTAAATAACCTTGATAATATTTTTCATTAGGAAAAATATTATCTTTTTCTTGATTAACATCATGTAAAATTACTTGACTAGGAGTATAACTTTCAATTTCTGTTTGCTCTTGAATAAAACTTTCTTGTCCTTCTTTAAGTCATTCAAGGATGATTGTTTCATCTTTACTACCATCAAGCAAAAATTCTTTAGCATTTTCATCAAATGTTTTTTCTGGATTTGTTAAATGCCAGTTATTATAAAAATCATCGCGCAACATTGCTTCCCTTTGATAATCATACTCGGTGGCATCTTCATTTCATGAATTAGCAAAAATAATATTATCCAATTGATTGGTCAAGATATGAGAAGAATCAGTTCAAATATGAATTTTATAATCTGGATTATATTTAGCCCATAATTTTAAATTATTAAATTCATATTTAGGTAAAACACCGATTCAAATAACATGAATATTTTTTTCGTTATCATCTAATTTATTTAAATTTGCCATTTCATTTTTAATCTCATTAATTCTCGCTTGATAATTTTCTCATAAAATTCTTGGAATTCTTTTTTCCATCATAGTACTTAAAGCTGTTTTTACTTCTTGTAATTGTTTTAATTTTTCTTCTTTTTCTGTTAACATCACTACAACCTCTTTTATTTTCTTAATTAAATTAATCGATAATAAAAAAATGAGATAATAAAATCTCATCTTTTTTTCTAATTATTAATAATAATTTAATTTTTTCACACTCTGAGAGACAATTGCTTGATAAAAAATATTATTGTCCTTTCAAGACTATAGCACTGCCATGCTAGTATTGCTTTTGGTTAGGGTTACTAGCCCCTTTAATTCATTAATGTACCAATAATTAATGAATGATTTTTAATTAATATTAAATTGGAGTGATATAATTTCCTAATTAATTAGATAATAACACAAAATGGTGAATTTTAAAATTTAAAAATTTGAAAGTTATAAAATAAGTAAAAAAATAACTCTTACTGTGATTAAGAGTTATCAATTTAAATTTCAAAATAATTATTTAATTATATTTTTTTTCATTATAATTTGGTTTCATGAAACCAAAGATTTTAATAGTTTCTTGATAAAAAACAAGAATTAGCAGATAAGTTAAAAAATTTATTTAATCAAATTCAACATCTAATTCACTGCCTTCTATTTCTCACTCAACTGGTAAGTTTAAAGTAACTTGTGATGGATTATTAGGATTATCAGTTTTAATAACTGAAAATTCTTTAGAAGTATTTTTAATTTTATCACCAAATCCATCAACCTCTAACTTTGAAATAATTTGTTTAATTGTAAATGATGGCAAAAATTTTTGGCCATTTTTAATTAAAGGTAAAAAATATATTCTATCATTTAAATTAACGGTATAAGAAGCCATACCTTTAACATGATATTTTGTTTCTTTCACTAAATATCTTACAGTTGTTTCTGAGTGAGGGTTTACTTTCACTTGTTGAGAAGGAATAGTTCTTGTTATAGAATCGGTTTTAGTATCATTTCATTGTTGTTCAAACCCAAGTTTAATGTTTAATTCACTTTCACTAATAAAAGGAATTTTAACAGATGTTTTTAGTTCAATCTCTTGGTTCATTTTAAAAGAAAATGAAGTTGAATTAGAAATAGTTTTAGAAAATGATTGTGTACTAAAAGTCTGTTCATTTGGACTATTATTTTTATAAGTATTATGATAACTTTCAATTTCTTGACTATATAATAGTTCTGACGTTAATGCTTTAAGAATGCCAGTTTTATTATTAAAAAACGCTTGATAATTATTATTAATATAACTATTGTTATTCTCTGACATATCATGCTCATATCCTTTTTCCAAATATTCATCATAAAGAATAAAAGAATCAAAATATATCAAGAAATCATCAAAATTAGTAACTATATTTGTTGGATCAAAAGTTAATCTTGCAGGAATTCCTTTTGTTTCTCCTTTTAAAAGTAAATGAGTTGCAATATCATTATTTTGATAAGCATCTAAAGTTGATACAACTGGTGACAAAGCTAATGTTGCACCAAAAATTAAAGATAATAATTTTTTCATTATTAATCTAACCCCTTCTAAATTTTTAAATTTTATTTTAACACCCTAATTTTAGTAAAAATTATTACATTAATAAATTTACTTATAAGTAAATATTAAGTTAATCGTTCATAAAAAAAATAAATTCTACCCAATATTTTTTAGCGCCTTAATTTTATTTATGCAAAAATATTACTACTATAAGTTGCTACCTTAGTATTATAGTAATCTTTATTTTAAAAGACAAGGTAAAATTTATAAAAATTATAATTTAATTTAAAAAATCCTTTATTATATAATATAAGAAAGGATTTTAGCATTTTTTAATTATTATCTAATCCAACAAATTGCCCCAACAAACTTTCTTTAACAACATCAATTTCAATTGCACCACCTTGTGATTCCCAAGATATTGGTAAATTTATCGTAACTAGCACAGGATTATTAGGATCATCAACTGAAATAATTGAAAATTCTTTCGCAGAAAATTTAATTTTATCAGCATAACCTTTGACAGCTAATAATTTAATAATTTCTTTCATTGAAAAAGAAGTATTTGCTCAGACACCATTTTTTCAATAAACTGAAGAACTAATTGTATCATCTAAATTAACGGAATAGCGAATACAACCATCCTCATGATAAGTTTTTTGTTTGATAATATAAAATACTTTTTTTTGTGAATCAGGGCTTACTTTAATCGCTTGACTTGGATTAGTTAATGTTTCAGTAATTATTTCGCTCTTACTTCAACTTTGCTGAGAACTAAATTTTGTCGTAACCTCAAGGGAATTTTTTAAAAACGGAACACTAACACTAGCTTTTAACTCAATATCTTCTTTAATACTTCAAGAAAAAGTATAATTATTAGTTATCGTCTTAATAAATGATTGAGTCGAATATATTTGTTCACTTGCTGTATAGTTTTTATAAGTACTCTCCAATCTTTGAATTACTGTTTCATACTTTTCTTTGCCTTTTAATGAAACAATTGAACCAGTTTTATTTTTAAAAAATTTATCATAACACTCTTGAATATGTTTTTTCTTTGAAAGTTCAATTTTATAACCCTTTGTTGTGATTGGATCAACCCAATCAACTTTTCCCACTTGTTGATCAAGAAAATAAAGCAAAGCAACAAAATTATCAATTGGTTTATCATTTAAATTTACCATTAAATCTGCATCGTTACCTTTTGAATCTAAATTTTGTTTTTCATTAACTAATAAACTTTCATCATTATCCATTTTTAAACCTCCTGTAATTTTTAAAAATTAAAATTAATCCTTTTTTTAATTATATAATTTGTTTTGGTTTTTTAATTCATTTTTTTTAATTTAAAAATTTTGGTGCTTGAGGTCTTATTGTTGAGTTGATTATGCTAATAATACGATTAGGGGGATAATTTTTTTTAGGGATTTTAAATATTACCCCAGCACCTCTGGAAATATTTTTAAAATCAATTAATAATTGACTTCATTCACCATAAATTAAATCAATTGTTTTATTAATCAAATCTGACACCATATAACTTAAAATTGCACCAGTGATTGCCCCAATAATTGCGCCAATCGGCCCTGCAGCAGCACCTAAAGCAGAAAGACTAGTAGTGATGACCGTTGAACTAAGAATAATCGAAACAAGAGCAATAATATTTTTTTCGGACATATAATTGTTAACCATTTTTGAAAACGCTTCATCAGTCATATATTTTATCAATAAACTATCATCATCTGGATCATTCGTAACAGAATTAATGCCCTGATAATGAAGATTGGCAAAAATTTCCGCAATATTTTTAATTATTTTTTCAAAATTAAATTGATTTTTTAATAAATTAAGATATTTGTTTTGTTGATTTTTGATGATTTGATAATCACTTTGATATTGTTTAAAAATTTGATGAAGATTAATAATTTCTTCTCAAATTCCAAAAAGAGTAATTTTTTCTGTTCGTTTAATTAAGTTATTTTGTAATTTTTCTAAGTTGTGATAAAAAGTAACAATTAAAAACTGATAATCTTTTTGAAATAAAAACTCTAATTGATTTGCTAAATAATTAAATTCAGCAAATTGACTACTTAAATTTTCTTGTAAATCTTCATCAACTAAATAATCTTGATATTGTCTGATTAGTTTTCATTTTTCAAAAATAAGGAAATACTGATGCGTGTTATTTCCTTGATTGGCAATTTTTTTAACCGCTATTATTAAGTTTTTAATTTCTTGATTAATACTTTCAATTATTAATTTAATTAAGTAATGAAAATTATTTTTGATTTTAACTGTGATTAAATTATATAATTGATAAAATTTTTGATATTTATCAAGTGAATAAAGATAATTCTGATACTGACTACCTAATTCCCACTCCAAAACTTCACGATTTAAAAGATTATATTCTTCGGTAATTTGTTGCAAATTTTTAAAATTCGCTTCATTATTTCAATCTAATCCTGTTATATTATTAATTTGATAATTAATAAAATTATCTAAAAAATCTGCTTTATCTTTAAAAATCATGAAACTATCCAACAGCAAATCATTTTTTTGATCAGAATTTATTAATTTTTGTTTCCAAAAATTAATTTGTTGATCAATTGATTTTAAATCAGCACACCTTTGTTTTAGCAATAAATTATCTTCTCATAATCACGAAAAATCACGACATCAAGCATTTAATGATGAAAATGACTTTCAACTTTCAGATAAATAATTAATTGTGATCATTACTTGATAATAAAGTTCTTGATCTCAAAAATAATTTAATAAATTTAACTTTTTTTCAACATTTTGTTTAAAAATAATAATAGTATCTAACCTATCATAAAAATGAGGACGATTAGCATTTAAACTATTTGTTTGGTAATTTATTTTTTTATTAGTATTAACTAGAAAATTAGAACTGCAAGGTAAAATAATACTAATAAGAATAATAAAATTTAATCAAATTTTAGAAAAAAACATAAAATTAAACCTTTCTGTTTTAAAAAAAGAGTTTCTTTCAATGTTATTAAAAGAAACTCTAAATAATTAATGATTAAAATATTTATTATTCATCAATTTTATGTAAATATTTCATTTCTTGTGCTTTAGCTGTTTTATGAAAAGCATCAGCAAAATAAGCTCCAATTCACATTGCTTTTGTATTTATTTTAAAAGATACCCCTGCATCTTCTGAAATTCATTTCTTATTCAGGATATCATCAACAATACTACCAAATACTGCGTCTATTGCAAATGTCATTAAACCAGAAACAACAGCAGAACCAACAAAGCCAGAAACTCGCCCTAATCATTTTGGTGCTCAATTAGGAAAATACTTATATGATGTTCAACTTAAAATTCGACCATTTTGACTAACATAACGTGCTATTTTTGGATAAAGTAGTTTATTAGTTATTCCAAGATTAACAACTGCGACAATAGATATGGCAATTTTTCGTGCAACGTTTTGTTTAGCTTTAAAACTAGCATAACTTTCGTCAGACATATAGTAAGTAACATAATTCGGATTATTTTCTGGATCTTCGATAACAATTTTATCAACTCCTTTATATTCAATCGTATTAATTGTATTAATTACTGTTTTAAAAGCAAAATCACAATTAGAATAATTTAGTTTGATATGCTCATTATCTTTTTTAAAATCATGATAATGATTTTTTGCTTCAGAAAAAATTTTATATAAACTTTCAACTGTTTCTCAAACTCCAGCTTCTGTTATTTTTGTTTTTTGCGTTTGAAATGTTTTATTTCAAGTATTAAAATGGTCAGTAAATGACTTAATGATTTTGTTATCTAAATCTTTAATATAAACTTCAGCTTGCAGTTTAAAACTTTCTAACTGCATAAAAACATCAGGAAATTCTTCTTTAAAATCTTCAGTAATTAAATATGATATATCATCACGATATTCAATTAATCTTTTATGTAAAGCATGTAATTTTTCGCTTTTCTTTTCAGAATCAACATTACTATGATCAAAAATATCTAATTCATCAATCAGTTCGGCAAAATTTTCAGTAACTTTATCAAGAAATTCTTTAATATATTGGTGAAAAATTGTTTTATTATCACCAGCAATAAAATTTTCAATTATTTTATATTTAGAATAAACCTCTCAAGAAAAAACATGACTATTAATAACTGTTTCAATATTTAATTCACGAAATTCTCGCAATAATAGATCATATCTTCTGACAATTTTTTTTAGAAAATCTTTACTGCTAAATTTTTTCTGATTTTCTTTATTAGCATTTTCTAATCCTGCTTTAGCTACTTTTAAATCACTAAAAAGATTATCTAAGGTAATTTTTTTATTAAAGTATTTTTGTAAAGTTTCATCTAAATCACCATTACCTGGACTAATATTAAATCTAGCTCTTATTTCACCAAGTTGATTTCTCAATCACTGTAAATCATTAGAAGGATTTTCAATATAATCATAATTTGCAACCTTTGTTAATGCATCTTCAAAAAGATGCATTACTCCGGCATATACATTCATATCCAACAAACTATTAATAGCATTAATAGTTATTTCAACCCTTTTTCTTAACTCACTAATTTCTTGGTCGTTTTTTAAAACATTTTCTTGCTTGATTTTTACAATATTATGGATACTATATTTTTGATAATTACTAGTTAACATTGGGACTAAAAATAACATTAATAACGATCCTGTTAAAAAGTTTTTTTTCACTATTTAATACCTCGTTCTTTAAATTTTATTGTTTTAAACTTCTAAAGTTAAATATTTTTTTTCTTGTTGTTCCACTGTTGCAGCAAGTGATATCGCTGCTCCTAAAGTAAAACCTATTAAACTACCTTTATAAATTTCAAATTTAATTCCTGCAATACTATTATATGTTGAAGCATTTATAAGTATTACTGGTATTGCATCTAATAATATCACAAGCGCCATTATTGCTGCACCAAAGACTGCGCCACGACCTTTAATTCAACGTGTAGCTCCTTCTTGACCTGCTTTTTTCATATATCTAAATGTCCCATAAACTGAACCAGCTGTTGAAACGACAGGAATTGATATTCCTGTTATATTAGCATACACACTTAATTTCTGAGTATCAGGCGCACTTAAATATATTTCTCATTTTCTTTCTTTATTTTCAACTTTTGTTATGCCTTTATAATGAATTCTGTCAAATTGTTGATTAAGTTTAACAACTTGTGTCTTAATTTGCTTGTATTCCTCACCATTTAATTTTTTTGTATCTTGAGAAATTATTGCTATTTCCTTTTTAAACTCTAAAAATGATTTATAATCTTCAACAATACTTTCTCATACACCAGGTTCAGTAATTTTTTGATCTTTTTCTACTAAATTTTGGCTCATATTAGTAAGATTATTTTTAATAAGATCAATAATTTTCTTATTTGTCTTCAACAATAAATCCTTTAAACCGCCTAAGACAGTGTTAATACTTAAAAAAATATTATTAAATGTCTTATTAAAATCTTCACTTTTTAAATAATCAAAAGTGTCTTGAATTGAAAAATAATCAGTTTCAAAATTATGTAATTTTTCTATCGTACTCTTTGGAATTTCTGTTCCTAAGTCAGTATCAATTTTTTCAATTTCACTTTTAATGCCGCTAATTTTTTCAAACATCGCAGCTAAAACTTTTTCAGCATATTTTCTAACATGACTTTCAAGGTTTTTAATTTTAATTAGAAAATCATTCACCTTCCGAAAAAAACTTAGAGATAATTTTGTGTCACTTTTTTCAATATTATCCAATTGATTTTCTTGAACTTTACGTAATAATAAATCATATTGGTTAAAAACTTCTTTAATATAAGTTCCATTAAAATTTATTTCTTCCAAAGTTTTACTATAAATTGTATTAATTCTTATTATTTCAACATCAATAAAATGATCTAATTCCTTTTCTTTATTACTAATATAATAAGGATTAAAAGCATTAATTTGAGATATCAATGCTGATTCATAAGAGTTAGTAATGGTTTTTATTTCTGTTTCATGAACATTAATACTTTGTAATCCTTTTATAACTTCATTTTTATAGTCTTGACCTTCAATTATTTTTTCAGCTAAAAAATAAAATGATCCTGCTTGTTGGTAAACCTTCATTACTTTAATGCTTTTATTAGCAAATTTATTGAAATTAGTAATAATATTATTTTTAAGATTTTGATTATTTTCTTTCGCTGCTTCTAACTTAAGATTATTTTCAACCTGAATTAGAATTTGCCGATAAACATTTTGATAATTATTAGTCGCAAAACTAATAACTAAATTACTTAAAAAAAATCCCGATAAAAACATTAACTTTTTTTTCATAATAAAGCCCCTCTTCCTTATGATTTCCAATTAATTATTAAAATACAAATAAAACTATCAGTGCTTTTAATTTTCCCCCTTTTCTTGAAAAGTTTCCTCAACTTTATCCTGACAATCAATTTTACCTATTAAAATGATTACCATTATAAGTTGTACAATTTAATTATACAACTTATAAGTTTTATTTTTAAGATGTTTTCGGAAAAATTTTACTCAAATTATAAAAAAGTCTTACTTTTATTAAGTAAGACTTTATTTTTATGATTAATATTCGCTAGCTTTAGCGGCTTCGCCTAATTGTAAAATTTCTTCACTAGTTAATAAACCAGTACCGGCAGGAATAATATTACCAAGGATAACATTTTCTTTTAAACCTAGTAATTTATCAGTTTTACCTTTAATTACAGCATTCGTTAAAACTCTTGTTGTATCTTGGAAACTAGCAGCAGCTAAGAATGAATCTGATTCTAATGGTGCTTTTTTAATTCCTAAAATAATTGGTTTACCAAAGGCTGGCGTTTGCCCTTCAATAATTGCTTTAGTATTAATGCGTTTAAATTCTTTAATATCTAAAATTTCACCAGGTAATAATGTTGTATCACCACTATCAAAGACAAAGATTCGACTTAACATTTGTTTGATAATAATTTCAATATATTTATCAGAAATTTCAATGCCTTGTAAACGATATACTCGTTGGACTTCTTTTAAAATATATTGTTGTACTTCAATAACACCAGCAACTTCAAGTAATTGGTTAATATTAATTGAACCTTCAGTTAGTTTTTGACCAACTTTAACTTCTTGACCAACTTTAACTCGGACTTGCGCATTGTATTGCGTTTTATATTCTTTATAATCTAAGTCTGAACCAATCGCAATTGTGTAAATTCCTTGTTCTTCAGTAATTCGTTTTACTTTACCAGTAAATTCACTAATTAAAGCAACAGCACCTTTTGGGCTAGTTACATCCAATAGTTCTTTAATTCTTGGTAAACCTTGGGTAATATCAGTACCACCAGCAACACCACCAGTATGGAAGGTTCTCATTGTTAATTGTGTACCTTGTTCACCAATTGATTGGGCAGCAATAATACCAACTGCTTCACCAATCATAACTTCATTACCACTAGTTAAGTTTAAACCATAACATTTTTTGCAAACACCACTAACAGCTTCACAAGTTAAAACTGAACGAATGTTAACTTTTTTAATGTCTGCTTGAATTACTTTTTCAACTAATTGTTCAGTAATTAAAGTATCATGAGCTAATAGTAATTTATTTTTACCATCAACTAAATCACCTTGTAGGTAGCGACCAAACAAACGATCTCGCAGAGGTACAATAATATTATTACGTTTAACATCAACAATATCACTAACAATGAAACCATTATCAGTTTGACAATCATCTTCAGTAACAATAATATCTTGGGCAACATCAACTAATCTTCTTGTTAGATAACCAGAGTCAGAAGTTTTTAAGGCCATATCAGCCATCCCTTTTCTCGCACCGTGAGTTGAAATAAAGAATTCAGAAACATTTAAACCATCCCTAAATGAAGATTTAATTGGTAATTCAATAACTTCACCTTTGGGATTATTCATTAAACCACGCATCCCAACTAATTGGGTAAAGTTACTAATGTTAGTTCTAGCACCTGAATCTCACATCATGAAGATTGGGTTATTAATATCTTGTTTTAAAACATTTTCTAATTGATCTTGGATTTGATTTTTAACTTTTGTTCATTTATTAATAATATGATAATGACGTTCTCTGTCAGTTAACATACCATCTTTATAGAATTGGTAAATTTGTTTCACATAATCATCAGCTTCATTAAATAATTTAGCTTTCTGTTCATAAGAAATAATATCACCAGCAGAAATTGTTGTCCCAGAAATTGTTGAGAACTTAAATCCTAAATCCTTCATCTTATCTAACATTTCAGCAGTTGATTGAGTACCATAACGTTTAAAGTATTTATGGATAATATCAGCTAAAGTTTTCTTTTTGAAGGGATCAGCAATCTTACGGTTCTTAATGAATTCACGGAAGTCAACAGTAAAATCAACCAAATCATCACTACTATAATCATGTAAAGTAGTAATAATTGCTTGGTTAATATATGGCATATCAGAAGGGAAAATTTGGTTAAAAATTAACTTACCAACTGTCGTAATTAAAATTTTATTACGATCTTTAGCAGCAAATTTATTAATGCCAACATCACTAACTCTAATTCCAATAATAGCATGCAATGAAACATTATTTGTTTCATAAGCTTTAACTGCTTCAGTAATATCTTTAAAGATTGAACCTTGTCCTAATTGATTTAGTTTTTCAATTGTTAAATAATAATTACCTAAAACCATATCTTGGGTTGGAGTAACAATTGGTTTACCATCCTTAGGACTTAAGATATTTTTTGAACCTAACATTAAATGTCTTGCTTCAGCAACAGCTTCTCTTGTGATCGGTACATGAATCGCCATTTGGTCACCATCAAAGTCAGCATTAAAAGCTGGAGTTACTAAAGGATGTAAACGAATTGCTTTACCTTTAACTAACTTAATTTCAAATGCTTGAATTCCTAAACGGTGTAAAGTTGGCGCACGGTTTAATAATACTGGGCGTTCTTTAATTACTTCTTCTAAAGCATCCCAAATTCTTTCATCTTGATGATCAATTAATTTTTCAGCAATCTTAATATTTAAAGCAGCTTCATTTGTTACTAACTTTTGAATTACAAACGGTTTAAATAAAATAATCGCCATATCACGTGGGATCCCACATTGGTACATCTTCAATTCTGGGCCAACAGCAATAACTGATCTTCCAGAGTAATCAACCCGTTTACCTAATAAGTTTTGACGGAAACGACCTTGTTTACCTTTTAAAGTTGAAGTAATTGATTTTAATGGTCTTTTATCTCTTCCTGTAACTGGTCGTGCTTTTCGCTCATTATCAAGTAAGGCATCAACAGCTTCTTGTAGCATTCGTTTTTCATTATTAACAATTAAAACCGGTGCTCCCATTTGCTTAATTTTCTTTAATCGCTCATTACGAATAATAATTCGACGATATAAATCATTAATTTCTGATGTTGTAAATCGACCACCATCTAATTGAATGATGGGACGAATATCAGGTGGGATAACGGGGATAGCATGCATCACCATTCATTCTGGACGATTACCTGACTTTAAGAATGAATCAATAACATCCAAACGACGCATTAATTTGCGACGATCAGTTTGTGATTTTTTATTGGTTAATTGTTTTTTAATATCATCAAATTCTGCTGCCAAATCAATATTCTTTAATAAATATTCAATTGCTGCAGCACCAATACCAAACTTAGTATCAGTATGCTTGCTAATAAATTGTGTACACTCATCCATTGAAAATGGTCGAGAGATATCAGCTAAATTTTCAGCCAAAATCTTTGCTCGCACATAAGCAAAAGAGTTTTCATCCAAGTTATCTTGAATTGTTAAAACAACTTTTCTTAAACGATTACGAGTATCTGAAGCAGCTTTTGGATTACCTAAATCAAGAATCATTTTTGGTTTAAAGACTTTATAAGCTTTACCAGGATCTAAAACAATATAAGAAACAAAGTAAGCAACTTCTTCTAAATCTTTTGCCTTCATATCAACTGCCAAAGCAATTCTTGATGGTGAAGCCTTCAACATTCAAATATGAGTTACTGGTTCTTCTAATTCAATATGTCCTAATCTTTCTCTACGAACAATTGCTTCAGTAATTTCAACTTGACAACGCTCACAAACTTTACCTTTATTTTTAATCTTTTTATATTTACCACAAATACATTCATAGTTTTTGATTGGCCCAAAAATTCGTGCATCAAATAAACCATCTTTTTCTGGTTTTAAAGATTTATAGTTAATTGTTTCTGGTTTAGTAATTTCACCATGTGATCATGAACGAATTTGATCAGGTGAAGCTAAAGAAATTTTAATCGCACGATAGTGCTTTGCATCATTAGTATTAAACATCTTTTTTGCCCTCCTAATCTTGCTGAGCAGCATCAGCTGCTTCTTCTGTTTCATCATCAACAATGGCACCTGGTGCTTCAAAGTCTAAGAAGTTATTTGCTTCTAAAGTTATCTCATCATCATAAGCAACAACTTCTTGTTCTTTACCATGACCATCAATTAAACTAACATTAATCCCTAAACCTTGTAATTCCCTTGTTAAAACATTGAATGATTCAGGAATTCCTGATTTAGGAATATCTTTATCCCTTAGAATTGCTTCATAAGTTTTAATTCGACCCTTAATATCATCTGATTTAATGGTTAAGATTTCTTGTAAAGTATGAGCAGCACCATAAGCTTCTAACGCTCAAACTTCCATCTCACCAAATCTTTGACCACCATTTTGAGCTTTACCACCCAATGGTTGTTGAGTAATTAATGAGTATGGCCCAACATTTCTGGCATGTAATTTATCATCAACCATATGTGAAAGTTTTAACATATACATAACACCAACAGAAATTTTGTTATCAAATTTTTGCCCTGATAAACCATCATATAAATCAACTTTATCAAAGCCATTAAAGTTAGCTTCCTTCATAATATTAATCAAGTCTTCATTTTTTAAACCATCAAAGACTGGCGTTGCAACTTTAATTCCTAAAGTTTTCGCTGCCATACCTAAATGTAACTCTAAAATTTGACCAATATTCATCCGTGATGGTACTCCCAATGGATTTAACATAATATCAATTGGTGTTCCATCAGCTAAGAAAGGCATATCTTCAACTGGTAGCACTTTCGAAATAACACCTTTATTTCCGTGTCTTCCAGCCATTTTATCACCTTCACGAATCTTACGTTTTTGCACAATATATACGTGAATAATTTCTTCAACTTCTGAAGGTAATTCAAAACCATCAGCTCGTGAATAACGTTTAATGCTTTGCACAATGCCAGCACCACCATTAGGTACTCGTAAAGAATTATCTTTAACATTGCGAGATTTTTCACCATAAAGAATTGATAATAGTTTTTCTTCTGGTGTTGGTTGAGTTTGACCTTTCGGTGTTACTTTACCAACTAAAATATCGCCTTCTTTAACTTCTGTACCAACTAAAACAATCCCATCATCATCAAGGAATTTTCTTGCTTGTTCAGAAGTATTAGGAATTTCTCTAGTAATTTCTTCTTTACCTTGTTTTGTTCTTCTACGTTCTAAAGTATATTCTTCAATATGCATTGAAGTATAAACATCATCTTTAACTAATCTTTCACTAATAATAATCGCATCTTCATAGTTATAACCATTTCAAGTCATAAACCCAACGATAACATTTTGCCCTAAAGCTAATTCACCATCTTGCATTGATGGTCCATCAGCTAAAATTTGACCTTGTTCAACTTTATCACCAACTTTAACTAGTGGTCGGTGACTAATTGCTGTACCATAGTTACTACGTTCAAACTTACTTAAATCATAAGTATTAACTTCTTTTTCTGATTTAATAACGATCTCATTAGCATCAACATAAGCAACAACACCTGGTTGTTTTGATAAAATCGCTAAACCAGAATCTCGAGCAACAGCATACTCAACACCAGTACCAACAATTGGGGCATCTGGTTTAAGTAATGGAATTGCTTGACGTTGCATATTAGCACCCATTAAAGCACGGTTAGCATCATCATTCTCTAAGAAGGGAATACAACTTGTGGCGATTGAAACAATTTGTTTTGGTGATACATCAATAAAATCAACTTCATTTGGACTAACAATAATGTTTTCACCATTACTACGAGCAATCACACTCTTACTACTAATGTTATTAGCACGATCTAATTCAATATTAGCTTGACCAATAATATAGTTCTTTTCTTCACCAGCTGTTAAATAAATAACTTCATTAGTTACCTTACTATGTAGTACCCTACGATATGGTGTTTCAATGAAACCATATTGATTTACTCTGGCATAAGTTGCTAGGTTACTAATCAACCCAATATTTGGTCCTTCAGGAGTTTCACTAGGACAAATTCGACCATAATGAGAATAGTGGACATCCCGTACTTCTAAACTAGCACGTTCCCTTGATAAACCACCAGGACCTAAAGCTGTTAATCGTCTTTTATTAGCTAATTCAGCTAATGGATTAGTTTGATCCATGAATTGTGATAATTGTGATAAATTAAAAAATTCACCCACAACCGCTGTTAATGGTTTGTTATTAGTAATATTAGTTGGCTTAATGCGATCAATATCAGTTGTTGCCATTTTTTCTTTAACATTTTTCTCAATTCGCCCCATACCAATTCGAAATTGATTTTGTAATAACTCACCAACTGTTCGCACACGACGATTAGCTAGATGATCAATATCATCTTCACTACCAATACCATTATGATAATTTAAAATATATGATAAAGTTGCCACAATATCAGCAATCGTAATATTATCAATTTGATTATTAGGGTCAACACCAATAATATTAACAATATGATCATCTGATTGTTCAATATTATCTTGATATACTTTAATTAACTGAACATTAGTTTTTGTTTGATCTTTCGAATTTAATGATACTAAGCAAGCACCTTGATCTAAAACATCTTTCAATCCCTGAATTTTTGTTTTATCAATTAAGGTATTTTTCTTAATGACAATTTTACCATTAAGATCTTTAATATCCTCAGCAATAACTCTGTTTAAAACACGATCAATAACTGATAATTTTTTAATTAATTTATAACGACCTGCTTTAGTTAAATCATACTTTTTCCGATCAAATAATAAACCATGTAAAAACTTTCAAGCACCATCAATACTTGCTGTTTCACCAGCTTTAATTTTCTTGTAAACTTCTTGGATTGCATTTTCTCATGTTGGGTGCTCATCATGCTGGTAGGTATTCAATAAAATTTCATCATTACCTAAAAGATTAACAATATCATCTTTAGGTAAACCTAAAGCTGTTAAGAATGTTGTTACTGGAATTTTTCTTGATTTTTCAATTTTAATTTGGATGATATCTTTTAAAGTACTTTTAGTTTTTAAAAATCTACTTTTCTTACTATCAGTTTCTAATTCTAATCAAGTACCTCTTGAAGGAATTAAATCACCAAAATATTTTTTTAATCCAGTTTTAGCATCAATTTCAGTTTTAAAATAAGCACCCGGTGATCTAACTAGTTGTGATACCACAACTTTCTCACTACCATTAATGATGAAGGTACCTTTTTCAGTCATGATTGGGAAATCACCCAAAAATACATGACCCTCACGCGTTAAATTACAATCAACAACTAATTCTTGATCAGTCCTTTGTTGGATGATAATTTCAATACTTGAAAAATCACCATTAGTGTGGGCAGTTTTTTCTTCAAAATAATATGTATCACCACTAACTTTTGGTTCTTTAATGTTAGTAATATTAAATTGTTCTTTAATTCAACGAATTAAAAAGTTTAAAATATTTTCTTTGGCACCAATTGATAATTTCCGATTAGTTTCCGATATTGCTAATGATAAATTAGTATATAATGGCGCTTCAAAGTTTTTTGATTCATTCTTTGCTTCTTTAATTGTTCTTCTTGGGTTTCTAAACTCTCAACCTAATAAAGAAAGAATAATCCGGTTATCATTATCAGTGATCGGGAAGATATCATCAAATACTTCTTGAATTCCTTTTTTCATAAATCAAGCATAAGTATCTCTTTGAATGGCAATCAAATCAGGTAATTCTAAATTACCAGAAACTTTAGTATAATCCCTTCTCGTTGCATAATGTCCAAACTTCTTTGTTGTATACTCCATTGGCCAGCTCCAATTCGTTTTTCTTTTTTTCTATTTTTTATCTCATGTTATATACTCAAATATAACACAAATTACTTAGAGATTATCTAAGTAGATAAAACCAGTTGCAAAACTGGTTTTAATTTCTTGTTAAATTTTTATTTTAATAAAATTTATTTAATTTCAACAATTACTCCAAGTGCTTTGAAGGCTTCTTCTAAATCTTTTAATTCAGCAGGTGAAGCATTATCTTTTAATAATTGTGGTCCTTCTGCTACAGCATCAGTTAATTTTTTAGCAGACATTAAGTCCTTACCTAATTTTTCTTTAATTAATTTAATAACTGCAACTTTAGGTGCAGCCCCAATTTCTTTTAAGTAAATTGAAGTTGCTTGTTTTTCTTCTTGCCCGGCATCAGCTGCTACAGCTGGTCCAGCAACAGCAACTGCTGCTGCAGTTACACCGAATTCTTCTTCAATTGCAGAAACTAATTGTTTTAATTCTAAAGCAGTCATTGTTTTAATATGTTCAATAATTTTTGCATTAGTTAACTTTTCCATAATTTTATCTCCTTTAATTTTCCTTTTAATTATATTATTCTTATTAATTATTTAATTGTTGTGTCTTTGCTTTTAGCAACTGCTTCAATTGTTGCTGCCAATTTTTGAATTGGCCCTTGCAGAGCACTCAACAACATTGATAATAAGATTTCTTTTGGTGGTAATGATGCAATAACTAATAATTGATTTTGATCAATTACCTTATTTTCAAAAATACCGGCTTTAAGTTTTAATAACTTATTTTTCTTAGCAAAATTTGCTAAAACTTTGGCAGTATTTAAATCATTTTCAAAACCAAAAACAAAAGCATTTGGTCCAATCAATGATTGATCTAAGTCTTTAAAATCACTATCTTTCAAGGCAAGACCAACTAAATTATTTTTATAAACTTTAATTTGTGCTCCCGCTTGCTTTAATTCGTGTCTTAACTCACTTAATAGACTAACATCTAACCCTTGATATTGAACAACAATTGTTGTTTTTGCTTTAGTAATTTGATCATGAATTTGATTAATTATTTTTTGTTTTTCTACCATTGCTGGGCGAATTGTTTTGTGCATCAATTACACCTCCTTTTCTAGAATTTTGTTACTAGATTATAAGCAATGTAAAAACTCGAGTGAACCCGAGCATTAATTACCACATAAAGAAAACATGGAATTTACCTGGGCAACAGATTAAGGCGTTAGCCGGTTGCTGTCTTAGGCTTATTTTCTAGTGTAGATATTATATTACATATCAATTGGAATTACAAGATGAATAAATAAAAATATCAACTTTTCTAATTTTTTTAATTAAATAAATCAAAATTTTTATTATGGACTTTTAAATACTTAATCATTTTTTTATTAGGCACATTAATAGTTTTTGTTCCATTAATTAAATTAAAATTAGTAATTTGACTAGTTAAAACTTTAGATATATTTAATATTCCTTCAGAATTAAAAGTAATCATATGTTTGTCAAATAATGCATCATGGTTAGGGCATAATAAAAGCCCATTATTTGGATCAGAAATTTCTAAAATTTTGGCTAATTTATCTAAAGAACTATCATTAATAATTTGATTTACTGATTTAATATGCGAAGCTATAAGTAAATCTAGAATGTTAATTTTACAATTCCCCATTTCGCATTTAGTTCCACGATTAGAAATTAATAATTGTCTAAATAAACGTCTATATTTTTTATATTTTCTATTATCATCATCTAATAACTCTGATAAATTCATTTTATTTAACTCTGAATTCAACATAGCAACATATTCTTTTATTAAAATATTATTAAAAAATCATTTTAATTTTTCTCAATGGACTATGTATACATTCTTTTTTTTATTTAACTTATAAGTTTTATTATTTTCTACATCCTTTATGTCTTCTAATGTTACTCATCTTGAAGAAGAATTATACGTTTCTTTTTCAATAACCTTTGATTTATATATTTCTTTAGGATCAACAATTAAATAAACACGTTTAGTATAATCAGGTTCAAGATTTTCACTTAAAGGAATATAAACATTTATAACTAAAACAGGCTCATAATTATCAATTAATTTTTTAAACGCTATTATATGGTATGGTATAGCAATTTTTTTAGTTGTTCTATTAAAAGAAATATCTGTTCCTCCGCCATCTGGAAATTCAATAAAAATATTATAATAAATATTTTCATAAAAAATCCTAAATAAATTTTTCTTTCCTTTGCTAATTTCTTTAAAAGTTAAAATTTTTAAATCTTTTAACAACACATCAATAAAAATTGATTTATCTCTTATATTTTCTAGTTTATGTGGTTTTTTTAGTTCAACAATTTTATCTGAAACAATATGTTTATAATTATAAGAATATGCTTTCATTTTCTTCACTTTAAATTAAAATTTTTTTAATAAATATTCCTGAATAAAAGATACAATAGAAACATTAACTGCATTACCAAATTGTTTATAAGCATAAAAATCGTTATTTTCTTTGGTAATTTCATTATATATTTTATAATTTTTGGGAAAACTTTGCAAATTAGCAGTTTCTCTAGGAGTTAAATAACGTCAACCTTTATTAAGATTATCATAAATAATTGGTATTTGAACCATAGCTACTAATGTAGGAAACTTAATAGGCCTTTTACATCTAATCCCTGATTGCCTTAATTGAATAAAAGAATCTTTAATATCATTAATGTCTTTACCTGCTTGTCATTCAAATTTTTGCTCTCGTTTTTTTCAATTTTTAACATTATACTTTATTAATCAACTATCTATAAAGTTCTTATTCATATAATATATTTCTCTCATATCACTAATATATTTTTTACGTCAATTACATAAATCATCTAATTTATAATTTTTTCCAAATTCATTTGATCAAATTACAGGAAGAGTTCTATTATTAATTGTTTTTACATTTTTTAAAAATTCATTTCAAGCTTCTAAAACAGTAAGTAAATAATTATCTTTAATTTTTGTTTTATCTAAAAAATATTTTTTCTCTACTGACTTCTCTAAAAAGTTTTCTCATATATATTTTTTAACTTGTTTTGGTTCCAATACATTTAAAGGATTATCCAATTTTAAACGGTCAAAATCAAATGAAATATATTCCTCAGTAATACCAGTTTTTTCTTTTAAAATGCCTGGAATGAATACACGCTGTCTTTCTTGAGGAATTCCAAAATTATGAGGTGACAAAATTAGAGGATCTTTGGGAATTAAATAACCTAAATCATCTTTTAAAGTTTTAATTATGATATTTCATGTATTACCATTATCATGATTTACTAAATGCTTAACATTTTCTAATAAAATATATTTAGGTTTTTTATTTTTTAAAATTTTTACAATATCAAAAAATAATGTCCCTCTAATTTCATCCAAAAAACCTTTTTTATTTCCAGCATTAGAAAAAGTTTGACAAGGAAAACCAGCAAATAAAAAATCATGCTCAGGAACATCTGTTGCATAGTCATCTAAATCTCGAATATTAATTATTTTTTCTTTTTCTACTAAAAAATTACTTGTATATGTTTTAATTGCTTCTTGATCAATTTCACTAACAAATACACATTCAATATCATAATTATTTTTTTCTGCCACTAGTTCTAATGCTTTATGAAAACCACCAATACCTGCAAATAAATCAACAAATTTAATTTTCGTCATAACATAATCCTAATCTTTAACATAAAAAATAAAAAAGTTTTTAATATTTCTCTTTCAATAGTAACATAAAATTATTAAGTTAACATATAAAAACTTTTTGATTTTTTGGATTATATTTCAAATATTTAAATTTAATTAACCTAAACATTAATAATATTTCATGATAAAATTTAATTAAAATCAGTAATTAAAGAAACAAAAAAAGTAAAAAATATTTTAGAATTGGATTAATGTAATATGAATGAAAAAATTAAACTAGACATTCAACCTCCTACAAGTATTTATTTAACATATCAAAGATTAACCTATACAATTTGACATGCTATTGCTGAATTTGTTGATAATTCAACAGCTAGTTATTATTCACATAAAGAAGTATTAAAAAAAGTAAAAAATTATAAATTAAAAGTGTATATAATTTATCAGCCAGATCATGGTATTTTAACTATTTATGATAATGCTTTTGGAATGGAAATAGAAGATTTTAAAAGAGCTATAATTTTGAATTCACCACCAAAAGATAAATCTGGTAGAAATGAATTTGGAATGGGTTTAAAAACAGCTGCTTGTTGATTTGGAAAAGAATGAGAAATTTCATCAACAAGATTAGGAAGTAATAAGCTTTATTCTGCTTTTATGGATATTGAAAAATTAGGTGTTACAAATGAAAAAAACATTAATATACATGTTGAAAAAATAAATTCAGAAAAACATTATACAAAATTAACTATAAGAGTTTTAAGTAGAAAAATTACATCAACCCAAAGAAAAAAAGTAATTGAACAAATTTCTAATATCTATCGAAAAGATTTAATAAATAGCGATATTGAAATTAAATATATAGAAAAAAAATATGATAAATATGGTAATCCTCATTATACTAATGATGGCGAAAATTTTTTTTCTACAATGAATGAAGTTCCAACATTAAAATATGAAAATCCTACTGTATGAGAATATGTTGATGAAAAAACTGGATTAAAAGAAAAATATTTTCAAGAATTTTCAGATGAAATTTTTTTTGAAGGAAAAACTTATCATTTTAATGGATTTTTAGCTATTAGAGATATTGCGAGTAGAACATATGCTGGTTTAACATTAATTCGAAGAAATAGAGTAATTATTGGCGGACTTAATAGCGGATATAGACCTAAAGAAATTTTTGGTGATGCAAGTGATTTTGCTTATCAAAGAATTTTTGGTGAAGTTAATATGGATAATTGACCAGTTACTCAAGCAAAAAATGCTTTTGATTGAGACAATGGTTTAGAAGAAATCTTTATTAATAAAATGAAAAGTATTTCAAGAGATTTAGTCACAAAATCAAGAGATTTAAGAAAAAAAGATAAAGTAAACTTAAATTTAACTTCTGAACAAAAAATTTTAACCAATAATCTTTCTATCGAAACTATGTTTAAAAAACCAATTGGAAGTTTAACAATTGAGGAATTTAACAATTCAATAAAAAGCAATATAATAAGTAAAAATGATTTAGACTCTTCAGCTGAAAAATCAATTGAAAAATTATCAAATTATTTAGTATTTAAAATAAATGATAATTCTAACCGAGAAATCCATATAGATTATTTAGCTGACATGAGTGTAAATCCAACAGAATGATTAAAAATTAATGCTATTGATCAAGAAGATAAAAAAAATTTTAAATTTAAAATTACAATTTTTTATGAACATCCTTTTTTTAAACCATATATAAATGATGGAGAATTTATATTAGTACTTAAAAAATTTGCGATTGCATTAGGGGTTTCTATAATAAATGCACAATTTTCACCAGTTATTAAAGGAACATATCAATCATTAGAAATAGTAAAATTTATGAATGATTATTTAAAACAGGTTATTGATGAGGTTAATTAATTATGAGTATAGGGTTATTTAGTTTTTTAGATGAAGAAATAAAATATATTAATACTAATGAAAAATATTTAGATGATTTTAAAAATGTTTATATAAAAAAAATAGGTGAAGAGGCAGTTGAAAAAGTTATTTCTAACGCCATTTCTGTATTTTCTAAATGTATAAATAAAGATAAAACATTAGTTAATAAAACAGGCATAGTTTTAGGAAAAATTCAATCAGGAAAAACATCTAATTTTTTAGGTTTAATAGCAATGGGATTTGATAATAACATTGATGTAGTTATTTTAATTGGTGGAAAAGATTCAAAATTATTAGTTCAAAATGATACAAG
This sequence comes from Spiroplasma sp., assembly GCA_031119525.1. Taxonomy (GTDB): domain Bacteria; phylum Bacillota_I; class Bacilli_A; order Mycoplasmatales; family VBWQ01; genus Spiroplasma_D. Next base: position 60,314 of record JAVHXO010000003.1, read on the forward strand.
ACTAAAAGAAGTTTTTAATTTAAATGATTCAGATAAAGTTGTTATTGAAAATATTAATTTTATATATAAAAATTCTAACCCTAACATTTACTATCAACACTTAAAATCAAGAAAAAATCATAAATTAATTATTACTTGTTTAAAAAATGCTATTCATTTAGAGAAGGTATACAAGTTCTTAAAAAAATCAAATTTAGTATCAAAAAATATAATGATAATAGATGATGAAGGCGATCAAGCAACTTTAAATGCAAATGCTGAAATTAAAAATAAAAAAGCTACAATTCTATACCAAAAAGTTACAAACATTTTAAATATATTAAAACATTTTGTCTATATTCAAGTTACAGCAACACCTTATGCAAATTTATTTTTAAGAGATAGTGATATTCTTAAACCACAATTTGTACAATTAACTTATCCAAGTGAATCTTATATGGGTCTAAATGAATTTCATGGTCAAAACAGTAATAATTTCATTAGAATTATTGATAATAATGAAATAAATAAAAATGAAAATTGAAATAATAACCCTATTTTTTCTGAATCATTTTCTAAGGCATTATCATGTTTTTTGATTGCCAGTTGTTTAAAAATGATTGAAAATCAAACTATTAATAGCAAATCTACAATGCTTATTCATATATATAGAACTATTATAAATCATTCAATTTCTGCAATTGCATTGCGTAATGTTATTGAAGACTTAAAAAAGAAATTAAAACTTGAAAAAACCGATCTTAATTACTTTCAATTTTTAAATTTTTGTAATTATGGATTTTTTGAGTATTTTAATAGACCATTAGATTATAATAATAACAAAAGTGATAAAGAAATAATCGATCATCTTAAAATTGTTTTTGAAAGTCTGGAAGTAGTAGAAGTAAACAGAACTAACCCTATACGAAATAGGGAAAAACTTTCATATGCAAAACATGTTATTCTAGTAGGAGCAGATTTAGTAGAAAGAGGAATTACAATTTCTGATCTTTTAGTAACGTATATTACTAGACGTAGTAAAGGTATCACTAATGCTGATACTGTCCTTCAAAGAGCTAGATGATTTGGTTATCGTAATAAAATTAAAAAGTATATGAGAATTTTTTGTTTAGAAGAAATACAAGATGATTATGAAGAAATACTAATAATGGATGAAGATCTTTGATTTAATTTAGAGGATTTAAGTAATAATGATGCTCTTCTTTCTGAATATGTAAAAACTTTAAATTTAAATAAAAAAAACTTAAGACCCACAAGACAAGGCGTAGTTAAGTGAAATCTAGAACAAATAATGCTTTGACATTCACAAAAAGAAGCAAAAAATAATCAGGAGATTGAATTAAATTTATATGATGAACTACTTAAAAAAGGCCAAATAGAAAAATATGATTCTATAGAGCACAAAAGTATTAATTATCCTAATATAAGTTCCTTTGAAGTGCAATTTTCTAATATATGAGAAAATGTTTTAGAATATTGTGATATTTCGCTTGATTTTTGAAATTATTGAAAATCAAATAGAAATGATACAAAAGTTAAAGTATTAATAATGAATCCAAACTCTAATTCAAAAGAGAAATATAATCGTACTTTATTAAAAAATAATAAAATACAAATTTTTAGAGGTAGAAGTACAAAAGAAATAACAGAAAATTACTATAAAGGTGATCGATATTTAAATGAATATCCTCAAAATAAAAATTTAATTTTAGTTGAAATTTTTAAATTTGATATTTATCAAAAAAACAAAAATAATAGTGAAGAAAAAAAAGATCTTCAAATAAAAGATGCAATTTTTTATGCTATTTATTTCCCAGGAGAAGGAGTTATTAGATATGTTGCTAAACAAGATTAATGAATTAAGTGAAATATATAATAAAATTGAAAATACACAAAATAAAAATTCAATTTGAAAAATAAATGATGAAATTTTTTTAGCATTAATAAATAATAATTATTCAGTAATTTTTATAATAGAAAATATACCAGACAGAAAAGTTCTTACTGGCAAAAATATGAGAATTAAATTATTAAATCAAATTAAAATTGAAGTGGAAAATTTAAGATTTATTAAACCAGGCATAGTCATTGAATGCTTAAACCAAGAAAAAGAAATTAAAGAAGCATTTTTATTTTTTATGACAACATTAATTAATAATTTTGAAGTTTTTAGACAAAATGCATATGAAGAATTTTTTAAAATTTGACAACTTTTTGAAAGAAATAGAAAAAGAAATGAAAATAATTTAAAAGGATTTTTAGGTGAACTTTTAATAATTGATTTATTTTTAAAAAAATATAATTGAAATATTTCAAATTTTTATCATAAAAATGAATACAATAAATGAGATTTTGAATTTACTAACAAATTATCTTTAGAAGTTAAAACAACTAGCACTGAAGAAAGAAAACATGATTTTGCTTTTTTACAACTTAATAATAATGCAGAAATTATTGTTGCGTCAGTAAAATTATTGCTTCATGAAAAAGGAATATCCTTATACAAATTTGCAATGAATTTAATTAAAGAAATTAATAATTTTAGTTTTTCTTCACAACTTTATTCATTTTTATTTTTAAATAAAATAAATGAGTGAGATCAAGGAATATTTTTTGATTATGATTTAGCATTTAATTCTATAATTTTTTATTTAAAATCTTCATTACCAAAATTATTTGAAAATCAAAAAAATATTCCTAATTCAATTACTAATATTCGATACAATATTACATTAAATAATTTAAAAGAAGAAAAAATAGAAGATATTATAAAACTAATAAATACAAATATTGATAAAGAAAGAATTTTTAATGATTTAAAAAGCTAGTACATCAATGTACTAGCTTTTTAAATTAAATTTACTTATCAGCCATTTTTTTGCCCAACTCCAACAAAAATTCATTCTTTTCAATGTTCTCACAACCGTGATCAATCTCTTTTACTCCATACTCTTTAAAAAAGTGTGAATTATAATATAATTCACACTTTTTTATTTTAAAATTTTATTTATCAGCCAACCTCTTAGCAACTTCAATCAAAAAATCATTATTTTTTGTGCTTTCAATTGCTCTGTCAACATTTTTTTTACCGTATTTCCCGTCACTAGTTGGTAAATTTTTAAAGTTCAAGTTCTTCATGACTTACCTCCTTTTGTACATTTTGTTTTATTTCTTTATGAAGACTTACTTCACTACTGAAATTCATTCAAATTGATTCAAATAATTTGTCTTTTATGACTTTTAATGTCTGGTCTTCTGTTAATCCTTGCTCTCTACTACTAGCTATATTTATCATAAAATCTTCTCATTTTGATAAGTAATCTGTTTTAGTTCTTATTTTATAAAAATATAAGTATAAACCAATACTATCTAAGAAAGCACCAACAGATAATAATGCTGTTCTTTTATTGCCATTAGTAAAAGGATGATTTGAAACTGCTATACGATACATAATATCTGCAGCCATATCTAAAACAGAAATGTTATCTTGGTTATAAAATCATTTAAAGAAAACTAAATTACTAACTATTGATTCAACATTACCTTTAGATCGCTGTCGATAATCCCCTTTTTCTAATCCAGTTTTAGTGGGAATTATTTTGCTTAATTCTAATTGTTTTAAAATTAATTTAGTTAAATGAACAACTAATTGCTTTTCTAAAACAATTGGTTCTTTAAAGACAATAAATTTATACGATTGTTGAAATTTTGAATTAAAGATTAATATGTTGTCTTCTCCAGTATTTTGAATCATACCAGACTTTATCGATTTACCAAGTGCTTTATCAAATATTTTTGCATCATTATTTTCATTAATATATGAAAAAAAATATTTACGAACTAAACCAAACATTATATCCCCCGATACTTAAGTTTATAGCTTAATTCTACCATTTTATAACAATTATTTAAGATTAATTTTTAAAATAATTATTAATTTAAATAATATAAATAAAAATAAACAAATTGTATAAAGTTAGGATTTTATATTTGAATCTAAAAATAAAAACTAATAATTTAAATATTTTTAATTAATTTTAAATTATTAGTTTTTTAATAAATGATAATATCAAATTACTTCTTAACCATGCTTACAATTGCAACCTGCACAACTGCAAGTTTCACAATGGCATTTACATTCTTTAGCCATAACTTATCCTCCTAATGATACAGAGTAATACATTAATACTTACAATATAATTATACCGCAAGTTGTCAACTATCTAAAATTGATACTCTTTGTTACTCCAAACCCTGGGCAACAGATTTCCTTGCAACCGCATCAATTGCTTGCTTGATAATGTCCTGCAAATGATACTCATCAAACACTTTAATTGCCTCAAATGTTGTACCACCAGGGGCAGTAACTTGATTTTGTAAAGTTTCTAATGAATCAGTACTATGACCAATATTAGCTGCAACACCAAGCAATAAATTAGTAATAATTAATTTGCTATCCCCTGGTTTAATTTGATCAATAGCAGCCAACTTCATTAATGGCTGTAATCAATAATATAAATAAGCAGAAGCACTACCACAAATAGCAATGAAGGTATGCATCTTTTCTTCTCGTAAAACAATAGTTCTACCCAATAAATTAAAGATTGCTAGAGCATAATCATTAGCTGCTTTATTGCCCTCACTAACCACCATCGTCATCGATTGATTAAACTGGCAAGAAGTATTAGGCATCACCCTAGTTATCAAACAACTAGGCAATATTTTCTGCAATTGCTGCAAGGTAATACCACTAGCAACTGAAATAATAGTTTGTTTTTTAAAAGTTGATTGTAATTTATCCTTCAATTCTTTAATGTTTTGCGGTAGGATCGCCAAAATCACCAAATCACAATCCTGCAAATAATTTCAATCTTGACTAACTTGATAACCTGATTTAGCAAAATATTCCTTACTTTGATCACTATCAATGACAATCTTAAAATCCTTCTTTTGATATTTCTTACTATTCAATAATCCAGTGATGATACTTTTACCTAGGTGGCCAGCACCCAAAAATCCAATCTTCATTAGTTTGGTAACTCCTTAAATAATTCTAATTAATTATTTAAATTTTATCATATAGCCATATAAGAAAAAAAATAAGATTATATTTAATTATTTTTTCTTTTTTTATTATTTTTGTCACTATCTTTATTAAGATTACAATCATCATTACCTGATAACACCAAATAATTATTAACAACGTTACTAACATTAATATTATTATTAATAATAATATCCCGTTCTGATTTTAATTTAACCTTTGATCCTTTTGTTTTACGGTTAATTTTCTGAATTCTCTCAGTTGATTTATTTTCTTGAACTGATTTAACTCGATTATGATCAGATTTACATTGTTTAATTTCTTTTGTTTGTTTACGATCTTTAATTTTATTAAATAAATTTTTAATTGATAATGCCATTATTTTTAAAATCCCCATAATTTTTTATTTTATTTACACTGTTAATCATATTTTACTATGATTTTCCCTTTTGTAAATAAAAAATTTCCATATTGTTTTTAATTATTATTAAAATAATAATTTTTCTCCATAATGACATTAAATAAAAAAAGTTTCTAAATTTAGAAACTTTTTTTATTTTTTTGGTCAAGACCAAAGTCCTGATATAAATATTGGCATCGTGTTATTTTTGCTCATAAAGCTATCGTCACCGCTGATATGCTTAACTTCTGTGTTCGGGATGGGAACAGGTGCACCATATCGCTATTAACACCAATAAAATGGTGAATATAAATATTCATGTAATTATTCTCTAAAAACTAGATGTAGACATATAAATTAATGCAACAGCGCAATTTCTCTAATAAATGTTCGATCTATTAGTATTGGTTAGCTGAATACGTCACCGTACTTACACACCCAACCTATCAACCTTGTTGTCTTCAAGGGATCTTATCCATAGGGGTTGCCCCCTATGGTCAGAAATCTAATCTTGGAACTGACTTCGCACTTAGATGCTTTCAGTGCTTATTCATGCCCTACATAGCTACCCAGCTGTGCCACTGGCGTGACAACTGGGGCACCAGAGGTAGGTCCATTCCGGTCCTCTCGTACTAGGAACAGCTTTCCTCAAATTTCTTGCGCCCACGACAGATAGGGACCAAACTGTCTCACGACGTTCTGAACCCAGCTCGCGTACCGCTTTAATGGGCGAACAGCCCAACCCTTGGAAGCGACTACACCTCCAGGATGCGATGAGCCGACATCGAGGTGCCAAACCTCCCCGTCTATGTGAACTATTGGGGGAGATAAGCCTGTTATCCCCGGGGTAACTTTTATCCGTTGAGCGACGGCCCTTCCACACGGGACCGCCGGATCACTAAGCCCAACTTTCGTTCCTGCTCGACTTGTAAGTCTCGCAGTCAAGCACCCTTCTACCTTTGCGCTCTATGTATGATTTCCATTCATACTGAGGGTACCTTTGGGCGCCTCCGTTACTTTTTAGGAGGCGACCGCCCCAGTCAAACTACCCACCAGACACTGTCCTTAGACCAGATAATGGTCTCAAGTTAGAATTTCAGTATAACAAGGGTGGTATCCCAAGGATGACTCAGCGTCTACTTGCGTCTACGCTTCTTCGTCTCCCACCTATCCTGTACAAGTTATACCAAAATTCAATATCAAGTTGTAGTAAAGCTCCACGGGGTCTTTCCGTCTAATCGCGGGTAACCTGCATCTTCACAGGTACTAAAATTTCACCGAGTCTATAGCCGAGACAGCGTCCGGATCGTTACGCCTTTCGTGCGGGTCAGAACTTACCTGACAAGGAATTTCGCTACCTTAGGACCGTTATAGTTACGGCCGCCGTTCACTGGGGCTTCAGTTCAAAGCTTCGCAATAAATTGCTAACAAATCGCTTTAACCTTCCAGCACTGGGCAGGCGTCACCCCCTATACTTCGTCTTACGACTTTGCAGAGAGCTGTGTTTTTGCTAAACAGTCGCCCGGACCTCTTAACTGCGGCTCATATTTTACTATGAGCACCCCTTCTTGCGAACTTACGGGGTTATTTTGCAGAGTTCCTTAGCTATAGTTATCTCGCTTGCCTTAGGATTTTCTCCTTGACCACATGTGTCTGTTCTCGGTACAGGTACCATGGCAATATCTTTAGAAGTTTTTCTTGAAAGCAGGGCGTCAGATACTTCGTTACTAAGCGAACCGTTCACTCCCCATCATACTTCAAGGTTAATGTTGTGCGGATTTGCCTACACAACCCTCTTTGTATTTAGCCCAGCACTTCCAGTCGCTGGGTTATCCTAGCCTTCTTTGTCACTCCATCAGTTACCATGGTAGTACAGGAATATCAACCTGTTGTCCATCGACTACGCCTGTCGGCCTCGCCTTAGGTCCCGACTAACCCTGGGAGGACGAACCTTGCCCAGGAAACCTTGGTCAATCGGCATGAAGGATTCTCACCTTCAATCGTTACTCATGCCGGCATTCTCACTTTTAAGCGCTCCACTAGTCCTTACGGTCTAGCTTCGTTGCCCTTAAAACGCTCCCCTACCGCCCATACACAAATAAATGTGCATAAACCCATAGCTTCGGTACAATGCTTAGCCCCGGTACATTTTCCGCGCAGAATCATTCGACTAGTGAGCTGTTACGCACTCTTTAAAGGGTGGCTGCTTCTAAGCCAACCTCCTAGCTGTTTAAACAATTCTACATCGTTTTCCACTTAGCATTGATTTGGGGACCTTAGCTGATGGTCTGGGCTGTTTCCCTCACGTCCATGGACCTTATCACCCATAGACTGACTGCTAGATATGAAACAATGGCATTCGCAGTTTAATTGCATTCAGTACCCCGAGGTGGGGCCATCATACATTCAGAGCTTTACCTCCATTGTCCTAATTCTAACGCTAGTCCTAAAACTATATCGGGGAGAACCAGCTATCTCCAGGTTCGATTGGAATTTCACCGCTAGCCACAAGTCATCCACGGTCTTTTCAACGAACGTTGGTTCGGTCCTCCACTAACTGTTACATTAGCTTCAACCTGCTCATGGCTAGATCACCTGGTTTCGGGTCTACGACCACATACTAAACGCCCTATTCAGGCTCGCTTTCACTACGGCTCCACGTCTAAAACGCTTAACCTTGCATGTAATCGTAACTCGCCGGCTCATTCTACAAAAGGCACGCCGTCACCCATTAACGGGCTCCGACTTGTTGTAAGCATATGGTTTCAGAAACTATTTCACTCCCCTTGCGGGGGACTTTTCACCTTTCCCTCACGGTACTGGTTCACTATCGGTGATTGGTTAGTATTTAGCCTTACGCAGTGGTCTGCGCAGATTCCGACAAGATTCCTCGTGTCTCGCCGTACTCAGGATACCACAAGGAGATTTATTGATTTCGTATACTGGACTTTCACCATCTATGGTGTTGCTTCCCAACAACTTCTACTATCAATAAATTTTGTAACTCCTATAAAGTGGTCCTACAACCCCAACTTAAAGTTGGTTTGGGCTGGTCCCGTTTCGCTCGCCGCTACTAAGGGAATCGCATTCGCTTTCTTTTCCTCTAGGTACTAAGATGTTTCAATTCTCTAGGTATCACTCTGAATAACTATGAATTCATTATTCAGTACTATCTGATTAGAGATAGTGGGTTTCCCCATTCGGAAATCTCCGGATCAAAGTTTATTTCCAACTCCCCGAAGCTTATCGCAGGTAATCGCGTCCTTCATCGTCTTCCAATCCCAAGGCATCCACCATACGCTCTTAATAATTTATTAGAATAATCCTATTGCAAGATAATTTATAAAAAATTTGATTAAAATTTTGATGTCTACTTTATCTAGTTTTTAAAGAACAATTACTTTCAGAAACAAAACAATCTCTGAAAACTAAATAGAACAAAGAACTTTTTAATAATCCGTTCTTCTTAAATCAAGGTTAAATTTCTACGATTCTGTTGTCTTCCAATAAGAAAGACAGTTCTCCATAGAAAGGAGGTGATCCATCCACATCTTCCGATACAGGTACCTTGTTACGACTTAAGCCCAATCGCCACCACTGCCTTGGGTAGCTCCCTCCCGTAAGGGTTAGGACACCAACTTCTGGCATTGCCGACTCTCGTGCTTTGACGGGCGGTGTGTACAAGACCCGAGAACGTATTCACCGCGACATGATGATTCGCGATTACTAGCGATTCCTACTTCATGAAGTCGAGTTTCAGACTTCAATCCGGACTGAGACTGACTTTTTGAGATTAGCTCGATCTTGCGATTTTGCGACTCTTTGTATCAGCCATTGTAGCACGTGTGTAGCCCAGGCCATAAGGGGCATGATGATTTGACGTCGTCCCCACCTTCCTCTAGCTTACACTAGCAGTCTCCCTAGAGTCCCCAACTTAATGCTGGCAACTAAGGACAGGGGTTGCGTTCGTTGCTGGACTTAACCAAACATCTCACGACACGAACTGACGACAACCATGCACCACCTGTATCCCTGTTAACCTCCGCTGTATCTCTACAACATTGCAAGGTATGTCAAGGCCTGGTAAGGTTCTTCGCGTTGCTTCGAATTAAACCACATGCTCCACCGCTTGTGCGGGTCCCCGTCAATTCCTTTGAGTTTCACTCTTGCGAGCATACTACTCAGGCGGAGTACTTAATGCGTTAGCTACAGCACTGCCTTTTTGGCAACACTTAGTACTCATCGTTTACGGCGTGGACTACTAGGGTATCTAATCCTATTTGCTCCCCACGCTTTCGTGCCTCAACGTCAGTGATAGGCCAGTTAGCCGCCTTCGCCACTGGTGTTCCTCCATATATCTACACATTCCACCGCTACACATGGAATTCCACTAACCTCTCCTATACTCTAGTCTTGTAGTTTCCAAGGCGATTAGGAGTTGAGCTCCTAAATTTAACCTCAGACTTGCAAAACCGTCTACGCACCCTTTACGCCCAATAAATCCGGATAACGCTTGCCACCTATGTATTACCGCGGCTGCTGGCACATAGTTAGCCGTGGCTTTCTGGTAAGGTACCGTCATAAATAAAACCATTTCCTGTTTTATCATTTCTTCCCTTACAACAGACCTTTACAATCCGAAGACCTTCATCAGTCACGCGGCATTGCTCCATCAGGCTTTCGCCCATTGTGAAAAATTCCCTACTGCTGCCTTCCGTAGAAGTTTGGGCCGTGTCTCAGTCCCAATGTGGCCGTTCATCCTCTCAGATCGGCTACGCATCATTGCCTTGGTAGGCCATTACCCTACCAACTAGCTAATGCGCCGCATCCTCATCAAATAGCGAAGCTTGAAAGCTCCTTTCATTACTGGAAATAAACCAGTAATCGTATGCGGTATTAGCTGTCGTTTCCAACAGTTATTCCCCACTAAATGGTAGATTAGATACGTGTTACTCACCCGTTCGCCACTAAGTAACATTGCTGTTACTCCGTTCGACTTGCATGTATTAGGCATGCCGCCAGCGTTAATCCTGAGCCAGGATCAAACTCTCATTTAAAATATTTTTAATAAAAAAGTTAGAATTCTGACTTAATTGACGGATTAATTCTTGTTCTATTTAGTTTTCAAAGATCGTTCTATTTTCTAGATTGATTTTTGTAACCTTTTTCAGTCACAAAAAGAATATTACCTAAAACTAAAAACAAAGTCAACCAAAATAAGAAAAAAAATAATTATTTTTTCTGACCCTTTTTTTATCTTTAAAAATGTATTAAAAATGCATTTTCTTCGTGTTAAGAAAATGCATTAAATTAATTAAAAAATTTACTTTTTAGTTTCTTTAGTTGCGTCTTTTTTTGCAACATCTTTTAGCGCTTTATTAGTAGTAGCTTGCTTTTTATCCTTTTTAGTTACTTTAACTTTTTTAGTAGAACTATCTTTTGCTGGTTTAGCTTCTTTAGTTGCTGCTAATACTGTAGTTTTTTTTGTTGTGGGAATTTGCACACCTTTATAAGTATTGCATTTCATGCAAGCATGATGAGGTAAAACCACTGAACCACAATTAGGACAAGTAGCTGTTGTACGAGAAATTAAAGCATCGTGACTACGACGAGTATTTTTACGCATTTTTGAAGTTCGTCTTGCTGGTACAGCCATATTTATTCCTCCTTGAAATTACATACCAGTAAATTATATATCTATTTTTTAAAAAATAATAGTGTTTTTTAAAACTTTTTTGCTTCAATAACTTTTAATTTAACGGTTAAATAATTATCAGTTATCGTAGCTAAATATTTGCCAAGACCAACAAAGTTATAAAGTTTTAAAGATAGGTTAGAATAATTTTTATTAATGTCATTATTTAAAAATAAAAACTTTATGATTGAATCATTTTCTAAATCTTTAACTCATTTGCTATTAACATTTTTTGATTCTGGCACTGATCAATAAAATTCTTGGTTTTCACCATCATATTTTGTTAATTTACCATAGTTAGTTGCATCAAGATCAGCAAAGACAACTGATTTAGTTTGACTAAAAGTTAAATAACCTGCTTGAAAAGCAATTATCTCCAAACGACCAAGGTGGTTAATAAAATTTAAGCGACCAATTGCTGCTAAAGCTTGTCTGACGGTATATGTGGCACCAGGAGTTAATAATGGATAGTTAGGAATATCTTGGGTTCGAACAATTAAAGTTTCATATTTTAATTTATATTCTAAAATCATTAACAACTCTTGAACAATTAATTGATGATTATTAATAAAATCTTCAATAATATTATTTTCATTAGTAATGATTGTATGAAAAACTTTGCGACTAGTAACTTCATATAATAAAGAACAAATTAATAAATTGTCATAATGATAATTAATGGTAAATTTTGTTTGATCATTTTGTAATCTTAAAACAAAATAATTAATAGTTTGATAATCATTTAAGAATAAAAATTGTTTTAAAATGTTTTTATTACGTAGTGTCAAATTTTGTTGTGGTTGATATTGTTTAATTGTTAAAGCAATCCGTAAATAAAAATCATCCAAATAATGATAAAACAAAATTAAGTTTAAATCATAATCTTTAATAATTTGTGTTAAACCTTGCATCTGATATTTTTGATAATAATCTCGTACTACTTGTTGCATTCGTTTAGGCACTTGATACCAAGTTTGTAAATTATTTAAAATAATTTCTTTACTGCGTGCTTCCAAGTTTAAAGTACAACCACTAGGTAGAGCAAAACCTTGATCAAAGATTGCTTTAGGATTACAAGTTGCTTGATTATGATATAAATTTTTTATTCCAAGGGTAATATCATATTTTTGATCAATATTAGCAATTAAATCATAAACCACTAACTTATTTTTATTAATTGTTTTTCTTAAACCACGACCTAATTGTTGTAAAAAAATTGTTTTCGAATTAGTTGGCCGCAATAAAATAATTGTATCAATCTCAGGAACATCAATCCCTTCATTAAAAATATTAACGACACATAAATAATTAATTTTTCTTTTTTTAAAATCAGTTAAAATTTTTGTTCTTAAATGACTAACTTTATTAGTTAAGTAATTAGCTTTTAAACCTTGTTGTTGTAAATAATTACTAATAATTTCAGCATGTAAGGTATTAATACAAAAAATTAAAGTTAATGGTTGATGATAAAAACCAATATAATTTTTAATCACATCAAATAATAATTGATTCCTTGTCTCATTATTTAACACTTTAAATAATTGTTGATCATTATTTAAATCAACACCAATTAAATTACTATTAATATCATCAATACAATAATAATCAAACTTAGCTAACAATCTTTGATTAATAGCATCCCATAATCGCAATTCATAAGCAAACTCATCATCAAAGTAGGGCAAGATGCTTTTTTGATCTTCTCGTTCTGGTGTTGCTGTTAAACCAATGACTTCTTGTGGCTGAAAGTAATTAAATACTTGATCAAAAGTATGAGCAGCAATATGATGGGCTTCATCAAAAATAATTAAATCAAATTGTTGGTGATTAAATTGCTTTAAATGACGATAAACTGTTTGAATTGTGGCAAATAAATAAGGGTAATTAAAGTTTTGCGTTTTAACATTTAAGATTTGACCAAAAGTTTCATCTTTTAAAACATTACGAAAAGTTTTTAATGCTTGATCAATAATTTCTTTTTGATGGGCTAAAAATAAGATCTTTGGTTTAATACCATGATTAACCTTAATTTGTTGTAAATAATCAAAAGCACTAACAACAGTTTTACCAGTACCTGTTGCCATAATAATTAAATGTTTATTCTTCTTAATTTTCCTACGAAAATCTAACTTATTTAAAATCTCAATTTGAAAATCATATAATAAATAATTAATAAAAGTAGTTTGACTGTTGGTTGATTGAAATATTTTAGTTTGATTTTCAATTCGTGCTAATAATTGTTGTCGTTGTTGATCATCATTAAAATCAATTAAATTATCATTTCATAATTTTTGATATTCTTGCTCAATGCTTTGATATAAATTTTGATTATCAAACTGATTAATTCTTATATTTCATTCTCTACCAGTACTCATACCTGGGATTGTTAGATTACTAGAACCAAGAATTACGGATGAGAAACCTGATTGTCTTTGAAAGATTGCTGCTTTAATGTGAATTCTTTCACTTCTAATTTCAGTATTGTCTTCAATTCTAATTTTAATATTAGGATATTGCTTAATTAATCGTTCTAATTCATATAAATTAACAAATAACGCTTGATGATCAAAGGTTGTCGTAATTAAAGTAATCGGAATTTGATACTTACAAGCAAAATTAAAAGCACCACGCAATTTATTAATCATTGTTTTAGAAATAAAAGGATAAACAAAAGCAACAGCATCACTAGTAATAATTTCTTTATTCAATTGTTCAATCAACTTTTGTTCTTCTTGATTAGTAAATAAATAATTATCACTCAGTCTAATCTTACTTTGATAATCAACATCTTTTATTTGATCTTTAATCTGCAATAAAATATCAGTCCCAAATTGTTTTTCACTAAAACTTGTTAATAACTTATTAAGGAATTTAACTTTATCATCAAGCTTATTAATTGTTGTTAGGTGATTAGTTAAGAGATGAAGAAATTGTTGACTTAAATATTTATTAATATCACTAATATTATTTGCCTCTTGATCAAGATTTTTAACTAAATAATTATCAGTAACTTGATCAGTTGCATCCAATAATAAATCATAATGTCCGTTATTTTTTTTATCTACCATTTTAACAACCTCAATATCTTTAAAATAGCAATAATTTTTTGTTCCTTTAAAATATAACATAAAAAGTTGTTGTTACTTAGTTTTACTAGAATAAAACTAATAAATTAAAAAAAGATGTTTTTAAAAACATCTTTTTTTAATCTCAAGAAAAACAATTAGAAAGTTAACTCAAATTCAAATTTAACACCAGCAGTTCAAAAGTGATCAATTTTATCAATTGTACTTCAATTAAATCGATTAATTACCACAGCACTATCTTTACGTTGATTTTCTGTTGCTGACCAATAACTATAATAAGCCATAAGGTAATTGGCGTATGAGTGTTGTTGTGAAACTTGCAGTTCTATTCTTTCAATTTTAGCATCAGCAAGAAAACCTAAAATGTGACGTAAACTACTATTATCAAAATTTGATGTTGCTTCAATGACAATACCATCTGGTGATGTTAAAATCATCATACTAGCTTGTAATGATCGACCAATACTATCATTCAATAACTTTGTTAAATTCGGTGTATCAACTTTAACAGCACCTCATCATGGCATTGTCAAATCAACAATATCCAATGATTTAGTTTTTTCAAAATTAACATCCTGATTGTTATTTTGCTTTAATATTGGGCCAATAGCAGCACCACTTACTAACAAACTTGATAACAAAATTAAACCTTTTTTCATAATAAACCCCCTTGAAAATTAGGTTTATTATATATAATTTAAAAAAAATACCAACCTATGATAAGTTGAAAATATCTTTAATCCCCAACTGATGGTTTATCATCTTTGCTTTTTTTTTGCAATTTATGTTTAAATCAAAGTTTTTGACAATAACTGCGCAGATAATAAATTGGATAACCAGCCAATAAAACACCACAAACAATGAAGCACTTTCACAAAATTCATCAATCATTACTATTAACTGCGGATAAATAAACAGAAATAATCGCACCCGTTAATAAGACAATATCAGCCAAGATAACAGCAAAAAGTAAAATTCAAAAAATCACATTATTAAAGAGTCTTTGATAATCTTTCCTTTTATAACGTAACTGACAAGCAACAATAATTGAGATAAATTGTAAAATTGTTGTGGCAATAATAAAGTAAGTAACAATACTATATAGTTGATCTCATAAAATATAAACTGATGCTAAAACAATTAATAAAATAATTGCTAAATAAGGTGAATCATTATCTTTTTTTACTTTAGCAAAAATTGGTGCTAAATCTTTTTCTTGTGCTAATTTATGAACCATGCGTGAGTGATATAAAAAGAAAGCATTCAAAGAACCATAAAACATGATGATCAAAAAAATATTAAAAGATAAAATAAGACCTGAAGGTAATTTTAACTTAGCAAAAGCTTCTTGCCAAAATGTTGTTGATAATCAATCACGATCATTACTAACATTAATAATAATGAATGATAAAGCTAAAATTAAATAAACACTAACAACAATAATTGTTGCTAATATTTTTGCTCAAATAATATTTTTCTTGGGTTCTTTAACTTCACCAGCAATATAAGTCACTGATTCAATGCCTGAATAAGCAAACATCGTCATAGCAATTGCTGGTAATAATAAATATGATGTTAAATAAGCTTGTTTTAACGTATCACCATCTTGATTGTGAAAATTATTGAAGGAACCATAAATAATGGCAATGACAATAATAAAAATGATCGGAACAAATTTTAAGATTGTAAAAACTGTTTGTGAAGCAATCACAAGTTTTTTAGTGAAGATATGAAATAATGCTGTTACTAACATTAAACTAATACCAATTGCCTTAGTAATTCATGGATTAGTAATATTAAATAATGAAGCAATTAATTCACTACTAGCAATTGTAATACTAGCAATTGCTGTTGCACTAACAATTAATACTAAAATTCAACCAAACCAAAAAGCGAACGCTTTATAATTAGCTTTTTTTAATCAATTATAAGTTGTACCATTTTCTGGATAACTAACAGTTGTCTCAGCAAAAATTAATAAACTAGGAATAATTAATAAACCACCCAAACCTCAAGCTAATAACATTAAAATTGGATTAAATTTGGCATAAAAAGCTACCTGACCAAACGAAATTAAAATTGATGATCCTAAAGTCGCACTAATTGCCACCATAGTTGTTGTTAATAACCCATATTTTCTCTTTAACATCTGACCTCCAATCAAAAATTTTACTTAAATAAAATAAATCTGTTTCTTTTAAAATATAACATAGTTAATTTAAAATCAGAAAAAATACAGTGATAAATTATATCGTTCTTCCCTTTTCTTTATTATAATTAAACTTATGAGAGGAAAGTTTAGAGATAAAATTTAAGAAAGGAACTATGTAGAAAGAGGAAATAATGGTTAAAAAAAAATCAAGAATCCAATCAAGAATGCTGAATCTTTATTGATGATAGTGGAAATATTGAACTATCAAGTGATAATAAATATTTTATTTATGGAGCTTTAATTTTTAATAACTATCAAGATGTTAAAAATTTTAGACAAGATTACGAAAATACATTAATAAAGTTATTTAAAAATAACAAAGAAAAAAAGGCTGCATCATCAATATCAAATTGAAAACGTGAAATAATTTATAATGTTATTAAAAATAATAAGTGCCAATTAATATCTGTAATAGAACAAAAAGATCTTTCTAATCAATTAGCAAAAATTGAAACAGCTTATAAAAAAGATTTGAAATTAACAAAAAAGAAATCATTACAAAATAAATTAAAGATTAAAGAAATACGAAAAAATAATTATGGATATCATAAATCATACTTAATTGGTCAATTAATTTGTTTAATAATTGAAACAATCAAACCAAGTAAGAAAACAAAAATTAATATTATTTTAGATCAAGAAGATCTTGGCGCAGCAGGCACTGCTGGTTCTTTTATTAATTATTTAAAATATGCTCAAAAATATTTGAAAGGTCGATCATATAATTATACTTTTGGAATGGTAGACTCAAAAAGTGAATATTGCCTACAAGGGGCAGATTTTTTTGCTCACTCAGTTTTTTCATTATATAATAAAAAAGATTATCAAAAATTTAATTATATTAATGAACAAAATAAAATAATAACTAAAAATTATCCTTATACATTAAAAAATGAAAAAATATCAACAAATTTATATAAAGAAAAAAAAGAAATTGAAGAAGAATATGAAATATAAAAATAAAATGAAAAAGATAAAAAATTTTATAATATTTATTGACAGTAGAAATTAAAATGATAAGATTTAATTGTAGAAGAAATGGCCATAGGCTTCACGCTAAAATTGGTAAGAGCGTACGTCCGCTTCCACTCTTCTTTTTTAAAGAAAATAACAAAAACAAGAACTTAAGTTCTTGTTTTTTTATGTTTTTTATTCTTTGGTCGACCTTTTTTTCTTCGTTTGGTAAACAATTGATAATGTTTTTGAAAATAAACTAAACCAAAAAATGTGCCAATCACTGGTAATACTAAGGTAAATAAAATAATGCCCCAACGATTATTTGCCTCACATAAATTGAAGGCTTGGAAACTAAGAACTAAAACAATTAAAAAATAACATAAAGCACTAACTGTAATTGTTGATGCCAACCATTGCTCCAAAGTATTACCCCCTTTTAAACCCAATTTAGATTATAACAATTATTTATTTAAATTCTTTTCAAAAACACTTAAAACATCATCAATACCAATTTTTTGATAACTAGAAAACAAAATTAATGGCGTTGTTGATGGTAAAGCTAAAGTTGTTAATAACAATTTCTTTTGTTTCAGATATTGATTCTTACTGACTTTATCAACCTTTGTGGCAATAAAATAAGTTTTAACTTTGATGGCGCTCAAATATTGTCACATTAAAATATCATCTTTACTGGGTGGATGACGGAAATCTAATAATAAAAAGATTGCTTTAAGATTTTTTCTTGTTGTTAAATATTCTTCCATCATTGGACCAAATTGTTCTTGTTTAGTTTTGCTAATTTTAGCAAAACCATAACCTGGCACATCAACAAACCGAAACTGATTATGGTTAATGGTAAAAAAATTTAATACTTGAGTTTTACCTGGGGTTTGAGAAACTCGAGCTAAATTCTTTTGATTAACTAAAGTATTAATAAAACTTGATTTACCAACATTACTACGACCAACAAAACAAAATTCTGGTATTTGATCATCTGGTCATTGACTTTGTTGGACAGCACTTGTTAAGAATTGTGCTTGTTTAATTTCTAGCATATTATTTCACCGCCATTATAATTTAAAAACATTACTCAAGTTCATATTCTTTACTTGCAATTTTTGCTTTTAAAATATTTTCTGTCTTTTCTAAATTTTGATTTTCTTGTACTCAATTAATTTCATTAAATTGCATTTCGGCAATTTTCGTAAAAAATGTACTACCTTTTTTTAATTTAATAATTTGACCAGAATCGTCTTTTCAAACTTTTAAAATTTCATCAAATTTAATTGTTCTAAAATAAATTGGTCTAATATATTGCTTTTGATGATTAATAAAAGTTGAAAAATAATCATGCTCACTTAGTTCGCGACTTAAAAGTTGAACCATAACATGGCTTGGATAAGATTTAATGATAATTCCTGGTCGATGTTTTTGTTGACCATTTTCATCAATATCTCCTTTAATCGCTACACGAATTCCTAATCCACGATATAAATTTCTTGCTTTTCATTTATGATGTTTATTAGTACTCATTCGTTGCCCCCTTTAAGTTTTTATTTTATAACATTTGTTTATTGTTGTTATTTATAACTTTAAAATATTTCTTGTTTATTACTGTAATTTATTGACATCTATTATAAGTCAGTTATAATATAGTTGTTTAGAAAGAGTAAGCTTTCACGCTCCCAACCCTGGCTGTTGGGCTTTTTTTTACTTAATTGTTATTTTTGCTTCCTTTTTTAACTCCAATTAGTTACAATATAATTGTTTAGAACGAGTAAGCTTTCACGCTCCCAACCCTGGCTGTTGGGGTTTTTTATTGTTTTTTTCAAACCTCATTAATTATTATTTTGTTACCCCAAACTAATAACCTACAATTCAACCAGATAAATAATAACATAAATAAATGGCATTTAATAATTAAAAAAGACCTAAACTAAGGTCTTTTTAAGAGATATTATTTTGCATCAACAATTGGTTCTGTTTCAACAACATCATCTTGTTTAATTTTTACTTTATTTTGGTTAAAAACAAAATCATAAACTTCACGATATAACTCAACTGGTACAATTTTCAACTTCTTTTGCACTTCTTCTGGAATATCTTCCAAGTCCTTCAAGTTAAGTTTTGGAATTAAAATTGTTTTTAAACCACTACGATTAGCAGATATTGATTTTTCTCTTAATCCACCAATTGGTAATACATGACCACGCAAGGTAATTTCACCTGTCATACCAATATCTTTTGATACTGGTTTATTTGTTAGTGCAGAAATGATCGCTGTAGTTAAGGTAATACCAGCACTAGGGCCATCTTTTGGTACAGCACCTTCTGGTACGTGAATATGAACATCATTATCAGCAAAGACTTTGGGATCAATTTCAAATAAATTACTATTAGCTTTAATATAATCTAAGGCAATTGTTGCTGATTCCTTCATAACATCACCTAGTTTACCTGTTAATACTAAATTTCCTTTACCCTTAAAGAAGTTAACTTCAATTGGTAAAATATCACCACCAAATTGAGTATAAGCTAAACCAGTAACAACACCAACTTGTGATTCATTTTCTTTCTTTGTATAATCAAAAACTTGTTTACCTAAATAATCTTTAACATTTTTACTTGTTAATTCTAAACTACTAACTTCTTTATTTAAGTATTGAACAATGAATTTTCGGGCAATTTTATTAAATAGCCGCTCCAATTCTCGAACACCTGATTCACGAGTATAGTATTTAATGATTTCTTCAACAGCATCTGTTTTATATTTGATTAATTTATTAGTTAAACCAGTCATACCATTAACTCTTGGTAATAAATATTGTTTTGCAATTTCTAGTTTTTCTAATTCAGTATATGAAGATAATTCAATAATTTCCATTCGATCTTTTAATGGTTCAGGAATTCCTTCAATATAGTTGGCTGTGGCAATGAACATTACCTTTGATAAGTCATAATTCTCTTCAATATAGTGATCAGAGAAGTTAGCATTTTGTTCTGGATCTAATACTTCCAACATTGCACTTGAAGGATCACCACGATAATCTGAAGCCATCTTATCAATTTCATCTAATAAGAAAACTGGGTTAATAACTTTAGCTTTCTTCATCCCTTGAATAATTCTACCTGGCATAGCGCCAATATAAGTTTTACGATGACCACGAATTTCTGACTCATCTTTAACACCACCCAGAGATACCTTAACAAATGAGCGATCCATTGATTCAGCAATTGATTTAGCTAATGAAGTTTTACCAACACCTGGCGGACCAACCAAACAAATAATTTGCCCTGGCAATGATTTTGACATTTTTTGGACTGCTAAATATTCAATAATTCTTTCTTTAACTTTATTTAAACCATAATGATATTTATCAAGAATCTTTTTAACATTCTTTAAATCATAATCTTTTACTTTATCTTTTTGATATCATGGTAAATTCATCATTCAATCAATATAAGTACGTAAAATATTGGCTTCACTTGATGCTTGAGGCATTTCATCACAACGAGCAATTTCTTCTTTAATTCGTTCTTTAATATTTTCTGGGAATGGTTCAGAATCTAATCGTTCTAAATAACGATTCATTTCATTTGATTTACCATCAATTTCACCAAGCTCCTCTTTAATTGCTCGTAATTTTTCTCTCAAATAATATTCTTTTTGTTGTTCATCAATCCGATCTTTAATTTTATTTGTTAATTCTTTTTCAATAATTCCAGCTTGTTTTTGACCACTAATATCTTTAACTAATAAATCTAAACGTTTTCTAACGCTAGGTTCAACTAAAAGTTGTTGACGTTTTTCCACTGTCAAGTAAGGTAGGTATTGTGACATCTTGTCAATAATATCAACCGCCTTCATACCATCAGTAATTTGAGTAATTACTTCTTGGGGGATTGAACCATGAACATCCAAAATGTATTGTAAGTTGCTAACAATTAATTGAATTAATTCTTCTTCAAATTCACGACTAATAACTTCTCTCTCAAACGGTTCAGCATCACCAGTATAAAACTGATTATCTTTTAAATTAGAAACCTTAACTCTTTCTTTACCATAAAAAACTACGCGCAATGTATCATCTGGGAAAGTTTTCTTAATTGTAATATTACATAGCGTACCAACATGATAAATTTCACTAAGTTTTGGATTATCAATTTTTGGATCTTTTTGTGATACTAAAACTATTTGCGAATTAAAGTTATTCTTTGCTTCATTAATTGCTGCAACTGATTTTGCTCGACCAATGTCCAATTCCATTTCAACACTTGGAAAAACAAAACTTCCTAATGTTACTAAAACAGGGATATTAGTAATCTTTTTTGTCTTCATATAATTTCACCTCAAATAAATAATTTCTTATTCTTAATTATAATACAAAATATTAGCACTTACAAATAATAACTGCTAAATTTAATAAAATATTTCCCAACAATAACATTTTATATTATTTTTTCTAAAAATAATTTTTAACCCTTTAAAACAAAAAATCCTTTATTTGAATTTCTCAATAAAGGATTTTTTAGTTATTTATCAAAAATAATTAGTTCTTTTTGGTTGTTGATTTAACAGAACTAGCAGTTTCACTTTCTTGAAGTTTTTCTTCAAGAATTTCTTGACTACCATTATTATCCCATAATCAATCTAACGTTTTACTACGACGAACATTACTAATCACGAAAGTTAAATCTTTCATACTCTTTTTAATTTCTTCAACGGAAATATTAAATTGGGCACTAATATTATTTAAATATTGATCAATTTCTGATTGTGATGCGGTAATCTTTTCAGCTTTAGCAATTTCCTCAGTTAAAATATAAACTTGTAATTCTCAAAGAGCATCTTTTTGTGCTTCTTTGCGAATATCTTGCTCACTAACTTTAGTAATTTTTTGATATTCTTCAAATGAAAGATTTTGTTGTTTTAATTGACTTTTAAAATCATTAACTAAGCGGTCTGTCTCTTTATCAATTAATGAGTTAGGAACAACTATCACTGTTGATTTTAAAATTTCAGTAAACAATTGGTTAAAAAATTGATCTTTCACTGTTTTACTTTTTTGTTCTTCCAATTGTTTTTTGATGTAATCTAATAATTCTGGGTAAGTGTTAACATTTGGAATATTAACATCTTTAACTAATTCATCATTACTTTCAGTTGGAATTTTAATTTTAATTTCTTTTAAATGAATTGTAAATTCCGCTTCTTGATTAGCCAAATTTTCAACATGATAATCTTTTGGAAAAGTTACTTTAATTGTTTTTGTTTGGTTTGGTTTCATACCAACCATTTGTTCTTCAAAACCAGGAATAAATTGTTTTGTTCCAATTTCTAATTGTGTATCTTTACCTTGATTACCTGGGAATTCTTGACCATTTAATTCGCCTTTAAAATCAAAAATTGCAATGTCACCAATTACCAAACTGCCTTTTTCTTTTGGACGATAAATTGCAAAGCGATCTTTTAATATTTTCACTTGCTGATCAATTTCATCTTGACTAACTGCAACCTCTGGTTTAATAATGGCAAAATTACGATATTGATCTAATTTAACTTCTAATGGTAAATCAAAATTAAAAGTTAATTGACATAACTCTTGTGATAATTGAGTAACTTCAACCCCTGGTTTATTAGTTACTTTCACATCTAAATCTTTTTGATCTAAACCATATTGATACGCAATCTTAATTGCTAAACTACTAGCTTTTTTTAAAATTGCAGCTGGTTTAATATGTTTTTTAGCAATATTAGCTGGAACTTTACCTTTTCTAAATCCTGGTACTTGTAAATCAGCTTTTAAATTAGTTTCAGAATTTGATAAAATTTTTGCTCAATCATTACCACTAATAGTAACGATTCATTGCCCCAAACCTTCAACAGGAATCTTTTTTGTTACTAATTCAATATTTTTGTATTCTTTCACTTTTTCCCTCCTAGGAAATTTTATGTTTCTTCAATTCAACTAAATATTTTTTAATTAAAACTGTCGTTGAATGAAACATTTTAGCACTTAATAATAATGTTACTCTATTAAATTGCAAACTGCAAGCACGAATATATACTGCTGCTGCAATCGCATTAACATGTTTTAAACTTGGAATTTCAGGCATTAAACTTTCAAAATAATTATTTAATAAATAAAAACAAATTTGAAACAAACCAGGATTATCAACATAAACAACTTGTTCTAATAATTGATTAATTTGTTGATAGACTTTTAAATCATACCAAGCAGTTAGTTTAATTGGATTAATTACAAAATTGCAGGGCAATTTTGTAACTTGAAATTCTTGATCGATATTTTGATTTTTCAATAATAATAATAATCTCGTTTTATTAATATTAGTTATATTAGGATTTAATAAATAATTAGTAATTACTGGTAAAATTAATCGCACATTATAGTTTTGTAAAAAATAACAAGCTGTTGCATGCTGTTCTTGATTTACTAAATCATTAAGTACTTCAGTAATTTTTGCTAGAGTTCAAAAATTATTGGTAGTATTTAAAGTTGCTTGTTGTTCTTTAAGATTAAAAATAATCTCATCATGAAGTTTTTGTAACTGTTCTTGAAATTCTTGGGGAATATAAGCAACAGCCAATTCTTCTTTAACAAGAGCAAACGCTTGAGAAAAATTTTTTTCGGTAATGAGATGATTAATTTTAACAATAATTGTTTGATAATAATTATTATCCATATTATTAAAACCTCAATTTTTTTTAAATAAAATAAAATGGCGCCCACGACAAGACTCGAACTTGTGACCCCCGGCTTAGAAGGCCGGTGCTCTATCCACTGAGCTACGTGGGCGTTTGTATTATTACCCTGTAAAAACATTGTTAAATAACACGATTAAATCATAACTTGTTTAAGAAAAAAAATCAATAATTAAATAGCAAGAAAAGGCAAGAAAAGCCTAGATTAGGTACAACTTTGAGAAATTTAATCGCAATTCAATGATTTAAATTAAAATGATTGTTTTTGGAAAACAACATAATTAATGTTTTCCCCAAGTTGTTTAAATTTTTTTTCATACTCTGTTTCAATATTATTTTGATTATCAACACTAGCAACTAAATTAGTCGTTTTTTTAATTAGTTTTCAACCACATTTTAAAAAACTATTAATAGAATAAGCAAAAAATTGATCATTATCAGTTTTTAAATGAATTTGACCATTTGCTTTTAATATTTGATGATAAATTGTTAAAAAAGTAACAAATGATAAACGACGTTTTTCATGGCGCGTTTTAGGTCAAGGATCAGAAAAATTTAAATAAATTTGGTCAATTTCTCCTTGATTAAAAATTGTTAATAAATCATTAGCATCAAATTGAATCAATTTTAAATTATCAGGTTTATTTGCTATTGTTAATTGTTGATATTTTTTTGCCGCTTTAATTAAAGCGATTGAAAAAACTTCAATGCCAATAAAATTAATATCATGATATTTTTTGGCATTTTCAATAATAAAATCACCTTTACCAATTCCAATTTCTAAATATAACTTATGATTATTTTTAAAAACAAGTTGGTTTCACTGACCCTGATATTTTTCTGGTTCTTTAATTAGAACATCATCATATCCTTGTGCTAACTCTTGAACAGCATTACCATGATATTTTAATCGACTCATAAATCACCTAAACTATTATTCTGATATTTTTATAACTTTATATCATAAATTATAAGCAAATCTAATAACTACTTGCTTTTTTTCTTGCTTTTTTTTGATTTCCAGCAATTTTTTTAATACTAAAAAAATAGATAAAATTAAAAGCAATAAATGCGATGTAAACAACAACAAAAAAAACAGTCATTAAAAAAACTATCAAGTGACTATTAGTAATAATTGTACCAATATCTTCAGTTGGTAAAATTGGTAAATAAGGATAAACTAAAACTAAGGGAACATTTTTTAAAGTTGAAATATTAGAATAAACTATTAACCGAATAACAAGAAAGAGCGTATATCCTACTGGGTAAAGCAAATAAAGTCAAAATGATTTTTGATAATACTGACTTGCTTTCATTTTCATTGGCACAACATGCGTTAAAGTATAAACAATCATTAAAATAGGTGAAAAAACATGAAAAAATAATAACCCAAAAATTTCAAAAAAACTAATAGAATCTTCAAAGAAAAAAAGACCAGGCATTAAAACAATTAAAAAAATGAAACAAGTAACAGAAATATAACAAGTAATTGCCAAACGAACATTCTGATTATCAATAATCTTGTTGGGTTTATTATGATAAATTGCCGCAATTAAAAATCAAACACCAACAATAATATTACTTTGATAAGTAAAATAACTAAAAAAATTACCCTGAAATAGTCAATAATTAAAAGGATAATCACTCGCTCTTACTCAAGTGCGAGTAATCATATGGTATAAATAAACTCCTAGAACGGCTGATAAAATTAATACTGTAGTAATAACTTTATAATAAAATCATAGATCTTTACTTTTATTAACTTTATTAACCATACAAACCTCTTAGATTGCATTAATTATTTATAAAAATATACATTAATTATAAATGATAATAAAAAATTACTTTTTAAAAAGTAATTTTTTTTATTTAAAAACGATTCAATCTTGCTAATCTTTTTTGCACTAAAGCAAATAATAAGTAAATAAAGAGAAATCTTGCTAATTCAATTGCTAGTAAAATAAAGAACAATGTGACACCATTTTGATAAAAAGCAGCAATTTCTGCTAAATACTCATCAACACCTGATAAATTACTATTCGCAAGAATCACAACTGTAATAATAAATGAAAAACTTGCAACAATAGCATTCAATGGAATTAAAATTAATCCAGCAAAAGTATGACGAATAATTGACTCATGATAATTATTATTTGTTTTACAATATTTATTTGTTTTATTTTTAAATAATTGATAAAAAACAATAACAAAAGAAACAACAAAAATAATATTAGCAATGTTATCAAAGAACATTTGAATTGGTGGGTGATCACTATCAATCGCAAAATGTAATCATGGTTCAAGAATGGCAATTATTAAAGTATACCAAAGTTTAATAATTGGAATTGCAATCGCCATAATCAAAATATCAAAAATTCTTAATGGTACATGAGCGCCAACAATTGGAATTTTAATTTCAATTAATGATAAAGCGACTGATAAACCTAATAAAATTCCTGTCAAAACAATTTTAAAAATTTGTTCTTTTAAATTAATTGGTGAATTTTTTTTTCAATTAAATAGTTTATTTCGTTTTTTTTGTTTTAGTCAATCCGATTGATTTTCATCAAAAGCTAAATCATTATTATTTTTAACTTGTTCTTTTAAAGTTTCAGTTTTTCCCATTTTTTCCTCAACATTTAATTATAATTTTTATAATTAAGTAATTATTAAAATTATAAAGCAATCAAACAAATAAATCAAGATAAAGCAGAAAAACTATAAATTAGCTTTATTTTTTAAAACTAGTAATGGTTTTTTTAATATGATGAATAAAATAAAAATTAAAGTAAATTTAAAAAGATTGTAAGGTAAAAATAAAGTTCAAAGTAAACTTTTTAAATCGTTAACACCATACAAATCTAAAATAAAAGCTCAATTATAAAAAGTATTTAACAAACTAATGATGATTATTGTTAAAATAGCACTGCTAATATCAATAACTCACGATAATTTTCAATTATTTTTTTGCTTAAACAATCAAAGTAATAAGTTATTGACCAAGAAAAAAACAATTAAAGTACTAACAGAACTTAACATATTAGCAATCTCACCAATAACATTGGGCGGCATTGTATGAGGAATAACTAACCGTAATCAAGGAGCAATCAAACTAATTAATAAACCATATGGTAATCCAATCAAATAAACTGTTAAAAGATTAATTGTAATTCCAAAATCAATTGTTAAAAAATCATTAAAAAAAGTTGGGATTTCCAATAAACTAATTAAAACTGTCACAGCTAAAAATAACACAATTAAAGTAAGCTTATGAGTTGTTAGCTTAAAACTGTTAATTAATTTTTGATTAAATTGTTTTTTAAAGGTTTTATTAGTTACATTAACATCTTGATTATCTTTAATTTCATTGTTTTTAATTTTGTTGTTCATGAGAAAATTCCTGATTTTATTTTTAACTTTATTAATTATAATATAAAAGTAACAGAAAATATTATATAATTGAAAATAACTGATAACAGAAAGGATTTATTGACAAAAAATGGATAAAAATGCATTAACTGTAGAAATGATTGTCGAAATTCCAAAAGGTTCAAAAAATAAAGTTGAGTATGATCTTAAAAAGAAAGCATTTATTTTAGATCGACCATTATATGGTGCTAATTTCTACCCTGGTGAATATGGTTATATTCCTAATACGTTAGATTACGATGGTGATCCACTAGATGTGATATCATTAATTAGTTACCCAACTTTCTCTGGCTGCTTAATTGCAGTTAGAGTTCTTGGAGCAATTGAAATGATTGACAATGGTGAAATTGATACAAAAGTATTGGCAGTTCCAATTAGTGATCCAAGATTTAATCATTATCAAACTTTAAAAGATGTTCCCCAACATCTGCTTGATGAAATCACGAACTTCTTCTTACAATATAAAGCTTTGCAAAAGAAAAAGGTTGTTATTAAAGGTTTTCTTGATTTAAATGAAACAACCAAAGAAATTGAAGATTGTAAGATGTTATATAGTAAATATCAACAAGAAATGCTAAGTTGAGAAAAAAAAGACTTAGTCACATTATTAATGAAGCACAAAAATAAAAAATAATTAACTCTTAATTAAATAATCCGGGAATTTAGTGTAAATCTAAAACTGCCCCAGCAACTGTAATACTGATGAACGTTATAAAACCATTGTGCGATTGTTTGATAAACAATCTTATGAGAAGGATAACTAGTAAGGTGAAGTTAAGTCAGGAGACCGATTTAATTAAGAAAAAAAATAATCAACGCTGGGTGGAGTTTGAAATTAATTAGTTTTTTGCTAATCAAAGTTTGACACACCAAATGGTGTGTTTTTAATTAGTGAGGAATTAACAATTATTATGAGTTTGCATGTCCAAAAGTTATTAAGATTATTAATTATTGCCTTATATAGCGCTTTAGTTTTTGCTTTAAAAGAGGCTTTAGCAATTCTACCAAACATTGAAGTTGTTAGCTTCATGTTATCATTTGCTGCTTTAGTTTTTCCCTTTAGGATGGCAATAACAATCCCCTTAATTTTTAACTTATGTGAAATTTTATTGCGGGGGGTAGCAACATGAGTAATTTTATATATGATTGCATGACCATTATTAGTAACAATCATTTGATCATTAAAATGAATAATTAAAAAATACTGATGACTTTTTATTATCATTAATAGTCTTTGAGGTTTTAGCTTTGGTACTTTGAGTGCCCTAATTAATTTATTACTATATGGTAAAAGTGCTTTTTATTTATATTGATTAAATGGTTTAGTCTTTGATGCCATCCATGGTGTTAGCAATACCGTTGTTGCGAGCATTCTTTACCAACCAATTTTATATTTATGAAATAATCGTCTAAAATACTATATTATTAACTTTAATGATGAAATTAAAGTTAAACCAAAACTAAAATTACCAATCAAGCAACAATAAATTAACTTTTATAATAAAAAAAGACATCCAATTTTAGGATGTCATAAAATAAAAATATTTGTTTTAATCTAAGGTAATAACTTCTGGTTCTAACTCATCCTCTTTTAATTCAAAATTATTCTTTGTTTCAATCACTGGTTGAGCATAACTAGTAGTAGCAACATTTGACCCATCAGAAGAATCCTCCCATGGTCGATGAAACGAACTAGGAGCAACAACATTTGACCCACCAGAAGTTGATGGTTTGACATTTTCAAAATTTCCAAGTAAGGTCTTTTTTCAAAATTTTGGTGGTTGATCATCATTAACTTTTGGTTTTACTATTGATGCAAAATGAATCATGACATCATTATAAGTACGATACAAAAGATTAACTTCTTTTTCTAAAAGTTCATTTTTTTGTTGTAAAATAATTTCCAAATTTTTAGGTTTCTTTGGTGCACCATAAAAACTTTCAACTCAATTAGAAAAAATATTAACTTCATTTGATAATGGTTCAATTTTATCTTTGAAATCAGTGTGGATACTTTTTAAATTTTTAAATTTATCATCTAAATTTTTTTCATCATCTAAGTTTTCAGTTAAAAATTTAACTGCAGTACGTAAATAATTAGTTTTTAATAATAACAAAATACTTTTTTGATTTAAATTATTTTGATCAATAATTTTAGCATAATGTTCAAGAATTTTATCTTGAGTATTAATTTCTAATTCAAATTTATAATCAACTCAGCGATAGTTAATTTTTGCGACTCGCTTAATGCCTGATGAATAAAAATAAAAATCTTCATTGTCAAAATTTAAAACTAACGGTTCTTCACTTATTACCGGATTTTTCTTTTTATTGCCCCATCAAATCAATGATCTACCAATTTTACTTTTTAAGATAATTACCTTACTGCCTTTGGAATTATTTTTATATCATTGTAACTTTTGAATATCTTCAACTTCTTCTAAGTATTCAAATTTATTAGCTAAATAGTTTAAAAAAGTTTTAAAATATTCAATATTTAAATTTTCTTGTCCCAAAAAATTCTTTAATTGAGTTACATCTTTAGGCAAATCTTCAAAATTAAGTTTTTGTTCAATTGCTTGATTTAATCAGGAAATTTTTTGATACGCTGGTTTTAATTCTTGTTTAAAGTTATAAAGTTCCTGCTCTGAAAAATCTTCTTTTTTTTGTAAATGTAAAATTAAAAGATTAATTTTATTATCTAAAAAAATCGCTTTAAGTTTTAATGATAAAAGATGATGGAATAAATTATTTTCATCAATCTTCTTAGCAAATGCTTCTGATAATTGCTCTTTTTGATTCAAACTTAATTTAGTTAGATAATTAATTCACTGTTTCTTAACTTTACTTCGTTCTTCTTGAATTCCTGATCGATAAAAATAAAAATCCTTGTTATCAAAATTTAAAACTAACGGTTCTTCATGATCATTTTCTTTGATTTTTGATACTCCCACTCAAAGCAAAGCAGAAGATGAGTCATTATAATTTAGTAATATTGTCTTTGTTACTTCAAAATCTGCGATTTTTCTTTTTTTAACGTCAATAGCTTGCATTGTCGGTGCTTTAACTTTTGGCATACTTCTCCCCCTCTAGAATCCAAAGTTATTCACCCACCAACAAACCAATATTTATCCTTGCAACCATTCTAAACCTTTAAGCAAGAGAACACAAGAATAATCAAGAAATATTAAAATTAAAATTAAAAAGACATCCAAATTATTGGATGCCAAAAAAATAAAAATACTTTTTACTCTAAGGTAATAACTTCTGGTTCTAACTCATCCTCTTTTAATTCAAAATTAATCTTTTCATCAATCATTGGTTGAGAACAACTAGTAGATGCAACACTTGATCGATTAGCATCTGATAATTTTTCATTTTCAAAATTTGCAAGTAAGACTTTTTTTCAAAATTTTGGTTGTTGATCAACATCAACAATTGGTTTTTTTGTTTCTTCAACCATCAAAAAAGCACTAGCGTAAGTTTTATGTAAATCATCAATTTCTTTTGCTAAAACTTCAGTTTTTCTTTGTAATTCTTGTTGTTTTTCTGTGATATTTTTTGCTTTAATTTCTTTCATCATATTCAAAAATTCAAGATCATTATTTAAAATTTGAACTTCTTTGTCTATGATGGGAATTCTTTTTTTAGTTTCACGATCGAAATTTGCTGCTTCAAGATTTTCTAAAGCTCGGGCAGCAGTAATTAAATAATGAGTCTTCAACTTCAATAATAATCCCTGTTGATTAAGATCACCTTGATCAATCGTTTCAGCATATTTTTCAAAGATTTTTTCTTGTTGGTGATAATTTAATTGGAGTTGATAACTAATTCATTTATTGTGGATTTGTTGCATCCCCTTTTTTATTGTGCCAGAATAAAAATAAAAGTCTTTATCATTAATATTTAAAACTAAAGGTGTTTCAGGATTGAAATAATTTTTTCGCCCAAGCCCCCATCAAACTAAAGAATCACCTGGACAATAATTCAATATCACTGCTTGGGTTCCCCTGCGATTAAATTTCAAATCTAATAATTCATTTCTAGGGCCGAAATTATTTTTCTGAATGGCAATCTTATTAGATAAAAGTTTTAATTCTTGACCTAAATAATCAAGGTACGCATTTTCAAGAACAATATTTTCTTTAAACTTTTCTCAATATAAAAAAGGTTTAGGTTTTGTTTGTGCTACTTCAAATTGTAGATTAACATTTTGACTAGTACTTGGATTAACAAAATTAACTGCAACTGGTATTTGCTCAACTGCTTTTTTAAGATCAAATTCTTCCTCAAATTTTTTTTTCAAAAAATTAATTCTTTTATGCTTACTTTTTAGTTTATGATTAAAATTAAGAATTTCTTGACTTAAAATTTTTTTTTCTTTCGTTAAGTCTTTTATTGCATCGCGATATTTATTATCTAAAAAATCTACTTTTAAACTTAACAACATTAAATTATATTTTAAATTATCTTGATCAATCTTATTAGTAAATGCTTCAATAATTTGTTCTTGTTGATCAAGACTTAATTGAGTTCGAAATTTAACAACCCGAGAATTAAGTCATTTATAACTGTGACTAATTTTACCTTCTCGAATTCCTGATTGGTAAAAATAAAAGTTTTTATCACCAAAATTTAAAACTAATGGTTCTTCATTAGGTATTGGTTTTGTTGCTTTTTCGCCATGTCAAACTAAAACTTGATCTAATCGATATTTTAATAATATTATTTTATTTGTCTTATCGTCAAAAAAAGAATCTAATGATTGTTCTGGTTCAACTTCAATTTTTCTTTTTTTAACTTCAATAGCTGGCACTGTCGGTGCTTTAACTTTTGGCATACTTCTCCCCCTCTAGAATCCAAAGTTATTCACCCACCAACAAACCAATATTTATCCTTGCAACCATTCTAAACCTTTAAGCAAGATAATACAATAATAATTAAAAAAACTGTTAACAGTAATTAACAGTTTTTTTTAATTATTAACTATTTAACTAAAATTGCAAGAATTTCTTCTTTAGTGAAAGTTGGGCCAAAAATTTCTTTAACTTCAACCTCACTAATTAATTGTTGCATTATTTGATAATTATATGGCTGATTAATTAATTGTTGTTCTAAACTTTTTGTTCCTTTTGCGCCAAGGAAATCACCATAAATTTTAATTGTTTTAATTACCCCTTGCTCAACAGCAAGTTTAATATCAACTGTTCCTTTATTAGGAATTCTAACTTTATTTTCCCAATTAAATGCTGGTGAATTACCATAATTTCATTGTCAGGTGCGATATTTTTCTTGAGCTAATTGTTGTGCTTTGATCTTTAATTCAATTGGAACATCAAGAACTTTGGTATTTTTTGTTGCTTCTAATTCAGCAATAATTAAAGCTTTAAATTCTTCAATTGTAATTTGGTGTTTTAACAATGGTAAAATATTTGTCACTCGTGCTTGAACAGATTTAATTGCTTTTGATTGCAGTTTTGTTAAATCTGGTTTTAACGTTTTTGGTAAAATTGTTAAATCAACATTGAATAAAATTGTGCCATGGTGCATAATCCGATTTTTATAAAGATACTGAGCATTACCAGAAATTTTTTTACCATCAATTTCAAGATCATTTTTGCCACTAAATTGAGCATTAAGACCTAATTTTTGTAAAACAGTAATTATTGGTTCAGTAAAAAAAGAGTAATTGCGAATATTAGCTTGGTTTTTATTAAAAATAAAAGTAAAGTTTAAATTACCTAAATCATGGTAAACAGCACCACCACCTGATAATCGTCGCACAACATTAACTTGATGTTCTTTAACATAATCATTATTAATTTCTTCAATGGTATTTTGGTTAACACCAATAATAATTGCATTATCATTTTGTCATAATAATAAAATTTCATCAGAAATTGTTGTTTCTTTTGTTAGTAATTCCTCTAACGCTAAATTATAATAAGGATCTTTACTTTCATTACGATAATAAATCATTTTAACCTCTTTTGCTGTTTTTTATTTTAACCAATTTGATTTGTGATAATTTTATTTACTAAATCACTTATTAAAAAAATCTAAACTAGTAGTAATATATAAACGATAATTTGTGGTAATTGATTGAATATGGCCAGCACCTTCAACAATTAATAATTGGCTAACATTTTGTTTCTGCATCGCATTTTCGCTATCAACTTTGGCTTTATAAATTCTTTTAGTCATGGTAATTGGCACAGTTTGATCTTTAGTGCCATGAATAAACAACATTGGTGTTTCACCACAATTATTAATTTGTGTAATTGGTTTAACATCATTAATGTTAAAGCGATCATAATAACGAAATCAAAACTTAATACCAAAATAAAATCAAAATCATTTAACTTTAAGATTTGTCTGCCCCAAAATTTTTATCATATGAGTAAAATCATCATAACCACAATCAAAGATTGCCGATTTAACCCCATAATCTTTTAAAGGCAGGGCAACTAAACCTTGAAGAATTGTTGATGCCCCCATACTATTACCAATCAAAGCAAATTCTAAAGTATTTTCTTTATATTTAGCTTTCAAATATTTAATTACCGCTAATAAATCTTTCGACTCATTTTTACCAAAAGTAGTTGCTGAAGCATCACTACTACCATGATTTCTCGCGTCATAAACTAGAACATTAAAACCAGCCTGATAAAACGGTTTAACAAAATATAAAATACTATAACGATTTTGCATTCAACCATGAAGCACAATAATTCATTTAGTGGTTGGTTTTTTGTTAACAAATAAAAATGCTGCCAAATTTGTATCATCAAAACTAATAATTTTAAGATCTTCACCTTTCATATCAGCTCAATCTTTATCACTAATTAATAATTCTTGTGCACCTTTTTTAACTTCAATATCACAATTATAAAATGCTAAAGTATTTCATTCAACATTACTATAATTAGGATTTTCAACTGGTCCAGATTTAGGGAAATATTGTAAATACTCATAAATTTTTTTTCCTAAAACTAGGTTAGCAATAAATGTTGGGAAAATTCAAATTGGTAAAGTAATCAAAAGAATTATTTTTAAATACCACGGATAATGATATCTAATTTCTTTAACTGAGTCTTGATCTTGCGGATCTTGACTTTTATTTTTACTAGTTTTTTCCTTGTTTTTTTTAAACTTCTTTAATTTCTTCTCTTCTTGCTGACGCTTCATTTAATTTTGCTCCCTTTGGTCCTTTTTTATATGGATCTGGGTATATTATATCATTTTGACTTAAAATTCCAGTTGCTAACAATGCAGCAGCTGTGACAAAATTATATGGTTTATTAAAGTGTGGTAAGAAGTACATATCAATCAATGGTAATTCATCAATCGTAATTTGCTTCATAACTGCTAAAGAGAACATATAAATAACTTCAGTATGATCATATTGTGAACCAACTTCAGCACCAAGAATGCGACGAGTTTTTTTATCTCAAACAATTTTAATCTTAACTTGATGATTTTCTTTCATAAATGGTGGATAAATTGTATCTTGATAATAAACTGCGGCAACATTTTCTTGACCAAAAATTGCTTGCGCAGAAATTTCTGATAACCCTGTTGCTGCCAATTTTCAATCAAAAACAGAAATGGCATTAGTGCCTTGAACACCAGGAAAAGCAACTTTATTATTAGTTGCAATATTTAATCCTGCAACTAAACCACTACGAACAGCGTTGGTCGCTAAAGCAATATTGACATCATTTTGTCAAGCATTTGAGTGAATTGCAATACAATCACCAACAGCATAAACATCACTATTAGAAGTTTGAAAATATTTATTAACAATAATTGCCCCTCGAGGATCCAATTTTAATTCATTTGAACCATCAGGATTCATTAATACTTTAGT
The DNA here is from genome assembly GCA_031119525.1 of Spiroplasma sp. Classification (GTDB taxonomy): domain Bacteria; phylum Bacillota_I; class Bacilli_A; order Mycoplasmatales; family VBWQ01; genus Spiroplasma_D. Next base: position 95,731 of record JAVHXO010000003.1, read on the forward strand.
ATTTGGTAAAAATCCAACTGCCATAATTACTAAGTCCGCATCATAAGTACCACGATTTGTTACAACTTGTGTTACTTTATTATCTTTAACATTAAATTCAGTTAAAATTTCACCCAATTGTAACTTAACACCAGATTTAACCATATCAGCTTCCAAATCATTGGTAAATTCAGGATCATAATACCTTGGCATAATCCGATTTTCAAAATCAATTAAAGTAACTTTTTTCTTAATTTTGGTAAAAGCTTCAACTAATTCAATGCCAATATAACCAGCGCCAATCACAACAACATTTTTAACCGAACTTTTATTCAATTCAGTAATCAGCGTTTGAGCATGTTGGTACAATTTTGATAAATAAATACCCTCGGTTAATTTATAACCATTAATTGGATCAGTTTGTAGTTGACCATTTTTTAATGCTAATAATCCTGGAATTATTTTGCCACCAGGATTTAAAATTGGTCATGAACCAATTGCTAAAATTAATTTATCATAACTTTCAGTAAATACTTTATTGTTTTTTAAATCTTTAATTGTTACGGTTTTTTCGCTAGTATTCAATTTTGTCATCTCATGAGCCATCTTAACTTTAGCACCTAACTTAGTTAAGGTTTCTGCTGAGGCATAAAATAAACCTTTTGGATCACTAAATTCTTTACCAACCCATAAAGCAATGCCACACCCTAAAAATGAAATATTATCATTCCGATCATAAGCAATAATTTCGGCATTAGGGTAATGACGAGTTAAAGCTTTAACAGCAGTTGTCCCGGCATGATTAACACCAATTAAAACTACTTTTTCTTTTTTGCTCATATTGTTTTTCCTTCTTTCCCTTATTATAAATAAAATATAGTTAAATTATAATATAGTAAAAAAATTAATTAAATAAAAACTTATAAATTTCCATATTAAATAAAAAATTTCCCACTATCAATGTATGTTAATAAAAAAGGCCAAATGGCCTTTTAAAATAATTCCTATTTAATTAAAGAAAATGTATCATAACAAATAATAATTTCTTCATTGGTTCTAATTTTATAAATCGGGATCGCTGAGTGCGATTCACTAATTAATAAGTAGTCTGAATATGACTCAAGGTTCTTTTTTTGATTAATTTTTAATGATAAAATCTTAATCTCATTAATGATCGCCGCCCGAATTTCAGAACCATTCTCACCAATGCCAGCAGTAAATACTAAAGCAGCAACTTTATTTTCTAAATCATTAACATACTGAACAATATAATTAGCAACCCGTTGGCAAAACATTTTAATTGCTAAATTAGCTTGGTTTTGTTTTGGATGTTTTTGATCAGTTTGCGCAGCAACAACATCACGAATATCAGAAGAAACTTCACTAATACCTAGTAACCCAGAAGCTTTATTTAAAGCATCAGTAACACTAGCAACGGTTTCGGGTTGCTGAGTATTCTTTGTAATTTGACAAAGATAATTGGGAATTGAAGGATCAATAATGCCACTCCTTGTACCCATAATTAAACCATCAAGTGGTGTTAAACCCATACTAGTATTAAAACTTTGACCATTTTTAATCGCACAAATACTAGCACCATTACCTAAATGACAAACAATCGCATTGATATCGCCTTGTGGTTTTTTTAAAACTTCCGTTAATTTTTCTAAAATATAACGATAACTAATACCATGAAAACCATAACGTCTAATTTGGTGATTTTGATACCAATTGTAAGGCACTGAATAAAGAAATTTTTCTGGTGGTAAAGTATTATGAAATGAAGTATCAAATACTGCCACATGTTTAATGTTTTTACTTAAAACTTTAAAAGCATGATAACCTTTCAAAGCTGGTGGGTTATGCAGTGGTGCTAAAGCAATATTATCAATCACTGCTGCTTCAACTTGATCAGTAATAATCGTTGAAGTAATAAACTTTTGACCACCATGAACTAAACGATGACCAATACCAATAATTTCATTAAAATCTTTCAGCACCTTAAATGTTTTTAATTGATCAATAACTAATTTAGCGCCAACATCATGATCTTTAATTGGTATTATTTTTTCATGCTTTATCGTATTATTACCCTTAATAACTTCAGTAATAATCTTACTACCTAGGATCGCAATCCGCTCAACTAATCCTTTGGCTAAAATTTGGAATTCTGGTTTTTGATTAATTAATTTAAATAATTGAAATTTAATTGAACTTGAGCCAGCATTAATTACTAAAATCTTATCATTAATTTGTTCTTTAGTTACCATTATTGTCCCCCATTAAATCCTGACTTTAATTGAACTTGAACACAAGCAACCAAAGAAGTAAAGAAAATATCATCAATTGTTGCCCCCCGTGATAAATCATTGACTGGCTGATTTAATCCTAAAATAACAGGACCAATTGCTTGATAACCACCCAATCTTTGGGCAATTTTATAACCAATATTGCTAGCATTTAAATCAGGGAAAATATAAACATTGCATGGACCAGAAAAACTTAATTCTGGAAATTTTTTCTTTCTCGTTAACTCATCAAAAGCAGCATCAAACTGAATTTCACCAGCAACAGCCACCCTTTGTTTACCTCAATCAGTACTTTTTAAAACTACAGCAACATTATGCATTTTATCAACATCTTCACCACTGCCACTACCATTAGTTGAATAAGATAATAATGCTAATTTAATTTCTGAAAAATGAAGATCATCAAAAGCTTTTAAATTCAATGATTGCGTCAAATCAACACTAGCTTTAGCAATATCAATTAATTGATCACTAGTTGGTTTAATATTAATTGAACCATCAGCAAAAAGGTAAAGTTCTTGATTTTTACTCATTAAAAAGGTACTTGAAACAGTTTTAATTCCTGGCTTTGGTTTAATAATTTGTAAGGCTGGCCGTAAAATATCAGCGGTTGTAAAGTTAATCCCACCAACTAAACAATCAACTGCTTGTCTTTTTAACAACATCATACCATAATAATTTTTACCATCAAGCAAGGTTTGAGCTTGATCTAATGTTAAACCTTTATCTTTTCTTAACTGATATAATTCTTGGCTTAACTTTAATTTTTCTTTATCAGCAACAATAACGGCATAATCTTTTAAATTACTTGGAATTGTTTCGTTTTTTTTAAATAATAAAACTGGAGTAATCAATTTACTCACTTTAATTTTTTGATTATTAACATTAAATTCTTCATTAAGTAATTTTAGAGTTACAGCTTGAATTTTTTCATTTTCTGCTTCAGGAAATAAAATTTTGATTGGTTTAGGATTTTTTTGTTGATAAATCGTCATTAAAATATGATCTTTTAAAGTCATATTAAGTTATATCCTTTCTTAATTTATTAATCTTAATTTATTAAGTTATATTTTATTATGCTATTAAATTATGATACTACTTATTAAATTAATTGTTAACGCCAATTAATTATTAAACTCCCAAATTGATTGGTTTTATTTCGTTTTTTTATTACTAATAATTGTTGCAACAGCTTTACCCTGAGCTGCTTTAATAATATTATCTGGTTTATTAATATCAAAAACTAAAATTTCTAAATTAGCCTCCATCGACATTGTTGAAGCAGTTAAATCCATAACTTTTAAATTACGATTCGTAATATCTTGATAAGTTAGAGCATTAAAACGTTTAGCATTTTTATGAATTAGTGGATCTTGATCATAAACACCATCAACACCATTTTTTGCCATTAAGATAATATCGGCTTTAATTTCTGCTGCCCTTAGGGCTGCTGTTGTATCAGTAGTGAAGTATGGATAACCAGTACCACCAGCAAAAATTACCACAGAACCTTTTGCTAAAGCACTAATTGCTTTTTTATAATAATAAGGTTCAGCCACTTTATTAACTTCCAATGCTGATTGGACAATAACATTCAAACCTAAAGTTTTCAACTTTGATTCTAAAACTAAAGCATTCATAATTGTTGCCAACATCCCCATATAGTCAGCATTAATTCGGTCTAAACCAACAGCTTGACCTTGTTTAGCACCCCGTCAAATATTACCACCACCAATAACTAAAGCAACCTGAACTTGATGATTAATTAAAATTTTAATTTGTTGGCAAACCTTATCAATACTAGTATTACTATATAAATTATCTTTTGTTCCTAATGCTTCACCACTAAGTTTTAATAAAATTCTTTTATACTTAAATTTTTCCACTATTTCCTCCAAATTTATCTGGTTACATTTATTATACAATAAAAAACCACAAGGATATTGTGGTTTTTTATCATTTTGATTTATTACTTTGATTTTTGTTTTTGTTCAGAATCAACATTTGTTGTCACTGATGTTGTATCAAGATTGTCTAAATTAACTTCACTAACATTAGAATCAAAATTTACTTCTTGTTCTAAAATTGCTTGTTGGGCTGCAATGCCTTGTTTTGCAACTTTGTTTCGAGCAACAATATCACCTAAAACTTCTTTAACAAAAAGTTTTGCTTTGGGAGTAAAGATTGTCACCTTTTTCTTGCTATCTTTGAACCCTTGTTCATAAATAACTTGCAAGCTATTACGTTTTGTTTCTAAGCCAATAATTTTTTCAGTGTTAACTGTTTGACCAAAAAATTGTAAACGATTATTTTCTGGTTCTAAAGCAATCCCAAAATCATAAGCAAAAACATAAGCTAAAACTAGAAATGCTGCTAAGAACACAAATTCAAACACTAAAAGTGAAATAAATAATGGATCTGAGCGAACAAATGCGTCATCATAAGTTCAAACTTGTAACATGATTGGCATTAAAGATAAAATTACTCCAACTGTCGCAAGAACAATTGATAACGTAAACAAAGGTGTATTCAAGAATTTAGTGTCAGTTTTTGTTCTTTTGAAAGTAATAAAACCTCAAAAGAACACTGATGCTAATAACCCAAACATTGCAATAACAACATAATATATAATTTTAAAATCTACCATTTGATTTGACCTCCATAAAGTCTTTTTTTGAATTAATTAAATTAATTCTCCTACTTCATATCGAATTATCTTCTTAATTGTAGCACTATTTTTATTTAAGTATTGTTTAATTGTAATTCCAGGTTCTTTAATATAACTTTGATTATTGATTGTTAATTCTGCTAATGCTTTATTTACTTTACCTTCAATCATTCGATCAATAATTTCTTTTGGTTTATTAATATCTTTAACTTGTTCTTTAGCAATTGCTAATTCTTTTTCACGATATTTTGGATCAATTTCACTAACATCAATAAATTTTGGATTCATTGCCACAACTTGCATGGCAATATTTTTTGCTAACTCTGAATCTTTTGTCCCATCAAGAACTACTAAACCAGCTCTAACACCACCAGTATGAACATAAGAACCAAAAATTTCATTATTATGTTTTTCAACTACTTTAAAGCGTCTTAAAACGATATTTTCACCTAATTTAGTAATTGCTTTAGTGATAGCATCATTCAACGTTTCTGTTTTTGAAACTGGTAATGCTAAAGCTTGCGCAACTGTAGTTATTGGTTTTGCTTTAATAATTGTTACTAAAACTTGATTTAATAAATTATTAAATTCTAAATTATTAGCAACAAAATCAGTTTGACAATTTAACTCAACAATTACAGCACGATTTTGATCAATTAAAACTTTTGTTATTCCTTCAACCGCTGCATTGTTAACTTTTTCCATTGCCTTTGATAAACCTTTAATCTTTAAGATTTCTAAAGCTTTATTTAAATCATTCTTTGATTCTACTAAAGCTTCACGACAATCACTAAGTCCAACACCAGTAGTTGCTCTTAATTGTTTTAATAATTCCATATCAACTTTAATATTTGTCATTATTATCTTTGTCTCCTTTTCTTCTTTAAATTGTTTGAGGTTCAACAACTTCAGTTACAGTTGCTACTTCAGAAAGTTTGACAATTACTGGTTGATCAACTTTTTGTGAATTAACTTCATTAACATTTTCAGATTCATCTTTGTTTGTCTTAGTTGGACCTGAATGTGATTTTCTACCATCTAAAATTGCTTGAACAATAATATTAGTAATTAAAGTAATTGACTTTGTTGCATCATCATTACCGGGAATAATATAATTAATTTTTTCTGGATCACTATTACTATCACAAATGGCAATCACAGGAATATTTAACTTTACTGCTTCATCAACAGCAATTTTATTAGTAATAATATCACTAACAAAAACTGCATCTGGCAATTTATACATATTTCTAATTCCACCAAGGTTACGATCCAAACGGTCTTTTTCTTTTTCAATTAACATTTGTTCTTTTTTTGTTAATAATTTTAATTCGCCACTTTTGGCTTTATTTTCTAAATCAATTAATTTTTTAATACTACTTTTAATTGTTTTAAAGTTTGTTAAATTTCCACCCAATCAACGTTCTGTTACATAAGGTGAATTAGTTTTTAAAGCACCATCTTCAATCGCTTGTTTTGCTTGTTTTTTAGTTCCAACAAACAAAATTTTTCCACCATTAGCACTAAGTTCTTTAACATAACTATAAGCTTCATCTAATTTACGAATTGATTTTTGTAAATCAATAATATGAATCCCATTTCTTTGACCAAAAATATATTTACGCATTTTTGGATTTCATCTTTTTGTTTGGTGACCAAATTGAACACCAGCTTCTAAAAGTTTTTCTCTTGTTACAATTGACATAATTGTTCTTTTAACTCCTTTTATAATTTGTTTTTCCTCCACTAACTTCAAGATAACCACTCTTTATTTTTTATTTTTTAATTATTTAAAAAAAATAAAAAGCACTAGGTTATCCAATTCATTAATGTGTTGCTTAAATTTAGTTTTATTTACATTAAGCATTATTTATTATACACATTTTTATTGTATTTACTAGTGTTTTTTGTAATAAAGTATTATCTAAAGCGATAATAAACTTATGTTTTTTTCCAATTAATAATAATCCCCTTAGGGCGCATAAAGGAAATTAATGAATCATAAATTCCTTGAACTCCAAGTCCAGAATCTTTAATGCCTGTGAAGGGAAAACTATCTGGCCCCCTTTGAGTTTGATCATTAATATTGACTGTACCAGTATCTAAGGCATTGGCAATTACCATAGCAGAATTAATGTTTTCAGTAAAAATTGCTGCTTGCAAAGCATATTGTGAATCATTTGCTAACTTAATTGCTTCATCAATATCTTTAAAACTAATAATTGGCAAAACTGGGCCAAAAGGTTCCTCCCAAGCAAGCCTCATTGTTGGACCAACATTATCAATTAAGGTTGGATAAATTAAATTCTTAACAATTTTATTACCAGTTAAAACTTTTGCTCCTTTTTTCGTTGCATCAGCAATTAAACCTTTAATGAAGGTAACTGTTTTACCATCAATCACTGGCGTAATATCACAATTATCTTCTGGATTACCAACAGTTAGTTTATTAACTTTAGCAACTAATAACTTAACTAATGATTGTTTTACTTTTTCAGCAACTAAAACTCTTTTAATTGCTGTACAACGTTGACCAGAATAACTAAAAGCACCGGCAATTATTTTTGATGCTGCTAATTCTAAATTAGCATCTGCTAAAACAAGGGCTGGATCTTTACCACCAAGCTCTAAAATTAAGTCTGCTTTTAATGATTTAGCAGAAATTTGATTACCAACTGGCGCTGAACCAGTAAATGAAATAACATTAATCAACGGATTTTCAACTAAAATATCACCGATTTCACTACCTTTACCACTAACAGCATTAAAAACTCCAGCAGGAATTTTTGCAACATTAGCTAATTGTGCTAAAAATAATCCGACCAAAGAACCTTGTGAAGCGGGTTTAAAAACAACACTATTACCAGTAACTAAAGCGGGAATAATTTTTGAAATTGCTAAATTAATTGGATAATTAAATGGCGATATTGCTAAAACAACACCTTTGGGAACATATTGGAAAATACCTAATTTATTTTCAATTGCCCAAGCATCACCAGTATATGTGCGAGGATGAATTCGTTTTATTTCTTCAAATGTATAATCAATATAATCAATTGATCTTGTAACTTCACTTAACGCAGCTTTTTTACCTTTAGCAATTTCTAAAACCATTAAATTAGCAATTTCTGTTTTATTTGCAATAATCAAATCTTTTCATTGATTTAAAATGGTAATTCGTTGCATTAATGGCATTGTTGCCCATTTTTTTTGTGCTTGAAAAGCATTTTGATAACAATCATCAATTTCCTTTTTTGTTAAAGCTGGTACTTGCCCAATTATTTGATTAGTAGTTGGACTAATAATATCAACTCATTTACCATTTTGGTAACTTTGACCGTTAATTAAAGCATTAATTTGTCAAATTTCATCCATGATTTTCCTCTAAACTCCTTTAAATTTCGTTAAATTTATTTAACGCTCTGTCAACACTTCAAAACTACATCATCAAAAACATTTTGAATATGTAATAAAACTGGTGACAACATCTTGATATTATTATGCTTTCTTTTTTCTTCGTCGAACAATTAAAATTGGAATAGCAATCGCAAAAAAGATAATTGCTAAAAAACTAATTGTAATAATCATACAAATTCGGTTAATTTTTTTCTTATATATTTCTAACTCATTTGGATTAATAATTTCATAACCATAATGGCTTAGAACATTATTCTTCCGTTTTTTAAAGAAAACAATACTCGTCATATGAATAAAAAATAAAGATCCTAAAATAACTAATAAGGTAACTGCTTCAGTCATTAAATTAGGGACTGTAACTGTTCATGATTGAACAAAGAAAGTTATTTTTTGACCAGAAATTAATCAAATAATTAACGTTGCAATTCCTAAAGTAATATATAAAAAAGTAAAAAGTCAATTGCCAATGATTAAACGAGCATGAATCTTGCGATAATTGCGAATAATAAAATTCGGCGGCATTAAAGAACCTTTTAAAGTTCTTTCAATATATAAATTAACTTCTTTTTTTAATGCAATAAAATCAAGACAATTAACAATACTAATCATTAAAGTAAAAATTACTAATGGGATTGTTATTACTGGATGTGGTGTATAACTTAATTGAAATTTAGCAAAATAAAAACCAATAAAAACTGAACTAATCGTCGTAACAATTAAACTAAAAACAATCATCATTAATTGTCGTAATTTTTCAGTTTTAATTTCAAAACTAATTGCCTTTGGAATTTTAAAATTATTAGTTAAATCAAGTAAAGCCATTTGATCAAGATTAGGATCTTGCTTTAAAGGTTCTTGATGATAAAAATTATTACCTTGATGGTTCGGCATTTGATTAGGGAAAGATTGTTTATTTAAGGGAATAACAAAAGAAGAAGTTACTTGAATATTTTTAAGATCATGAACTTTATTATCTAAATTATTGTTGTTATCTAAAGAACTAGTAATTGGTGGGACAACATTATGAAAATAATCACTGCCCTGCTCTGGTTGTTGTTCCTGACTTTGATCCTTTTTTTGATTAAATAATTTTGCTGCTAATTTTCATTTCTTTTTTGTCATAGAGTCACTCCAAATTTAATATCGAATTTTTGTTTTAATTTTTTTAGCTTGATAATCAAAATAAAAGTTTTTCTGAATTTCAGCAATCTCTGATTCAATTTCTGAAATTCCTACTTCAAGATGCTGATCCCTTTTTTCAAATCCTAAATACCCTTTAATTGATGCTTTCTTTTTTAAATACATTAACAATAAAATAACTAACAGGATAAAAAAAATTAATAAAGCAATACCACCAGTGATTAATAAAAATGTTGTAATTGGAATTTTAATTCCTAAAAAATCAATAACATTAGATGAACTATTGCTTCTAATTAACATTCGTAAATACCTCAAAATTAAATAATTTATTATTTTTAATTATACCAAATTCTTTATTGAATAAGAAAAACAATAGTAAGGATTCCAACTATTGTTTTTATTTTAATATTCTTTTTCATAAGTTCAACCACTATTACGATTATATTTTGCAAAAACTAATTGACTTAAAATCGCAAAAATTAAACCAAGAACAAAGATTGAAATTAAAACAGCATAGTCTAAAGCTCGACGATTAACAATAAATAAATTCTGATCTGCCCTTTGAAGTTCTAAACAAAAACGAATTAGATTTCAACCAAAGAAATACAATCATGTTTGAACCCCAGAACGCATAACTAAATAATTTTTTGGATTATTTAAATGATAAAGTTCTTTACTGCGAGCATGATAAGTTATTTTCTTTGCTTGATAATCATCATTAAGTTTATTAATAACAAATTGGTTAGGTTTATAAAAATAAAATGCTTGATTTCAATATTTACGTTTTAATTTTCGATTACGTGAATTTAACGTAGAATAAAGGTTTAAAGATTTAATTGGATTTTTAATAATAAAATTAAATTTATCATTAAAACGATATGTTTTACTTTTGCTTTGATCAAAGAAAATCATTGCCTTATGATTAAAGTTTTGATGTTTACTTGCTTTTTTATTTGCCGTTAAAGTAGACGCCTGATTAATTCTTTCATCAAGGACATTCGTGAATGTTAACAACTTATATTTTTGTGCTTCAATCTGCCATGGTTTTTTACTAAATCAATGAAATGTTTGCGGTAATAAAAAAGTTAAAATAACCCAAAATCCAAGATTAGCAAGTGATTCATATAAAAAAATTGGGGCACGAAAAACATACATACCATTAAGTGTCTCTGGACCACCAGCAACTAATTTAAAACAGTTATCTCTAATAAAAGCTGGTAACCAATTAATTGCCGCTATGGCACTACCATCTAAAGTAGGACTAAGGCCAACAACTTCACCTAAAAGTTCATGATTAAAAAAATTACCTCAACGACCAACTACTTGTCCTAATAAAACATTAGGAATAATTAAATCAGCATAAGTAAATAAAGAAATCTTTGTTTTCTTTTTATAAAATCCAAAAAAGATTAAGCCAGCAATTGAACCAAATAAAACACCACCATGAATTGACAAACCTGGGTTTCAAAAAGCAAATTTTTCTCAAAACCCTATCGGAGCTAAAGGATCATTTTTAGCAAATCAACTAGCACCAAATAAAGAAGCAGGAATAATAAAAATTACTGATCAAGCTAAGCCATCAGCTGGAATTTCAGCACGATGAAATTTATATCATGAAGCAAACACTGCTAGTGCCATACCAAACATCATAGTAAAAGCATAAACATGAAATCAACCATAGTCAGAAGAAATTCCTCAAGGACCACTAAAATCACTAAATAACATCATTACTCATCCTTTAATTAATAAATTATTATCAAAAATATATTACTTTAAGTTTAACACAAAATGGGAGCTTTAAGAATTATTTTTTTACACGCAAAAGAACATAAAATTAATTTTTAAATCCTAACATCAGAGATATATTTTAAACTGCAAAGTAAAGTACTTTAAAAGGAAAACAAAAAACCCATTATTAGTTACAATTCCTTTTGAAATTTAAAGTAAATTATTTTAAAATTAAAGAGCAAAGGAGACCAAGAAAGAAAATGCCAATTTTAGTTGCCCATAGGGGCTTTAGAACACCAACTGGTGAAAATCGCATGATTGATTTTATTAATGCTTTGAAAACTTGCCAAGCAGTTGAATTTGATATTCGCATGACAAAAGATCAAAAAATTATTATTTTTCATGATCATAATTTTAAACGAATCGGTAAGATTGATAAAACAGTCCGTAGTTTAACTTATCAAGAAATTAAAGCATTACCTTGATTTAACAACCATCCTGAATGATTACCAGCATTATTTATTGATGATTTTATTAAAAAAATTGCTAATAAATATCACTTAATTAACGTTGAAATTAAAGCTGATCGTTATAGCCAAGCAGAATTTCAACAATTACAACTAGCATTAGAACTTTTAAGGAGTGAAACAAAAGCCGAAATCATTGTTTCATCTTTCAGTTATCGAACATTAAAATTTATTGCTAATTTAAATAGTAATTTATTTAAAAAAGGTTATTTAATTGAGAAGTTAAGTGATCTTGATCAAAACTTATTACAGCACTTTGATTATCTTAATCCATATTTAGGAACAATAAAACGAAAAAGTAATGTTGCAACCATTAAATCAATCAATTTACCAATGAATATTTGAACTTTCAAATATGATAAAGATGTTGAAATTGTTAATAACTTATATCCAAAAAAATTAATTAATTCATACATTAGTGATATTGCTAATTTAAAAATTGATTAATCAATTAATCTAAAATATTTAGCTTATTTAAGATAAATAAGCAAAAGGAGAAAAAAAGAAATATGTTAAGTCCAGTCAAGTATTTACATAAAGGTTATCACAATTTTACTCATGGCTTCAGCAAAAAAACCGTAATTATCATTGCTTTATTAGCAATTGCTGACGTATTAGTTATGGTAATACCATTTTATTTAAAAAATGTTATGTCATCAGTATTGATTGCCAAATCTTTAGGAATTTTACCATCCCAGTTTTCCCAAGCTAATGCCATTTATGGTTATGTTGCTTTATTAAGTTATTTTGTTGGCGGTTATTTTGCTGATCGCGTTAACTTAAAAAAGTTAACATTATTTGGATTAGCTGCTGTTGGTGCTTTTAGTATTTGATATGCATTTATCCCATTTATTAATCAAGGGAAAATTGTTCAATTATACATTATCTTTGCTGCTTGAAGTTTCATTACATGTTTTATTTTTTGAAGTGCTTTATGAAAAATCTTAGCAGAGCAAGGTAAACCAGAAGAAAATGGTAAATTAAATGGTCTTCATGGTAGTTTAAATGGTTTAATCGGATCAATTTTAATTGCTTTAGCTTATTTAATTTTCTGATTAACAGGTGACATTTTTGCTAAACATATGGGTCAATATGCTTTTACATCATTAGTATTATTTTTTACAATAATTATCTTTATTACAACAATTTTACTTTATAAAATAGTACCTGATAGTACCAGCCATAAAGAAAATAATCAACAATTTGATATTAAAACATTTGGTAATACTTTAAAAAATTATAAATTATGACTGGCAACCTTTTTAATTATGGGAGTTTACATGTTACAGTCTGGGTTAAGTGTTGTTGTCACCTACGCTCAAGATGCTTTAAAAATAATTCCCTTTATTGTTGTTTTAGCAGGCATATTAAGAACATACTTTTTCCGGTTCTTATTTTCTTCACCAGCAGGTAAATGAGCTGATAAAACACAAAACTATGTGTTATTCATTACAATTGGTTTAACAATTGCTTCAATGTTAACTTTAACAATGATCTTACTACCTGGTTTTGGTGGCGATTTTACCAAATTAAACCCAGTTTATCAAATCGTCGTTCAAGTTTTAGTAATAATTCTCTTCCTTGGATTGGGAATTGCTTGTTGATGTTTAGTAACAAATCGTTGAGCAACAATTTATCAAATTGGGATTAACCAAAAAGAATATGCCGTATCAGTTGGTTTTATTTCTTTCATTGCTTTCTCACCCGATGCTTGATTCTGACAAGTTGATAGTATTCTTTTAAAGAAATTTGGGGCAGAAAATGGTTATCCATCAAACATTATTGCTAATCAAATTAGCCTAGCAGTTATTACAAGTATTGCCTTAATAGCAGCCGTTGGCGGTTTAATATTAATTTTTGTTTTGAATTATGAAAAAAAACAACAAATGTTAATTAAACAAAATCAGCAATTAGCTACAATTTAAATGTTTAAACATTAAATTAAAAAAAGATTGGTTTTAACCAATCTTTTTTTAATTACCAGCCAAACGATCTTTTAGAGCATGGTAATCTTTGTAATTAAATCAAACATTATCATTTCAATGGTATAACTGATCATCAATTTCATCAGTTGTTAATAAACTATTAACAACAATATTAGGATTAAATAACAACTCGCGCCCAATCGCAACCCCATCAATTGCTAAATCAAAAGCAAGATCAACATCAGTTCGAAAAACAAAATTACCAACAACAATTAATGGTGTTGTAATTGCTTTTTTTACTTTAACAGCTAATGGTAGGCGGAATAATTTAGTTTTTGCTGCTTTAATTACTGTAGGAATATCTGCTCGATTAATTACTTCACCACTTGATAGGTGGAAATAAATTACTTTAGTTTCTAATGCTTTTAATAATGGTAAAAAATCTTCAACATCCATACCATCATGACTATGATCAGTAATTGAAAATCTAATCCCGACGGGAATTTTAACTTCGACATTAATTTGATCAATAATTTCAATAATTATTTTTGCTCGTTTCAAAATATCTTGGTTATTAGTAACTTGATTAATTGTCTTTGATAAAATTTCACTCAATAAATAACCATGTGCTGCATGCAACTCAATAAAATCAAATCCAGCTTGTTGTGCTCTTTTAGCTGCGGCAACAAAATCATCTTTTATAACTTGTAACTGCTTAATTGTCAATAAACTAAAATTTGTTTGATCAAGATAATCATAATAGTTTGTTGCACCAACCGTTGCGATTGGTAGTTCTGCTTTAGCACCAGCATGATTTAATTGAATTCCTGCCAAAGCGCCACCCATTTTAATAACTTTAACAAGATTTTTTAATGGTGCGATTTGATCATCTTTTCAAAGACCCAAATCTTTTTCTCTAATCCGCCCATTTTCTGCTACAGCAGTTGATTCAACAATAATTGTCCCAGTACCACCATAACTTCTAGCACCATAATGTTGAATATGAAACTGATTAGCAAAACCATCAATTGCCATTAATGTATCCATTGGTGGCATAACAATCCGATTTCTTGCTGGTTTACCTTTAATAAATTCAAATTTATCGGTTAACTTCATAATTGCTCCTTTAATGTTTATCACAATGTTTATCACAACATTGCTGGCAAATTTTACTCATCAATTTCCAAAACTGCCATAAAAGCTTCTTGCGGCAATTCAACATTACCAATTGCCTTCATCTTTTTTTTACCCGCTTTTTGTTTTTCTAATAATTTTCTTTTTCTTGTAATATCACCACCATAACATTTGGCAATAACATCTTTTCTAACTGCTTTAACTGTCTCACGCGCTAAGATTTTATTATTAATTGCTGCTTGAATTGCAACTTCAAAATTTTGGCGGGGAATAATTGTTTTTAATTTTTCACACAATGCTCGCCCCCGAGCATAAGCAAAATCACTATGAACAATGATTGATAAAGCATCAACAATTGTCCCAGCAATTAAAATATCAAGTTTAACTAATTTACTTGCTTGATAGTCAATCAACTGATAATCTAATGATCCATAACCCTTAGAAACTGATTTTAATTTATCAAAAAAATCTAAGACAATTTCATTCAACGGCATATGGTAAATTAAATTTCTTCTTAAGTGATCCAAATATTTTAAATCACGATAAATGCCACGTTTACTTTGACATAATTGCATAATCGCACCAATATACTCATCAGGGCAGGTAATTGTTACTTCAACGAAAGGTTCAGTTATGGTTTTAATTTTTTGTACTTCTGGTCATTTAGCTGGATTATCAATTTTAACCATTTGACCATCATTTAAAGATAGATGGTAAATTACAGATGGTGCAGTTGAGATTAAACTCAAATTATACTCTCGTTCTAATCGCTCCTTAATCACATCCATATGGAGTAATCCTAAAAAACCAATTCGAAAACCAAACCCTAAAGCTTGCGAAGTTTCGGGTTCAAAAATTAAAGCAGCATCAGATAATTGCATCTTCAATAAACCTTCTTTTAAATCTTGATATTTATTAGTATCAATTGGATAAAAACCGCAGTAAACCATTGGCTTTAATGGTTTATAACCCGGCAGTGGTTTTAAAGCAGGATGTTTAACATGAGTAATTGTATCACCAACATGAACATCACTAATTACTTTAATTGAAGCTGCCAATCATCCAACCTCACCAGCAGTTAATTTTTGTTTTTTAATTTCTTTTGGTGTTCGCACACCCAACTCTGTTACTTCATAAACACCATTTGATGCCATCATTTTAATTTTGTCACCAACTTTAATTGTGCCGCTTTTAACACGAATAAAAACAATGATACCCCGAAATTTATCATAAAATGAATCAAAAATTAAACAAGTTAACGGTTGATGATCATCAGCATCAACAGGGTAAGGAATTTCTTTAATTACTGCTTCCAAAACCGCACGAATATTTGTCCCATTCTTGGCAGAAATTAACGGGACATCTTTAGTATCTAAACCAAGAATATCATTGACTTCTTGCAACACTCGATTTGGATCAGCATTTGGCAAATCAATCTTATTAATTACTGGCACAATTGTTAAATTATTATCTAATGCTAAATAAGCATTTGCTAACGTTTGAGCTTCAATTCCTTGAGCGGCATCAATTACTAAAATTACCCCCTCACAAGCTGCTAAACTACGAGAAACCTCATAAGTAAAATCAACATGACCTGGAGTATCAATTAAATGTAATAAATATTCTTGCTGATTCAAAGCTTGATAATGCAATTGAACACTATTTAACTTAATGGTAATCCCCCGCTCGCGCTCTAAATCCATTGAGTCTAATAATTGATCCTTCATCTCACGAGCAGAAACAGCCTTAGTTAATTCTAAAATTCGATCAGCTAAGGTCGACTTACCATGATCAATATGAGCAATAATTGAAAAATTTCTAATATGTTTTTTATCAATCACCATTATTTTCTCCAGAATCAAAAAATATTATCTTATCATGATAAATAATATCATAATGTATTTAATAACCCAATATCTAATTATCTATTGTAACTAAAAAAATAATCAGTTATTATAAAGAAGAATAGAAAATAGGAGGGATTTATTATGGCAGGAAATTGTACGAAACCTTGTTATGGCTGCAACTGTAGTTGCAATCAAGCAGGTACTCACCCTAATTGCTCAAATTGTAGAAATTGCCAACGTAATGATAATCATCAAACAAAAAAGTAATTAAAAAATCTCCTTAAGGAGATTTTTTAATTAGTCACTTTTTCAACTAAGGTTTGTTTTGGTTTTTGTTGCTTCAAATAATCAAATTGCTGATCATCCCAAAAAGAATTTAAAGTCTTAACTTGGCGATTATGTAAGGGATAATAAATTAATAGAGCGATCAGATAAGCAAATCCAGCTTGAATTGTATCAGTAATTAATTCATTAATGACAATTGCTTTATCTTGATAAACAGGTAAATAATATAATGGATAACCAAACATCAAGATCAAACTAGCAAAGAAAAAACTATAAAAAGAACTTCATCATCATTTTTGTCTTGTTAATAATTTGATGGCAAAAAACATTAAAATGCGAATAATAATTGTTGCTGGAATAACAATTAATTTAACCCCACTAATTAAATCAAAAATCGCACCAGCAATTGGCCCAGCAAACAACATCATTGGACCTTTAAATAAAGCACAAAAAGGAATAAAAAAAGCATCAAATAATTGCAAGGTTGTTGTACCACCCAAAGCACCAGTAATTACTCAACTAAAAAATCAATAAGATGTATAACCAATAACAACTAATAAACCCGTAATTAATCCAGTTGTTGATAAATACTTAATTGATTTAAAGCGATACATAAATTCTCCAATTATTTAAAAATTAAGTCAACTTTGATTGGGTTAGTTTTGGAACCAAAATAATTACTAGCAGTCATAACTTTTTTGCCTTCAGGTTGAATTTGTTTAATAATGACATCATAATCAGTTGTTGCAACAAAAATTCCTGCCTTATTAATTAAGGTAATTGTACCTGGTGGTTTTTTTGATGATTGATCGCTAATTACTACTTGATGAATTTTATAAATAAAACCAGCAATTGTACTATAAGCAATTGGTTGATCATACAAACCACGAACTTGGCAAGAAACTAAAGCAGCTACTTGCTGTCAATTAATTAACTCATCATGCCTAGTAATATTAAAACCAAAAGTTACCCCGCTTTCATTTTGTTGGTTACTTTTAATTTTACCACTAATAATAGGTACTAAATCACTTTTTATGATTTTTTTTGCTAAAACAATTAACTTACGTTGCAACGAACTATAAGTTTCGTCCGTACTTATTTTAACTTTTGCTTGACTAAAAATTGCCCCAGCATCCATCTTTTGAATCATCTGCATTAAAGTAATTCCTGTTTCAGAAAAATTATTAATAATGGCTCATTGAATTGGCGCACCACCACGTAACTTTGGTAATAGCGAAGCATGAATATTCAATGGCAAAATTTTAGCTAATGCTAAAATTTTTTCTGGTAAAAATTGCCCATAAGCACAAGTAACAATCACATCAATTGATAATTGCTGCAAGTTTTCATATGCTTGAATAATTTTTGTTGGTTGAAATAATCTTATTTTTTGGGCGATTGCTAATGATTTAACGGGTGAAAAAATAATTGTTTGTTTACGACCAATTTTTTTATCTGGCTGGCAAACAACACCAACAAGATTTATCTCTGGCATTGTTAATAAAGTACTTAAAACTTCTTGTGCAAAATTATTAGTTCCCATAAATAAAAGATTAATTTTTTTTACCATGATGCTGTTTCTAACGAACTTTCTTTACGTTGTTGTTTGATTTGAATTTCAATCAAATTTTTAATATGTCAAAATAATATTACCATACCTAAAGTATCTCGAGCACAGTAATCAAGCATATTTTGGTAAAAATTTGCCTTTCAGTTTGTTAAAGAAATATTATTTTCAACCCTTCTGCGAAATACTTCTGATGCCATATCTCCTCGATGAATTGCTAAATCTTGATAAGAAAAATTAGCATCAAACGCTGGCAATGTTTTTTTAATTGATAAAGAACCAGCAAAAGTTGATTTATAAATTTTAAAATCTTTAAAAAAGTCTTGCAGATCAATTGTTCGCTCACTAATTGTCTGTAAATCATGATAACTTGCTTTAAAATTAAACATTAAACTTTTTAAAACTGATTTTTCAAAACTCTTATTATAAGCAACGTAAGTCCCTAAACCATGAATTTTAATTAAATCATTAGTTAAATGTTGGACTAATTCTTTTCTAGGATCATAAGAACCATCAGCTAAAAACTGATAATGCTTAATATTAGCATTTGTTGTAAAATCAAAATCAGGTGTTAACAAAACATGAACTGAATATTGAAAAGCAATTTGCTGATAGGGTTTAGTATTATTAAATTTGGGAATCGCTGATTTCATTGTTTCAAAATCATACATATAAATTGGATATTGATATTTTTTTAATTCACTCTTTAACAAATTAAATGTCGATAAATCAATTACTTGTTCACCGAAATTTGCTATTTGATATTGACGATAATGCAATTTATTATTAATAATAAATGGTAATAATCTTTGATCTTTTAATGACAATAAATCTTCTTGATAATACCACAAAGCTTTTTTTACTTTCCTTAAACGATACAATTGAAAAATTGTATTAAAAGCATCAAAATAAGGTAAAATATGTCAGCAAAATTGTTTTTGGTTTTCATGACAATATTTATTTGTTAATAATTGATAAACTTCATCAATGTCATTAATTGACAAAATCTGACTAATTTTCTGATACTCTTGGGTTAAATTATGGTCAATCAATTCTGATTGAATTGAATCATATAAACTAAAACTTTTTTTAGCACCGTTAGATTTTTGTCATGTTGAACCATTAGCAATAAATAATGACATTAAATCAATTTTTTCTTGCAACAAATAATTATTATTTAAATACATAATGTAAACATTAGCAATTTTAAAACCACACTTTGTTAAAATATCATATTGATACAACAAATCTCACATATGTTCTTCTTTAACTCAAGTAACTGCTTTAACTTCAATTAAATCTCATGATGATCCATTTCGTTTTAAAATGTCACACTTTGTTACACAATCTTGATATTGAAATCTTGGTTCAAAAAAAACTTGATATTTTTGATCTTGAAATATTATATCTTGGTCAATAACAGGATTAGTTTCAAAATTAAAAGTTTGATAATGCTGTTGAAAATATTTTTGGGCATATCTACCAGTCTCTAATCCATCAGCAATTGTTTCGCCAGGATAAAAATCATCATCTTCTTGTTCAAAACTTTGATTATTAATAACTAAATCTTCCAAATCACTAATCTTAGTAACTGATTGATCAACTTTACTGCTCGTCTTAGTATTAGTTAACTCAACAAAATTAAGAATTTTTTTTTCTGCAATTAATTTATTTGCTAGCTGATAATGTTTTTCATTTAAAAATCAAACTAATTTTTGGCAAATACGAAAATGTTTGTAATCTTCTTTAAAAATTTTCATTGATTTCTTTTTTCTTTCTATCGTTATTTTTTAAATATCGTTAAATATAAAACAAAAATAAATTATTAATCATTAAAAACTTCATCAATCCCACAAAGTAAAATTTTTCCCATAATGATTCTCTTTCTTCCCTTTATTTTCTGCATATTTTTAATATATAATGAAATAAAAAAATATGCAAGTAATAAAAAACTTGTTCTGAAATTGTTAATCTTTAAAACCAGAAAATTTTTCAGATGATGGTAATTTTGGTTTCTCATAATTTTTAACTTGGTGTTTTTTTTCTTTAGCTAATTTTTTTTCTGCTGCAATACTAGCTTTTAAATCAGCTTTTTCTTGAGCCAACATTTTTTTAACTTCTGGTTCAACACGTTTAATTTTTACTTTTTTACGATTTTTAGCTAAATTAATTCGTTTTAAAGTTTCATCTAAATCTAATTCACCATTAACTTTTCAAATTGTTTCAAATTGTTTTTTTGAAATTTGCTTGGCAAATCCTTCAACTTCAAAAGCTTTTGTTGCATACAAATCATTTTTCTTTGAATCATAAAGTTTAACAACAACATCAAAAACATCGCGGTAGCGAAAATCTTTACTACTGCGAGCAATAACTTGATCAAATTCAATTGTTTTATGACGTAAGTCTAATTCATCACGCATATAAGTTTTAATTACATCTTTTACTTCTTTTTGGCGTTTTTGTTTTTCTTCTTTTTTACGTTTTCTTGATCCAATCGAAGAAACAATAAAAATAACTAAAACAACACCCATTAAAAGTAACATTCATCATGAACTTTTAAAATTCATCTTTTATTCACCTTTTTTTAAAATAATTATAATTCTTGGTCTAAATTTGCTAATAATTTCCCTGGTTTTATTGGCGATAAAGTTATAATCAAATTATCAAATTTGTTAATAATAAAATATAAATCTGTTTGATTAACTTTGACATACTTCAAAGTTTTTGTCTCATAAACTTCATGACTTAATTCAATCAAGCTTAAACAATAGTTGATTATTTCCAAATCACTTTTATCTTTTAATTTTAACCGATTTTTAATTCTTACAAATCCATGATCAGAAAATTTATATTTTTTCTTAAAATAATAACTCATAATAATTCACCAAAATTAACATTGACATGTTAACTGATTAATTATACTGAAATTTGAAGGAAAAAACAAATTAATGATTTTTAGGGATAGAAAGAATTTTTTGATAAATTATATTGTAAAAATATTATAATTAAATATAACCATAAAATAAACAATATTTAGATATTACTTATTTGTTCTTTTATAATTTGATATCTTTTCGCTCAAAGGTAAATTCTGAACTATCAATAGATTGCTTAGATGTTATTCTACCTTCAAATACTGCTTGTTGTTTATTCTTTGAATTAGGAACTAATCCTTTATATTGCTCAGAATCATCATGTTGTGCAAGAGCAAATGCAATATTACCAATTGAAGTTGTTCAAGTATTTTTTTTACCATTTACAAACTCAAAAGTGGCAGTTACATTACCTTTTAGAATAGTTTTTAACTCATAAGTATTATTTAACTTTGATTGTGAAATTGCAACTATTATCTCAGTTTTAGTATAAGGTTCAATAATAAATTTTTGACTAGGCATTACAACCGCAGTTGATTCTTCAACCACTTTAGATTCTATTTTTTTTCAGTTAACTTCCAAAGTTTGATTTACCTCAAAAATTTCTTTATATGATAATTTAATATTTGTCGTACTATTAATACCTCATTCAGTATGATATTCAGTAGTATTTTTTACTGTTGTTGCTCTTTCTTCAATCAAAAATGTTTCACTATTTGGAGAACAATTTGAGTACGAATATTTATTAATTTCTTTTGGTTCTAGTAATTTTTTTTTGTCAATAATTTTTTGGCTAGCTTTATCATAATTTAATGCGTCACTTATAACATTTGTTATAGTTTCAATTTCTTCGTCATAAGGATTAGTTAATTCATAAGCTAGTTTAATACCATCTTCTAATGCCTGATCTAAATCAAGAAAATTTTCTTCATTAGTTCCACTTTGATTTTGAATACTAACAAATGAATTAACACTAAAAGATATTGTTGGTAATAAAAATGATAATATAGTAAAAGATAAAACTCTAAATTTCATAATAATTTCCTTCTTTTTTAATTTAATTAATTGATACAAATAATTAAATAATATTGTAGTTTATTAGTTAATTAAAATTTGCTTAACCTTGGCGAATATTCTCTAAACGAATTTTGATTTCAGTTTTATCATTAGGAATATTTTTTTCATCAATATTCACATTAAGAGCTCAAGTATGATTTTGATATTGATTTTTTATATTATAAGTATTGTATTTTAAATCAATTTTTACACGTTCACTATCAAAGCCAACTGATTGTAAAAGGTTAGTTAATTCAATTCTAGCTTTATTTAAAACTTCTTTTCCAGTATTTGCAGTAGTCAAATTTCAATCATGACTTTTTTGAAAGAAGTTCTTAATTCTATTTACTAATGCTGTTTGAAACATTGTTAAGTCAAAATTATGTAGTGGATATAAATTTAGTACTAGTTTATAATGTGTGAAAAGATTGTATCATGCACTATATAAAAATCCATTATAATTAAACTTTACCATTTCTTCATTTTTACTTTTAAATAACACAGAATCTTTAACTGTTTTTTCTCATTCTTCATAATGATATCATGTGTTATATAAAAGTTCAGTTAAATATTTAGAAGTTTGCTCAATTCGTAAGTTATTTATTGATAATCTAGTAAAATCAGTAAATAATACATGGTCAAAATTGCCATTCTTAGCTTGATTTACAATTTTCTTGATTTTTCATGATTTTATCATATTTAAAAAACTAGATTTTTTTGTAAAAGAATTTCAATCTTGATACTTAACGAAATCTATTTTTTCAAAGTTGATAATAACATTTTCAAATATATCTGCAATATTATTAATATTGCTATCTTTCAAAGCGATATTCATTTGATTATTTTCAATAAAATAACGCAGTAAATCTGATAATATACCCATTGTTATCAAAAAATGAAATAATATTTTTATTTGGTTTTTAAAATCAGTTGTTGCATCATTAATTAAACGAGTACGATCATCATAAACAACATTTTTATATTTCAAAGCATTCCAGTAACCCAACTCTTCCATACGTTGTACAAGAAGATAAAAATTTGAATTTAAACTAATATTTTCATTTCAAAATTTTGTTCAATCATAATCATTTTTTAATACATCAGTAATATTTTTATAATTTAATTTGTAAAAATTTTGTTTAAATTGTCTTGTAATTGATTGAATAAATTCTGAAGTATTATTCTCTTGAGAAGACAAAGTTTGTTTATTTAAATTAATATTTGTTTGATAAGAAAAATTTTTGCTATTTCTATTACTTAAACTATTAAAATTTCCTATTATTATAGGAATTAACATTCCTAAAAAAATTGTTTTTAATTTCATAATACCTCCCTTTTTTATATTTTTATAAAATTAAAATAATTTTTTTCCCCACTTTCTAGCTATTAATCACACATTAAACTATAGCAAAAAACACTAATAATAGTCAATGAAAAATTTTAAAAAAATATTAGAAACTATAAAATAAGAATCTACGTCATTACTAGCTTTAATAAATTAGTATAAAAAATATTAAATTTAAAAAATGTGTGGTTGAGAAAACCTTAAGTTTATGAACAATGATTTTGTCTGACATTAAATAAGTTCATACTTTGGAATTTTTAGCTTTCATCTTCATGTTTTGTTGGTTTTCATTTTTTTTTACAAAATTCTTAGTTTCTTCTTGAACATCAGGGCGATTAAAATATTCGTCTAAATTAGTAATTTCAGAATTATTTTTTGGCATTGCTCTCCTTTCTAAAAATAAAAAAAATTCACTTATATAAGTGAATTGAAAAGACATTGTATCTTTTTAAATTGTCAGACGTTTTGGGATAGAAATAGAATTGGCTTAATGCTTTTTCTAAAAAGATTTCCTTAAATCCGGAACAAAGTTAACACGACCATTTTTAGGGATAGAAAGAATTTTTTGGTAGATTTTATTAAAAGTCTAAGAAAAAAAAATTAACAATGTAAATAACTTACACCGTTAATTTTAAAGTTCAAACTAACTATCAAATCTCAATTCCTTGACCAATATTCAATCACATTGATCCACCTGATGATGAATTTCAAGTTTCAGTAGATTGCAAACCAAAAACTTGTAAATAATTACTTCCTCTTCAATAATAATTTAGCCCAATTCGTTGTTCTGATCGCATCGACGCTCACCCTGAACTATCATCATTTAGAAGCATAACAATACTAGCACTCTCTTCCACTTCTCTACGATTAATATTTACTCATTTATCTTGAATATATTTACCTATTGATGCATTTTGAAATTTGTTAAAATTAACACCAAAATATTTACGATCACCCCAACTAGTTCGAGTAAAAGCTACATTATTTTCATCAATAATATTAAAATATTGATAGTTTGTAATCTTAGTATCACCCATATCAATAACTGCTGAAAATAGTGAAAATGTTGCATCATCATACCTGCTTACAAATTCCATACTTCTATGGTTTGAATTTCAGTAATATTTCTTTGTGCCAGATGATTGAGTATTATTTGTTGTTTTAAATTGATTATTAACTAATGTACTAACAATAGGTGTTAGCAAAGATAAAGTTGCTAACGTTGTTAATAACTTTTTCATAATAAAACACCCCCAATTCTTATTTTATGATTCATACAATTAATACGATTTCATCATATAATAATTTTTATTTAAAAACAACTAATAGTAGTAATTGTGTGTAAGAAATTATTTGAAATAGAAAGAATTTTTTGGTAGATTTTTATTTTTGATAATAAAATGTAATTAAAAAACCTAAGTTAACAGCAACACTACTCCCATTAATAAATTATCTTATAAAAAAATGACTATCAGATTGCCATTTGATAGCCATTTTATTGCTTTTTATTTAAACTTTAATCTTTGAGAAAATTAAGTTTTTATAAATTATTTTTTACTAATTTCACCTAAACTATTAATTTCAAATTTCGATGGTTTTCCAACTTTCTCTCATTCATTGCTATTTTTATTAAAAATTTTAACTCTTGATAATTCTGGACTATCAACATCAACTATCACACCAGTAGTAAAATTAAAACTACCAAATTTATGAGGTAATTGAGTCGCTCAGTCTTGTCCTTTAATAACAAAAAGTATTTCTTCTTTATCTTGATTAACAAACTTAAATTCATGGTAATCATCATAATTTGAGTGCATTTTAGCATCACCAGGAGATAAATAACCCATAGCATTAAAAATCTTAATCTTGTTACTATTTGCTTCTAAATAAAAATATACTCTAAGACCGTCCTTTAAAATTGGAACTGGTGATTCGAGTCCCATACCATAAATTTCAAATAATTTTAAATTTCAAGTTAGTGTCACTTCTCCTTGATATTTTGGAGCATCTGCTGCTGCTACTAATTGAATTGAATTACTTGTATGATTTTTCAAAGTTAATTTTTCAGCATTTAAATCAGAAAGACCTAAATAATCTTTAATTTGTGTAGTAATATTGCTAATATTATAAATACTTAAAAATTCTTTAACTTTCTTTTCATCTTGAAATTTAAAATTCTTTAATGCTTCAGATAAACTAAGGTGGCCATCATCAATAACAAATTTAATACTATATGGCCCCGTTAATTGCAAATCAGCATATAATTGATGTGGTTCATAACCATTAAGATTACGTGTTACTTTCTTACCATCAATTATTGCCAAATAATTTATATCATAGCTATACAAGCCGTTTTCAATATATTCGATTGTTACATGAGTTGACAAAATTTCAATTTTTTCTGCTGTTAATAGATCAAGAAAAACTGTTGGGGCTAATGAATCTTGACCAGGAAATCCCATATTTTGTAATTTTGTTACGATATTAGAAATATGAATATTGTTTAGCTTTTTGTCTTTTAATGTACTTCTAATTTTATTAATACTTTCAGTAAATTCTTCTTTATAATCTTTTGTTCCAGTAAGAATCTTTTCGTTATCATTTGGATCAATATGTTTCTTATGACTAATAATTATCTCAGCATTTATTGGTTCTACTAAAATTTTATTACTCAAATCAAATGCGTTATCATCCATTGTTACACTTTTTAAATTTTCTTGCTGTTCCATAATTTACTACCCCCTTTAATGTTTGATAAAAAGCGATTAATTACTTATCGCTTTTTATCATATTAACAGTGATTATAATTTTTACCAAGCAAAATTAATAATAACTAATAATAGCAATAAAGAAATTTTTATCCACCAAATTAATAAGATGATTTTAAATATCTATTACCATATAAATACATAATATTTCATATCTCATTTTTATTATATTTAACCGAAACATTATTATATATTTTAATTAATAAAATTTAACCACTGAACCACTTTTAAAAGTAAGAACAGAACCCTGAACAACACCAGTTGAAAAAGCAATGGCAATTGATGCATGGTATGCTAAGCGTAACATCAGATCACCTGATTCACTATATCAAATTGTTGCTGCTCGTTCTAAAATCATAGTAACGCCATCAACAACTTGTCAATATAAGCGAAATCAATCTTCTGAACCAAGATTGTGCTTTGTTGTTCAAAAATCACCATCAATATCTTTATAACTATTAAATCTTACTAATAATTGAGGAATCTCAATTACCTTATAAGTATGCAAATCATTAATACTATTAATCCCGATTGATGATAAATTAATATTATCAATCGCAAAATATAATCACTCCTTAGCTTTAACATATTCTTTAACAACAATTGCTTCAGTACTCCATTGTTTTTGTTCTGCCATAATTTTTTGTTCTTGATTTAAAATTGGTAATGAAGTAATACTAAGTAAACCTGTTAATAAAATAAATAATTTTTTCATAATTAATAACCTCCTTTTTTATCCTTAAAATTATCTTACAACAAAAGCAAAAATTATTATTATTTTTTTAATTAAAAAAATCAAATAAGTTTAACTTATCTGATTTTCTTATATGTCCTTATTTTTTGAATTTAATTAAATTTAATGATTCTACCACTATAAAAAGTGATAAGACCACCCACAGCATGTTGATAATCGGTCTGATGCCCTCGAAGAATAGCAATTCGCGCAGAATAAGCTAAACGGAGCATTAAATCACCCGAACTACTATAT
This sequence comes from Spiroplasma sp., assembly GCA_031119525.1. Taxonomy (GTDB): domain Bacteria; phylum Bacillota_I; class Bacilli_A; order Mycoplasmatales; family VBWQ01; genus Spiroplasma_D. The sequence continues at coordinate 123,287 of JAVHXO010000003.1, forward strand.
CACATTGTGGCAGCGCTTCTTAAAGCGACTGTAGTATTATTTTCAACAATTTTATCAAGCATAATATATCAATCTTCTGACGTAAGAGATCGTTTTTTGGGACTTCATGCATCACCAGCTAAAGCAGTATAATGACCAATCCTTATTAGAATATCTGGTAACTCAATCGCATTATATTGATGAAATTCTGCAACACTATTAATTCCTAATGTTGATAAATTAATATTATTAATCGCAAAATATTTTCAAGTAAACGCCGGAACTTCTTGACTTTCAGAAATTGCAGTAAAAGGTCAAGCTTTTGGACTAACTAATTGTAAACTACTATTAACTTTCTGTTGGATTTGGTTAGCAGTTGCTGTTAATCCAATATTCAAGCCAATTAAACCAATTAATCCGACTAATAATTTCTTCATAATAAAACACCCCCTATTTTATTATTGAATTATTGATTACTTTTACATTATTAAACTATTTTATACCGTTAATATTAATAAAATCGAACTAACGGACCACTATCAAAAGTAATAACTCCGCCCTTTAAAAGATGACCTCGTACATGAACCGCGATTGATGCTTGATATGCTAAACGGAGCATTAAATCACCTGAATTACTATGTCATACTGTCGCTGCTGTTTCTAATTTAATAATAGTTTTATCATCAATACTTTTAGTAAACATATTAGATCAATCTTCTGAAGAAAGAGATCGTTTTTTTGCCTGCCATGTATCACCAATTAAACCTAAATAACCATCGAATTTGATTAGAAGACCAGGTATCTCAATCGTATTATATTGATGTAAATCATTAAGATTATTAATTCCTAGCGATGATAAATTAATATTATCAATCGCAAAATATTTTCAATGATTAGGTCCGACAACTGCAGCAATAATAGACCGATTAAAACGTCATTCTCTTAAAGGAGCAATTTGTTGCTTAATATTATCTTTTTGTTGAATTTGATTTAAGATTGGTGTTGTTGAACCAACACTAATAGCTATTAAACCAGTTAATGAAGCTAATAATTTCTTCATAAAAAACACCCCCAATTTTATTCTTAATAAAATCTAACAACTGAACCAGTAGTAAAACTAATAGTACCAGGAGCATAAGTAGCACCACCATATAATGCACCAGTAAAAGTACATGCTATTGCATGATATGCTAAGCGTAACATTAAATCACCATCATTATTATGCCACATTGTTGCTGCTCGCTCTAAAGCAATATAAAAACCATATTCTAAATTTCGTGAAAAATCACGAGTTCAAGGTTGTGAAGTAAGAGAAAGATGTTTTGGACTTCATCGACCGTTAGCATAATCATGATAATCATAACCTTGATCATTGCTAAATTTTATTTCAATACCTGAAATGTCAATGATATTATATTGGTTTAAATCACTAACACTTAGAATTCCCAATGATGATAAATTTATATTATCAATTGCAAAATATTTTCAATCAGTATCATTCAAACTTTTTTTACTATTAGTAAAATTATTAATATGTCACTCTTTTGGCGCAGCTAATTGCTGTTTAATATTATCTTTTTGTTGAATTTGATTTAAGATTGGTGTTGTTGAACCAACACTAATAGCTATTAAACCAGTTAATGATGTTAATAATTTCTTCATAATAAAACACCCCCAATTTTATTAATTAATAAAATGAAACAACTGAACCACTAGTAAAAGTAATAGTTCCAGGAAAAAAAACATTCCCACGCCCTGAACCAAAAGCAGTATAAGATAATGCATGATATGCTAAGCGTAACATTAAATCGCCTGATTCACTATACCACATTGTTGTTGCTCGTTCTAAAGCAATATAAAAACCATATTTTACCTGTTTTCAAAAAATACGAGATCATTGTTCTGAAGTAATAGTGCGATATTTTGCATTCCATAAATCACTAGATAAACCAACATGGTGATCACCTGCATTATTACTAAATTTTATTTCAATACCTGGAACCCCAATCGCATTATATTGATCTAAATCACCAATACTATGAATTCCTAATGACGATAAGTTAATATTATCAATCGCAAAATATCTTCAATCTTCAATATTTGAACATTCTTTACTAATAGTGCGATTTTCAATCGGCCATTCTTTTGGTTCAAATAATTGCTGGTTAATATTAACTTTTGTTTGAATTTGATTTAAGATTGGTGTTGTTGAACCAACGCTAATCGATACTAAACCAGTTAATGAAACTAATAATTTCTTCATAATAAATACCCCCAATTCTTATTTTATGATTCATACAATTAATACGAATCCATCATATAATAGTTTTTATTTAAAAACAACTAATAGTGGGAAATATTTAAGATTAAAAAATAAAAATTTAAAAAAATTTTTCTTTAACGTTTTACTACTTACATTATTTAAAGTTATTTGTTATAATAATTTTTGTTTTAAATATTGAAATAAAACTTAAAAATTAATTAAGGATTACTAAAGGAGTAATAATGGCAAATATTAAATCACAAATTAAACGAATTAAAACTAATGAAAAAAGTCATCAAGTTAATAAGAGTTTCAAAAGTCAAGTAAAAACTGCTTATAATAAAGCTGTCAAAGCAATTAATGAAAAAGATAAAGAAGCGCAAAAATTTGTAACTGAATATACAAGTTTAGCTGATAAAGCAGCAAATAAAGGTATCTTCCATGCAAATAAAGCAGCAAACTTAAAATCAAAAATTAATAAAAAGTTTAATAAAATTAATAAAAAAAATAAGGCAGATATAAAAAAATAGTTCTTAAAGAACTATTTTTTTATCCACCCACAAATTCATTAATCAAAAACAGCAATTAAAGTATCATTTTTAATTAAATATTTACTATTTTTCTTATCATTACTTTCCCAAGTATTTTTTTCAACATTAAATAATCTTGTTTTATTTTTTAATAAATTTTCAATTTCAATTGTGTAACTTTCTTGATATGGAATATCTAACAAGTTATTAACAAAGATAATATTGTTAAAATTATCGTCAGCTTTAAAAATAATTTTTTTTACAACTTCCTTTTTTTGGTTTTTGATAATTATTTGATAGTATTCTTTTTCTTTATTTTGACTTGCATCAAGACCAATTTCAGAACCTGTAAAGAAAAATCTTTTATTTTTTTGATCTAAACCTACTATTCCCCGTTGATAATTAGAATAACCAATAAACTGAAGGCTATTAACAAAAGAAACTGGAACAAAATATATGTAAGTATTACTTAATAAATCATTATCTTTAACAAGAATTTTTGTTGGTACATAATAGTTATTTTCTTTTAGATAATAATTAATTCAACCAAAACTTATTTCATTTGCTAATATATTTGTATTTTTTGAAATATCAAAAAAATCATTTAAATTAGTTTCAGTTATTTTTGTAGCAAAATTAATTGTTTTTTTTGATGTAATTTCATATTTAAGAGTTGATAATTGATATTTTGGTAATTGCCATTCAATAACAGGTTGATGTGTTCCATTAACAATATTTTCTCAAATATTCTTTTTTAATGATGGTAATTGCTCAATTGCTTTTTTAGTATCATTTGTCATTGTAACACCTCATTTATCAAAAAAAGGTATTAAATTTCGATTTGCTATTTTTGATGTTATTTTAACAAAATCTTGTTGTTTATCTACAATTCCTAAATGATTAGTTCGATAAAATTGTGATAATGTTGGATAAAAATAATCACCAAAAGCCAATTGTAATTGTCAAAACATTGTTAATTTTACAAATAAATCGCCTTCATCATTAAAATCTTTATCATTAGCAAAAAAATCTTTAACTTTTTTTATATTATTTTCATTATCTAAATTATTAATATTAGCAATTTGTTTTTGAACATATAAAGCACTAATATTAACTGTCACTTCTGTTAAATTACTTCAGTTATATTGTGGAGTTTGATAAGTATGGCCTATTTCATGCCATAAACCTCACTGATCAGTTATTTTTCTTACAAATAAATTTTTACCAGCATCTGTTTTATTTTGAAAAGTAACTCGATAATTATTTGCTGACGCATAACCTGGACCAGTATCAGGATTAGAAATATGAATAAATTGTTGATATTTTTTTGCTACACCAGAATATCCTTCATTTAACCCATAAGTTTCATTTGAATACTTTCAAATTTGATCTCAAACTAAAATTGTATTATTTATATTAACACTCGATGAATTTATTATTTGGTTTTTAAACATTTCAGTCTGAAATGTACCAAACACATGTTGCGAAATAATCTCAACAAAAAAAGAATTTGTTGCTTTAATTTCGTTAAAAAAGGTTTCTTGATTAGTTTCACCAACAATAAATGTTGGAACTTTTATTGGATCATTCTTACTAATACTTAAAATTTTCACTGCATTAGTAAATCGATAATCTTTTAAATATAACATTCCTGAAATTTTTGGTGCAATATTTAAAGTTTCTCCAATAATTTGCTGAGTTTCAAATTCAACAGATTGGTCATTATTTAAATTTTCATAAACACCAAATTGACCAATAGAAATATATAATAAATTAACAAACTTTGCCTTTTTATTAATTTTAATTAAATACTCTTTACCTTTTTCTAAAAAATAACCAGTCGGAGTAAGAAATGAATGTTGAAAAGAACGATTTTCATTCCTTAAAATTATTTTTTCAATTTCATTAATATCATTAAATTGGTCTAAACCATCAGATATTTGAAGATTATTTTTAGCTTGTTTCAATTGCTGACTATTATCCAATAATAAACCGTTTGACATGTTTATATCCCCCCTTTCTCGTTGTTCCAATTGTTGATTATCCAACAATAAACTTAAAGCACTACTAATACTTATCGCAACAGTAGTGACAACACTTAATATTTTTTTCATAATACCCCCCTTTTACATTTATTATATATCTATATTTAAATAAAAAAAATAGTTCATTAAGAACTATTTTTTATATTCATTACTTTTAACTTTTAAAGGTTTAATTTTTAAAATCAACCACTAAATTGTGCTTTTTTACGTGATTTCTTTTTCAATTTTGGTTCATCCTTATCAAATAAAGATTGATCCATATCATATTTTTGGCCACTCAAAGCAGCAGCAATTGCATTTTGATATTCAGCATTAGCACGCATTACCTTATTTCGGTCTAATCTTGGATTAATTAACATTAAAACAATAACAATTAATAAAGGTAAAATAGAAACAGCTGATGTAACAATTGAAAAGATATGGAATACCATAAAGTTAGGTAAATCTTTCATTTGAGCAATAACATCTGGATTTAATTTTTCTTCTTTACCAAGCATGGCAGTAAAGTAAGTGTGGTAATAACCATCACTTGTTTGTCAAATGAAGTAAGCAATTGTTACTATTAATCAAAATAATAATAAACCTAACATGAAGTAAGAAAGATGATATTTATCGCGTTGCAACCTTGGAGGTTTCAAAAAGGCATAAGCAAATGCGGCATATAAAACCATTGTCATAACTAAAATTAATCAGTTATTTGCTTTGCTTAAAACAAATTGTACTTCTGGTCCACCAGCAACTATTGTAATTGGACCCTTAACAAAAACAGAAGTGATAACAGTAATAATAATAAATAATACTGAAGTTAAAAGCATTCCTGATAAAATTTTTTTTAATTTTGGAATAACTTTTGGTTTGCTTAAATAAGGATAAAAATTAGGATTTGTTGCAGGATGTTGCGGTAATACACCTAATTTTGATAAATTAGCCATATCAACATTATTTAAATTTCTCATATTATTAAGATTATTTGTTTGTGGTTGATTAAAATTATTTGTTTGATTTTCTTGATTAAAATCACTTGTTGATTCTTGTCTTGTCTCTTTTAACTCTCTTGATTCAGTTACTGTATCGATTTCTTCATCAGTTGTAAAATGAGTTAAAGCAGCAATTTGATCATTAATTTTTTTAAATGATTCACTATTAACAGTTTGAAGTTTATCCAAAGATTCTCTTTCAATTCCCTTACAACTATTAATAATAGTTACAATTAATAAATTACGATCTTCCAAAATTTCAATTGCTGTTTTTTTTGAACTTTTATTAACAGTTAAAGCAAGGTCAGTAATATTAGCTGTTAACTGTAAAAATTCTTTGGCTAATTTTTTACCTGATAATTCTTTACTCAAAGCTGATTCTAAAAAAAATAAATTTGAAATTTGCAATTCAGTATATTTTAAAACATTTTCATTAACTTTAATTTCATTTCTAACAATCGGATTACTTAAGCTATTAAAAAGAGTACTAGTAATTTGATGATATAAATCTAAATCAATCACACCATCATTAGTAAAATCATTATCTTCACTTTTTTTAGTTACCTTAATTGGTTTTTCTTCTGTTATAAGATGTGAAGTAGTTTTAGTTGATTTTGTTTTTTTAGCTTTTTGTTCTTCTTGTTCGTTATTATGTAATAAATCGTCTTTTTTACTCATTCTTTCACCTCTTTATAATAACTATATAATTATACTCAATTTCTACCAAAAAATAAATCAAATGCAAGATTTTTTGCTATTTTCCCAGTTTTTATTTGTAAATCTAACTCATGAGCTTTAACAAGTAATTGATTAACTATTTTTAGTTCTAATTGTGATTTTAATAAACTATTCATTTGAATTTGAGAAATTTTTAATGTTACCATTATTTCTTGATAAGAAACATTTTTTATTAATAAAAGTTTTATATTCCTAATTAATTCTAATTGATAAATTAAAATATTAAATAAATTTACTTTATCATAATTAATTTTTTCTCAAAAATTACGATATTGCCATCAAAAAGATTGAAAATCTTTCGTTAATCAAAAATTAATTAATTGATAAGGATTTTTAATAAAATACTTACTAGCAAATTTTTCAATTAAGTTTTGATCAACTTGATTATTTAAACAAGCAATTTTTTTTAATTCATTATTAATGACATTAAGAGAATTAGGAAATTTGTTAATGATTGACGTTATTAATTCTTGACGAAGATTAATTTGATACTCCCCTGCTTTGGTTTTGATTCAGTTTTTTAATTGGTTTTTTTGATAATTTTTAACGATGAAAAAATCTGCTGGTGAAATTAAAATACTTTGTTTTAAATTATTAGTTAAAAATTTTAAAATAATTATTACATCATGATTAAGATTATTTTTTAAATCTTGACTAAATTTTGTTCATAACTTTAAATTATTATTTAAAATTAAATCATAATCATTAATAATTAAAACTTTTTTCTGATTAAATAAATCACCAATCTTACTTTGTTGCAAAATTTCTGGAACCATTATTTCAAAAGTATCTTGTGCTAAATAGTAGGTATTAATTGCAGTTGTTTGATTTAATAAATCTTGTTCTTTAAGATAATTATTAACTTCTTGATTAACTAAAAAGTTATCTAAACCATAAAAAATTTTCATATTTTCCATATGCTTTTTTCTCCTTACCCTACATAGCGCCAATTTAAAGAAATTATAACATTCTCTTAAAAAAATATAATACTAAACAAGCCTTATTAGTTTTGTATTAATCATATAAAATATAATATTTACTCAAATATAAATAAAATAAACTTTAATGCTTAACTTAATTCCTTAATTTTGGCATTAATTAAAGCTAATTGGGTTTGATATTTTGCTAACCGATCTTTCTGCAATTGAACTTTATCTGGTAGTGCTTTAGCAAGAAATTGCTTATTATTTAATAATTTCTCACAACGAGTTATTTCTTCTTTAATTTTTTCTAATTGGGTTTGATATTTTGCTAATTCTTGTTTTTTATTAACAGTTAATTCTGTTTTAATTTCAACAACAGCATTAGTAATTACTTTACTAATCTTTTTTTCATTTGAAAAAGAGCCAGAACTAATACTATTAATTTCACTATTTGTTAATTTTAATAAATATTTATTAAGTTGATCTTTTTCTTGGGTAAATAAAGCATCATTAGTATTAATATGTAAATCTAATTTTGTTTTAAATGGCAAACTAAAATGATTACGAATCTCCCTAACTGCAACAATTATTTCAGTTAAATAATTAATGAATTGCTTAATAATTGGTGCAAATTTATGATTTGCTACTTTGGGATAACTAGCTAATAAAATACTTTTTTTATTTCGTTTTTGATAAATTACTTCAGTAACAAATGGTAAAAATGGGTGCAACATAATTAAAATTTGCTCCAAAACATAAGCTAAAGTAATTAAAGAAGCTTTTTTTAATTTATCATCTTGTAAATTAACCTTACTTAATTCAATATATCATGAACAATATTGATTTCAAATAAAGTTGGCTAAATCATGATTAACAGCAAAAAAATCATAACCTTCCATATTTTTTTCAACTTTAATAATTAATTGATCTAATTCTTGCAAAATTCATTGATCAATATAACTAAATTGGATTGCTGCAAAAGTAGTAACAAAATTTTTTGGGACATTTAATAAAACATACCGAGCAGCATTTCATAATTTATTAATTAAATTTCATGCTGATTCAATTTTAATTTTACTAAATCTTAAATCTTGTCCTGGTGCTGAATTACTTACTAAAAAATAACGCAAAGCATCAGTACCATATTCTTCAATAACTTTGATTGGATCAATACCATTATTTAAAGACTTTGACATTTTTCGTCCTTGTTCATCACGAATTAAACCATGAATTAAAACATTGGTAAACGGTTGTTGGTTAGTAAATTCCAATCCCATTGCCATCATCCGAACAACCCAAAAAAACAAAATATCATAAGCAGTCACTAAAACATTGCTCGGATAAAAGTTCTTAAATTCAATTGCTGCTTCATTTGGCCAATTTAAAGTAACTAAAGGCCACAAAGCACTAGAAAATCAAGTATCCAAAACATCTGGATCTTGCTGATAATCTTTAGCATTTTTGGGTGCTGCAACTCCAACATATAATGCTTTTGTTACTTTATGATATCAAACAGGTATTTGATGACCTCATGATAATTGCCGAGATATACATCAATCTTGAATATTATCAACCCATTTCAATAATTGATCATGAAAAAAATCGGGAAAGAAAGTAACTTTTGCTTTCTTATTTTTTTGCATTTTAATAATATCTGCTGCTAATGGATCCATCTTAACAAATCATTGTTTTGATAAGTAAGGTTCAATAACAATATTAGTTCGTTGTGAGTAACCAACTTGATGTTGATAATCTTCAATTTTAACAACTAAATTATCTTTTTTTAAATCAGCAATAAAATTCTTTCGACAAACAAAACGATCTTGCCCAAAATACTTACCACCCAACTGATTAACTTTTCCTGATTCATCCAAACATACTGGCATTGCCAATTTATGTTTCAAACCAATTTGATAATCATTAAAATCATGAGCAGGTGTACACTTCATAATTCCAGAAGCAAAAGTCATATCAACATAATCATCAGCAACAACTTTGATTAACTGATTATTAGCTGGATTAATTACTTCTTGATTAAGATATTTTTGATATCTTTTATCTTTTGGATTAATAACTAATGCTTGATCAGCAAACATCGTTTCTGGCCTTGTTGTGGCAACCGTTAAATAATTTGATTTATCTTTTAAATAATACTTTAAGTAATACAATTTACCTTTAACTTCTTGATAATCAACTTCAATATTAGAAATAGCGGTTTGTAATGTTGGATCTCAATTAACAATTTTTGTTCCTTGATAAATTAAACCTTTTTGATATAAAGTAACAAAAACCTTTTTCACTGCTTGATTAACATCTTGGTCTAATGTAAATTTTTCGCGGCTATAATCCAATGATAAACCTAATTTTGCTCATTGTTGATGGATTGTTTTAGTATATTGATCTTTTCATTTTCAAGCATATTTAAGGAAGGTTTGTTGATCTAAATTTTTTAGTAAGTCCGGATCATTAACTTTAATTGCTTCTAAAACTTTAACTTGGGTTGCAATTCCAGCATGATCAATTCCTGGAAGAAATAATGTCTCATAACCCTTTAATTTTTTATAACGAATTAAAGCATCTTGAATTGTTCCATCTCAAGCATGACCTAAATGCAGTTGACCAGTAATATTGGGTGGCGGTAAAACAATACAAAATTTTAGTTTGGCACTTTTTGGATTAGCAAAAAATAGTTTTTCATCCAACCACTTCTGATAAACTCCTACTTCAACCTTTTGATGGTGATATTTTGTTTCTAATTCTTCCATATTTATTCTTTTAACTCCTTGGATGATTTAATCTTTAATGCAAGAAAATTTAATAAAAATTCCTAAAAATTCTAAAACTAGAATTCTTAGGAACGATTTCAATCGCGGTACCATCCTAATTCATTTATTAAATGCCAATAATAAATGCCCTTAATTACTTAATTTTAATTTGATAATTAAATATAAACTACCTTCAAATTAAACCTGCTTAATTTCCACCAACCATTAAGTCTCTATCTTACCATTCAATTTTACTCTTTTATATTTCTTATATATTTCTTACTTATACATTTCTTATCGTTTTAATATTGATAATATATATTATTTTACAATTTTAATTTTAAAAAACAAGATTATAACTAAATAATAAAAATCTAACAACTAATTTATTAGTTGTTAGATTTAAATATTTTTTAATTATTATGAAAATGTAACTTTTGAACCTAAATTAATTTCATTAATGGCACCACTAGCAGAATTTCTAGTATTAACATATTCAAAAACTAAAAATTGGAAAAAATATTCATTATCTTCGATATATCAAGTATAACCAAGATAAGTACGAACTAATAAAGAAGCAAAAACAGCAGTATAAGTTTCATCAAAAAGTTTATATTTTAAATAAGGAAAGAATTTTATATCATTAATATCTTCCAAATGATAATTATGTGCTTCATCAAAAGCAAAATTAAAAGATTCAATATTTCAAGTCCCCATCCGGTCATATCCTCAATCAACATATCCTTTAGCTGGTTGCGCAAAATTAAAACGAGTAAATTGTGCGTTAGCACCTAAATTAAAAGTATATAACGCTTTAGTCATATTGGGATCTTGCCCAATAATTTTACCTTCCGATCTTGCTTGACGAATTTCAACTTGATGAACAGGATTCCAATAATCTTCTTTAGCAAAAGTTTGATTTTCTTGCGTATTTGCAATATTCAAACTACCTGAAACACCACCAATTAGTGTTGCTAAAAAAGTGCTTAATAATTTTTTCATAAACCACCCCTTGTATTTTAATTTAATGTTATATTATAATATTTTTTACTAAAATACAGCAACTAATTAAAAATTATTAAATTTTAATTAAAATTAACGGATAACAGCTTTAAATTTTTCTTTCAAAATTTTTTGTACTTGTTTTATTGCATCACTAATTTTATCCTCATCCAACTGTTCTTTCATACTATTAAATTCTAAATTAAAAGTTAATGAATGTTTTTTTTGTTCTTGCAATTTATCATCAACATAATAATCAATTAAACTTAAATCTTGTAAATTTTTAATTTTTGTTGCTGAAATGATACTCAATATCGTACCGTAATTAATTTGATCACTAATAATGATTGATAAATCACGACTTAAAGGATTAAATTTTGATCAATTTTCAAATTTAACTGTTTTAGCAACATTATAATTGGCAATAATTTTTAGTAATTTACTAAAATTAATTTCCACTAAAAAAATTTCTTGGTCTAAATCAATTGTTTTAGCAAATTCAGGATGTATGGCAGCAATTGTTGCAAAATGAAGATTGTTATAACTAATGTTCGCACTTAAAAATGGGTGAGTTTTTGGATTTTTAAAAGTTTGATAAGTTAATTGCTGGCTAAATTTCTTATTAACTTCACGCATTAATCAACCTTCAAAAAAACCTTTAATTAACAAATAATTATTGGCAACTTTAATTTGATTGGCAAAAAAATCGCCATTAACAATAAAAGCAAGGTGATGATCATAATCATCAAAATCTTTGGTATAAATGACTTCATCAGTAAAAATTTTCAAATCATTTTGTTTATAACTAGCATTCAAACGACAAATCTCTAACAAACTAGGAATTAAACTAAAGCGCATTACCTTTCTTGAAGGACTCATTGGTAAAGATAAAGTAATTGGTTTTTGATAATTAAAAAAATTAAAGGTAGACAATTTTGAAGTACTAGTCAAATTATAAGTTTTTACTTGATGAAAACCATAAGCTAATAAATAGTTTTTAAAACTAACAATTAATTTTGCTAAATTATCTTCAGCAATTGGCATAATTGCAAATTCTGGTTTAATTTCAGGAATTTTATTATAACCAATAATTCGAGCAACTTCTTCAGTAAAATCATTAATATTACTTAAATCAGGGCGATAACTTGGAATTCTAATTCTAAGATTTGATAATTTTAATGAGTTTCTTAAAACTTGACAACCAACAACTTTTAAAGCACTAGTAATTTCAGTAATTGAAAAATTTGTCCCTAAAATTTGATTAATCTTCTGCCAATTAATTGTTACAGTACTACTTTTTCTTTGATAAATAATATGGTTAATAAAATTAACAACTTCAAACTTAATAGCAAATTGTTTTAATCAAAAAATTAATCGTTGAAAAACAAACAAATAATTAGTTGGTATTTCTTGTTTAGTCAATCTTTGTAAAAAACAATTATTAACATTAAAATTATTGGTTTTAATTTGTTTTTGGACTAAATAATTATCAAAATTAACTGAAAAAAATCTCAGTGATTTCGTTGTATCATCAACAAGATAATTTGATAAAGTTAAATTTCCTAAATTACTGAAGGGATTTTTTTTATTAGCAAATAAAATATCATGCTTAAAATACTTTAACCCATCTTTTAAATTATCATGTTTAGCTTGAATAATCATTGGATCAGTTATTTGTTCACCATTAAAACAAATAACTGGTTGGCCTAATTCCAACATTATTAAATTTAATAAATCATCAATAAAATTTGTTGACTTAATATTAGCTAATTGTAAAATTCGTTTGATTAAAATTGGCGTTACCAAAGAATTTTGGTCTAAAATATTAAGATTTAATGATGCAAAAGCTTTAACAAAAGATGATGAACTTTTTGCCTTATTTACTTTAATATTTTTAATATTAGCAAAAGTAATTTTTTTTAAAGGAAGTTTAAAATAATGACTTAATTCTTGTGCTAAATAATACATTGCCAAACAATCACTACGATTTAAAGTTAGTTGAATTTCAAAAATCGTATCGTCCAAAGCTAAATAATTTAAAGGATTTAAACTACCAACTAATGCATTTTCTGGTAGGTGAACAATACCTGCTAAATCGCTTTTGTCCAATACTTCAGGATTTAAACCAATTTCTTCCAAAGAACAAATCATGCCTTGAGAGATAACACCTTTAATTTCCCGTGATGCAATTTCTAAACCATTAGCTAACGTACTACTAATTTGAGCAACAATAACCTTAATTCCTGGTTTAACATTATTTGCACCACAAATAATTGTTAAAATTTTTTTTCCAATATTAACAGTACAAAGATTTAACTTCTCACTATTAGGGTGTTTTGTCACTTTTAAAATTTCACCAACAATTAAATTAGTATTAGTTGTCGTTAAATTAACAACTTTTTCAACCTCAAACCCTAAACTATTTAAAGCAGAAGCAATTTCTTGATCTTTAATTTTTCTAATATTTACTCATTGACTAAGAATTTTTTTTGAAACTATCATTTTTCCCTCTTACCTTCTTACCTTTTTACCTTCTTATCTTTTTACCCCTTCTTACCTTAATTAAAATTGCTTTAAAAAACGTAAATCATTATTATAAAACAAACGAATATCATTAATACTATATTTAATCATAGCAATTCTTTCAATGCCAACACCAAAAGCAAAACCATTAATTGCTGGATCACTAATTCCACATGCTTGAAAAACATTTGGGTGAATCATACCTGAACCTAAAATTTCAATTCAACCAGTATATTTACATAAACTACAACCCTTAGTAACACACAACGGACAACTAACATCAACTTCTGCTGACGGCTCAGTAAAGGGAAAATAACTAGGACGTAAACGAATCTTACTTTTAACCCCAAATAATTGCTGACAAAAATGTTTTAAAGTTCATTTTAAATTAGCAAAAGAAATATTTTTAGCAACTAAAAAAGCATCAACCTGCATAAATTGATGGGAATGAGTTGCATCATCATCATCATTCCGATAAACATTACCTAAACTAATATAAGCTAAAGGGTGATCAACTTTACCATGAGTCCCTGACAAAATTCTTGCCGTCATATTTGTACAATGAGTTCGCAATAAAAACTTATTATTAGCACCATCACCATCAGTTAAATAAAAAGTATCTTGCATTGCCCGAGCGGGGTGATTTTTTGGTAAATTTAAGCGATTAAAATTATACTCTTCATTATCAACCTCAGTACCACTAATAATTTGATAACCTAAATTTTTAAAAATTGTCGTAATTTTTTCAATAATTAAAAATAATGGGTTACGATAACCAATTTCTAAATTAATCCCTGGTAAAGTTAAATCAACTTGATCTCCCTTTAACTGGTCTGTAAGTGCTTTACTTTCAATTTTTAAGATCTTTTCGTTAATTAAAGTTAAAATTTCACTCTTAAAACTATTAACCAATTTACCAACTTCTGATTTTGTTACTTGATCAAAACTATTTAATGATTTTAAAATTTCATTAAAAGATGATTTTTTACCAAAATACTTTGATTTTAAAAAATGCAAATCATTAGTCTCAGAAATCTCTTTAATATCCGTTTTAGCTCTAATAGAAATTTTATTTAATTTTTCTTTAATTTGATTAAGTTGATCCATATTATTTTCACCGTTCATTTTTTAATTTATTCTTTCCTTCTATTGTAATACATTATGCTAATTTATTAGTAATAAATAAAGAATATATTGTAATTGCAACACTAGTTGCTAAATTTAATGACTCAACATTATTAGTCGTTTTAATTAAAAAGTTTTCATCAATCAAATTTCGTAATTGTTGATTAATACCCTGCCCCTCATTACCAAAAATTATCGCATTTTTTGTTTTAAAGCGAATTGTTTCTAATGTTTTTGGTCGTTTTGTTTGATGTAAAAAAGTACCATAAATATAATAACTTTCACTTTTTAATTTTTCAACTAAACTCATTAAATCATGATATTCTAAATTAATATTAAAAATTGCACCTTGACTAGCATTAATTACTTTGTGATTATAAAGATCAACACTATCAAACGACAAAAAAATCTTCTTAATACCAAAAGCACTACAACTTCGCAATATCGCACCCAAATTACTTGGATCTTGAATATTATCTAATAACAAAAGATTATTGGGATTTGGTTCTTTAATAACTTTAAATTGACATAAAGCAATAATTCCTTGCGAACTAACTTCTTGGCTAATCTTTTTAATAATCGCTTGAGTAACTACAACAATTTTTATTGTTTTTGAAATCTTTTTTTGATATTTTTGCCATTGATCAGCAAGAATAAAAATCTGCAATACAACTTGTTCCTGCAAAGCTTTTTCAACTAAATGTCAACCCTCAACCAAAAATTGCTGATTTTGATAACGATTTTTGCTTTTATGCAAGGTTCGCAAATATTGAATCAAAGGATTATTAACTGCCGTAATTTCTTTCATAATTAAAGTTCAACCTTACTATTTTTTAAAATCTTTTTATAATTGCGATAATCTGGGCAATATAAAGCAACCAAATTTCAAAAATCTTTTTGATGATGAGGATAAATTAAATGAACTAATTCATGAATTACAACATAATCAATTACTTGATAACTAAAATGAATTAATTTAATATTGAAAACAATTTTACCTGTTTCATGAAAACAAACTCCCCATTTTGTTTTCATCAAACGTAAATCAAAACTATTAGCAGTAACTTTAATAATTTTTTGTCAATATTTTAATCGTTCTAATAAAATTGGTCGAGCAAGATTTTTTAAAAATTGATTAATTTTTGGTAATAAAATTGCTTGATGATTTTTGTTATTTAATGATAACGATGTATAAATAAAAAAACTCTCATCCCCAATAAAGAATTTAGTTCTTGGCTGATAATTAACAATGATTGGCAATTTTTGATCCAAAAAATAAATAAAAGCTTCAGGATTAAAAGAAAAACGAACAACAATTGCTGCATTATCTTTTAATTGTTTAATTAGTTTTGGCAAATTTTTTTTGACAAATTCTTCAATTGTTGGTAACTTAACAAAAAAAGGAGCACTAACAATAATTTGTTCGCCTTTCAATTTTAAATAAAGATGCTTTTGTTGACGATAATTAATAAAATACTGTCAGGTTTGATCTTGAAAAAAAATTGTTTTTACTTCCATTTCCTGTTTTGCCCTCCTTTTTTGCTTTTTTATTTCACCTTGGAGAAATTTAACAATAAAGTTAATTTAATAATTTTGTTCTTGACGTAAATGATTAATTTTATTTTTTGCTAAATAGGCATTAAAAATATCACTACTAGTAAAATTACACTGTTGAGCAATTGCATAATAAATGTTAAATCATTTTTCAACTGTGGTGAAATCTTTTTTTAATTGGAATTGTAAAGTTGTAGCAAATAAATCTAAAAAAGCATCAGTCAAATTTTGATAATTTTGATCGGTAATTTCTAAAGCAATAAGATTTAAATTGTAATTATTTGAAATACTAATAACAAAATGTAAACCATCAATAAATTCTTCCAATAAAATATTTTTTTCTGATGGTGGTTTTGAACTTCAATACTTAAAACAACGTTGCTCATTAGCAAATTCAGCAATTTCAATCATTAAAGCTAAAAATTTAGCATCTAAAATTTCTTGATTAGTTTTAACTGCCCTAGTTTCAGCAATTTTATCATCTAATTCCTGTTGTAATTTAATCATTGTTGATAATTGTTGATGATTTAACATCGTAACCCACTTTCTAACTCCTGCAATCCTACAAGTTAATTAATTATTTATCCACTAAATCAATTTTATCTTGTTTTTTAAGTTTAAGTTTCTTTAATAATGTAATTTTATTTTGATAATATTGATTAATGATTGTACCAGCAGCAAAATAAAACGGTGGTAAAAAACGAATTATTGAAAAATGAAAACTAAAAACAAAAATTAAACCAATAATCCACATGAACAAAAATCGTAATATTGTTGGCCAAAGACCAGTATTAAAAATAAAAGATCCAAAACCAGCAGAAAAACCAAGATTACCAAGAAATAAGAAATTAGTACCAAAAGTAAGATTGAAAATAAAAACAAATAAGGCAAATAAAGTAAAAGTGCTAACACCTTGGAATAATAATTTCTTATTGTATTCAATATGACCATATAAGTATAAATAAAAATAACCAAAGAAAATAATAAGATGATTTAAATAATACTGATAATAATAAAAATTATCAGGACCATAAACTCTTTTGCTCACATCTGGTAATAAAAATGATAAAATGACTGGACCAATTAAAGGAAAAGTTCAACTAAATAACTTTTCTGAAGCAAAAAATAATAAGAATGCACTAGTTAAATCTAAAACTGACGACAAATGAAATGGCATATAATCTTTTCAACTAATCATCGAATAAATTTGCAGAACAGTATAATATAAAATATAAATTAAAATTTGAATACTACCTAAAGTATAACGGAAGGCATTAAAACGGCTAAGCCTAGCATAAAAGCGTTTAAAAATAAATAAACTCGCAAAAATTGAAATTGAAAGAATTAAAGCAATTAAATGATTTGTACCAAATAAAGGACTAACAATTTCTTTTAAATTTGGATTAAAAAAGCGATTAATATTCATCCTTGCTATCTCTCACAATTCTGCCTTTAATAATTTATCTTATTTTATCATCTTTTTACAAAAGGAAAAAGAAAAAAATGAGTAACCAATTTAAAATAATAAAAAAATCTTGTTAATAAACTTATTAACAAGATTTTAATTGATATTAAAATTACGCTGATTTTGCTACTGCAACAATTTTTTTAAATTCTTCTGGATGATTAATTGCTAATTCTGATAATGTTTTACGATTTAATTCAATTCCTGCTTTTTTTAAACCATCAACAAATTTAGAATATGATAAACCTTCAGCACGAACTGCAGCATTAATTCTTGTAATTCATAATTTACGAAAGTCACGCTTACGATTTTTTCGATCACGATAAGCATAAGCTAAAGAATTCATTACTTGTTCATTAGCTGTACGATATAAAGTACTTTTGGCACCGTAATATCCTTTAGCTTGTTTTAAAACTTTCTTACGACGGTGATTTGTGGTATACCCACCTTTAACTCTTGCCATATTTCTTTACTCCTTTAGTTTCCTGTTGTTCCTTTAGTCTTTATTTCTAAGTTGTTAAATTAAATCTTTTAACCGAGTATAGTCAGACTTAGAAACTGTTGTTCATCCTCGAGATTGACGTTTTTGTTTTGTTGTTTTATTTGGCGCTAGGTGTGAAACAAAAGCGCTACCACGCATTCATTTCCCTGTCCCTGTAACTTTAATTCTTTTTTTCAGCGCTTTTTTTGTTTTCATTTTTGGCATTTATTTTACCTCCAGCATTAATCTTCTTTTTTTAATGTTAAATAAATATTAAAGAAATTTCCTTCTGTTTTATATTTTCTTAGATTAGTTAAATCTTTATCACTAATAGCAATATCACTTACTTCGTCATAAAACATTTGTAATTTTTCAAAACCAAGTTCGCGATATTCATTTTCTCGACCACGATATTTTAAAGATACCTTTACTTTGTCACCTTTTAATAAAAAGTCTCGCGCTTTTTTTGCTTTAACTTTTAAATCATGGACACCAATATTAACTGTTAAACGAATTTCTTTTTCTTTAATAATACTAGCTCTTTGATTTTTTCGCTGCATCTTTTCTTTTTGATCTTGTTGATAACGGTAATGGTCAAAGTTAACGATTTTGCAAACCGGCACTTTCGCATTAGGCGAAATGCACACAAGATCAAGATTCATACTTTGTGCTTTAGCCAAAGCATCTGCTTTTTTCATTACCCCTAGATTTTGGCCATCATTTGAAATTACTAAAAATTCTTGAAATGGAATTTTTTCATTTCATAAATCATCTTGTTTTTTATTTGCCATATAACCTCCAATAGTCAATATTAATAAAAAAGTGTGCATAAAGCACACTCACCATTAAATCTTTGTTAGTTATAAAAAATAACTTTAAAGCATTTAACCCATAACCATAAGCTATCAGGTGAGTGAAAAACTACTTTCTTTATGCTGTTAAATATTATAACAAGTTTTTTAAAAAAAACAAGTACTAATTATTCAGTAAAATAGAATAATTAAAACATTTTATTATTTAATAATAATCTCCCTAATTTCTTCACTACGCATAAAGAGAATTTTGCTGCCAATCTTGGCACCATATGATTGAGCAATATGAGAAATTTGTTGATCTGATTTGATAAATTCCTCATAATCATCAACTTTAGTCATAAAAATTGAGTGATCACAACCAAATCCCGTATATAATTCATCATTAGTTGAAACACCAATAACAACAGTATTAGGGCGAAACTTTGAAAGTGCTTTCAATAATTCACCAGTTTTTGATAAAACTACAGCATATTGATAATTACCTGTTTTACATTTTTCTGCCAACTTTTTCACTATTGCTGCTCTAGTACCAGTTGTTGTTGCTAAAGCATCTTGAAATTGTTTTTCATAGTATAATTTTGAATAAAATTCCATCTCAGCACGACGATTAATTTTAGCCATAACATCAACAGCAAAAAACGGATAACTACCATTAGCAGATTCACCTGATAACATTGTTGCATCAGCACCTAATTCAGTTGCAAAATAAACATCAGTTACTTCTGCCCTTGTTGGCGCTGGATTATCAGTCATTGATTCTAACATCTGCGTTGCAACAATTACTAACTTACCAGCTTTACGACATTTTCTAATTAATATTTTTTCTCAGTATGGTACATCATAATAAGGAATTTCTAACCCTAAATCACCACGAGCAACCATAATCCCATCGGATGCAGCAATAATTTCATCAATATGGTTAATACCAGTTTGTGATTCAATTTTAGCAATAATTGAAATATGTTCTGCTTTTAGTTTTTTTAATAAATCACGAATTTGTTTAACATCAGCAGCACTATTAACAAATGAAGCAGCAATGTAATCAATCCCTTGACTAACTCCAAACGTAATATCAGCAATATCTTTTTGTGATAAAAAAGGTAAAGAAAACTTAATTCCCGGCAGATTAATTCGTTTATTAGTTTTTAATAAATGTTGATTAAAAGCTTTAGCTTCAATTATCCCTGCTTTAACTGACATAACATTCAATTGTAACTTACCATCATCAACTAAAATAACATCACCTTGTTTTAAATCTTTAGTCATATCATATGAAACAGTGATTTCACTAGCACCACAAATCTTCTGATCATAATCTGTTTTTTTTGTATAAACAGTAACCATACTATCTTTAACAATTAATTGTTTATCATCCAGCATCTTACCAACTCTAATTTCTGGACCTTTAGTATCAAGCATAACTGAAATTGGTTTACCAATTTTTTCCATAACTTGTTTTGCTCAAACAATTCTAGCACCCTGCTCTTCATGATCACCATGAGAAAAATTCAAACGAATTGTTGTCATACCATTATTAAATAATTGTTCAATTGCTGCTGGTGAATTAGTTGCTGGCCCAATTGTTGTAATGATTTTTGTTCTTTTAACATGTTTCATAATATTATCGTTGTTATCCATATATATCTCCTGAGTATTACTTATATTTTTTTAATTGAATTAAAAAAATATCTTCAACTTAAATTATATACTATATAAGTTAATTAGGGTACTGATTTTTGTAAATGATATGAGTTAATGATAAATTTAATATTAATTTAAAAAAATGCCACTTATTAAAAGCAACATTTTTTTAATAAAAAATTAACAACTTATACTTTGCACACTATTTCAAGTATTTATATTATTCTGATTTTGAATAACTTGTTGATTTATTACTTCTTTAAATTTATTGTTACTTGCTTCTAATTCAGAACTTAAAAAGTTAATACAAATTGTTTGTCTAAGTTCAAAATTATTTAAAAAGGTTAAGATAAAATTTCCAAAATTATATAAATCAACAATATTAAATTGTAGATCATCATTTTTATTTGTTTCAATGTTATTAATGTAAATTGGAGTAAACTTATTTTCTAATTCTTTTAAACTGTTTTCTAAGTTATCACGTTTTTCTTGTTCATCAATTTCTCTAAAATTATTTTTTAAAAAAACATAATCAATATCAAACTCATTTGCATTATCATCAGCAAATCTTATTAATTTTGGAATTGATATTAAAAAACTTAACTCTTTTAAAAAGAGACTATTTTTATCTATTTTTTTATCATTCTGTAGATTTTTAACAAAAATATCAATCTTTTTTTTATTTTGCTCTAAAAATTTAGATAATAAATGAATATATTCTATCATTCGTTTTAAAGTAAATCCTTTTACAAATTGATAATCTTCTGCCAATTTATTAGCTTTTTTAAGAATATATGATTTTTTAAATTTATCAAGACTTTCCTGATTTCTTTTTGTCATCATATTAATCTCCTTTAATTATCTTATTAAAATAATATCTTAAAATTTATGTTTTGACAATTAATACTATTACACTATTTTTTTTGACTTAAAAAACGCTTTTTTAATTTATTGTTTTTTTGTTTTCACTCTTTATACTCATCTGCTTTTACTCTATTCATACCTTTAGTATAAGGAGCAAGTTGTTTTTCTAAAATTTTATTATCTTTATTTAATTCAGCAACGTTTTCATGACTTGCATCAGAAACTTCTTCTTTAACAATATTCACTCTTTGGTCAACACTTGAAGCAATTAATTTTTCTTGTAATTTATTAGATTCTTGAGCAATCTCATTTGCTTTTTTACTTAATTTTAAAACCGCAAAACCAAAAAATATTGTAGCTAACAATGAAAAAATACTTATTATTGTTGATACTATTTCATAGCAAGTCATTAAATAAACTCCCATGTTACTTTTTTTTATTTAAACTCATAGTTTCAATTATAAAATTGAAACCCACCTCTCATCTTAAAATGATTATACAAAATTATTTTAATTTTATAAATACAATTTAAATAGATTTTTTAAACGTATCAACAAGATAAAAGACTGATGAAAATCAGTCTTCTAAAGATAATTAAGTTATTTTTTACCAGCAATTTCTTTCACCATTTTCTTCAATAAAACATCTTTTGTAACCACCAAATCATGTTTTTGATCTTGATATGTATGATAAGTAATTTTTTTATTATTTAATTCTTTTTTACCAATAACAACAATATAAGGAATCTTTTCTTCATGAGCAGTTTTAATGCGTTTACCCAATGTTTCATTAACAATAATTGATGTCCGAATATTTTTTGCTTTAAAAGCCTGCTGAATCATTGAACTATAACCAATAACTTCTTCACTATCATTAATTGGCAGAATTACTAATTGTTTTGGTGCCAATCATAAGGGAAAAACACCTTGTGTTTGTTCTAACAAAGTAGCAATAAATCTTTCATAAGTTCCAATTATCCCACGATGAACAATAACTGGATGTTTTTCTTGATTTTGATTATCAATATATGTCAAGTTAAAACGTTTTGGTAATAAGAAATCAAATTGAATTGTTGATATTGTGATTTCATGCCCTAATGCTGTTTTAATTTGAACATCAAATTTTGGACCATAAAATGCTGCTTCACCAACCATTTCCTGATATTTTAACTTTAATTCATCTAGAACTTCCCGTAAAGCTTGTTCTGCTTTATCCCACATCTCATTATCAGGAAAATATTTCTCATTGTCTTTTGGATCACGCAATGATAAAGATAAATAATCAATTTTAATATTGAATGTTTTTAAAACATCAGCAATTAAATGATAACAACGTTTAAATTCTTCCTTCATTTGATCGGGGCGAACAAAAATATGGGAATCAGTTAACTCCATTGATCGTACTCGCTCTAAACCTGTTAAAGCGCCACTAGCTTCATAACGATATAATAATGCATGTTCGCTCATTCTGATTGGTAAATCGCGATAAGAATGAGGGATAGATTGATAAATCATACAATGATGGGGGCAAGTCATTGGCCGCAAAACTAATTGCTCATTATCTTTAACAATTGGACTAAACATATTTTCGCGATAATGATCCCAATGACCACTTTTTTTATACAATTCAACTGAACCTAAAACTGGAGTTGCAACTTCTTGATAATCTCATTTAAACTCTTGTTCCCACAAATATTCTTGAATGACTTTTTTAATTGTCATACCATTTGGTAAAAACATTGGTAATCCTCGACCAACATCATCATTGAACATGAAAATATTTAATTTCTTACCTAAAAAACGATGATCTTGATTTCTTCTAACAGTAATTTCATGCATTTTTGCAACTAACTGCTCTTTTGTTCAATCAGCAATGCCACTAATTCTTTGCAATTGTTTATTTTTTTCATTACCCAACCAATAAGCACCAGTAATACTTGTTAATTGAAAATGTTTAATTAATTGACTAGGATAGGCAGCAACACTTGAAGCAATAACTCTTACTTTATTATTAATTAAATAAGAACATACTTGATTAGTAAGTTGATTAAGATTAAGTTTTGCATACTCTTGAGCATAAGGGTTATCTTGATAAATATCTAAAGTTGTTGTTAAATCTTGACAACCTCGCGTAATTGGAAAATTTGTATTTAAAATTTTATTCATTTCAAAAGATAATTGTTGTAAATCTTCTTGTTTTAATTGTTTTTTATAATCAAAGTCCAAATAAAAACCATAATCATTATTATTAGCAAGGGCAATTATTGCTTCTGGATAAACTTTTTTTATTGCATATGCTAAAACTAAAGCACAACCATAATTTAAAGTTTTCCAACCTTCAACATCTTTTTGGAAAATAAATTTAACTGTTGCATCATTACTAATTTTGGCAAATAAATCATGAACTTTATCATTTAAAAAAAAAGCAACAATTTGACTTTTATCTTTTGATTGATAATATTTTTGCAGCAAATCATAACCTGTAATTGATTGATTAAGTTTAATACTATTAATACGATTTTTTTCATCTAAAATTTTTACTTCCATAATCCAAACTTTCCTTTTCTTATTTCTATGGTATTAATACCATTTTAACACTATCAATAATAAATAAAAAGTAATAATTACAATCATTATTAAATAAAAAAATTGAACAAAAGTTCAATTTTTAAGTCATTATTTCCTATAAAAAATTCCTGACAATCGTAAAATCTTACTCACAGCAGCAACTCGCTCAGGGCGAGACATACTCAAAGCAACGTGAATTGGTAGTGGTTCTAATTGATTACCACGCAAAGCAATAATTATACTAGAATTACCCTTTTTTTCAATTTGCTCAGCAGCAAAAATTCCCATCATTGTCGCAAGGTAGCGATCAGCAGCAGTTGGTGCACCACCACGTTGAATTTGACCCAACACTGTTGCTCTCGTTTCAACTTTCAACTCTTGTTCAATATTCCTTGCTAATTTTTTAACATCATATAAATTTTCAGTCACCAAAACAACAATTGATTTTAAATTTTGTTTATGATGTAAATCTTTAACAATATTAATCAATTCATGTTCTGGAATTTTTGGATTACCTGGTGTTGCAACTAAATCACAATTAACTGCAGCACGAATTGCTAAATCACCACAATGACGACCCATAACTTCAATAATTGAAATTCGTGAATGAGAATTTGATGTATCACGAACCCGATCAATCGCCTCAACAATAGAATTCAATGCTGTATCAAACCCAATTGCAATATCAGTTGAAATAACATCATTATCAATTGTTCCAGGAATTCCAATACATTGAATTCCCAACTCACTCAATTTTTGTAATCCAGTGAAGGTACCATCACCACCAACAGCAATTAAAATCCCAACACCAAAATCATCTAAAATTTTCTTGGCTTTTTTTCTAGTTTCTTCTTCTTCAAAAGATTTAAAACGAGCACTACCAATAATTGTGCCACCAATTTTAATACTATTAATAATTGATTCTTTTCAATGATCATCAATTTCAAAAATTTCTTTTTTTAAAATTCCTTGATAACCATCTTTAATTAATAACAATTCTCATGGTTTTTTTTCTTCAGGACTAAGATTTTTATTAGTTTGCTTTTCCGAATTGATTGCCTTAATCGTCTTATAAACAGCATTAATAACATTATTCATCCCAGGAGCATCACCACCAGAAGTTAAAATTGCAATCTTTCTTTTTTTATTCATTTCACCCATAATAAACTCCATTTGTTTTTTAAAGATTTTTTAAATTATAAAAAACTTTAGAACCTAAGAATTCTGCTTGTTTACCCAAATCAGCATTAATTGTTAATAAACGATTATATTTTGCAATGCGATCAGTTCTTGACATTGATCCAGTTTTAATTTGACCAGTATTAAACGCAACAGTTAAATCAGCAATTGTTGTGTCTTCAGTTTCACCTGAACGATGAGAAACAACAGCAGTTCAACCAGCTTTTTGACACATTTGAATTGCTTCAATTGTTTCAGTTAAAGTTCCAATTTGATTTAATTTAATTAAAACAGAATTAGCAAGACCATCTTTAATTCCTTCAGCAATAATTTTTGGATTTGTGACAAATAAGTCATCACCAACAATTTGTACTTTATTATTAACTTTTTCAACTAATAATCTAAATCCTTTTCGATCACTCTCAGCTAAACCATCTTCAATTGAAATAATTGGGTATTTCTTAGTTAAAGATACTAAATAATCAACCATTTGTTCTGATGATCAAACTTTTTTAGTCTTAGCATCCTTATCTTTCTTAGCTCCTAAAACATATTTACCATTATGATAAATTTCACTTGCAGCACAATCCATAGCAATCATAATATCAGTTTTTGGTTGATATCCAGCTTTTTTAATTGCTTCAATAATCAAATCTAAAGCAGCTTCAGTACTGTTTAAATCAGGAGCAAATCCTCCTTCATCACCAACAGCAGTTACTAACCCTTTGGCTTGTAAAATTGCTTTTAAACTATGAAATGTTTCTGCTGCCATTTGAATTGCTTGATTAAAATCTTGAGCACCAACTGGCATAATTAAAAATTCTTGAAAATCAATATTATTATCAGCATGAGCGCCACCATTAATAACATTAAACATTGGAACTGGTAATTGGCACGCATTAGGACCACCCAAATAATTATATAATGGTAATCCAAGTTCATCGGCTGCTGCTCTTGCAACTGCTAAAGAAACACTTAAAATTGCATTAGCTCCCAACTTTGACTTATTTTCAGTTCCATCTAATTTAATCATTAATTCATCTAAATATTTTTGCTCAGAAACTTCTTGACCAATAATTGCTTTAGCAATCGTTGTATTAACATGTTCAACCGCCTTCAAGACACTTTTTCCTTGATAAAGTTTTTTATTACCATCACGCAATTCAATTGCCTCTCTTGAGCCAGTTGAAGCACCCGAAGGAACAAGGGCAATTCCATAACCAGCAGCATCAGTTCAAATTTCTGTTTGAATTGTTGGATTGCCACGGGAATCAATTACTTGCAATGCTCGAACATTAATAATTATTGACATTTTATTTTATTACCTACTTTCTTACTTATTAATACTTTTTCTTACAAAGATACAAATATTATTATACAAAATTTGCAATTAATAGCATAACACTTTTATAAATAATTTTTATTTAACTAATAAAGATTCTGCTGTCATATCTTTTGGTTGCTCCAATTTTAAAAGTTCTAAAATTGTTGGAGCAACATTTGCTAAACTACCATCTAGTTTTAATTTTAAACCTTTTTGGCAAATAATCAATGGTACTGGTTGCGATGTATGTTTTTTATTAATATCACCTTGTTCATCAACCATTACCTCAGCATTACCATGATCAGCAGTAATAATTAAAGTACCTTTAACTTTTTTTAACGCTTGATAAATTCTACCTAAACATTGATCAACAACTGCAATTGCAGTAATTGCTGCTTTTAAATTTCCTGTGTGCCCAACCATATCAGGATTAGCAAAGTTTAAAATGATTACATTATATTTATCTTTAGCAATTTCACTGACCAACATATCAGTAATTAAAGCAGCACTCATTTCTGGTTTTAAATCATAAGTTTTTACTTTTGGTGATGGAATTAAAATTCTTGTTTCTAATGGATATTCAATATCTCTACCACCATCAAAAAAATAAGTTACATGAGCATACTTTTCTGTTTCAGCAATTCGCAATTGATGATAATGTTTTTTTGCCAATCACTCACCCAAACCATTATTGATTGCAACTGGTGGGAAAATAACTGCTTGGCTAATCACACTATTAGCGTAAGCCATCATTGAAACAAAATAAAGATTTTTTAATGGTGTTTTTTGATTATTAGCTCAAAACTGATATTTTGGATTAGACAAAGCTGAAGCTAATTGTATTGCCCGATCGGGGCGAAAATTAGCAAAAATAATACTATCATTATTAACAATCTTACTAGTTGTTAATGTTTTATTATATCCAGGAATTACAAATTCATCACTTCTATCTGCTTGATATTCTTGATCAATATAATTTAATGGATTAGTAAAATTTGAACCAAGATGACAAACCATAGCATCATATGCCAATTGTAACCTTTCTCAACGTTGATCACGATCCATCGCATAATAACGACCAGAAATTGTCGCAATTTGTCCAATTTTTATCTGATTAATTTTATTAATTAATTGTTGTAAGTAAGTTTTTGCAACATTAGCTTTTGTATCACGACCATCTAAAATTACATGAAGATAAACATCAGAAAATTTTTCTTGCGCACAAAAATCTAATAATGCCAAAATATGATTAATATGAGAATGAACACCACCATCACTCAATAATCCAATAATATGAAGCTTACTTTTTTTTGTTTTTGCATGAGCAATTGCTTTGACAATTGCTTGATTTTTAAAAAATGTTTTATTAGCAATCGCCTGATTAATTAATGTTAGTGATTGATAAATTGTTCGGCCAGCTCCAATATGAAGATGACCAACTTCAGAATTACCCATTTGGCCTTCAGGTAAACCAACTGCTAAACCAGAAGCTTTTAATTCTGTATGAGAATAATTCTTAATAAAATCATTTAAATTTGGGGTCTTTGCTTGACTAATTGCATTAGTCGCACTATCTTTAGCAATGCCAAAACCATCTAAAATTGCTAATAAAATTGGTTGTTTTTTCATCTTTAATAAAACCTTTCATATTTTTAAAGTTTACTTGTTTTTTGTTTTTAAAGTTTTAATAATGTTTTGAATAAAATCATTAATTACTTGATAATTATTAGCCTCAATAAAAACAGTATCATTTTTTTGATAATTAGTTTTGATAAATGATGAGGCAGAAAATTTTGCAACTAAAGGTTTTAGCTTAATTTCATTAACCAAATCTGGACTAATTTTTCAAACAAGTAAAGAATTATCAAGATTATTATTTGATAAGAACAAAATTTTATTATTGCCATTAGTTAATCGTTCTTTTGCTTTTAATTCTAACAATCCTTGATCAATTAATAAATTATTAAAACTAATATGAACAACTTCATAATCAGTAATTTTTTCTGAATAATGAGTTTCAACTGATTGATCAACAATCGTTTTAATTAATTCTAAATTTTGATTTTGAAACTTTGAAAAATAAGTTTTAAATTTTAAATAATCAGCATTTAATTTTGTTAAATCTTCAAAACTTTTAATTTCATCATCAAAATAAAACTGAGAAATTAATTGATCATTATCAATAATTTTAATTTTTTTATTAATTACTTTAATCGCACCTAACAAATCTTTTTTAACATTTAAGAAATATTGATCAATATTCTTTTTACCAACTAAAAAATTAACAATAAAACTAATACCATTAGTAACAAAAGACTTGATTTCAATTTTTTCAAGTTTAAAAATTTGTTTGCTTTCTGCTTTAGTCAAACTATCAATCAAAAATTGATATTTTTGTTCACTCAATTTTCGATCAAATAAAAATTTATTAATTAAATCACGAATTTCAAAAATTGTATCTTCTGTTAAATTACTTTTTTTTCTAAAACGTAATTGAAATTGTTGATCATTAATTTTATTCTTATTTTTTATCACTGGATTTCTTTTTACTTTATAATAATGATTTAAAAATAAAGTAAATAACTTTGCTGCTAAAATATTAGCATTCAATTTTTTATTAAATTCTTCATCAGCTTGCAAAGTTATTTTATGATCAGGATTAATGGCAATAATTCCAGAAATAACTTTTACTAAATGAAAATGGACATTATTAATAATTTTATTATTAACATCAATCACTCGTGCTTTAAAAAAGTCACTACTAATAATTCCCTGCTCTGAAATACTTTTATCATCAGAACTATTTAAAATTGTTTTGTCTAAAACAATCAAACCATAATCTGATAATTGACCAACAACTTCGGCTTTTTTATCTAATAAAATTAAAATTTTATTATTAATTTGGTTTTTTGTTGTAATTATTTTTGTTGGAGGAAAATGATAATTATTTTTTTTTGTTTTTAAATACTTTCATCAATCTTTTTCTTCTATTTGAGGCATTTTTACTCCCTCTTTTCCCTATAGATTTACAATTAAAATTAATGTAATAAGTTAATAAAATCATTAACTTGTAATGAAGCACTACCAACTAAAGCTCCATCAATATCAGGTTGTGATAAAAATGTTTTAATATTATCAGGTTTTACTGAACCACCATACTGAATTCGAACTTTATTCGCAATATCCTTTTGGTATAATTTAACAATTATTGTTCTAATTAAAGCACAAATTTCTTGTGCTTGAGCAGCAGAAGCAGTTTTACCAGTGCCAATTGCTCAAATTGGCTCATAAGCAATAACCAGTTTAGCAGCTTGATCACCAGTAATATCTTTTAATGCTGATTTAATTTGTGTTTCTATTATTTGATGGGTAGTCTTTGCTTCATATTGTGCTAAAGTTTCACCGCAACATAAAATTGGAAGCAATTTAGAATGATTAAAAATTGTTTTTAACTTTCGATTAATGCTTTCATTAGTTTCATTAAAGTATTGCCGACGTTCTGAATGACCAATAATTACATAACTAACATCCAGTTCTTCTAACATATTAACAGCAACTTCACCAGTAAATGCTCCCTGCAATTGATCATGACAGTTTTGGGCTGCAATAATTAAATTTTTAAACTTTCTATTTTTCAAAACAAACAAATTTGTAAAACTTACTGCAACACCATACTGACAATTAAAAGTTCTATTATTTGTTTTTTTCTCAAATTCAGTTAAAAAATCATTTGCTTCTTTCATTGTTTTATACATTTTTCAATTGCCAATAATAATTTTTTGACGCATTAGTAAACCTTCTTTTCTATATTAAACTGCAAGACATCATTTGTTTTACTCAACTTTAAGTTTGACTTACTCTATTCCCCCTAGTACCCCTAAATAAATAAACCATAATATTTATAACATATTTATTAAATAAAAATAAGACCCTTAATTAAAAACGAGGGTCAAATCAAAACTTCATTTAGAACAAGATTAATTAGAAAATAAAAAAAGTATTTTTAAACAAAAATACCATAAATAATTCTAATTCAATAATGGTGGCCAGAGGCGGGGTCGAACCGCCGACACAACGCGCTTCAAGCGTTTGCTCTACCAACTGAGCTATCCGGCCTTGACCTTAAAATAATAACATAAATTACTAAAATAACAAAATAATTTTTTAATAATACCATAATTGAATTCAATTAATTTTACATGTTTTCAAATTTTATCCTTATTTAAAATTGATTATAAATAAAGAAAAGAAATATTAATTTTTCATTGATTAAAATTCTAAATCTTGCAATTCAAAATCAAACTTTTCATTCTTATCATTCTTATCATTAATAATTTGATCATCAATCATTTGATCAGAAAGTTGATTCTTTAAAAATATATTAAATAATTGATTATCTTCTAATATTATTTTTTGTTGTAAATCTTGATCTTCAGGCAGGGCAGCATTTTTGCCACCTTGATCTTTATTTTTATCTTTATTATTTCAAGCAGAATAATTGTGCTTTCACGAACTGCTACCATTATCGTTTGCTAACTTATACAAAAAACTTGATTTATCAGAATTTATTTTTTTTGCATCTTCTAATGCTTGTTTATCTTTATCATTTGGCATATTTTTGTCTCCTTTTTGCTTTTTAATATCAATTGATTATGTTAACTCAATTTTATTTAATTAATAAAATTTAAAAACAAAACCTACGACAACGACATTCTCCTTTTTTATATCCTTTTTATATATACAATATTTTTTATTTTTTTACAATAATTATTTTTGCCATCTTTTAATCAGAAAAAACCTTGAAATGAAAGTTAAAAAAATCAATTTTGTAATTTATTATATAATAATAATAGTTAACAAAAATAAATTAAATCGAAGGATTATCCATGAGTAAACAAAAAATACCACGAATAGAAACAACAAGGCTAATATTAAGAGCCATCAAACGTAAGGATGCAAAAAATGTTTTTGAGTATGCCCAAGATAAAAACTTAAGTAAGTATCTTTTTTGACAACCACATCAAACAATTAAAGATAGCAAGCAGTTTATTAAAAATACCATCAAACAATACCAAGAACCTAACAAATTTATGTGAGCAATTGAATTAAAAGCAGAAAAAAAAATGATCGGTACTTGTGGTGTTATGGGATTTTATTCTGAAAATAAAGCAATCGAAATTGGTTATGCTTTAAATCCAAAACACTGGGGGCAACATTATATGAAAGAAGCCCTCCAAGCAATAATTGATTATATCTTCACTAATTTAGATGTCATCCGAATTGAGGGTATCTGCGTATTAGAAAATATTGCATCAGAAAAAACAATGATTAGTTGCCAGATGAAATTTGAAGGTGTCCTCCATGATTACTTCATCAAAGATAATCAAATCCTTGATTGCAAGATGTTTGGAATCACGAGAAGAAATTATTTAAAAAATTCTAATAATAAACAAAAAAACTAATTAATATTAATATTAATTAGTTTTTTAATAATTTAAAAAAAATGGCGGTCTTGACGGGACTTGAACCCGCGACCTCCCGCGTGACAGGCGGGTGTGCTAACCAAACTGCACCACAAGACCTCATGGTTTCGGAGGCTAGATTCGAACTAACAATCTTCGGGTTATGAGCCCGACGAGATACCATTTCTCTACTCCGAAAAATAAATATAAAGTTTTTTTAATAAATGGCGGGAACTGAGGGATTCGAACCCCCGCGCGTCGTAAAACGCCTCCCAGTTTTCAAGACTGGTCCCTTCAGCCACTTGGGTAAGTTCCCTAATAATAAATTAATTGGTGGACCCTATTGGACTCGAACCAATGATTTCCCGATTATGAGCCGGGCGCTTTATCCACTAAGCTAAGGGTCCAATCAATGGTAGCGGGGACGGGACTTGAACCCATGACCTTTCGGGTATGAACCGAATGTTCTAAACCAACTGAACTACCCCGCCAGATAGATATTTTAATTTAATTAAATGGTGGATTCGATCGGACTCGAACCGACTACCTTCTGAGTGCAAGTCAGATGTTCTCCCAGGTGAACTACGAACCCATATAAATGATTAAAATGGTCGGGAAGACAGGATTTGAACCTGCGACCTCTCGGTCCCAAACCGAGCGCCCTACCAAGCTGAGCTACTTCCCGAAGGCTGGCGCGCCTAGCAGGAGTCGAACCCACACCTCTTGATCCGTAGTCAAGTGATCTATCCATTAAACTATAGGCGCACAACTTATTATTATAAAATAACAAACCTAATCAATTATACTTATTTAAAAAAATTTTTACAAGTTAATTTTTAATAATTCGTTATATTTAATTAATAATGGAGGAGTTGGACGGACTTGAACCGACGATACTAGTTTTGCAGACTAGGGCCTTAAACCAACTTGGCGACAACTCCAAACTTTTTAAAAAGTTTTTAAATAAGTATTTTTATAATATCAATGATATGTCATAAATACAATATATAGAAAATAAAAAAAGCACAATAAATATAAGTGCTAAAATGGTGGAGATGACGGGAATTGAACCCGTGTCCAAAAGATAACTAACAAATAATTTCTACAGTTTAGTACAATTATTTGCTTCATTAATATTGCTTAATTATACAAAAACAATATTAACTAGTTAATGGTAAATTTCAAAAAAACTTATTAACATTAGTTTTTTCTAGTTTGTTTAATGGAACATTAATTAATAATAACAAACAATTATTTAATTAATGGTAGTTAAATAATTTAAGCAGATAAAGCAACTAAATTATTAGAGTTCATTAAACCAAAGTTAAATGAATTTAATTTAGCTTTAATATCTGTAGGAACTACAGTTTTGTTTTTGTTTCCGGTTATTTAAACCTCGAAGTATTATGGTCTACCAGACCACTGCACTTACTTGTCGTTGTCTTCTGTCGAAACCAAAACATCCCCATCAATATTATACCTTTTTTTGCTAAATTTAGCAAGATTAACTTTATTTTGGTGTGTAAGAAATTATTTTGGGAAAGTAACTAAGGTTTAAGTACTTTCCCAAAAGTAATTAAAGTTGCAAAATAAATCCTAATAAAAGTTAATCACCAAATTTTACTTATTTTTTATTATAAAAAATACTATAATTCATCTTTAACCTTAATTTTTTCGTCTTTTCGATCACCAAAAAATTTAAAAATTCAATTCTTTCCATATTCTTTTATATACAATTCGATATCCATCAACCATACTCCATCACGAAAAACATGAACATATATATCTGCATCAACAACTTTTAAATTTAAATTATTTCATTTATTTTTTTCACTAAGTGTGTAAGAAATACCGTTTAATTCTTGAGCAATCATTCAATATAAATTAGCAGCTGATGCTAAAAATTTGTTCTTTAAATTAATATTACTCACTACTTCTATTATTTTATCAGGAATATCAGCATATTCTAGTTGAACAACTTTTATTTTAGAATTATGATATTCCAATCTTGTGCTGTAAGAAATAATAATTCATTTTAAATCAAAACTTCATTTTGAACCTTTAATTCTATTTTCAAAATCATAAATATCTTTTAATTTTATATCATTGTTACGATTACTTGTAATGCATACTTGATTAGCAACTTTTGAACCAAATAATTTATATAAAATAAATTGAGCACTTCTAACAACTTCACCTACTGTATCACTACTACGTCAAACATTACCTAATTCACGCTGCATTGTTGCAAATACCATATGCCAGTATGAATCAATTTGTGATTTATCAATAATATCTTTTTGTGAAATTTTTTGGTTTTTAACAATCTTATTTTTGCCTTTACCATAATATTCAATTCCAGTTTCATTTTCTTTAATTATTACATCAAATACCCAATTTTTATTTAAATAAACATGAATTTGAAAATCAATTGAATTTAAAGGTAAATACATATTTGGCCAGAAAGCAGTAATGCTAAAATCTGTTAAAATAAATAATTATTAATAATAAAATAAATTTCTTAACTAAATATTTCATTAATCAATTTGAATCAAATATACCCTAGAAATATTAAACTTAAAAAACCAAATATTTTAAGTTAAAAAAATTATTGAAATAACTAAAACTGCCAAAAAATAATAAATCAAGACTATAATAAAGATAGAAAAAAATAAACTTAATAAAAGGACAAAAAATGGCAGAAAAAACAACTAAAGTTAAAGAGTGAAAACAAACACTACGTGATGGCATTAAATTGCAAATGTACCAATGAACACCCAAAAATTTAAAAAATGTTAAAGGTGTTGTGCAATTAGTGCATGGAAGTGCTGAACATGCAAAAAGATATCAAGAATTTGCTAATTACTTAACAGAAAATAACTATATTGTTGTTGCTGAGGATCATCGAGGTCATGGTAAAACAGCCAAAAATGAAGAAGACTTAGGTTTTTTTGCTGAAGAAGATGGTTGAGAAAAAATAATTGATGACTTGTATGAAGTAACAATTTATATTAAAAAAACTTATGCCAATCTACCAATCGTTATCTTTGGTCACTCAATGGGTTCATTCATGGTACGCCATTACATTATTAAGTATGGTGAAAATATTAAAGCAGCAGTAATTTGTGGCACAGCCTTCCATAAAAAATCATTATTAAAATTTTCAATTAAAGTAGCAAAACATAATCAAAAAAAATTGGGAGCAAAAGCAAAAGACCAAATGATTTATAATTTATCATATGCAAAATTTGGTAATCGTTTCAAAGATGAAGGCAAAACCGGTACTGAATGATTAAGTACTGATAAAAAAATCCAAAAACAATTTCAAGATGATCCATTAACTGGGCAAGTTTTTTCAACTAGTGCCTTCAAAGATATGTTCACTGGTTTATTATTCATTAATAATAAGAAAAATATCAAAAAAGCACCCCAAAATCTACCAATTTTATTTATTTCTGGACAAGATGATCCAGTTGGTAACTTTGGGAAAGGGGTAAAAAAAGTTTACAAATTATTTAAAAAACACCATACTAATATTAATATCAAACTTTATCCAAATTCACGACATGAAATTTTAAATGAACCAATTAAAATGGAAGTTTACCAAGATATTTTAACCTTTTATAACCAAGCTTTAACGCAAGGAACACAAGGAAAGTAATAAAAAATACTCATATGAGTATTTTTTACTAGCAGTTATTTAATTGCAACATTATTTTTCTTGTACTGATTACCCAATAAAATTTTTTGATTAATAGCATTAACTTTAATAATAATGAAAGTATAAAAATAATCAAAACCAATTGCAACAATGAAGGTTGCAGTTAACATGACAATACATTCAAATCAAGATGGTAAATATTTAAAAAAACCAACACCATGATATCAATCCATAAATGGATAAACAAATGTTGACGCATCACCACTACCATCAATTGTGCCAAATAATGGTTTTCATTTAAAAATTTTAGCTAACAAACCAATAACTGAAAAAAATAACAAATAAATAACTAAACCAAGAACCATATATCAAACTCATTTTTTATTAAATTCTTTAATAGTTGCACTATTTTTATGGTTATAAAAAAATAAACAATAGATAATTGCAAGAATCGGCACTAATGAGTGCTCACAAATAAATGACATAAGATACTTTCAATCATCAAAGAAATAAGGATTAACTGTCATTAGTTGATTTAAATTATAAAGTAGAACTGTTAATGTTATATAAGTTATCACAATTTTTGCTACTTCACTATTATCAAATTTACTATTACCTTCAGCATAATGAAAAATTGCTGAATAAATAAAAAATATCCCACAAAATAAATTAGATAATGTTGTAAAGTAAGATAGATGTTCTGGAATAATGTACCAGTTATGTTCAAAAATAACTGAAACAGTAAGAAAAATAACCACACTTGAAATTTGTGTTAAACCAATTAGTGATTTTATTCAAAATCTTCAATCTTTAACTGAATTTTTTAATAAACTAAAATACTTTTTTTGTTGTTTAATAGTTTTCATAATTTTTAATTTCCTAATAATATTGAAATTGTAATGTAAATTAATATTTATCTTTAATTTCTCGTTTTAACTGACGAGTTTTAATTGCCTGCCTTTTATCATGTAGTTTTTTTGATCGCGCTGTGGCAATTTCCAATTTTGCTTTTTGTTTTTGATTTAAATATAAAGTTAAAACAATAATTACTAAACCTTTAGTTTTTTGTTCATGTTGTAATTTTAAAATTTCCTTTTTATGTAATAATAACTTACGCTTTCTTAATGGATCATCTTGATATGAGTTACTAAATTGATAATTAGTAACATTCATATTAATGATATAAGCTTGATTTTTAAGAAAACTTATATAACTATCTTGAATATTAACATTAGCATTTCTAATTGCTTTAATTTCAGCACCAGTTAAAACAAGTCCAGCTTCATAGCGGTCTAAAATTTCATAATTAAAATATGCCTTACGATTTTTGCTAATAACTTTCATGCTAAACTCCCATATGATCCAATTAATTAAATTATTTAATTAATCCTAATTTAATTATACCAAGCAAGATAAAAAAGAAAACGACTTAATAGTTTAGTTATAAATTTTTTGCCATTGATAAACTGAACCATAAACTAAAGCAGTGAATGCCATTGATTGATTAAATTTTTTCAAACTTAATGCTATTTCAGCAATTGAAGTACCAGTTGAAACAACATCATCAATAATAATAATTTTTTGATCATCAAAAAAGTTATAGTATTTGTCTTTAAAAACAATTTTATTACTAATCTCAACTTGCCGTTGTTTTAAAGTTAAACGATTTTCTCAAAATTTTAAATAATCTTCAACAATGAAGGCATCATTAATTAATTTAATTTTTAATCCTAAATGTTGATCAACTAATTTTATTAATTGACTAACAACTTTTTCTAAACTGCTAACAGAACTATTTTTTAATGGCATTGTAATAAAATAATTAACATTATTAAATAAATTAAATTTTTTGCCCACTAAAAACAAATTGTTAGCAATTTTATTACAATCAATTGCTTTAATATTTTTAGTTTTAATTAATTGATAATCATCATTAATTCAAGGTAAATTAGGATATTTCGCTAAACCTGGTGATTTAAAAAAGCCAAAAAAATAACATGGAATTTCAACCGACGATTGTTTAATTAATCGAAAATTATTTTTTCTACTAAGATTCATAATATTCCTCTAACTATGACAATTATTTTCTTGTTTGTTTATTTCTAGTATAATAAAATTTCATCTTACGATCACGTTTTTTATTCTGGAGCATTTTATTATTTTGTTGTTTGATATCACGTTTCATATCAGCTAAAAGAAAATCAATTGTTCTTGTTTCTTTATTAGCATTTTTAACAATAATATTAACTGTTTGACCTAAACGATATTGTTTACGTTTTCTTTCACCAAATAAAATCATCGCTTTCTCATTAAAAATATAATAATCATCATCCATATCTGATAACTTAATTAATCCTTCAATTGTGTTTGGTAATTCAACGAAAATTCCAAAACCAGTAATTGCTGAAATAATACCAGTAAATTTTTGATTAATAAATCTTGTCATATATTCTGCTTTTTTCATTTGCTCAACAGTTCTTTCACACTCCATGGCTTTAACTTCCATATTACTTGATTGCTCTGCTGCTAAAGCAGTAAAATTTTGATTCCTACTAATAACTTTACCATTAATCTCTTTTGTTATCAAATACTGTCTTAATAAACGATGAACAACTAAATCAGGATAACGACGAATTGGCGAAGTAAAATGAGTATAACAATCACTTGCTAAACCAAAGTGACCAATATTAGAATTACTGTAACGAGCTTTTTCCATACTTCTCAATAATAAAGTTGATAAAATTTGAAAATTTGGTAAGTCTTTAATCGAATTTAATAAAATTTGGAGATCTTTTGAATGCAATTTGTCTCAATTATAATTGCCCTGAATCCCCATTAATTTTAAAATTGTTGTCATTTGCGTCAATTTTTTCTTTCTTGGCGATTCATGAATTCGATAGATAAAAGGTAAATTCATATCATAAATTGTTTGGGCAACAACTTCATTAGCACGAATCATAAAACTCTCAATTAATTTTTCAGAAATATCACGACTTCGAATTTTAATGTCAGTTACTTCACCTTGTTCATTAACAATTACTTTTGCTTCATCAATATTAAAATCAATGACACCCGTCTTAACTTTATAACTTGCCAAAATCTCATATA
Source organism: Spiroplasma sp. (assembly GCA_031119525.1). GTDB lineage: Bacteria > Bacillota_I > Bacilli_A > Mycoplasmatales > VBWQ01 > Spiroplasma_D. The sequence goes on from JAVHXO010000003.1 coordinate 162,278, forward strand.
ATTTTTGCGCATCTTGCAACATCTGTCAAACTTTAGGGTGAGTTTTAGTAAATTCTGGTTTTTGATCGTGATAAGCCTGATTAACTTCATCATAATTCATTCTCCGAACAGACTTCATCAAAGCTTGATAAATTCTACTTTTAACAGTATCACCTTGTTGATTAATTTCGATATCACAAACCATTGCCAGTCGCTCAACTTGTTCATTCAAAGAACAAATACCATTTGATAATTGTGTCGGCAACATTGGAATTACTCGATCAGCCAAATAAACCGAAGTACCCCGGATAAAAGCTTCATCATCTAAAGGGTTCTTTGGTTGAACATAATGACTAACATCAGCAATCGCAACAATTAGTCGATAATTACCATTTTTTAAAGGATAAACACAAATTGCATCATCAAAATCTTTGGCATCTTTACCATCAATTGTTACCAACAATTCTTTTCTTAAATCAATCCGATTTACTTTTTCTTTTTCTAAAACTGTTTGACTAATTTGATTTGCCGCCATTAAAGTTTCAGGATCAAATTGTGGTTTAATACCAATTTCATAAATAACAGATAAAATATCAACCCCTGGATCATTTAAATTGCCAAGCATTTTTTCAATTGTAACAGTAAAAGTATTATCTTGAAAGTGATTAATTTTTGCAATAACAATATTATTTTCAATGGCATAATCTTCATTAAGAATCTTAACTTGGTAACGATGTAACTTACTATTTTGAATACTTAAAGTTTTTTCCTTTGTTGTTGGATCAACAATTACAGTACCTACCAAAGTGTTGGTATTTCTTTTTAACACATGATTAACAATCGCTTCATCACCCGAAATTATTGTAAATAAAACTTCATCATTATTTAAAGCAGAATTCGTGTGGTTTGGATTAACACGATATTCTTTTTCAATTTTATTACTATTATTATCACCATTGTTATTACTAATCAAAGGTTTAATAAATCCACCGCCACGCATGGTAATTTGAATTGTGCCAATTGAAAAATTGTGATAACTTTTTTCAAGGTAATATTCCTTTTGATCATTTTCGAAGATAATATCACTACTTTTTAAATCTTCTAAATCAGATAACAATTCTTCTTGTTGATTATGAGTACTAATTTTTAATTTACTTGTTAATTCAACAGTTGATAGTGGTTTTAAAGAATTCTTTAAAACATTAAGGATTTGTTGCTTCATACTTATTAACGACTCCAAATCTTTTCTTTTAATAAATTATAATAAAAAATTCACTATTAAATAAAAAATATAAAATTGCTACTAACATAGCAATTAACATTTTTTAAGAAATTTAAAATTGATTAATAAGAAATTAATTATAAAATTGTATTAATTAAAATTCTAATAACAATTGCAGTAATAAATAATAGAATTCCTAAAATTAAAGTTATGATTGAAAATAATCTTATTCAACCTCGCTCTTTAGTACTAGCAAATAATTCTTGATTACCACCACTTAAAGCACCTAAACCATTATGATTTTTTTTTCCTTGTAGTAAACCTAAAAGTACTAATATTGTTGCCATAATAAATAAAATAATTTCTAAAGCAAAAATAATATTTTGATTCATAATTGTCTTCCCTCATCCTGTCATTACAATTTTTAAAAAATTTTTAAATTTCATTTAAAAGATAATCTTGTTTTATTTTATCACTAATTAAGAAAAATAAAACAAAATTTTAAATAAGTGATTATGTTATAATAAAAACTAGCATTTATTAAGTCCTAAAAATAATAAAAATTTCTTAGGAAAAATAAAGGAAGGATAAACTTAATGAAAAAGAAAATTGGGATTGTTGCTGATTCATCATCAGGTTTAACAAAAAAAGATTTTGAAGAAATGAAAGACCTTGGTTTTTGTCCACTATTAATTACTTTTAATGAAGAAGAAACCGTTGAAGATGATCCACGAACTTTTGATGAACAAAATTTTATTGAGCGAATTGCCACAAAAAAACAATTAGCAAAAACATCACAAACGCCAATTGGCAAGATAACTAGTGTTTGAGATACAATGTTAAAACAATTTGAAAAAATTATTTTTGTTCCCCTATCAAAAGGTTTATCAGGACAATACAATACTGCATGTGTGCTAGCAAAAGAAGCAAAATATAAAAATAAAGTTTATGTTTTTGATTCAAATGGTGTTTCCATTATTAATTTAGCAATAGTTAAAAAGGCTTACAAAATGGCACAAAAATCAGATCCTAATGTAACAACAATTTTAACAGCATTAAAAAAAATTAGTGATAATTACCAAGCCTTCATTTTACCTAATGACATAACTTATTTAGCGCGTGGTGGCCGAATTAGTAAATCAGCTGCTGGATTAGCAAAAATGCTAAAAATAAAACCAATTTTATCATTTGATGGGACAATTGATAAGTTTGATACAACTAGAACTTGAAAAAAAGCTGTCAATAAAACCCTCAATGAAGTTGCTAAATTTCACAAACTTCATAAAACTAATCCAACTTTTTATCTCATTGATGGTTATGCAAATAAAGAATCAATTGATGAGACAAGAAAGTATATTGAAAGTTATAATTTTAAAAAAATTGAAAATATTAAATTAGCAAATGTGATTGCTGCCCACACTGGTTTAAATGCTTTTGCTTTTGTAACTTTTGCTGTTGATGAGGATACGGATTTATAATCATGAAACAAAAAAAGACAAAAATAAAAATCACAAGATGTGATTTTTTTTATGGCGGGGGTTGTAGGACTCGAACCCACACTTTCGGATCTGAAGGCCGACGTTCTAGCCATTAAAACTAAACCCCCAAAAGGTAATTAAATTTTTACTGTTTAATTTTACTGAAATCTGATTTAGATTACAACACTATTTAAGATTTTTTCATTGTTCTTCTTTTTCTGCTTTTTGCCTTGTTTTTTGTGTATTTTTGCGACAATCAGAACAAATGCCATGAACTTCTAATTTATAATGCGAAAAAAGAAAATTTTTATCACGCAATAAAAAAGAACTTAATTTATCTTCAACCAAAAAGTTTGCATCAATAATTACTTTATTATCAACATGAATAATTTTATGACAAATATTACAAACAACATGAATAATATTATCTGATAATTCGTAAAAAATTTGTTTGTTATCAAAAACATTAGCATGAATAATATGTTCATCCATTAATAAATCAATAGTATTATAAATGCTCATAATATTTACAATATTATGAGTTTTTTTTAATTCAATAATAATATCATTAATACTAATATGTTTTTTTACAACTAAAATTTCAATAACTGCTTTACGAATATCAGTTAAACGATAATCTTTTTCTTGTAGTTTTTTAATAATTTGTTGATATTGTTTTTGATTTTCATTCATAATAAAAGCCTACTTTTTGTTCTTGGCAACTAAGATTTCAATTTCTCTAACAATTTCTCTAACAGTTTTAGTTTTAATTTTTTCTAAATCTTCATCAGGAAATCTAAATTGATATTTATCTTCTAACTCAACAGCAATTGTTGCTAATTCCAAAGAATCTAAATATTCAATATCGCCTAAAACAGTATCTAAATTAATATTTTCTTTAATTTGCGGGTAATTTGTTTTAATAATTTTTTGAATTGTTTTTAATATATCCATTATTGTTCTTCTCTCCAAGGGGTCCAACGGTGCAACAATAACCAAAGCTAATCGGGCACACAAAATATTACCAAGTTAATTATATAAAATTAGATTAAACTTAACAACTTAAGTTAAAATAAAATTAAACTCCTTATTATTATAATAAAAATTAAATTAAAAATAAATATAAAAAGCGTTTAATTGCTGTTTGTCGTAATTTTTGATAATAATTATATGAATAATATTTCTTTCATCAATCTTCAGAATCATTAGTTAAAAAATCTTTCACCAAACAAAAATATTCTTTTTTTGGCATTAATGCCAAAATTGTTTCAACAATTTGCATATGATGATGATAATTTATTAATTGTTCAAATTGATTATCGGCACCATATTGAAATTGTTTTTCTTGTAATTGATCAAAATTAGTTGCTGATTCTTTATGCAACAGTAATTTTGCTTGTAAATATTTTTTAAAAATATTAATTAGAAATCTTTCATCAATTGTTAATGGATTAGCCATTTTGTCACCTCATAAATAAATTAAACAAATGAGTGAAAAAATCCTTTTTAATTTCTTTAATTTCTTTAATTTTTTGCAAATATTTCTTAATATGACCTAGCAAAATAAGTTCATGGTGCATTAGGTTTATGACATTTAAAGCAAGTGCTATTAGCTTTATATTCTACCAAAGGAACACAACGTGATGTTGTATTAGTCAAGGTTTTAATTTGTGCTTCACAATCATAATCACCACAAAAAGGAGCAATGAAATAACCCTTATGAGTTTTAACTAACTTTTGATATTTTTTAAAATCAGTAATTTCTTGCAGATTTTTAGTGAAATTATTTGCTGAAATTTTCAATAAATCAGTCTTAGTAGTATTTAAAAACTTAGAAATTTCTGCTAACATTTTTTTTTCATCAACAATTTTTAAGAAAATCGATTTTAAATTAACTCGAGAAGTAACTTTAATGATTGATTTTTCCAATTCTTGTTGACCAACCTCAATAATTAACGGAATCCCCTTAATTGTTGCTGCTGATCTTTTATAACTGGTACTTTTATCACTATCATCAACTTGAGTTTTATACTCTTTATTAAAAATTTGCGATAAATTATTAACTAATTTAGTTACCTTAATATCCCTAGGAAATAAATTTAAAATAATAATTTTTATGGGGGCAATTGATGCTGGCAGAACTAAACCAAAATCATCACTATGAGCCATAATTAAAGCACCAATTAACCTTGTTGAAACACCAAATGATGTTTGATGAATATATTTTTGTTGGTTAACATCATTAGTAAATTTAATATTAAAAATTTCGGCAAATTTTTGTCCAAAATAATGACTAGTACCTGCTTGTAAAGCTTGACCATCCTGCATCATCGTTTCAATAGTATAAGTTTCTAAAGCGCCTGCAAAGCGCTCATGAATAGTTTTTCTCCCTAAAATTACTTTAATAGCAAGAAATTCTTCAACAAAATTAGCATAAACCTGAATCATTGTTTTAGCAAAAGCTAAAGCTTCTTTACTGTCACCATGAGCTGTATGACCTTCTTGTCATAAAAATTCACTATTCCTTAAAAAAGGGCGAGTTGTTTTTTCTCACCGAATAACATTACATCACTGATTATATAAAATCGGTAAATTTTTATAACTATTAACAATCCTTTGAAAATGACGACAAAATAAAACTTCAGAAGTTGGGCGAATAATAAAAGGCTCAACTAATTTTTTGCTGCCAACTTGAGTAACAATCGCACACTCAGGGGCAAATCCTTTAATATGATCTTTCTCTAAGGTAAAAGTTTTCTCAGTAATCAGCAATGGAAACATAACATTTTCAATTCCTAAATAAAGAAATTTTTGATTTAATATCTTTTGAATTGTTTCCCATATTGCATAACCATAAGGGCGAAAAATAATTGTACCTTTCGTTGAACCATTATCATCACCATAATCACAAAGATCTGCTTCTTTAATCACACTAGTATATCATTTAGCAAAATCAACAGTTCTTAAAGTAATATTTTGATTAAAATTTTTCGCCATTAGATGTTTCCTTTCTTATTATGGCTTCTTTTTCAGCTTCAATAAGTTGAATAATTTAAAGAATCAATTACTTTATCAACTTGACCAACTTCAAAAAGAGTACCAGAGACATATTTAATATTTAATGATTTTAATAAAATAACTTCGGGTACAGTATTCACACCCAATGCCATTATTTCTGTTACCCCCAAAATATTTAAATAATTCAAACAAGTAATAACTGCAATATATTTTTGAAAATTAAAAGTAACATTATGCAATAAATTTGCTGTTAAAATCACTAAATCAGGTTTAAAGTGACTAATCAATTTAAAATTACTAATATTTTTAAAATCATGGCTAATAGCAATTTTAATATTATGTTCTCGTAAAATTCTAATCGTATTTTCATATTTTAATCAATTAGTAATTACTGTTGTACAGTTATCTTGAAAATCAAATACTAAATTACAATCTTCAAATAAATTTTGTTTTTTATTAAAAATATTAATAATTTGTGTTAATACTGTTTTATTTTCTAATTCCATTAAAAAAATTGGAATAATTAAATTTTTTTTAATTTTTAATTTTTCAAAATCTTCTAAAGCTTGCAAAAATAAAGGTTCATAAACTTTTCATCATAATCCAGCATCTTGAATATTACGAATTAAATTAAAATAATTATCATAATAATTATTAGAAATTAATCCAACATTAACATAATAATACTTTGGTTCTGTTGCATCATCAGTTTTGTAAACAGGACTAAGATTAATTTTTAAAAGTTTTTGAATTTCCTTTGAATGTAATAATTGATAATGATCCATTTTTCCATTATCTTTGCTTTCATTCGGTCGTAATTTAATTGGAATTAATGAATTAGCAAAATGAGAATTTAAAATATTAACATCAATAATTTTATTATACAAAGCATTAATATTTGTTTCTTTTGTTCTGATTGCTGAATAAACAACAATAATTTCAGTTTGAATTTGCAAATAACTACTACGATCAACTAAATTATTCTTAATATTATGATCAATCTTTTTTTGAAAGCGTGATAAATTAATTTTGCGATTTTTTGAATACACCAAAAATTCACCATCATAATATTTACAAATTAAAGTATTATTACTACCCAATAAACTTTTAGTATAGTAAGTTAATAACAACTCCATTACCTCAATATTACTAATTGTTAAAATTGATTCTAAATTCAAATAATTTTTAATTTTAATTAAAAAAATATATTCATATAAATTACTGATTTTATCGGTCTTTTTTTGATTACTATAAAAAAAGTTTACGATTGTCGCAACAAAATCATTTTTTGGTACTGTTAATTGACTTGGATTACTAGCAATTTGTTCAGGAACAGCAAAACGATTATAACGAGTATTACTTTGAATTTGACCATATAATACTTTATTTTTTGCATCATAATAATCTAATGTTAAATCATACGCAGTTGTTCGATCAGCCAATTGAAATAAAACTTTATAATTACTTGCTAAAAAAGGCAATTCATTAACTAATAAATCTTGAAAAAGAATTTCTAAGTCAAATTTAGCTTTCCGATTAATCATTGATTTAAAAACAAAAAGGGAAAGCCGTTTTTTATTATTTAATACTTCTAAACTTTCTGAGAATGTAACAATTTCTTTTTTTAAGTCAATTTTTAATGGCACTAAACTTAACAAATCACTATGGATGACATTATAATAATCAATATTACGATTATTTAATCTGATAAACAAATAAATAATAATAAATAAAAGAATTGAAAAACTAATAAATAAAAAAATTGTTCAATTATCAATCATTAATTCTGCACCTTTAATCTTTCTTTACCTATTTATCTTTTTAACTAATAATTTCTCCAGCATTACCTTGAAAAATTTTAACTTTTAAGTTTTTACCAATAATATGAGTTCGCGCTAATTTAAAAATTCTACGATCTTTAACTAAGATTCAATCAATAGCATTCAATGGGATTCTTTCATAAACCTGAATGCGATTAGTCTCTAAATTTAATCCTCATTCATCAAATGTTGTTTCAAATAATTTATTTAGATTGACCGAAATAATGGCAATATTATTTAATTGAACATTTTGTTCACTACATCATTTTCAAAAATAATGTCTTGTTGTATTACCTAATTCTAATTCTAAATAAGTTGCATGTTCCAAATAAGTTCAAACAACATATTGTTGTTTTGGTGATAATTTAATTTCACTAGTTGGTTTAATCCCTTGTTCTAACATTAAAGTAATATTATGCACGTCAGTATAAAAAAAACCATTAAAAATATTTTTATTTTCTAAAAACTTAATAATTTGAATTGTTTTTCTTCGCCGAAAGTTAAATAAAATATTACGACTTTTCCGATATTTTTTTTCCAATTTACTATAATGTGGTTTTTTAGTTTTTTCTTGTTCGGTTTTATTATTATCTTCTTCGGCAATAAAAAAATTAATATCTTCATTTTTTTCTTTTTTAAATCATTTTTTTATTTTTTTTATTTTTTTTGCCATATTTTTCACCTATTTATAATTATACTAAAATAATGGGGTTAAGAACTTTAATAATGATAAAAATAGATAATGATAAAAAGTACTTCGTTTTTTCAAAGGATTAGTTTTAATTAAATTAGAATATTTAAAATCTTCTAAAAATTGTTGAGTTAAAGTTTGATTGGTTTTTTGATCATGAATTGAAACTAATGTTTGATGATCAGAATAAAGACTACGATAATCTAAATTAGTTGAACCAATAATCGTAAAATGATCATCAAAAATTCCCATTTTTGAATGATTTAAAGTATGACTATATTCATAAATTTTAACACCTGCTTCTAACAATTGATCATAATAAGTTCGGCCAACATCTAATAATCAATAACGATCAAGAATACCTGGCAAAGATAAACGAACATCAACACCAGAATAAGCACTATTTTTTAAGGCTGTAATTAAATCACCAGTTGGAATTAAATAAGGTGTAGTAATTCAAACACGAGTTTTTGCAATACTAATATACTTAATGAATAAATCTTTTTGCACTGTTTCTTTAGTCAAAGGGCCATCATCAACAATTTGAACAATTGCCTCACTTTTAATATTTTTAATTGCTTTTTGATTTTTATTGACTGGAATATTTAAAATTAATCCAGTCGTAAAGTGTCAATCTTGACGAAAAATTAATTCTAAAGACTTAACAGCATCGCCAACTAATCGCACTTGAGTATCACGTCAAAAACCTTTATTTGATAAATGAATATAATTATCACCTAAATTAATCCCACCAGCATAACCAATAACACCATCAATAATAACATCCTTACGATGATTACGAAAATTATAACTTCCAGTTAAAAAAGGTAGGCGAATAGGAGCAAAACGTTGAAAATTAACACCATTTTTTTTAAGTTGACGAATTATTGTATCAGATAACAGAAAATATGAACCAATATGATCATAAAGCATATAAATCTTAACGCCATCTTTAACTTTCTGCTCAAATATTTTTAAAATAACTTCTAATAACTCACCATCACTAATAATGTAATAATTCATAAAAATATATTTTTCAGCATTCTTTAAATCTTCAATTAAACGTTGAAATTTTGCTGGGCCATTAACCAAAATTTCAACACTAGTATTTTTATGAAGTGGGCGTGAAGCAATTTTAGTTGTGTAAATTAGCAGTGATAAATCTTCGGAACTAATATTTTGATTTTCTTTATTAAGCAAGCTTTTAGTAAAATTTCAATCTTCTTGTTTGTAAAAGTATTTAAATAAATTTAAGTGTACTTTTTGTTTTTTACGATAACGATATGGTCGACCAAAAACTAAATATAAAAAAATTCCCAATAATGGAAAACAAACAACAACCATAATCCAAGCTAATTTAACATCAGCTAAACGATTAGTAATATAAATAATTATTACCGTTAAAATTGTAACAGCAATAATAATTAGCAATAAGACTCAAGAATAAGGAAGAATAGAATAGACTAATAAATAAATTAAAAGACCAATTAAAACTAAATATAATGATATTGATAAAAAAAGATTAATTTTTTTTTGCATTATTACTTTTTTTCTCCCATTGAATCTTGACTTTTTTAATACCTTGAAAAGCTACAATGATATATTAATATAACTTAATTAAATTATACTAGTAAATTTCCTTAAAATAAAAAAAATAAAAAAAAGCCAAACGGCTTTTTAATAAAAACTGGCGGAGCAGAAGAGATTCGAACTCTTGCAACATCTTTCAATGTCCTACTTGTTTAGCAAACAAGCCTCTTAACCGCTTGAGTACTGCTCCATTATCTTTACAATATTATTTAATTTAACAAATAATATTATAACGATAAAAACTAATTTAAGCGACCTTTTTTTGAAATAATTTCTATTTCTTTGGTTTTTTAGTTAAGTTTTTAAATAATTTAGTCAATTGACTAAGATAATCTTGCAACGAACGATTATTGTTAATAACAAAATCAACTTTTTTATCTAAAATTAAATGGCTTTTTTGCAGATTTAATAAATTAGCAGCATCATAATCAGTAACATGATCACGAGCTTTAATTCTTTTAATTTGTAATTCTCGCGGAGATTTAATTAACAAAACCTTATTAACTAAATAATCCAATTTAGCATTAAATAAAACAGCACAATCAAGAACTACTAAAGTTTCTGATTTATGTTGATTAATTTCATTAATAATAATTTTTTTCATTTCTGGTCAAATTAATTGCTCCAATTTACTTAAAAATTGATAATTTTCAAAAGCATACTTACGTAAGGCTAAAAGATTAACAGTATAATCTTCTTGATTTAAAAACTCTTGACCTAATTCTTTGATAATTCTTGCTTTTGTTTCTGGTAATTGATAAACATATTTAACAATTAAGTCAGCAGAAATAATATATGCCCCCTTACTTTGAAAAAAACTTGTTGCTGTTGACTTACCAACTCCCGATTCACCAACAATGCCAATAACCATTTTAACCCTCTTTATTTCTTTTAATTTGATAACTTGCTAAAATTCCAATCATTGCTGCATTATCAGTACAATATTCTAAACTAGGAGCAATAAAATTAATTTTAGGATACTTTGCTTTTAAAGCAAAAAAACTACTCCGTAAACTGCTGTTAGCACTAACACCACCTGCTAAAACAACTGTTTTTGGTTGGTATTGTTTAATCGCCAATTCTAACTTAATTATTAAAATTTTAACAATTGTTTTTTGTAATGAACAACTAAAATTAGCAAGATTTAATTGATTTCCTTCTTGGTTAATAATTTTTGCTGCTGCTGATTTTAAACCACTAAAACTAAAATCTAAGGTTTGATCATTTTTTGGTAGTGGCAGAGAATAGGTATCTTGACCTTTCTTTGCTAATTGATCAATTTCTGGACCACCAGGATAAGTTAAACCTAACATTCGAGCTACTTTGTCATAACATTCACCAACAGCATCATCTAAAGTTTGTCCTAAAGTTTGAAACTGTAAATGTTTAGTTAAAGCTAGTAACTGTGTATGACCGCCACTAACTAATAAACCTAAAACTGGAAATTGTCATTGATTCTCAATTAAACTAGCATATACATGACCAAATAAATGATTACAAGCAACTAAAGGTTTTTGCAAATAACTAGCAATTGTTTGAGCAACAACTTTACCAACATGTAAGCAACTAATTAAACCAGGTGTATTAGTATAAGCAACAAAATTAATTTCTTCAAGTTTAATTTTAGCATCTTTTATTGCTAAATCTAAAACATAAGCAATATTCTCACTATGTGCTCGAGCTGCTAATTCTGGTACAACACCGCCATATTTTCTGTGAAGATTAATTTGAGATGAAACAATATTACTTAAAACTTTTTGGTTCTCAATGATGGCAACACTAGTTTCATCACAACTAGTTTCGATTGCTAAAATTGTCATTAATCTTACTTTCTTTATAGTAATTAACTGCCGATTCTAAAGCTAAAATCATCATTTTTTTGAAATTTGTTTCCCTCATAGCTGCATTAATTGATTCTCGGGTAATAAAAGAATCAGAAACAGTTAAAATACAACCAGCACTTTTTTTCAAGTATTTAGCATTAGCAAATAAAGCAAACGCTTCCATCTCAACACCCAAAGTTTCTTTAATCTTAGAATCTGTTTTTCACTCATCATCTTTAGCACGATAAAAAATATCACTAGAATGAATTAAACCAGTCTTTAAATTAATTTTATCATTTTGAAAGTTTTGTATTTGATCTAACTTTTTAGCTGTTTGCCTAATAATATTGCAAATATCTGATGAACTACTAATCGTTTGATCATTAATGTTAGCAGCGAATTTGGCGTACGTTGACTCACTATAAGCTTTTTCAACATTAATAATGTCATAAACACTAACTTGTTCTTGATATGAACCCATTGACCCAATGCGAATAATGCAAGCAACATCATAAAATTTAAATAATTCATATGAGTAAATGCCAATTGAAGGCATCCCCATACCACTACCAGCAATTGTAATTCGTTTACCTTGATAAGTACCAGTGTACATCAACATATTACGAACATGATTAATTTCAATCACATCTTGGAGAAAATTTTCAGCAATATGTTTTGCTCGCAAGGGATCACCAGGCATAATCACAATCGGGGCAACTTGATCTTTATTAGCTTTAATATGAACTGTTGGGGTGAAATTTTCAGCAACTTTTTTTTCTTTTTTATACATTTATTTTTTTCTCCATTCTATAAAATAAAAGTAATTTTATCTTTTTGCTTTATTAAAAGCAACACCAAGTGCTTTGGGTGCCTTACTTCATTTTGAAGTAAATACTAAGACTAATAATGAAACAACGAATGGTAAAGTATTAAATAATTCTTTATTTTTTACAACTCAACCTGAAACACCAGTTTGATAACTAATTCTTGCTGCTGTAGTTTCAACAATCGCAAATAATGCCGCACCAATTGTTACTAATGAAACTCGTCATTGACCAAAAATTAAGATGGCAATTGCAAGGAAACCATTCCCACTAACAACACCACGGAAAGTACCACTAGCATACATCGTAAAAACAGCACCAGCAATTGCTGCTAAAAATCCAGATATCAAGACAGCTGAATATCTTCTCTTAATAACATTAATGCCAGCAGCAGCAGCAGCATTAGGGTTTTCACCTGTGGCAACATGTCTTAATCCTCATTTGGTAAATTTAATTAATAAACCAATAACAACAATTACCACAACTGCTAATAATAAATAAATATTAAAGAAATCACTATTACCAATTTTGGGTAAGGTATAAATGGTATTAAAAGCAATAAAACCATTATTACCAGGTAATTGCACAGCAAATAAAGCAATCGCAGCAGCTAAGATATTAATTGCGACACCAGAAATAATTTGATCTGCCCGTAAAGTTATTGATGCAAAAGCATGAAGAGCACCAAACAAAACACCAACTAAGCCAGCACAAAGTAAAGCAATAATTTGTGATCAATTACCTAAAATACCACCAACACCTTTAGCAAAACTAGCAAAAACTAAAGCACCAATAATCATCATACCTTCAATTCCAATATTAATTACTCCAGCTCGCTCAGAAATTAAACCTGCTAAAGCACCAAAGATTAGGACAACAAAAATTAAACTAGAATTTTCCAAAATTGTTTTCAATGCATCCATCCTATTTGCCTCCTTTCAATTCACTAGAATCTTTATCTTTAATTTTAGCTTGATTAGATTTATTATCTAACCGATATGCTGATCGTTGTTCTTTTCTTGCTTGTTTAATTTTTAATAATTGATCTTTTTCATTTTTGATTAATGCTAAAAATTGCTGATTAAAATTCTTAGTTGCCTCCTGCGCTTGCTTTTTAAATTCAGGACGATTATTAGCATAACTTTCTTTTAAATGATGAATTTTTTCTTCATACGTTATTTTGGCATTAATATAATTATCTAATTCTTGACCATACAAAGCTTTTTTATTTTTCTTTGTTTGATAATTAATGCCAGTTAATCCAGTAGTTCAAATTTTTTGATATTCTTGATTACAAAAATTTTTCAAAGCTTTTCGTTCTTGCTGTACTTGAGCTTTAGCAACTTGAATATTTTCTTTTTTAGTTGTAATCATATCATAAAGTTGCTGTTTTTTAATTGTTTTTGCTTGTGGTTCTTTAATATTTTTAAGTTCTTTTTTCAAATTTTTAATTGCTTGATTATCTCTTTTTCTTACTTGGGAAACATTTTTTCAACCATTAAAAATATTTTTTAAATGAACAAAATATTGTTTTCTTGATTTAGTAAAGTTAACATTTAAAAAGCGAAGCATCGCCCTAAATGGCTCAAATTTTGAGAACAAAATAGCACAAGCAGCTGAATAAATAATTACCCCAAAAATAACATCACTAACAGCATTAGGAATCCCTAAACCAACAGAACCAATTGGTCCACCACTTTTAATTACACCCCAAAGCAAAGCAGCACCAACAACACCAAACGCATTAACTTGACCAACTAAAGCAACTGAAATACCATCAAAACCAAGGGTAGGCAAATCATCACTAGCAAAACTTAAAGATGGATTCATACCAATATAATAAATAACTCCCATCATCCCAGCTAAAGCACCAGAAATAACAAAAGAAATAAAAGCATACTTCTTACGAGAAATCCCACTATAATCAGCAGCAAAAGGATTTAAACCAACAGTTTTTACTTTATAACCTAAAGTTGTTTTTTTGAAAATAAATCAAACAAAAAATACTAATATTAGAGCAATAATAATTGGCAAAATAAACTTAAAGCCATCAATTGCTAAACTCATACCATCATGAACTTGCAACGAAGCACCACGACTATCATCATATAAATCGCCACTCGTAGTAAAAGTTCATTTAATTAAATATCAAACTGTTCAATTTAATAAAATTGATGTAACAACTTCATGAACATTAAAAAATACCTTTAAGGCAATTGTCACAATTGCCACTGACATCGCTGCCAAAACTCCAGCAATTAAAGCAACAAATATTGCAAGTGGTTGTTTTAAATCGTATCTAATACCTATTGCCAAAACAACAGCACCAGCTGCTAACATTTGACCAGTAGCTCCAATATTAAACATACCCGTTTTAAAAGATACTAATAAAGATAAACCAGCAATAATAAATATTGTTCATCAAACTAACGTTGTATCCCAATTATTGTAACCATAACTACTAAAAGCAAAAAATAATAAATATTGAAAATATGTTAAAGGATTATTACCAGTAGCAGCAATAACAATGATACCAATCACTAATCCTAAAATAACTGCAAAAACTGAACCTTTAAACTTATTAACGCTACCCCGTAATTCTTGGGATTCTAAATAAAGTCTGCTCCGACGTTTTCAGAATCAAGTTTTTTGTTGAAGTTTTTCTTTCATCTTTTTCTCCCTTAGCTCCTTTAGTTTTCTTTAGTTTCTTTAACTTCATTTTTTGATTCTGGATTTTCCCATACTTGCCCAGCCATCATTGATCCAAGCATTTGTTTTTTAATATTTTTTGCTGGAACAATCCCTGTTGTTTTACCTGAATGTAAAACGACAATTCGATCTGCTAAGGTCATAACTTCAGATAATTCATAAGAAATTAATAAAACTGCATTACCTTTCGTTTTTTCTTCAAGAATTCGTTTATGAATATACTCAATCGCACCAATGTCTAAACCACGAGTTGGTTGAGCAACAATCAAAATTTGATGTTGGCGCATTAATTCACGACCAACAACTGCTTTTTGCTGATTACCACCAGAAAGCCCACGAGTAATAGCAAAACCACTCTTGCTCCCTCGAACATCATAACTATTAAGAATTTTTTGGGCATGAAACTGAATTGCCTTCCGTCTTAATAAACCACCTTTAGCAAATGGATATTGATCAATATTTTGTAAAACCATATTATCAATTACTGTATAATCTAAAACTAAACCATACTTATGACGATCTTCAGGAATATGACTTAAACCATAATGATACAATTTTTTGGCACTAAAATTAGTAACATTTTTATTATTAAAATAAATTTTCCCCCGCGATGCCTTCATCAACCCAGTTAGACTATAAATTAATTCACTTTGACCATTACCTTCAACACCAGCAACCGCAACAATCTCACCTGATTTAATTTCAAGATTAAAATTTTCTAATCCCAAAGCTTGCTCACGAAGATCATCATATTCTTGATTTGCGTTGTGTTTTTTTTTCTTAAACAAAATCTTAAACCGATGTCAAAGATTCAATGCCGGTGATTGACTAATACTATTCATTTTTCTAACATATAAATTTTCAATTTTTAATAATGTTGGCCCTAAATTAGTTTTATCAAGGTTCTTAATTGGCACAACCTCTCGACCAACCATTAAAGCAGCAATTTGATTAATACTTTTCTTTTTTGCCAGAAAACTATCAATTACTTTCCCATTGCGAATAACAGTAATAGTATCAGCAATTGCTTTTACTTCATCCAATTTATGACTAATAAAAATAATTGTTTTGCCATCTGCTTTTAATTCTTTAATAATCGTTAATAAACTAGTAATTTCTTGTGGTGTTAAAACAGCGGTTGGTTCATCCAAAACAATAATATCTGCACCACGGTATAATACTTTTAAAATTTCTACTCTTTGTTGCATACCAACACTAGCATTCTCAACTTTCAAATGCAGATCAACATTTAACTTATACTTTTCAGATAAACTAGTAATCGCTTTTTTAGCCTTTTTAAAATCCAACCATTCTCATTTAACAACTGTTTCATGACCTAACATAATATTTTGAAGCATTGTAAAATTATCAACCAATTTAAAATGCTGGTGAACCATACCAATTCCCAATTGCCCAGCTTTAATTGAGTTAGAAATTATTACTTCTTTACCATTAATTTTAATTAAACCTTTAGTTGGCTGATATAATCCAAATAAAATTGACATTAAAGTTGATTTACCAGCACCATTTTCACCAACTAATGCATGAATTTCACCTTTTTTAATTTTTAAAGAAATATCATCATTAGCAATAATTGTGTTCAAAAAAACTTTAGTAATTCCCTGCATCTCCACAGCATACTGTTCTTTTTTCTCTTGTTTATTATTGACCATCAAATTTTCTACCTTTCATCCTCTCCGTTATATTATCTATCTTTTTTATGATAATTTAAAGCACTTAAAATAAATGGATTAATATCTTTGCCAGTATTTCATAAATCATTGTGATTTTCTTTTAAAACTTTTTGTCAACCTTGAGAAACTTGATCTAAAAAACCATTATCTTTAATTAAATTAGTGTTATTAATAATACCATCATATATTGCTGCAATTGCTGAATTCTTGGCAATACCAACAAAATCTGATCCACCACGATAAGGAGCATTAGTTTTAAAAATCTCATCCATCTCTGATTCAGATAATTTATTATGCTGTGGAGTTTCATCGTAACCAATCGCCCTTCACATCATATAATTAACAGAACCAACAATATTTTTTAAAGCTGAGGTAATAAAACGATCAGCTGATTCACCATATTGTAATTGTTGATCAGTATCAACACCAATAACTTTGCCATTACCTTTTGCTTCTAAAGCAGATAATGTATCTGACGTTTGTGGCCCAGCAACTGGAAAAATAATATTAGTTCCAGCACTAACTAAAGCAGTATTAATCGCTTTAGAACTAGTTGAAGCTTGATTAAAATTACCAGTAAATTGATTTGGCAAATCAACGAATTTTATTGTTGGTAAATCATTATTAACATCAAAATTAGAATTTAAAATTTTAACCAAATCCTTTAACTGCTGATTAAATTCAGGTTTAAGATTCTTACTCTCATTAACTAAATATAATCCCCAAAAAAAACCATACATATAATTAGTCACTGATGGAATATTTAAACCACCATAAGTTGACATTTTTAAGTTGTTAAAACCACCGTACTCATTAGCATGAGCAATTAATCAAACAGCACCAGCAATTGCCGCCATCAAACCAGATTGCTCAGCATTATATAATAATCCCGCCAAATTTTTATTTTCAGAAGCAACAATATCATCTTCTGTATCACCATCAACATAAATGTAACGCATAAGATTTTTTAATGTTTGATTTTGAGCACGAACTAAACTTGACTTCTGAACAAAACCTGAAGCAACTGTAACAGCACTAGTCATCACCACTGATTGACCATAACTTTGAACAAATGTGTTCTCATCAATCGTTGTTGGCATAATCGGAGTAATAACTATTTTTTTATTTTTTAATTCCTCTGGGCGATTAGTTCATTGTTCAAATTCTTCTTGAAACTGAATAGCACCAAGCAAAGATGACTCATTAAAAGATTTATCATTGATTGGGTGACCATCAGTAACAATCGTAATTCTAATAACATTAGGATCAGCAAAAGGATTACTACATGCAATAATTGATCCTGTAGTTGTTGTTGAAAAAATAATTGTCATTAGAATTTTAAATATTTTTTTCATTTTTTGCCCTACCTTAAATAATTTATTTCATTTTAATACAAAATAAAAAAAGAGAAAGTAAAAAACTTTCTCTCTAATATTTATTTAAAATTAACTCTAGTGTTTTAATTATTTTTATTTTATTCATTTCTTTTTTTCTTACTCCTAAATTTAATTAATATTCTTTGTTCCAATTGATCCAAAATCAGGACGATAATCAGGATTTTCTTTATTAACAGCTGTTTGTCAAGCGTTATCTCATTTCTTTGAATCAGTAACATTAGTTAAATCAGCATTAAGTTTATCAAAAGCAATTGAAACCTTCTGTGCTAAGTCTCAGTATTTTTGATTATCTAAGGATTGATAAATTGCTTCAATCGCTCGATTATTGGCAATCCCGGTATATTCTTTACCCCCAAGTGGTGTATATTTTTCTTGACCATTAAAATATTTTTCACCATCCGGTTGCTCAATAATTTGATTATTTTCATCTTTTGCTAAATTAAAAGAATTTCATAACATTCAATTCACTGATGAGTGAATTCCTTTTAAAGCAGAAGTAATGAAAAGCTTTTCTGCATAATGATACTGTTGACTTTGATCAACATCAACTCCAATAATTTTAGCAGTTTTATTATCTTGTGAATTAACAATTGCAGAAATCAAATCAGTTGTTTGAGCTCCAGCAACTGGTAGTACTATATCATTTTTATTAACATTAATCAACTGGGAAGTTATAACCCTTGCATTATTTGAACCTGAATCAAAACCATTGGTAAAACTATTTTGTAATTTATCAAAAATAACATTTTTACTTGAACTTGTTAACTGGTCTTTTGTCATTTCTTCTTTACCATTGTTAGTACGAATACTATTAACCATAGTTAAAATTAAATCATCAGAACTTTTATATTGATTAAAATATTCAACTCCTCAATAATAACCCATCATAATTCTAACAATAACATCAGATGGTAAACCACCAAAAGTTGACATTTTTAAGCCACCATTACTTTGATATTGTTCATAATTAGCAGCCAATCAAATAGCACCAGCAAGTCCTGCTAAATAACCTGATTCATCTGAGGCATAAGTTAATCCAGCAACATTAATTGGATTATTAAGTTCTGAATCAACTAAAATAAATTTAACTCCAAGATCTTGATAGATTCGTTGGAGTTGTAAAGTTAAGGCACTAATATGGTGAAAACCAACACAAATAATCGTTTTAGCACCAGCATAACTAGCAATATTATAATTATTTTGTAATGTTGCTAAATCACCATCTTTGGCAATAATTCACTTTAAACGCATTTCCTGACTCTTTCAATTTTCAAAACCAGGGAATTTGCTAATTAATTCGCGATTTTTATTAAATTCACTAACAAAATCATCGCTACCTTCAACCACTTGTTGATTAAAAGCTTTATCAAATAAATCGCCACCATCAGTTAAAACTCAAATTTCGCCCAAACTAGCAGGACGACAACCGATGACAACAATTGAACTATTTAAAATAATTAAATTAATACCAAAAATTCTAAAAAGTTTCTTCACTTCACACCTATCATATATAATAATATAATTTATCTTATTATACAATTTACATAAAGTATATATGATTATTAATTTTTTTAAAATAAATAAGATTTCTCCATTACTTATTGACAAAATTTAAATGCCCTTTACTATAAGCATCAATAATAATTCGGGCACAATGAATCGGATTATACAAGATATTTGTTTTAATTTCTGAATGTGCTAATAATAATTTTAAAAATAAATCAAAATCACTTTCTTTTAAAATAAAATTATTAGTAATTGCATTAATATCTTTAATATCAACATTTAAAGCAATCAAAATCCTTTCTAACAGTCCTCAAGAAGTTTTTTTAGCATTACTTTCAATTCGACTAATCGTTGCTTGTCTAACACCAACAATTTGGCCTAACCGTACTTGCGTTCACCCAAGCCGCAATCGTTTCCTTCTAATTTCAACTTCAATTGACACTATCAAACTCCCTTCTTAAAATTTCTAAAGTTAATTAAAAAAAATACCAAATTTATTATTAAACTAAAATAATTGAAAAATTAATTATTATTTAATATTTGAATAAATATATAGTATGAAAATTAAAAATTATCTCAGAAAAATAAAAAAAGATTTTAATCGAAATTAAAATCTTTAATAATAATCAAATTAATGGGGCGGCTGATGGGATTTGAACCCACGAATGTCGGCTCCACAAGCCGATGCGATAAACCACTACGCCACAACCGCCATTTTAAGACCTAATATATTATACCTTAAAATGAGCAAATAAAAAAACAATTTTTGAAAAAATTGTTTTTTTATTACTTAATTAACTTAGTTTTATACAAAAATAAACCTGAAGCAAATGCTTTTGGATATTGGTACTTATCTTTTTGTTTTGGTGATAAATAGTTATTAATTTCATCTAGTGTAACTTTATTTTGACAATAATCTAACATCGCAGCAACTAAATATCGCACCTGATAACGAACAAAACCTTTTGCCTTCATGGTAATTATTACAATCTTTTTTTTACGATAAACCTTAATTTTGTTAATTACCCGATTTGGATTGTGTTTATCATCTTTTTTTAAACCACTAAAATTATAAAAATAATGTTGACCAATAAATAGTTTGGCAACTTTCTTTAATTTGTGCACTGATAATTTTTGGCCATATTGATATTGATAATTCAATTTAAACGGATCAAAAGCACCACAATTAATATAATAACGATATTCTTTATTTTTAACATGATCTCTTAAATTATAATCATTAGCAACTATTTTAACTTTTTTAATTTTAATTGCTTCTCTAAAATGTTGATTTAAAATTACTGCCATTTTTTCAACGTCAATCATAACTGGTAGCGAGAATGTAAAAACTTGATCATAGGCATGAACACCTTTATCGGTTCTGCTAGAACCATGAATGATAATACTAACATTAAAAGTTCTTGCTAAAGTTTTGATAATTGTCCCCTCAATCGTTCTTAAACCTTCTTGTTGTGCTCAACCGAAAAAATTACTACCATCATAAGCAACTCAAACACAATATGTTGTTCTTTGTTTGTTGGTTTCATTATTTGTTAAATTAACTTGTTTTTTTTGTGATATTTTTTTAGACATCTTGTTCTCCCTCATTAACTAATAAATATTAACTAACAAAATGATCAATTGGAATTGCTGGCATAAATGGTGCATGATAATAATAAGTGAGGATGAAAGCTAAAAGTCCAGCACCAATAATTAAGAAAACAATATCTTTAAAAGTAATATGATATTGACGGAATCTTGTTCTTTTACCTTGCGGATCATAACCACGTGAATCCATAGCATAAGCTAAATCTTCAGCTTTTTGGAAAGCAGACACTAATAATGGAATAATTAATGATACTAAAGCTTTAACTTTTTCTTTAAAGTGACCATTCTTTAAATCAACCCCCCTTGATGCTTGAGCTTTTAAAATTCTACCAGCCTCATCAAATAATGTTGGGATTGATCTTAAAGCAATTGAAATAATCATTGAAATAATATGAACTGGAAATCTAATTAATTTTAATGGCATCATTAAATC
>JAVHXO010000006.1 GCA_031119525.1 Spiroplasma sp.
AACAAAAGCGCTTGAAGATTTGAAAGCGGAGTTGGAAGATTCTAAAAATAATAATGAAGATAAAAAACAAACTTATGAAAAAGAAATTCAAGATTTAAAAATGACATTGGAAGAATGTAAAAAGAATGAAAAAACAGAAATAAAGTTAAAAGAAGAAATGGAAAAATTTACAAAGAACATGGAAAATTATAAAGAAAGCCAACTTGAAGAAAATAGAACACTAAAAGAAAATTTAGAAAAAATTAAAAAAATAAATGATGAATATAAGGAAAAATATGATGATGAAGATGACGAAGAAGATAATTATAAAGTTACTGATGATAGTCAAGTTCTAAATTTCATTAACGATAAATTAAATCAAGCTATTCCAAGGTCGGCTAGAATTAGTGTTTATAATAGAACTAAAAAATTTGTTATTAATAAAAGTGAAGAGATTTCTGATTTAATTCCTTCAAAACTTTTATTAAAAAATAATATAAAAGATGGATTTATGTTAAAAATATTTAATGAAGTTTTAATGACAAATTACTGACAAGGTGATAATTCTTCTTATGGATTATATAGTGATTGAGCTCCAAATACATTAGATTATACTCGTGATGGTAATTATGGTTCAAATAAAAGATTAAAAACTAAATTGTGAGTTAGAGGACAAGAAGACAAAATTATAAAATATTCTAAACTTTTATATCGAAGCGAAAATGAAGTATACCTTGATAAGGTCTATGCTATAATTGAAAAATATTTAAATGATTCTGGAATTAATTGTACAATTGAAAAAGCATTTGTTCCAACTAATAACCCTGCTAGAGTAGAACCGAATTCAAAAGAAGTCCTGCTTGCTGTTGGTTCTCTACCATTTTTTAATCTTAAATCAAAAAAATCTAATATTAATGAAAATTTATATTACTATTTACAAGTATGTTTTGATATTAGAATGAAGTCAACTGATCAAATTTTTCCAATCCGTGGCTTTACAATGTTATTATCAGATGAATTAGATTTATATGAAGTAAAAGATTAAAACTAAGATAAATAATTATAATTTTTTAATAAAACACTTATAAAAATTAAATTAAAAAGAATTAATTAGCATCAACAAATTTATTCACTTTTTTTACTTAATTACAATATTAAGATATCTAATAATGCTTACTTGTAAAGTTTTTTATTCTTATAGTGAAATCAGTTTTTAGGTATGGGTGAAAAAAACAACTTAGAAAGAAGAGAAACTATGATTGAAGATGGTAAGAAAACTATAAATTATAATAATTCAATAGAAGAAAACAAAGGACATGCTTTTACATCCATTATCAATGATAATGAATTTGATAAAGATAATAACGAACAAGATGATTTAGAATATCAAAAAGAAAAAGAATCAGAAGAAATAACAAATTTAAAGCAAGAAATAATAAAATTAGAAGCAAAAATAAATGAAATAAATTCAGAACTGCAATTTATAACAGAAATTTATGCAAAAAAACAAAGAGCTAATCTTGAGTACGAAAAATCAATTTTTAAAAATAACGAAAAAATTGCTCAATTAAATTTAGAGTTGCAAGAATGTAAAAAGAAGCGAGATGAATTAGCACGAAAAATAGGAGATTGTATAAATAATAATACTAATTTACAAGACTTAGAAGCAAAAATAAATGAAATAAATTCAGAACTGCAAACTATAGTGAGTTTTTATAAAAGAGGTCAAAAAGAAATTCAAGAATACAAAAAATCAATTTCAGAATATGACGAAAAAATTGCTCAATTAAACTTAAAGTTGCAAGAACAAAACCTTGATGATCCTAAATTAAAAGAATTAGAAGAAAAAATTGCTCAATTAAATTTAGAGTTGCAAGAATGTGAAAAGAAGAATGAGGAATTAGCACAAAAATTAGAAGATTCTGCAAATGATGCTGCTAAATTAAAAGAATTAGAACAACAAATTAGTCAATTAAAAAAAGATTTAAAAAAATCTCAAGAAGAACTAGAAGGAAACGATGATGACGATTACATTGTTCCCGAAGGAGATGAAAAAGAAACGATAAAATTCATTGTTGAACGATTAGAACCAGCCGTTCCAAAGTCAGCAAAAAAGGAATATGAATTAGCAGAAAAGAAATTTGTCATTAGTGATCCTACTGAAATTTCGCAAGTTACTCCCTCACTTTTATTATTAAATAGAAAAGAAAAAGATGGGCTTGTTTTAAAAGTATACCAAGAAATATTAATGACAAATGCTTGACATAATGCTTATTGAAATTATGGATTGCATACTGATTGAGCTATGAATACATTAGATTATACTGCTTGAGGTAATAAAGGAATTAATCATCGAATATTTACTAAAACAGCGATTAGTTCGGATTCTAGTTCAACACCATTATCATATGTTAAAATGCTTTATGATAGTGCAAATCAAATATATCTTGACGAAGTTTATGGGTTAATAGAAAAATATTTACAAAAACATGGAATTGAATGTAGAGTAGTAAAAACATTTGTGCCATCTAATTTTAGGGCTTCTAAATTGACAAATTCAGAAAAAGTTTTAGTAAGTTTTGGGTCTTTACAATTTCCTAATTTAAAATTAGAAAATGCTAAACCAGATAGTTTATATTACTATATCCAATTAAATTTTGATATTGTATTTACTGGAAGTAAACCACAAGAAAATTATCCGATTCGTGGTTTTACAATGTTGCTATCAGATGCGCTAAATTTATATAAAGTTTAATTATTTATAGTTTTTTAAATAAAAAAAATAACCCTTACGGGTTATTTTTAATTAGTTATATCTGCGATGATAATTTCTGGAATTATTTTTAGCTTGATTAAATTTTTTAAAGTTTAATAGTTCTGAACTAATTTCTAATTTCTTGATTGGTTGATTTTGAAATTTTTCAATATTTTTAAGTTCAAAATAATTATTTCTATTATTAACTAAAGTAATGGCAGTACCAGTAGCACCAGCACGGGCTGTTCTACCAATCCGATGAGTGTAATATTCTTTTTCTTTTGGAATATCAAAGTTAAAGACATAATCAATGCCATTAACATGAATTCCTCGTGCCATTAAATCAGTAGCAATTAAAACATTAACTTTACCACTTTTAAATAAATTGATTGCTTGTTCTCGTTCTCTTTGTCTTTTATCACCAGTGATTGTAACTGCATCAATATTATTTTGTTTTAATAATTCTTGCAATTTACTAGTATATGCTTTTGTATTAGAAAAAATAATACTTAATTTTGGGTTTAATTCTTTATATAAAGCAATTAAAGCTTTTTCTTTATTATTATTTTTAGTATCAAAATAAAATTGTTTTAGATTTTTATGTTCTTGACTTTGAAATTCATTATTAAGATTAATTTCAACAGGATTATTTTGATAATCACTAGTAATTTTTAGAATTGTTTTAGAAATTGTGGCAGAAAATAAAATTGTTTGAATATTTTTTGGTGCGTAAGCAAAAATTTCATCAATTTTTTCTTTAAATCCCATTTTTACCATTTCATCGGTTTCATCTAAAACAATAGTTTTTAAAAAACCTAGTCTTAAACTTCTACGATTTAAATGATCAACAATTCTTCCAGGTGTTCCAACAACAATATTACTGTATTTTAAATCAGTTATTTGTCGTCTCATATTAGATCCACCGATTAATAAAGCAACTTTAACATTTTTTAAATACATAGCATATTTTTTAATTTCTTGTGAAATTTGAATTGCTAAATCTCTTGTTGGACAAACAATTAAGGTTTGGTTTTTAAATAAATTAGTATCTAATTTATTCAAAATTGGTAGTAAAAAAGCAGCAGTTTTTCCAGTTCCAGTGTGGCTCTTACCAAAAATATCTTTATTTTGTAAAATTTGGGGAATTGCAGCACTTTGAATTGGTGTTGGGTTAATATAACCTAATTTAGCAACAGCTAGATTTAATTCATTTTTTAAGTTTAATTCATTAAAATTCATATGTTCTCCTTTTTTCTTTAATATTTTTTAAATAAATTTAATTTAAAGAAAATTTAGCATATGAAAAATCATAATCATTATTATCGATTTTTATTTTTTAACGTACTTAATTTACGAGTAATTTTCTTTAAAACGGTCGTCGAATAATTTTTGATTTGTAAATAAATTTTTATTTACAAATTTAATCAATCTTTCAAATAAAGAAAATTGTAAATTAAAAAACAACATATATATTATAAGTTAATTGGTAGTTAAAGTCAATTTATTTTTTCTTTCTATCTTTCTTTTTAATTGGATTGACTATTTGCCGGCCAACAATTGAAACTCCAGTGTCCCCCGCTCAGTACCATTCACAATCAGGGTAATTGAATGAGTACCAGGATAATGCTTCCTTGTAGTTACATCGGCAAAGCAATGTTTTTTTGAATAAAGTTTCTTTTCGTTTGCTTTTAAAATTAACTCGGATATTTGAAATATCTTACGATTTTGTTTGCCATTTGATTTCACATAATTAATGCCATACTCCAAACGTACCTTGGTCTCTTTTTTTGTTTCAATGGCAAAAGAAAAAATAATATTTTCTCCAATCGTAATAGATCTCGTACCCAAAGTAAAGTTGTCAACATTAACATAGTTGCTATTATTTGCAAATCCAAAGATGTTTAGCACATCCCGATTACCTTTTTTAAGAAGTGTCCTACAACCGTGCTTTACAATTCAATCAGTATCTTTATTTTTACCATATCAATCTTTTGCAATTTTGACAATTAAGTCAGGATGTGTTTTGGAAATATCGTTTAGATTGTTGGCTACACTTTTGCGAACATATAACGATGGATCAGTTTTTAGTTGTTCTAAAATATTAAAAATTGGCAATGGATTTTTTTTGAAGTTGGTTAATGCTTGGGCTCATGGCAGTTGTGGTCGGCAACCCTCACTAGCAAGTCGGCGAACATGCTCATTGTCATGTTTTGATCAAACTAACATTTGCTTCATCATCCGTTTTTCATGATTTATGATAAAAGGTCGCACCGCGAATTCCGAAGATGAATATTGAGTATAGCTTGCTAAAGCAGTCATTGATAAATCTCAATGACGTTCATTTTGTCCATAAACTTCAATAAAATCTGGCAAATACATTAAAGTAAAATCATTAAAGCCTAAAGGATAACCACCAACGACCTTATCAATGATTTCAATTGCTTCTTGATAATTAGTTGGTAAATATCGTCCTAAATTTATTGCAATTTGCCGCATACGGGCTTTTAATGCTAATTTATCTCATGTTTCATTGATAATATTATTAATAAAATTATTGACCTGAAACGAATGATACACGGCTTTAATCCTCAAAGCTAAATCATAAACTGACTGATAATTGTACCTGTTTTTTAGTAATTCTGGCATATGTTTCTCCTTTTTTAAACACATTATTAAAAGTAAAAACTAATATTAATTAATAAGATTTTATCATTTCTTAATCTATTTTTTGGATATAAAAAATTACTAAACTAATTTAATAACTAACAAAATTAGCAATTAGTGTTTACAATTGCTAATTTTTTGATATGATATATTATAGATTAGCAATTAAGTTAAATAGTTGCTAGAAACTCTTAGAAACTTATAGAAAGAGGTTGAAGATGGCATTTAATTTTACAGAACTAACAAATTATGCAAATGACCCTAAAATTTTAGATAAATTTGGTCGTAATTTAATCGCTGAAGCTAAAAGTGGGAAGATGGATCCAATCATTGGTCGTGATGAAGATATTAGAAAAGTTGAAGAAATCTTATCAAGAAAAACCAAAAATAATCCAGTTTTAATTGGTTTGCCAGGTGTTGGTAAAACAGCTATTATTGAAGGTTTAGCACAACGAATTGTTCGCGGTGATGTTCCAAGTAATTTAAAAGATAAAATTATTTATGAAATTGATATGGGTGCTTTGATTGCTGGAGCAAAGTTTCAAGGTGAATTTGAAGAAAGATTGAAGGCTGTAATTAATAAAGTTAAAGCATCGAAAGGTCAAATTATTATTTTCATTGATGAATTGCATTTAATTGTTGGTGCAGGAAGAACTCAAGGGGCAATTGATGCTTCAAACTTACTAAAACCAATGTTAGCACGTGGTGATTTACATTGTATTGGTGCCACAACTTTGGATGAATATCGCCAATATATTGAAAAAGATGCAGCGTTAGAACGAAGATTTCGTAAGATGATTATCAAAGAACCAACAGTTGAAGATACTTTAGCAATCTTGCGTGGTTTAAAAGAACGTTTTGAAACTTATCATGGGGTAAAAATTCATGATAATGCTTTAAGATCTGCGGCTTATCTTTCAGATAAGTATATTACTGATCGTTTTTTACCTGATAAAGCAATTGATTTAATTGATGAAGCTTGTGCAGCAATCAAAATTGCGATTGATTCAGTTCCAGCGTCGTTAGATGAATTAAGACGAAAAGTCATGCAGTTGGAAATAGAAAAAGCAGCATTAAGTAAAGAACAAGACCAAACATCAGTCAATCGTCTACAAGAAGTTAATAAAAGTTTGGAAGACAAAAAAACAAAGCTTGAAAAATTAGAAAAAGAATGAAATCAAGAAAAACAAGCGCTTGATCATCTTAAAACTTTAAAAACTAAATTAGAACAAGCAAAAACCCAATTAGAACAATGCCAATTAAGTGGTGATTTTGTTAAAGCGGGAGAAATTCAATATAGCATTATTCCTAAATTAGAAAAAGCATTACAGGATAATGAAAAAATTAATAAAACTGAACGCTTATTAAAAGAAGATGTAACAAATGATGATATTGCAACAGTTGTTGCTAAATGAACTGGAATCCCAGTTGCTCGCTTATTAACTAGTGAAAGAGATAAATTATTAAATTTACCATTAATTTTAAGTAATCGTATTAAAGGACAACCAAATGCATTGAAGTTAGTTAGTGATGCTTTAATGCGTTCTCGTAGTGGTATTAAAGATCCTAATCGTCCAATTGGTTCTTTTATCTTTATGGGTCCAACAGGAGTTGGAAAAACTGAAGTGGCAAGAACTTTAGCTGATGTTTTGTTTGACTCTGATAAGCATATGGTCCGAATGGATATGTCAGAATTTATGGAAAAAAGTGCTGTTAGCAAATTAGTTGGTTCACCACCTGGTTATGTTGGTTTTGAATTGGGTGGGCAATTATCAGAAAAAGTTCGTCGAACACCTTATAGTATTGTTTTATTTGACGAAATTGAAAAAGCTCATCCAGATGTATTAAATATTCTATTACAAATTTTAGATGAGGGAAGATTAACTGATAGTCAGGGTCATTTAGTTGATTTTAAAAATACAATTATTATTATGACATCTAATTTAGGTTCAGAAGAATTATTAAGAAATAAAGAAAGTAGTCAACAACAAGCATTAAATATTTTAAAAACTCGTTTCCGGCCAGAATTTATTAATCGAGTTGATGAAATTGTCATCTTTAATCCTTTAAATCAAAATGTTATTAAAGAAATTATTCGCAAAGAATTAAATGATTTAGTATTACGTGTTAATAATGAAAAAGAATATCAAATTACTTATCATGATGATGTTGTTCAAGAAATTTTAAAAGATGCTTATGATGAAGAATTTGGTGCTCGGCCAATTAAACGTTATATTCAACAACATATTGAAACTTTATTAGCGCAAGCAATTTTAAAAGATCAATTGCATCCTGATAAAAGAATGGCGATTGCTATTGATAGTAAAACTAATGATTTTGTTTTATCAACAAAATTAAAATTAAATTAGCACTTGATAATAATGAGTGCTTATAGTTATAATTAAATTATTAAACTTTACTCAAAATTAATTGAGATTGGAGATGTTAAGGTGTTAACTAAAAGACAAGAAGATATTTTAAAAATTATTGTTGAACAATATATTAAAACAGGGACACCTGTTAGCAGTAAAACAATTTTGACATCACAAAATCTTAATTGTTCAAGTGCAACAATCCGTAATGAATGTGTTATCTTAGAACAAAGAGAATTGTTAGAAAAAACACATAGTTCCAGTGGTCGAATGCCATCAACTAAGGGTTATCGTTATTATGTTGATAAATTAATGACTCAAGGTGAAGAAACTGATATTTTGATTTTAAAACAAAGGATTGATCAAATTTTCAATAATCGTGATTTAGCAATTAGTGAAGTAATTAATCAAACCAGCACAATTTTAAGTGAGATGACCAAACTAATTAGTATTGTTGTTGGTCCAAATATTAAAGAAGATACTTTAAAAAGAATTGAATTATTGCCACTTAATGAAGAAAATGTTTTATCAATTATTATTACTAATAATGGACATGTTGAAAATAAAATCTTTAATATTAAAGAAATATCGTTGGAAGATTTAACATTAGCAATTAATATCTTTAATAAACGATTAGTTGGCACGAAACTTAGTGAGATGAAAGAAAAAGTTTCATTATTACAACCAATCTTAGCAAAACAAATTAAACAAGCTGAGTATATTATTCAAGGGTTCATCAATGCTTTACTTAATTTTTCTAAGCCACTATCATCAACTCACGGTGTTCAGTATATGTTAGAAAACCCTGAATTTAATGATTTAAAAAAAATCAAAACTTTAGTTAAATTTATTGAATCACAATCACCTTGAAGTTATTTTGATAAGTTAAATCAAGAATCGGTACAAGTTAAAATTGGTGAAGAATTAGGTAAGAATAACAAAGATATGGCAATGATTACAACAACTTTTAAAATTCATGATAATGAACAAGGTCAAATTGCTGTTGTCGGGCCAAAGCGATTAGAATATGAGAAAATTACCGAAATTCTTAATTGAATTAATGACACAATCAAAAATAAATTTGGTTAAAAAATAATGAGGTGAAAGAATGTCAGAAAAAAAAGATAAGAAATTTAAAGCTAATTCATTTGATGATCAAGTTGATTTAGCTGCTAATCAAGAAACTCTTAAAGAAGAACAAGAAATTAAACCAGAGAAAATAAAATCTGTTTCCCAGTTAACTGAAGAAAATCAAGATTTGTTAAAACAAGTTGCAGATTTACAAAAAACATTAACTAAATTAAAAGATGAACAAAAAAAATTGATTTTAGCAACAAAAGTTAATACATTAAAAGAACAAGAAGTTCGCAATGAAGACTTTAAAAAATATGCCAATCAAAAAATTATTAAAGAAACAATCCTACCTTTATTATTAGAATTTGAGCGAGCATTAAAATTCAAAACTGATAATAAGGATGTACAAAACTTCTTAATTGGTTTTAAATATATTTTTGATAATTTTAAAAATAACTTAAAACAAGAAGGTTTAACTGCCATCACAGAAAGAATTGGTAATCAATTTGATAGTAGTAAAGCTAATGCCATTGAGCAAATCGAAATTACAACAGAAACAAATGATCAAAAAGATAACACAATTGCTGAAGTATTATTAACTGGTTATCAATTGCATGATTGAGTCATTAGTCCAGTACAAGTAAAAATTTATAAATTAAAAAATGAAAAAAAAGAAATTAATGAAGAAAATAAATAACAGAACGAAAGAACAAAAAAAAGAAGAGGTGCAAAAATGAAAGAAGTAATTATTGGAATTGATTTAGGAACAACAAATTCTTGTGTTGCTATTATGGAAGGTGATAAACCAAAAGTTATTGAAAATGAAAGTGGAGGTCGAACAACACCATCCGTTGTAACTTATAAAGGTAAAGAAATCTTAGTTGGTGAAGCTGCGAAAAGACAAGCTATTACTAACCCTGATCATACAATTATTTCTGTTAAAAGAGATATGGGGACAACTAAGAAATTCAAAATTGATAGTAGAGATATGACACCAGAACAAATTTCTGCTGAAGTATTACGTTTTATTAAAAATTTTGTTGAATCAAAATTAGGACAAAAAGTTAAAAAAGCAGTTATCACAGTTCCTGCATACTTTAATGATCAACAAAGAAAGGCAACGAAAGATGCTGGGATTATTGCTGGTCTAGAAGTTGAAAGAATTATTAATGAACCAACTGCTGCTGCGATTGCTTATGGTTTAGATAAAACTGATAAAGAACATAAAATTTTAGTATTTGATTTAGGTGGTGGTACTTTTGATGTATCAATCTTAGAATTAGCTGATGGTACTTTTGAAGTGTTATCAACTAATGGTGATAACCATCTTGGTGGTGATGATTTTGATCAAAAAATTATTGACCATTTAGTTAAGAAATTCCAACAAGCAACAGGAATTAATTTAGCCAAAGATAAAATGGCATTGCAAAGATTAAAAGAAGCTGCTGAAAAAGCTAAAAAAGACTTATCAGGACATAATGAAACAACAATTTCACTACCATTTATTTCAATGGATGCTAATGGTCCTGTTCACTTAGAAGAAAAATTAACACGAGCAGAATTTGAAAAATTAACAGAAGACTTAGTTAATAGAACTGTTGAACCAGTACGTAAAGCCTTACAAGATGCTAATTTAACAAAAGAAGATATTGAAGAAGTTCTTTTAGTTGGTGGATCAACAAGAATTCCTGCTGTTCAAAAAGTAATTAAAGAATTACTTGGTAAAGAACCAAATAAAACAGTTAACCCTGATGAGGTAGTTGCTTGTGGTGCTGCAATTCAAGGTGGAATTTTATCTGGTGATGTTAAAGACTTATTATTATTGGATGTAACACCATTATCATTAGGAATTGAAACTTTGGGTGGGGTTATGACACCATTAATTAAACGTAATACCACAATTCCAACTCATAAATCACAAGTATTCTCAACTGCTGATGATAACCAACCAGCAGTAGATATTCATGTGTTACAAGGTGAAAGAGCTATGGCTGCTGATAATCATACTTTAGGTCGTTTCCAATTATCTGGGCTTGATCCGGCACCAAAAGGTGTACCACAAATTGAAGTTGGTTTTGATATTGATGCTAATGGGATTGTGTCAGTAACAGCTAAAGACTTAAAAACTAATAAAGAACAAAAAATTACAATTTCAGGTAATGGTAGTTTAAGTAAAGAACAAGTTGAAAAAATGGTGCAAGAAGCTGCTGAAAATCAAAATGCTGATGAAAAAAGACGTGAAGAAATTGATTTAACAAATCAAGCACAAACTTATATTTATGACATTGATAAAATGTTAACTGAAGCACAAAAAGATGACAAAGCGCAAGCAGCACCCCAAATTGCTGAAATGCAAAAAATGCGTGATGATTTACAAAAATCATTGGAAGAAAAAAACTTTAGTGATTTAAAAACTAAATTAGAACAATTAAAACAAGCTTTTGCTGCCGCACAACAATTTATGAATCAACAAAATCAAACTGATACACCATCAGGTGATAATCAAGAAACAAATGATTTTCCACAAAATCATGATGAACCAATTGATGTTGAAGCAGAAAAAAAATAGTAATTAAAAGTATTAAAAGAAAAACAGGGAGAAACAATCTATGGCAACAGCACGTAATAAAGAAGATTATTATAAAGTTTTAGGTGTTAGCAAAAATAGTAGTCAAGATGAGATTAAACGCGCTTTTCGTGCTCTTGCTAAACAAAAACATCCTGACATTACTAAAAATCCAGCTGATGGTGAAGAATTTAAAAAGATTTCAGAAGCTTATGAAGTCTTAAGTGATCCAGAAAAAAGAAAGATGTATGACAATTTTGGTCATGATGGTCTTAATGCTGGAGGTCATAGTGGCTTTAG
Source organism: Spiroplasma sp. (assembly GCA_031119525.1). Taxonomy (GTDB): domain Bacteria; phylum Bacillota_I; class Bacilli_A; order Mycoplasmatales; family VBWQ01; genus Spiroplasma_D. The sequence goes on from JAVHXO010000006.1 coordinate 11,711, forward strand.
TGGTTTTAGTTCTTCTGGTTTCACTGATTTAGGCGATTTGTTTGGTGATTTGTTTGGCGATTTATTCGGTGCCAACAGAAAACATCATCAAGGTCAAACGCGCAATAATCGTAATGCCCCAGGACCAGATTATTTAAAAAATATTGTTATTAGTTTATCTGATGCAGTTTTAGTAAAAAAACAAACAATTAATATTAATGTTGAAGTACCTTGTGATGATTGTAAACATACAGGTGCTAAAACACCACAAGATAATAGCGTATGTAAACAATGTCATGGTAAAGGTGTTCAAGTTCATACTGGTAATTCAATTTTTGGTGGTTCCTTCCGCCAAGAAGTTGTTTGCAGTAATTGCCAAGGACTTGGGAAAATTATTTTAGATAAATGTTTAAAATGTAAGGGTAATGGTTATTATTTAGATAATCAAAAATTAGAATTTAATTTACCACCACTAATTCAAACTGGCGATAGTTTAAGAATTAAAGGTAAAGGTGGATTTAATAAATTGAATGGCGCCCAAGGTGATTTACTAATTAGAATTACAGTGCAAGCAGATCAATATTTCACTAGACGGGGAACTGATTTATTAATTGATATTCCTGTTTCTTATCTTGATGCTTTATTGGGCAATACGATTGCAATTCCAACAATTGAAGGTAATTTAATCAAACAACAATTAAAACCAGGAACTCAAGATGGCGCTCAAGTTGTTATTTACCAACACGGTTCTTATTATGGCAAGAATAACCGTGGTAAATTAATTGCAACAATTAAAATTCAAATGCCAACTAAAATTTCTAAAGCTGATCGTGAAAAATTATGAAGTATTAATAATGAAAATAACTTCACACCAAACGATGAGTTTATTAAGAAATTTAATAAAAATCAAAAATAAAAAAGTGACAATAAATAAATTGTCATGCAACAATTAAATTAATTTAAATAAATACCTCATATAAGTTTTGGCAGAAAAATGACCAAGAATTTTATGAGGTGTTTTATTTACTTTATTGAGAAATAATATAAAATTATATTACACTTATAGAGTGAGATGGGAGGAAAGAAGATTAAAGATAAATAACGGAAATTAAAAAGTTTTTTTAAAAATACAAGGAGTTTCAATTATGCATAAATATTTGTCTGCATTGGTAACTTTAACTTTATCAACATCAACAATTTTACCAATTAGTACAGCAATAAATTTAAGTTTAACAGATCAAAAGCAAAATTTTAATATTCGCCAAAATGCCCCCAATAAAATAATGTTAAATGTTAAGTCAGCCGATCAAGATACACCTGATTATTGTGTTCCTGCTGTTTTACAAGTAGTATTTGATTATTACGGTTTTCAGTATACTCAAGATTATATTTACGAGCAAATGGGTGGTTCTGAAGGTAGTGGCATAAATATTGGTGATAATAATAATATAAATTGAATTAATAATCAATTGGATAGTCATAATGTAAACACACGATATCATCAAATAGATGTACCACAAAATTTTGGTGCGACTAGTCAAGATCAATCTTTATTTCAAAATTTTGTAATTTCGTCGCTCAATCAGGGGGTGCCTATCATTATGGCCACTAGAAATGCTCATATGAATTATTTGCATGCAACAGTTTTATATGGCATTGAAGTAGATGAAGAAAATCCAAGTGAAACATTATATTATTATCGAGATCCAATGTTTCCTGAGTTTCAAAATCAAAATGGAGTATCATTTGAAGCCAATGAGTTATCTGGTTTGTTTTCTGGAAGAGATTGTTTTGTGTTGGCCCCCAATAGAAATTTTGATTTTGAAAATCGTAAAATTACTGTTAGTACACCAAATCAAACGTTTGGTGGTTCTTTGCAAGATAAAACAATTGAATTAAATCAAGCAGTTAATTTAACTAAAGACGCAGGAATCACAACTTTGTCACAACTAAAACAATTTAAAAAAGTTGAACTTTTAGGTTATTTTCTTTCTACTTCTTGATTTGCAAGAGCGTGAGACGTTGAAGGTGAAAATTGAATGACAAAATATTTTGTTGAAGGACAAAAACCATTTATGAAAAATGCAGAACAAAGTTGAGGCACGGTATATAACAGTGTTGCAAGAGGTGAGTTTACTACAAAGTATAGTTCGAGCACATGATTAGAAGAAGATAAGAGTTTTTACTTAAATTTCTCCTATCAATTTTATGCTCGAGCATTATTAACAACTACTTTAATCTATGTCAAAATATTTTTAGGATCAAAATGAGTTTTAACATTTTAATTTAAAGGAGAATTGATGATGAAAAAATATTTATTTGGATTAACAACTTTAGCTTTTTCAACAATTACACTTTGTTCTAATGCTAGTAATATAGTAAATGTCACTTTAAATAATGAGCAACAAAGTGGTGTTATAAATATTCAGCAAAGTGATAATAAAAAAAATAAAAATGCTGTTGAAAATTGATACAAATTTTTGGCAACGAATGATTGAAAAGTATTTATTACAAGAGATACTTGATTTTATAAGATTTTAGCTTGGATGGGTGATTCTTTGCTGGGAGAGTTAAATACTGATATGCTCCACAAAAAAATTTATGATGAATACAAAAGTTGAACAAATAGTGGTAATCGAAATTTTAGTGATTGAGAATATGAAAAGTTAGTTATTTATACAATTGAACATGCGGGAGAGATTACTTATTTTTTTAATAAATATAAAGAAACTAATCGAATTGTGTTTAAAACCGATTCAGATGTAAGATGAGTTGGTGTTGAAGACGCTTCAATTTAGTTTTAGGGTGAATAGTTGCAAGAGATCATTAAAACAAGTTATAGTCTAAGCACAATTAGATTTAGCTTTATTGCTAGATAGAATTTCTCAAGAGTTAAAAAACTTAAAAAGTTTTAAATAAATACCTCATATAAATTTTGGCAGAAAAATGACCAAGAATTTTATGAGGTGTTTTATTTACTTTATTGAGAAATAATATAAAATTATATTACACTTATAGAGTGAGATGGGAGGAAAGAAGATTAAAGATAAATAACGGAAATTAAAAAGTTTTTTTAAAAATACAAGGAGTTTCAATTATGCATAAATATTTGTCTGCATTGGTAACTTTAACTTTATCAACATCAACAACTTTGTCAGTTGATGCAAGTATTAATGACAATACAAAAAATAACAATCAAGTAGTTAATATTATACAACGAGTCCCAACTTATGAAAAAAAACTAAATATCAGGATAATTGCGCAAGAAACTAATTATTTTTCTGGTGCAGCTGGTGCCCAAACGGTACTTGATTATTTTGGCATTGAAATGTCTCAAAATACCATTTTTGAACAACTTGAAGGGCAAATAGAATACGACACAGAGTGGACCGAGGAAAATGTTGAATGACTTAATCGCAGATTAGCAGACCATGATGCAGCCGCATTATATTCTCGTACACCTGTTCCTGCAGGTTTTGGTCAAACTCATCAAGATTTAGTGTTGTTTCAAAATTATGTTATTTCTTCATTACATCAAAATACACCAATATTGCTTGTAAATTTTGGTCTAACCGATGAAAATCAAAGCATTGCCCAAACAGTTGTTATTTATGGAATTCAAGTTGAAGATGAACTTGATCCAAGCCGAACTTTATATAATGTTTCTGTGCCAGGTAGTAGACTTGAGTTAGGAAGAGACATTACTATAGACGGTCGTACAGTGCTAGGAGTGCTGGGCGATTTTGTGGAAAATCAATATGCTAGTGTATTGATTGGAGCTAATAGAAATTTTGATTTAAAAAATGGTAAAATTACCATTCATATACCAGAAATACGTGTTGATAGATATTTTGGAGCAGATTTACAACTTCGCCTTCACAATATTAATTTAGCTAAAGAAGCAGGAATCAGAAGTGTACATATGCTACAAGAATTTAGCAGAATTACAATTCCAGATTATAGCCTCAGTACTAAATGATTTGATAAGTCTTGCGAAGAGAAAGATGTATGATGAGACACAAGTCGTTTTATTGACGGTTCAACCCCATTTAATAAAGTTTTAAATCAAAGTTGAACTTCAACATATCGCAATGTTGCAGAAGGTGAGTTTACTACAAAGACTAGTTCAAGGACATGATTAGAAAATAATCAGGATTTTTACTTAAATTTATCCTATCAATTTTCTGCTCGAGTAGTGCTAACAACTACTTTAATCTATGCCAAAATATGTTTAGGAACAAAATGAGTTTTAACATTTTAATTTAAAGGAGAATTGATGATGAAAAAATATCTTTTTGGGTTAACAACTTTAGCTTTTTCAATAATTACACTTTGTTCTAATGCTAGTAATATAGTAAATGTCACTTTAAATAATGATCAACAAAGTGTTGCTATAAATATTCAGCAAAGTGATAATATAAATGAAAGAAATGGTGTTGAAAATTGATACAAATTTTTGGCAACGAATGATTGAAAAGTATTTATTACAAGAGATACTTGATTTTATAAGATTTTAGCTTGGATGGGTGATTCTTTGCTGGGAGAGTTAAATACTGATATGCTCCACAAAAAAATTTATGATGAATACAAAAGTTGAACAAATAGTGGTAATCGAAATTTTAGTGATTGAGAATATGAAAAGTTAGTTATTTATACAATTGAACATGCGGGAGAGATTACTTATTTTTTTAATAAATATAAAGAAACTAATCGAATTGTGTTTAAAACCGATTCA